>NZ_JBPZGY010000039.1:0-2393 GCF_051857535.1 Roseateles sp. DB2 | reverse complement strand
GTGGTTTCGCTGGCGGCGCGCTGAAGGTGCGCCCAAAAGGTCATCCAAGCACTAACGGCATCTTGCAATCGCGCCGAGCCGAGCGCCGTTGTCTGCGTCAACATGACTTGCCGGGACGCTTACACAAGACCGGCCAGATGGCGCACCGGCTCGCGCACATGGACATGGTCATCCTCGATGAGCTGGGCTACCTGCCGTTCAGCTCGTCGGGCGGGGCCCTGCTGTTCCACCTGCTGAGCAAGCTCTACGAGCGCACCAGCGTCGTCATCACGACGAACCTGAGCTTCAGCGAATGGGCCAGCGTCTTCGGCGATGCCAAGATGACGACGGCGCTGCTGGACCGGCTCACGCACCACTGCCATATCCTTGAGACCGGCAACGAGAGCTACCGCTTCAAGAACAGTTCCGCACAACCCACCAAGAAGGAGTCCAAGACCAAGAAGTTACCCACAGCCTAAGCCCTCAGAGGCACTAACAAGGGTGGGTCAAGATTGGATGGAAACGGTGGGTCAGGATTGCGTGGGAATCAACACACGAGCTATTCGAACCGCTCCGCGTACATGGCCAGCATGCTCCCATTCCCACCGCAGGCTTGGCATTCGTCGCCATCAACCATGCGACTTCCATCACAGCGCGGGCAAGCGACCATTCTGTAGCGCCCCGTGTCCAAGCGATCTGCATCGCGCCCTAGCATGCGCCCTTCCCCTGCGCATGCCGGGCAATCGTCCCCAAAATGCTGCCTAGTCCCACTACAAACAGGGCACTGGCACAGGCGGTAGTCTGAAAGTTCGACCCGGTCAGCGTATCGCTGCTGCATTCGCTTGTCGCCATTGCAAACTGGACATTCATCGCCTTCGTGCCTGCCCTCGCCATCGCAAAGGGGGCACTCAACAAGGTCGTACTGGTTGAGGTCTACCTGGTCGGCGTAGTGCCGCGGGACCTCGCCTTCTCCGGCACAGACAGGACACTGTTCGCCATCCCACACCTTCTCGCCCTTGCAAAGCCGACACTCGACGGATTTGTATCGCGAGAAATCAATTCTTTCGGCGAATCGTCGCTCGAGCGCTCCCTCACCGCCACAAGCCGGGCAGTCCTCGCCCTCATAGTGGCGAGCTCCCTCGCACAGACCACACGTGACCATCTGGAACTCGTCAAGGTCAGGGTCGAGATCCCGTGGTATCGCACCATCTCCTACGCAGACCGGACACTCATAGCCGTTGTGACTCTTCGTTCCATCGCACAGTGGGCACTGCTTCAGGCCACTATTGAGCAGGAACTCGACTTCTAGCTGGGCCGCCACATCGAGTTGAGCCTCGGTGCTTGCGCCGGTACCGCCGCCAGCTGCCGACATGCCGGCCATCAGCTTGCTCAGCGTCGGCTGCACCGCATCCAGGGTTGACTGCGCAGCCAAGGTGGGCAGGAGCGCCAACACCTCCTTCGCCACCTGCTCCACAGCCTGAACCTCGCCGGCATCTCTTGCCTTAGCAAGGTGTGCCTTCATCTCGACGCACAGTGAGAGTGTTCCCGCGATCTGCTTGCTGATCTCCGCTAGGCCCAACCACGCGTGCCGCTGAAAGTGCAGCAACACCCTCTTAAGGCTCACTATGAGCTCGTTGTCCGCACCCTTCGGGCCGAAGAGCCCGCTGTCAAACTTGGTGTGATGGTTGCTACACAGCCAGATAAGGTTGTGGGGGTGATTGCACTTGCCGGTCGCGACCGGGTCGATGTGAGCTGCTTCACCAGTTTGGCCAGAGGTCTTGCATACCGCGCACTCCAAGCTGGCCTCCCGGCGAATCTCCTCTCGGATGGCTTCGGGGAGTGGCGGCCGCGTCTTCTCCGCAGAGGGCCAGGGTGCTCTGAGCCAGATGTCATAAGACTTCAACTCGGCCTCGTCGAAGTACAGGGCGTCGTTCTCTACCTTGGCGACGGTAAGCTTTCGCTTGTCCTTCCATTTGACCTGGCGAGCCGCGAAATATCGCAGGAGCTGAGGCGAGATACCCAATAGGGCGGCCGCCTGGTATTCATTGAAAAGCTTTGAGGCCATGTTCTTCTACTTCATCGAGTGCGAAGCTCGCGGTGTCGTCATTCACCGGCGAAGCGACTACGCACGACTGCTTCGTTCGCTCCAATCCTAAAGCCACACGGTGATTCGCCCCGGATTTGGCAAGCCGCAGAATGACTTGTACGCTCGCTCCGCCGTTAGCAGGGGGCCAGAAAGGTGTGATCCGCTTGGATTCTTCGAGCCACCCCGAGTGCTAGTCCCGGCTGGTGTGATCCGCTTGGATTCTTCGAGCCACCCCGAGTGCTAGTCCCGGCTGGTCTTGATCCGCTTGGATTCTTCGAGCCACCCCGAGTGCTAGTCCCGGCTGGTCTTGGGGTCACTAGGCAGGCCC
>NZ_JBPZGY010000038.1:0-2403 GCF_051857535.1 Roseateles sp. DB2 | reverse complement strand
CAACCGGCGCTTTGACCTGCGGGCGATATTGGTCGCGCTACTGAGCGATGCCATCCGCTCCCAGCCCTGGCGGCAGGTTTCATTGAGGCAGCGGATGCCAGCGGAGATAGGTGCCTAATCAGGAAGGTTTAAGGCCCTGGTGCCTCTCGCCAGCGACATAGCGGACCAGGATGGATGTGCGCCGTGAGGCACACATCCATCCTGTCCTGAACGATTCCCCCCGCCTTTGCGATGAATCGGCAGCGAAGTTGCAGCCCATCTGCGGCGCTTCATGGACGGATGCGCAGGATCGGCACGGCACCCCGGCGACGCATGGGCAGCGGATTGACCATGAGGTCGCGGGCGTTTGAAGACCGCTTGCCGGCGAAGCTGCGGGCTACCGGTGCAGTCCGGCGGACCGCTGCATCAAGGGTCAGGTCTGAACTTCACGTTTAAGGCCTGACCCTGGTGCCCAGTATCTGACCCTGGTGCCTGCAAACCCACCACTGACGAGTCCGCAGCACCGCGCCAGCGCACCGTGGCCGAGCGCCGCATGCGCCTGGAGCAGGCCCTGGCCAGCTCCCGCATCGAGGGCCATCTGCCCAGCGCGGAGTTCCTGGCGGACATGCAGGCCATTGCATCAAGGGTCAGGTCTGAACTTCACGTTTAAGGCCTGACCCTGGTGCCAAGATGACTTGGCCGGACGCTTACTGCCGTCCTTGTCGACGAAACCGATGATGCCGTGCGAGTCACCCCCCACTGCTGACCAGCCATTGGGGTCGCCGTATTGCAAACGGACGCCTTGCGGGGTCTTGCTAACGTTGAACTGCGCCGACAAATCCATCCGCGCTGCTGCCGCCGCAGTTTCAGAAGCATTTCCGGCATTGCCAAATTCAATTCAGCCGATTGGCCATTTGAGTGTTGTGGTTGACTATGAGCGCCTGAACATCGCCGCTGGTCGGCAGAGAGGAATTAGGAAAAATTACGCCGTAGCAGTTGAGCATGAACGCGCGAATTCCGTTAGGCGTAGGAACTGGCGCCGAGCAAGACTGCCAAATGATGTCCAACAGCTCACTACCTTCGGGCTCTACTGCAATCAAGTAGCCGAGCGTATTCTTGACGACCTGCTTGGTTTCATCCTTGAGTGATTCATACCGGGGAACAACAAGATTTCGAATAACTCGCTCTACGAACTCTGGCTTGTTCCAGTCAGCATCTGTCGCCTGAATGCCGTTCTCACCCAAGAACATGAGCTCATAGAAGAGATTGCTCAGAACATACCCGTTAACAAGATTGTCGGTTCTCATGGCATCGGCCTCAGCAGGGGGAATATAGTGTACGGTTGACCATTTCTGAAAACGGCATTCACATTTGTCGTAAACATCCAGTCAAGCCCAGGCGATTTGGTATACCCCTCGCCGATAAGACCTTCCATCTTGAATGAGTAGGCTTTGTTGACACCACCATTCAACTGGAAGATTGAGTCGGCTCGCTGCATAGCAGCACCCATATCTCGGTTGGATAAGAACCTCGTCGAATCTCGGAACGCCGGGTCGATGCTTCCGTCTGGAGCTAGTTTGGTCGAAGCTCGAATTTCTTGGTCGAGCAATGTGGTGCCAGGCCCATGCTTCTCAAGGAAGTGGGTGTTCGGGTTCACCGCTGTGGCCGTAGCATCTCTCTGGTCAAGCCAGTTCCCCCAGGTTGCTTCGCTCTTGCTTTCGAGTAGCGCTCTGCGCTCTCCAGCTGTTAAGCCACCCCACTTCGCCTGCAACTCTGCCATCCGACTTGTCGCGGCACCCTCTACATTGCCAATCCCCGTCGAAGCAAACCCCTCCCCAATGGCTATTCTCTCCCCGACTGCGAAGCTGCTACGCATCGAGAGCCCTTGGCGACCGCCCACGACTGACAGTGCCGCCATAGACGTGCTTTCCAGTAGCTGCACCGTGCTGCGCCCTGCCGCCCCCATCTCTCCCTTGGACAGATTGACCGCCGTGCGCACCCCTGAGTCCACGATGGACCCACCAGTCATCCACGGAGCCAACGTGGCCTGTGCACCGTAGTACACCAGCGTCTTGCCCAGACCCATCTCGTTCACGTTGCGGTAGAAACCGCTGCGTGTGCCCTGAACGCCTCGCCAGCCATCAAAGGAGTCCAGCCCAAAGTTAACTATTCCAGTCCACGCACCACTCGCTGTGTCGCTCACTTGGGCCTTGAATCCCTCCCCGAAGCTGGTTTCAGCGGCTGCACGTCGACCGAACAATTCGATCGGGTTCTGGGGTGCGAAGTGCCCTGAGCCATCCATGGCCAGGAACGTGAATGGCAGATTGCCTGACGACGCATTGACCAATGACTGCTGCGGAGCAGCCATGGCCGCCAGGCTATCGCCCAGCAGCATGCGATCAAACGCCCGGTCCTCAGCGCTGT
>NZ_JBPZGY010000037.1:0-2625 GCF_051857535.1 Roseateles sp. DB2 | reverse complement strand
GGGCGCCGGGGTGGCACGAGGCTACCTCCGCCAGCCAGAGCTGACGCAGGAGCGCTTCCTGGAGGATCCCTTCGTGAAGGCGCAAGGGGGGACGGGGCGGATGTACCGCACCGGAGACCTGGTGCGTTGGCGCGAGGACGGGGTGCTGGAGTATGTGGGTCGCAACGATGCGCAGGTGAAGCTGCGGGGCTACCGCATCGAGTTGGGCGAGATCGAGGCGAGGTTGCTGGCGCAGCCTGGCGTGCGCGAGGCCGTGGTACTGGCCCGCGAGGACGAGCCGGGGCTCAAGCGCCTGGTGGCCTACGTGGTACAGGATGCGGTGCAGGATGCGGTACAGGATGCGGTGCCGGCCGGAGCGGAAGCTGCGGCGGAAGACGAGGCCATGGACACGCTGCGCCAGGCCCTGTCGCAAGAGCTGCCCGGCTACATGGTGCCCAGCGCCTTCGTGCGCCTGGACGCACTGCCCCTGACACCCAACGGCAAGCTGGACCGCCGCGCGCTGCCGGCACCGGACCTGCAGGCCCTGGCCGCGCGGGGCTACGAGGCTCCGCAAGGCGAGCTGGAAGAACAGCTCGCCGCACTGTGGGCCGAGGTGCTGCAGCTGCCGCGCGTGGGCCGGCACGACAACTTCTTCGAGCTGGGCGGGCATTCGCTGCTGGCCGTGACGCTGATCGAGCGCATGCGCCAGCGCGGCCTGGCCAGCGACGTGAGGGCGCTGTTCAGCGCGCCCAGCCTGGCGCAGCTGGCGCAGAGCCTGCAAGGCCTGGACGGCAGTCCGGAGCTGCCTGGAGAGGTCGAGGTCCCGCCCAACGCCATCCCCGAGGGCGCGACGCAGATCACGCCGCAGATGCTGCCCCTGGTCTCACTGAGCCAGGCACAGCTGGATGCGATCGTGGCGCGCGTGCCCGGCGGTGCGGCCAATGTGCAGGACATCTACCCCCTGGCCCCGCTGCAGGAAGGCATGCTCTTCCACCACCTGATGGCGGCCCAGGGCGATGTGTACCTGCAGGACGTGCTCTTCAGCTTCCAGGAGCGGGACAAGCTGGATCGCTTCGTGCAGGCGCTGGGCCAGGTCGTGCAACGCCATGACGTGCTGCGCACCGCGCTGCACTGGGAAGGCCTGGACGAGCCGGTGCAGGTGGTCTGGCGCGAGGCACCGCTGGTGGTGCAGGAGGAGGCCCTGGCGGCGGACGGCCCCCAGGACGCCGCGACACAGCTGCGCGAGCGCTGGGATCCGCGCCACACCCGCATCGAGCTGACCCAGGCACCGCTGATGCGGGCCCACGTGCTGCACGATGCGGCCCAGCAGCGCTGGCTGTTGTTGCTGCTGATGCACCACCTGGCGACGGACCATCAGGCCCTGGAGGTCATGCAGCAGGAGATCGCCCTGCTGCTGAGCGATCGAGCCCAGGAGCTGCCCCCCGCACAGCCCTTCCGCAACTACGTGGCGCAGGCTCGGCTGGGCCTGACGCCAGCCCAGCACGAGGCCTACTTCCGCGAGCAATTGGGCGATGTGGACGAGCCGACGCTGCCCTACGGCCTGTCGGATGTGCAGGGCGATGGCAGCCAGGTCGGGGAAGCCCACCTGGCGCTGCCAGATTCGCTGAGCAGCGGGCTGCGCACCCAGGCCCGCCGCCTGGGCGTGAGCGTGGCCAGCCTGTGCCATCTGGCCTACGCCCAACTGCTGGGCCGGGTCAGCGGTCGCGAGGACGTGGTCTTCGGCACCGTGCTGTTCGGCCGCATGCAGGCCGGAGCCGGTGCGGACCGGGCCCTGGGGCTGTACATCAACACCTTGCCCCTGCGCGTCAAGCTGCAGGGCCCGGTGCTGACGGCCGTGAAGCAGGTCCAGCAGGACCTGGCCGGCTTGCTTCGCCACGAGCATGCGCCTCTGGCCCTGGCCCAGCGTTGCAGCGGGCTGGACAGCGGCGTGCCGCTGGTGACGGCGCTGCTGAACTACCGACACAGCCAGGGGCAGTCCCAGGAGCCGGCGGAGTTGCCGCCCGCCTTGCAGGGCATCGAGCAACTCGCAGCTCAGGAGCGCACCAACTACCCCTTCACGCTGAGCGTGGACGACCTGGGCAGCGACGGTCTGGCCCTGAGCGCCCAGGTCAGCGCCCCGGCCCAGGCCCCGCGCGTGTGCGTGCTCATGCAGGAAGCGCTGCAGAGCCTGCTCCAGGCCTTGCAGTCCGCGCCGGACCAGACCCTGGCCGCGCTGCCCCTGCTGAGCCCGCAAGAGCAGGCCCAGCTGCAGCAGTGGCGCCAGGAGGCACAGCAGCCCTTGATTGGCCCGCAAGACGTGCTGGCGAGAGTGCAGGCACAAGCGCAAGAGACGCCCGAGGCGATCGCGCTGGAGCAAGGGGATCAGAGGCAGAGCTACGCCCAGCTGCTGGCGCAGTCGCGGGCCCTGGGGGGCTGGCTGGCGGCGCAGTGCGCGGGCGAGGAAGAGCGCGTGGCGGTGTGCGTGCCGCGCTCCATGACCTGGGTGCAGGCGCTGCTGGGGGCCTGGCAGGCGGGGGCGGGCTATGTGCCGCTGGACCCGCAATGGCCGGACGCACGGCTGGCGCAGACGCTGCAGGACTGCGCGCCCAAGGCGATCCTGACGCTGGGGTCGTTGCAGCAGGAGCG
>NZ_JBPZGY010000036.1:0-2922 GCF_051857535.1 Roseateles sp. DB2 | reverse complement strand
ACCGCCACGATCTGCTCCACCGAAAAACGACTCCGTCTCACGACTTCTCCTGCGCCCCATTCTCGAGGCCGAATCGCCGAAAGACTAACGCTCAGCGTGTCTCGATTTCTTCAATGCAGATCACAGTTTTCCTGGGAACGTTACGCACATTCTTGTCGCCGGACTGGGGGTACTTCGTGTCGGACAGCTACGCTAAATGCATTCTAAGTATTCGCTGCCTTTTGGTTAACATAATGCACATTGTCGACTTTTTATGAGTCCCGAAAGGCCGCCAGGCTGATCGACCATCGCCGCGAAACCCGCATGGCACAAGGCCGCGAGCTGCGTGCCCTGTATCGACGCGCCGGCTTCAAGCGCTTGGAGCTTGCGAAGTTTTTGCAGATCAGCGAGCGCTCGATTTACGCCTGGGAGGCCGGCACGACGCGCGTGCCGGTGGCCGTGGTGAAGCTGCTGCGCCTACTGACCCGTCAGGAGCTGCCCGGCAAGACCTGGGCTGGCTGGGTCTTTCACAGCGACACGCTGTGGTCGCCTGAGGGCCACGGCTTCACCGGCAAGGACTTCGCCTGGCTGAGCTTGACCTGCCGGCGCTCGGACATGTTCGACGTGCTCTACCGTGAGCGCAACGAACTGCGAGCAAAGCTCACCGAGGCTCGGGGCCAGCTAGCCCAGGCCGAGGAAGAAGCCATCACCGCCGAGGGGCGCGCTGGCGTCTTGGAGTTGGCGATTTGGGGCGTGCGACTGCGCGAGCAACACGGTTTGCCAACGACGGGTGCCCCCGCAGGTGGCGCGGCGCGCCACCAAGGGGAAACCCGGAGCTGGCAGGGTGACGGTCTTGTAACACGTCACCAACGTTCGGATTTCCGAACAGACGAAGACTCTGGTGAAGTGGCTGTAACACTTCACCAGATTCTCACCGGTGAGAAAAAACAGGCTTCAGAGCCGGTCCGCGGAGGTGCTGCATGAGCCCGCTGCAAGACCGCTCGCTGCCTGTCGGCCAGGGTGAGGATGCTGTAACACCTCACCAACTGGCCAATTTTGGCCAACCGGCGTTCTCCCCGCGCCGCCCGCGTGTGCCTTTGCTCGCTGAGCACATCGCAGGCGTCCGCGAGGTCCTGGAGGCCAATCCGGGTGTCTCGCTGCGCAAGTTGGCCCCGCTGGTCGCGGTGCGCCTTGGCCTGGCGCATGTCACGGACCACGCCCTGCACAACTTCCTGGCACGTCACCGGATTTCGCGCCTGGTACCCCAGCACGTGGCCGACCGGAGTGCACGCCTGGCCGCCAAGGGGCCGGTCCTGGTGGCCGCCCCGATGGTGGGACTTCCCTCGGACAGGGAGGCCAGCCATGAGCGTTGATCGCATGCCGCTCCGGCAGGAGCACGTGAGCCTGGTTCAGTCGTTGATCGAGACCAATCCAGGCGTCAGCCTCTGGAAGCTGACCGCCTTGGTGGCTCATCGATGCAAGGTGCCGACGCTCTCCTACCCGACGCTCCGTCGCTTCATGCAACTGCACAGCATCGTGCTGCCGGAGCCAGTTCGTCGGCCGCCGGCCGGGAAGCGCATTACGGCCAGGTCAGCGCAAGCCGAGGCAGAGGAGCGCGGGATCGTCCTCGAGGTGCCCGTCACAGGCTCTCAGGTGTATCGCCTCCTGGATCGTCCTGCAAAGGCCCATAAGGCCCGTAGCAGCCGCTCCCTGCCCCCTCCCCCGCAAACCCCCTTCTTCATCGAACAGCGGCGCCTGATGGCCATCCAGAACGCTTCCCAATGGATCACCAGGCACCAACTGCAAGCCGCGGCCGCCGCGGCGCTGGCGGCCGCGACGCACCACATGCACCGCGACATCGATGACGAGGACTACGACCCTAAGAACCCGCAAGCCTGGTTCCGGGGCTTCGAGTTCGCTGAGGACGTGGTGGACCTGTTCCGCCTGGCGGTCTACCGCCTGGCGGCAGATGCCGGCATCGACGGCGCTGCCGACGAGGTGCGCCGTCTGGGCGCCCTGGGTGGCGCTGAGCGGCTCCAGGAGCTGATGTCGTGAGCGGGCGCCCTTCCCTCAAGACCAGCCCCGAGGGCCGGCGCCAGGCTCTCTGCCTGGTGGGCCGCCGAGGGCGGTCCGGAGACTGGTGTTCGCAGTTTGGCCTGGCGAGCCTCGGGGCAGGGCTCGGTGCGGGTCAGGGGCCGCCAGGCGCGGGTATTGAAATTCCGTAACTCGTTACGGAATTCGAATATCACGCGGACGGGTGATATTTTTTTGCCCGACTACTGAATAAACTGCACGGATATTATCGAAATGAGCCAATGCACATTGTCGACTTTTTATGAGTCCCGAAAGGCCGCCAGGCTGATGTAAGAACAGCTCGGAGGGACTAACCCGCCAGATTAGCCCCACTAACGGAACACAACCAAACACTGACGGTCGGCCCAGGTTGCTTCGGCTCATTTGCATCAGGCAGCCGGTGTCTCTAGGCCTTCCACCGACCATGCGTAAAACTGCGCGTGGTCGGTGGAATGCTATGAAAATCAAGCACTTACGAAGTCAATAAATTGGTCTGACGACCCCGGTCGCTGCGTCCTACCTTTGCCGACAGGTGCTTTGAGCTGCATCAGGGACTCACCAACGGCGGGCCGCCAACTACTCGCTGCTCCGTCGAACCCATCGTGTCGTTGATTCAATGACCCGTCCTTTTCATTGCCGTCGGCGAGTCGATGGCTGTCCGCGCGAGCGACACCGCTTTGCTTTCCATCATCCATGCGCAAAATTGCGCATGGATGATGGAAATTCATACAAATCAGGTACTTACAGGTAAGCGTCCCGGCAAGTCATGTTGACGCAGACAACGGCGCTCGGCTCGGCGCGATTGCAAGATGCCGTTAGTGCTTGGATGACCTTTTGGGCGCACCTTCAGCGCGCCGCCAGCGAAACCAC
>NZ_JBPZGY010000035.1:0-2988 GCF_051857535.1 Roseateles sp. DB2 | reverse complement strand
GTAAGCGTCCCGGCAAGTCATGTTGACGCAGACAACGGCGCTCGGCTCGGCGCGATTGCAAGATGCCGTTAGTGCTTGGATGACCTTTTGGGCGCACCTTCAGCGCGCCGCCAGCGAAACCACATCCAGGCGAATGCAAGGCCTACGCCACCGTAAACGAGGTGCAGCGACCATGCTCGAGATACGTACCACTCCCACTCGATTGGGTAGCTGGAAAGAGCCCAGAGACCAAGCCAGACTCCGAAAGTGCCCGACACGAGCCCCGACCCAAGTCGTAGAGGGAGTGGCGCGGAGCCTGAGATGCACAGCTGGATCGGCAAGGCAACGGTCACCAAGAAGAGTGCCGTCAGCGCTGTACCAAGGCCCGCAGCGGCGAAGGTGTCCATCGACAGGCTAAAAGGCCAAGACCCACGCGCACCGAGCAATGCCCACACGACAAACGCGCACGGACCGAGCAGCAATGCTTGAACAGTCAGGAATCGAGCAGTCTTCATCGTGGCCCTTACCTTTTACAGGGCATAGGCTACCCGAAGGTCTGTACACGCGGCAGCGTTAGCGAGCGATCGTGGCGGTCATGGGAGAAGCCCACCGATGCGGTAGCAATTCCTCGATGTCACTGGCCCGCTGTGTGGGTAAGCGCTGGAGGACGTCGCTCAGGTACGCATACGGGTCATGCCCGTTGAGCTTCGCCGTCTGGATGAGGCTCATGACGGCCGCCGCCCGCTGCCCTGCGAGCAGCGTCCCAGCGAATAGCCAGTTCTTGCGGCCCGTGGCCCACGGCCTGATCTGCTGCTCGTCGAAATTGTTGTCGATGGGTAGCGCGGGGTCGCCAAGATAGCGCGTGAGCGCCGCCCATCGGTTCAGGCTGTAGTCCATGGCCCTGGCGGTGGCTGAGCCATCGGGCACCTTCGGACGGAACTCAAGCAACCACTTGTGCAGGGCCTGGGCGACCGGCGCCGCGCGAGTTCGTCGTTCGCGCAAGCGATCCTCTGCTGCCAGGTCCTTCACTTCCCGCTCGATGCCGTAGAGCTGTCCGATGAGCTCGATGGCGGTGGCCGCCAGGGTGCTCTTGTTGGCGAGGTGCAGCTCCACGAACTTGCGGCGCGCGTGGGCCATGCAGCCCGCCTCGGTGATGCCGCCGTCGATGAACAGCGCCTTATAGCCGGCGTAGTCGTCGCACACGAGGCTGCCCTGCCAGGCGCTCTCAGTGCCGTGGCCGAGGAAGTTCCGTGGATGCTGGCCAGAGCGGCTCTCGGTGAAGTCATAGACCACCGCACGAATGGACTCAAATGCACCGCTGGCGTAGGCCCAGAGATAAGCACGATGGGTCTTGCCCGTGCCCGGCGCCAGCATGGCCACCGGCGTCTCATCGGCGTGCAGCACCGGCATGCGCAGCAGATCGGCCTTCATGGCACCCACCAACGGCTGTAGCCGCACGCCGCACACGCCCACCCAGGCCGCCAGCGTCGAGCGCGGGATGGCCAGGCCGGCGCGCTCGAAGATAGCCTCCTGGCGGTAAAGCGGCAGGTGGTCCGAGTGCTTCGCAACCAGCACATGGGCGAGCAGGCCCGAGGTGGGCAAGCCCTTGTCGATGATCTCCGCCGGCACCGGTGCCTGGGTCAACGTGCGGCACTTCGCGCAGGCCCACTTGCCACGCACATGGCGCTCCACGGTGAAGCTGCCGGGCGTGTAGTCCAGCTTCTCGCTGACGTCCTCGCCAATGCGCTTCATCTGGCAGCCGCACGGGCACGTCGTGTCGCTGGGCTCGTGGTGGTGCTCCACGCGCGGCAGATGGGGCGGCAACGCGGCGCGCTTGGGCCGCTCGGGCGCAGGCTCGGTGGCCATGCGCTTGGCTGCCATCAGGTCGGCTAGCTGCGCTTCCAGCGCGGCGAGGTCGGCATCCATGGCCTCGTCGAAGAGCGCCTTCTGCTCGGCGTCGAGCTGCTCGCTCTTCTTGCCGAACTTCACCCGGCGCAGCTGCGCCATCTCGAAGGTGAGCTTCTCGATCTTGGCGTCGCGCCACTCAATCTCGTGACGGTCGTGCGCCTGGCGATCCAGGAGCGCTTGCACCTTGGCGCCGATGTGCCCGAGCCCCGCGGCTTCCAGCGAGGCGATGTCTTCGGCACTGAGGGGCGCGGCAACTGCCATGGCGGCAGTATGGGGCGAGCGTACGTCGCGCGCATCGGCGCGAGCACCGATTGCGTCACAGCAACCGGATTGCGCCGTCGTCTTCCACGCGCTGCCATGGCAGCCCCAGCACCAGGGCCTGTAGCTGCGGCTGCGTCAGCGGCATCTGCTCCAGCGTGACCTCGCGAGGCCACACGAAGCGGCCCTGGTGCAGGCGCCGCGTTGCCAGCCACACGCCGATGCCGTCATGCACGAGTACCTTCATGCGGGTGGCACGGCGGTTGGCGAAGAGGTAGGCATGGTGCGGCTTGGCGCCGCCGAAGACCTGGACCACGCGGGCCAGTGCAGTCTCGGTGCCGGCGCGCATGTCCAGTGGCGTCGTCGCGAGCCACACGGCGTCGATGCGGATCAACGCAGCAGCTCGCGCATCCAGGCAGCGCACGCATCGGCAGCGCCCGCCGGCCACGTCACCGCGATGATGGTCGAACCGCGGCGGACCTCAATGCGGATGGTCTCGGCGCTTGGCGAAGGCGCTACTGCCGGCGCCGGGATCGGGAGCGCGATGAAGCCAACGGGCTGGTCGCTGACGGTCACTGCGGCAGCAGGCGGCGGTGCCATCTCATGGACCCAACGCCGCAGCAGGTTCGCGTTGATGCCGTGAGCCATCGCCACAGAGGCCATCGAGACGCCGGGCTGCTGCGCGGCTTGCACGGCCTGCGCCTTGAACTCGGCGCTGTGAACTCGGCGACGGCGGCCTGGCGCTGCTTGCTCCATAGTGCGTACGTACCCATCAAGTCGTTGATGGATACGAGCATCCTAGGCGCGGCTCAGCGGATCAACATGACATGCCAGGACGCTTAC
>NZ_JBPZGY010000034.1:0-3994 GCF_051857535.1 Roseateles sp. DB2 | reverse complement strand
CAAGGCATCCAGCTCCCCATAGCTCAGCTGCTCCTGCTCGTCCACCAGGGCCAGGGCCTGCGGATTGCGCCTCGCCTGCGCCTGGATGAGCCCATGCAGGCTGCCTCGCTCGTCAAACCGCTGTGCCAGCTCCGCACTCAGCGCCTGCGCGGGCTGGCCGAAGCGCTGCAGCCGCTCCTCCTGCTCCCTTGGCAGCACCGTCAGTGCCCTCAGATCCCCCTGCCCTCCTTCCCGCAGCGCCTGCTCCAGGCTCTCCAGCGCCTGGGCCATCAGCGCGCAGACTTCTTGCGCACGACCCCGACCGGCCACCTGCGCGGTCAGCATCAGTCCGGCGCCGCTGTCGTCCACGTCCATGTTGAACGGGTAGTTGCTGCTTTCCTCTCCATGCAGGAACTCCATGCCCTGGAGCGCATCCGGATCCAATGCTGCCGAGGAATCCTGCGCTTCATGACCGCTGTGGCGGTAGTTGAGAAGGGCGGAAAACAGCGGCACCCCCGGGGCCAGCCCACTGCAACGCTGGGCCAGCGACAGCGAGGCGTGCTCATGACGCAACAGGCCGGCCAGATCCCGTTGAACCTTGCGCGCGGTATCGCGAATCTGTCCCCCCAGCCTCACTCGCAAAGGCAGGGTGTTGATGTAGAGCCCCAGTGCCTGCCCCCCGCCGCCTTGCATGCGACCGAACAGCACGGTGCCAAAGACCACATCGTCCCTGCCGCTGACGGTCCCCAGCACCTGCGCAAAGGCCAGGTGGCACAGGCTGGCCAGACTGAGGCCGAGCCTGCGAGCCTGCAGACGCAGACCGGCACTGGTCGGCTCAGGCAAGCCCAGATGCGCCTCGTCGACCTGAGTGCCATCACCTTGAACATCGGAAAGGCCATAGGGCAAGGTGGCTTCTTCCACGCCGCCCAGTTGCTCACGGAAGTAGTCCTCGTGCTGTGAGGTGCTCATGCCCAGCCGTGCCTGTGCGACGTGCTCGCGGAAGGGCCGGGTCGGCAGCAGGCTGGCACCGTGCCCACTGAGCTGCCACAGGATCTCCTGCTGCATGGCATCCATCGACTGGTGATCCACGGCGATATGGTGGACCAGCAGCGCCATCAACCAGCTGTCGCGACCGGGTTCCCGCAGAATGCGTGCCTGCATCAACGGCGCTGAATGAAGTGGCAGGCGCTGACGGCGCGCATCACTCTGATGCAGCAGCGCCTGCAGGGCCTCGTCACCCGTCGCGTCACAGGACACCCCCAACGCTTCGGCCTGCAAGGTCTGCACCGGAAGCGTGACTTCGCGCAAGACCACCTGGACAGGCTCGTCCAGCCCCTCCCAATGCAGCGAAGTGCGCAGCACATCATGGCGTGCCAGCGTTTGCTGCAAGGCGGACAGGTACTGATCCAGTCGAGTGCGTTGATCAAATCGCAGCACCGCGCGCAGCAAGTAGACATCGCCCTCCCCGCCCATCAGATGATGGAAGAGCATGCCCTCCTGCAAGGGGGCCAGGGGGTAAACGTCCTGCACATTGGCGGCTCCACCGGGGATGCTGCTGACCAGAGCGTCCAACTGCTGCTGGCTCAACTGGACCAGCGGGAGCATGTCCGGACTGAGCCGGGTCGCGCCCTCGGGGATGGCCGAAGGCGGGACGTCCAGCTGGCGCGAACCACCGTCACTGTTCTCCAGCTGCTGAGCCAGTTGCGCAAGACTCGGGGCGCTGAACAGGGCTCGGACGTCACTGGACAAGCCCGCCTGGCGCATGCGTTCGATCAGCGTCACCGCGAGCAGGGAATGTCCGCCCAACTCGAAGAAGTTGTCGTGGCGGCCGACCCGCGGCAATTGCAGCGCATCGGCCCACAACGCGGCAATGCGCTCCTCGATCTCGCCCTGCGGCGCCTCGTAGCTGCGGTGTGCGTGATCCTGCCCGCCTGGAGCGGGCAGTGCGCGGCGGTCGAGTTTGCCGTTGGCAGTCAAGGGCATGGCGTCGAGGCGAACGAATGCGCTGGGCACCATGTAGGACGGCAATGCCTGCTCGAGGGCCAGACGCAGGGCCTCAACGTTCGGGTCGGTCTGGGACCCCGCCGCCACGACATAGGCGACCAGCCGCTTGTGCCCGGGTTCGTCCTCACGTGCCAGCACCACCGCCTCGCGGATGTCTGGCTGCTCAAGCAGCTTCGCCTCGATCTCGCCCAGCTCGATGCGATAGCCGCGCACCTTGACCTGATGGTCATTCCGGCCGAGGTACTCCAGCTCGCCTTCGGCCGTCCAGCGGGCAAGATCGCCGGAGCGGTAAAGCCTGCCGCCCTGCACCAAGGGGTCTGCAAGGAAGCGTTGCTCGTTCAGCTCGGGGCGGTTCAGGTAGCCACGGGCGACACCCGCGCCACCGACATGGATTTCTCCCGCTACACCGATGGGCGCAAGCCGGCCCCGATGGTCGAGCAGTCGAAGGCTGAGGTCAGGGATTGGGCATCCGATAGGTCCGGGGCCTGCCCGGTTCGCATCGACGGCACTCAGTGGACGGTAGCTCACATGGACGGTGGTCTCGGTGATGCCGTACATGTTGACCAGGCGAGTCCTGGCGTTCACCGGCCGTTCATACCAGGGTTTGAGCGCGCTGAGCTCCAGCGCTTCGCCGCCGAAGATCACCTCGCGCAAGGCATGCGGGCGCTCGTGCTGCCCCTGCACGGCGATCAGCTGACGGAACGCACTCGGCGTCTGGTTCAGGACTGTCACGTCTTGCGTGCACAGGAGTTCGTGGAAGGACTCAGCGTCCCGTGCCACCGCAGCCGGCACGATCACCAGGCGGCCTCCGTGCAGCAGCGCGCCCCAGATCTCCCAGACGGAGAAGTCGAAGGCATAGGTATGGAACAGGGTCCACACGTCCGTCGGGCCGAAGCCGTACCAGGCCTGGCAGGCTTCGAAGAGGCGCATGACCTGTGCATGCTCGACCATCACCCCCTTCGGTTGTCCGGTTGAGCCCGAGGTGTAGATCACATAGGCCAGTTGGCGGGGAGAGAAGGCGGACTGGTCCGGTTCACTGCCCGGCAGGTGCTGAAAGGCCGCCAGCCCCGGGTCAACATGGAGCAGCCGATCGGCGGAGGCGAGCTCTTCCCGCAGGCCGTCCAGCACTGCAGGGTCGACCTCGCCGTGAGTCAGCAGCAAGGAAGGTGCGCTGTCTTTCAAGCAGTAGCGCAGGCGGTCTGTCGGTTGAGCGGGATCCAGGGGCACATAGGCCCCACCAGCTTTCAGCACCGCCAGGATGGCGATCAGCATCTCGAAGCTTCGCTCGAAGCACAGGGCGACGCGTGACTCGGGACCTATTCCCTGCGCGCGCAGTGCGTGAGCCAGACGGTTGGCCTGCTGTTCAAGATCGGCATAGGCCAGGGTCCGATCGCCCAGTTGCAGAGCCACCCGGTGCGCATGCCCTTGAGCCTGCTCGGCAAACACCTGATGCAGGCCGCGGGCCGCAGGGAAGGTCGACTGTGCCGCGCCGAATGCCAGGAGCGTGCTTCGCTCGGCGTCAGCCATGGTGTCGAGAGTCTCCAGCGGAGTCTCTCTGGCCGAATGCAGGGCATCGGCGAGGGATTGCAGGGTGGCGCACATGGCGTCACAGACACGCGCTGCAGAGGCCGGTGCCTGTACACGAGCGCTGACATGCAGCTGTGTGCCGTCGTCGTCCAGGGTGAGCAGGAATGGGTAGTTCGTCCGCTCCTCGCCGACGAGGACATCCACGTCCTTGGCAAAGTCTGCGAGTTGAGCGTTGTCCGTGGTCTCCGCTGTGGCTACGTTGTGGCGATAGTTGAGCAAGGCGGTGAAGACCGGCACGCCGCTGTCCAGCCCGCTGCAACGCTGGGCCAGGGCCAACGGGGCATGCTCGTGGCGAAGCAAGCCGGCCAGGTCCTGCTGGACCTGCTTCACGGCCGTCAGCACCGGGCCCTGCAGCTTGACGCGCAGGGGCAAGGTGTTGATGTACAGCCCCAGCGCCCGGTCCGCACCGGCTCCGGCCTGCATG
>NZ_JBPZGY010000033.1:0-7158 GCF_051857535.1 Roseateles sp. DB2 | reverse complement strand
GGCAAGCCAGGTTGGAACTGAATGCGATTGGTGGACATGGTCGCCTCCGAGGTGGGGTGCGACCATCTTCATCGCCAGGTAGCTCGCCATGTGAGCCAGCGGAGATAGGTGACTAATCAGGTAGATTTAAGGCCTGACCCTGGTGCCCCATGCTGATCTTCGGAGTACTGCGCTCAGGCCGTCCGTTTGATCCAACTTTATCTGGGCCAAAGCTTGAAATTCGAGACGGTATCTGACCCCGGCTCTGCGCAAATCTGTAGGCCTTTAGATTTTAGGCCTGACCCTGGTGCTCTGGTGCTACTGGTGCTACTGGTGCTATCTCTGGTGCCGTATCTGCCCCATGCCCTCAGTCAGCAGCTGAACTTTTTAGCCTCAATAAGTATCTTTTCCTCTTGCACGTCAAATCCTCGATCCCGCAAGCACTGGCCAACGGCTTTGATAAATTCCTCCGGCTTCGAAAATTCTATTCTCCGGCTAAAAAAACATTGGATACGCAATAGGACACTGCATCCTTTGCCTCAGTTGTGGGTGGAACTTGTACCCATAGCTTTTCAGGTTCATCTACACGGGGTCTGACAGGCAAGTAACTCTTTCCAATCCTGGTATGGCAAGTGTTGGGGTTGGAGGGATAGCTAGTTTGGCTTGAGACGAATACCCACTCTTTTTTGTCGGTCTGTTTGGTTGCGCAGGCTGTGCAGATGAACGCGGAGAAAAGGATTGAAAGTGATCGAAAAAGAGAATTTGTGATCATTGGATTGCTGGCTTTTACTTTATCCGGCATGTTGTCGGCAGTGAGTTCAATTGAGGGCAAGTGATGGGTATCCAGTTAAGGCCTGGCCTTGCTCCCGTAGCGCGATCTTGGCGCCGGCAAGATGCAGTGCTTAGGCGCAGATTGCCTTCTTGGGGGCGGCTAAAGAGTAACCTTGGCTCCCAGATCTGACCCTGTCTCCATAGTCGTCGGTCTTGGGAGACATAAGAAAAATTGGTGATTGCTATGAAGCGCAAGTCGCGCAAGTCGGGGGTCAGGCCTTAAATCTGTAGGCCTTTAGATTTAAGGCCTGACCCTGGTGCCATGTTCAAGACGGTATCTGACCCTGGTGCTGTTACTAGTGCTACTGATTTAAGACTTCGAACCTGCGCAGAAGCCCGAATTCTTAAACTCTGGCATAGGCCCCAGCCTGAAGCCCAGGGCGGCAAAGAAATTGAGTGAGGTGAGCAGAAAACTCTCGAATCGCATCGTCATGTAGGTCGCATAGCATTCGGTGAATCTCTTCGGAAGAGAGATTTCCTTGGCGTTGAATACGACGATGCAGTTGTTTTGCATTAAGAAGGTTGCCTCCGTCAAAGGCGTATTCAAAATCTGGCTGGCGATACGCCTCCCATAGCGCGGTTTCGACGTTTTTTAAGGGAATGCATATTGTGTTTCTGGGAAGGTCTTGTCGCTGTTGATCTCCGTCGAGAACTGAGATGACGTGGGCCTCCGGGCCGAAAAACTGGGCAGAGCGATTACGCCGCATTAGATCAGTGACTTGATCTGCCCCTCCAATATAGATGATCTGGTACGAGAAGAAGGCCGGCGGGCAGTATCTGCGAATGACATACTCAAGAAATGCCTTGAGGACCTCGTCCTCAGTGAGTATGTAGCGATCGAAGCCGCGGAAGCCGAACAGGACGCTTTTAACAGAGTTGAAGGACATCGGCGCAAGCAGCATGCCATCAGGCGTGCGCTCCAAATAGGCGAGCTCCCCAGCGTCCAGAGTCTGCATCAAAGCAAGTGAGTGGGTTGTGAACACTACTTTGCAGCGATGACGCTCGCTCAAGATGCGCATTTGAGGGATAAGTTGAGCTTGTGCCCGCGCGTCTAACGAGGTGTCGATCTCATCGATGAAAACCAGCGGCCTCCCAGCCGATATCAATCGATATAGGTGGATCAAAAAGTATTCACCCGAGCTGAAGTGGTCCTCACGTAAATAGCGATCATCGCCCAGCAAGATGCAGCAGCAAGTCCCTCGTCGCAAAGGGATTTCAATGAGATTGTTGAACCGATCGTCGCCGTAGACTGCGTTGAGAAAGTCGATCAGCGCCTGTGGTCGAGTATGTTGACCGAGGACAATGGCACGCCGGATGTCAGGATCTGCTTCGGTCAGCATTCCAAAGAACGTAAAGCGCTGACCATGGGGTGCGGGCAGTTCCACCGAGAGTAGCTTTTTCACTGCATTGGGCACGGGTGCCCTAGTAGTGATGGTTTGAGTTGACATGTCGAACTCAAACATAAACTCTTGATCGGCGACGCGGTAGGTGATGCGGCTGTCCGGATTTACTGAATTCGCGGATGAAGTCCGGATAAACGTATCGGCGAACGATAGATTCAGCAGGGCCTTTGCTATTGTCGTTTTTCCGGTGCCATTGCCGCCTGCAATACCAACGATGCCCGGTGTCCGGATATCGACATCAAAGGCGTAGCGGACAATAGGCGGGACGTTTTCAATTTCGACGCGCATAGACGGGGTTCACGAAAATGAGCGATGCAGAAAGTAGTCTACAGCTGCTGCCCCGAACTTACGCCGAAGCTTGTCTAGATAGTCCTGGTCGACGGTGTTAACGTAATTGATCATTCCTGCAAGCTTTCGCTCGCCTCTTTGCAGGTCGTTCTCAACTTTTTCTAGGAAGCGTCTACGATCTTTGGAGTGAAAGTGGAGAAGAACTTCGATGTCCTTTTTGAATGGACCGTCAACTGACACGCTGCCGTCGGGCAGCAGAACCATACCAAGCAGTTTAACTTTCATGCCTAGGTTCATCAGCTTTGATTTACTTTGGTTTAATCTGAATTCGCCAGGGAAGACGGCATTCAGTGTATTTTCAACCAATTTATCTATCCCCTGTAGTGCTTCTTTGCAATCTCCTGAAATGGTAATGTCGTCTGAGTAGCGAGTGAAAACCAATCCACGCATATCGCATGCGGCCTTCAGCGCATCATCGAACGGCTTGAGCGCCGCGTTGCTTATGCCTGGTGACGTAGGGAATCCCATCGGCAATCCGCTCTCAGGGCAGATAAGTTCGCAGAATCGGCTTTGCCAGTGGTCGAAGTCAGAAATAGGCGTGCGATCACCACCTTGCGCGAGCGTCACTTCGACGCGTTTATGGCCAAGGCTCGGGAAGAACGATGCGATATCACAGACAAAGAAGTATTTTCCCTGCTTGTGACGGGCGACGGCATCAAAAGTGCTCACACCTTTTCGGTATGAGTAGACGACATCCTCATTGATCGGTAGGAACTCGACGACGAATAGCCGTATGAAGTCCAGACAGGCTGCTAACCGATCGTTGGGCGCGAGGATATGCCGCACCGTTCTTGCCTTGGTGAATTGTTCACGCCTGCAATTCGCGAGCACGTCCATGGAGGCGAGGTCGCTGAATTCGCGTTTTTCGTGGTTGACTGCTCGGAACAGCTCAGCGAGTGGTCGCTTGACAGCGGTCAGCAGCGGAGGTGTAGACATTCCTGGCAAATCCCATAAAATCGTTCCCATGTCAGCTGACTAGGAGTAGCTCCGGTCGTTTAGGCTGACCTCTAGGCCGTCTGATCTACTTGTGTGGTGTGCTTGGCTTGCCAAGCCGCCACACAAGACGTAGAACCCAGGACTGGCGACGTGCTCGTGCGAGCACGCTGTGAGCGTACCCCAAGTCGAAGCTCTGCATCACGCTTAAGCCCACGTGGGCTCGTGCCGCGCTGTCGCGCGGTGCTTAGCGAAGTCGGGGCTACCGACTTGCTTGTGCCCGTGTCTTCCATCCCTGAGCATTCCTTCCGCCACGATTGGATATCGGATTGGTGCAACCAGTGAGGGTTCAGCTTTCGCGATGAATCTGTCGTTGAAAGATTGAAATGCTCGCGCTAGTCCAAGCTGGTAGGCCCAAGGCACGCAGGCTTCAATGTCAACACATCGCTGAATTGAACGCACCAGCGGAATCACGCAGCTTTTCTACCAGCGGCGCCAGCAGACACCTTAGGCTTCCGGAACGTATTGGCTTCTCGGCCGCCGTATCTAGCATTGTTAGCAGCACTTCCAAGGCTTCAAGCAATTCAAGCTGCTGGCGACTCGCTTCACGTAGGCATGCCTGAGTTTGGTGAGCATCTTCAATCAGTTGGTCGATTTCGTCCTCGTTTAAGTCAGCCTTAGCCGCTGAAGTCCGCATACGATTGAGCAGGCTGATGATGCTGTCCAGTGTGGTGCACCGGGCATGGACTGCAGCAGGATGTGTACTTGCGCCCATAGCGCCTCCGTAGGTCTCAGTCATCAACGACTGCCACCCAACGCCAATTGGGCGGCAGCCCGAGTGGGTTGGCGTGCCGGGAGACCCGCGGAGCGGAGACCGGTGAGCCTGACGGCTCCCCACCCGGGCCGCCATTGATCGGACGGAGCGCGGGCGCAACGAAGTCGCGGCTCAGTGTATGCGGCTTCGATGCCGCGGGTCTCGTCGGGACGCCAATCCCGAGCCCTATCTGAAGGGCTGCGGCCAGTGTAGGGAACTGCCGCGTCTTGGGAAGAGGCGAATGCACGGCGGACCTCACCAAGCCTAGCGATGAAAATCCGCATCCTCGATGGAGAAGCGACTGTCGCTCAGCCAACAAAAAACCCGCCACAAGGGCGGGTTCTTCAATCCAAGGCAGCGCCGACTCAGTCGAACACCGGGGTTTCAACCCCCAGCACCTTGTGCAGCTTCGGACTCGTCGTCGTGTACTGCAGATGCACCCGCTTCTCCGGATTGATGATCGGCATCGCACCAAACGCAGCCAGCGCAGCCTCATGGAAGCCCGACAGAATCAGCTTCTTCTTGCCCGGGTAGGTGTTGATGTCACCCACCGCGAAGATGCCCGGCACGTTGGTCTGGAACTTCTCGGTGTCCACGAGGATCTGCTTGCGTTCCAGGGCCAGGCCCCACTCGGCGATGGGGCCGAGCTTGGGGGAGAGGCCGAAGAAGACGAGGACCTGGTCGCAGGGCACGACGCGGGTCACGCCGTCGCCGCCGGTGACCTTCACGCCCTTGAGCGCGCCGTCCTCGGCTTCATCCAGGTCCGTGACCTGGCCGACGATGAACTGCATCTCGTAGTTGTCGCACAGCTCCTTCATCTTGGCCACGCTGGCCGGGGCGGCGCGGAAGCCGTCGCGGCGGTGCAGCAGGATGACGCTCTCGGCCTTGTGCGGGTTGCCGTCTTCGTTGCCGCCGCAGAAGTTCAGGGCCCAGTCGAGGGCGGAGTCACCGCCACCGACGATCAGCAGGTTCTTGCCGGCGAACTGCTCGGGCTTGCGCACGCGGTAGTGGACCTGCGAGCCCTCGTGCTTGTCGATGCCGTCGACCTTCAGGGTGCGGGGCTGGAAGGAGCCCACGCCGCCGGCGATGAAGATGGTCTTGGTCAGGAACTGCGTGCCCTTGGAGGTGGCCACGAAGAAGCGGCCGTCTTCCTGCTTCTCCACCGTGGTGACTTCCTGGCCCAGATGGAAGGTCGCGCCGAAGGGCTCGATCTGCTTCATCAGGTTGTCCGTCAGCTCCTTGCCGGTGACGACGGGCAGGGCGGGGATGTCGTAGATGGGCTTGTCGGGGTAGAGCTCGATGCACTGGCCACCGGGGTAGGCCAGGGAGTCAATGATGTGGGCCTTGATCTCCAGAAGGCCGAGTTCGAACACCTGGAACAGGCCCACGGGGCCAGCGCCAACGATGACGGCATCGGTTTCGATCACGCCAGCCGAGGCGGAGGAGGTCGCTTGAGTCACTTGAGGATCCAATCTATCGAGTCCGGGCCCCTTGGTCGTGGCCCGCAGGGGTAATCAGCGGATGAGTTCGGAGAGCTTGTCGCTCTTGTCTTTCCATTCGTCCGCGTCGGGCAGGGCGGCCTTGCGCTTGGTGATGCTGGGCCACTTCTTCGCCAGGTCGGCGTTGATCTTGATCATGTGCTGCTGGTTGCCCGGCACGTCTTCCTCGGGAACGATGGCGTTCACGGGGCACTCGGGGATGCACACGGCGCAGTCGATGCACTCGTCCGGATCGATGGTCAGGAAGTTCGGACCTTCACGGAAGCAGTCGACGGGGCAGACATCAACGCAATCGGTGTACTTGCAGCGAATGCAGGCTTCGGTAACGACGTGGGTCATGGAGCAGCTCTAGAGTTGTTGGGCCCGGGGACCGCCTGAGCAGGGGCGCTTTGGCGGCAAAGGGCGGATTTTAATCGTGCGCGATCGTCGGCTCCACTTGATGGGGCTCAACTTGGGGGCATTGATCGCCCACGGATCGCCTGCGCCGGGCCGGCCCCACGGGCGCGGCACCGGCCCCGACGGTGACGACGGTAGGCCGCCCGCGGTGCAGCAGGCTGGCGGCAGGCAGGGTATCCACGGTGTGCTCGCTGCTCAGGGCATCGGCACAGCCGGCCCTGGACACCACCATCACCGGCGTGTCACCTGCCCATCCGGCCAGGGTCAGCTTGCGCGCCAGGGCGCCGAGCTGGCGGCCAGCCATGTAGAAGACTTCGGTGTCGGCGCTCTTGAGGGCCTGGAGGTCGCCGTCCTTGGTCATGGCGGTGGTCAGGGCCACGCTGCGGCCCTGGCCGCGGCGGGTCAGGGGGCGGCGGGTGTGGGCGGCGGCGGCAATGGCGGCGGTCACGCCGGGCACCACTTCCGAGTCGATGCCGGCCTCGTCCAGCGCCAGCAGCTCCTCTTCCAGGCGGCCGAAGACGCTGGCGTCCCCGCCCTTGAGGCGCACCACCACGCCGGCCTGGCGGGCTTCGCGCACCAGGGCGGCGTTGATGGCGGTCTGGGCGGTGGAGTCGCAGAAGCCGCGCTTGCCCACGTCCAGCCAGCGGGCGCTGGGGGCGAACTCGCGCAGGGCGGGGTCGGTCAGGGCGTCGAACAGCACCACATCGGCCTGCTGCAGGGCGCGCAGGCCACGCAGGGTGATGAGGTCGGCGCTGCCGGGGCCGGCACTGACGAAGATGACGCGTCCCATGTGATGCTCCTTGGGGTCAGGTCTTGACTCGTGGGTGCCGGCTCAGCGCACCAGCAGCGCA
The DNA here is from genome assembly GCF_051857535.1 of Roseateles sp. DB2. Lineage (NCBI taxonomy): Bacteria > Pseudomonadati > Pseudomonadota > Betaproteobacteria > Burkholderiales > Sphaerotilaceae > Roseateles > Roseateles sp. DB2. The sequence continues at coordinate 104 of NZ_JBPZGY010000033.1, read as the reverse complement.
CCCGAGGTGCGGTTGCTGGTGGGGTCGACGACGATCAGCGCGCCGGCCACGCGGTTCTGGGCATAGGCCGCCAGGGGCAGCGGGGCCTGCAGCTCGACCACGAC
>NZ_JBPZGY010000032.1:0-9238 GCF_051857535.1 Roseateles sp. DB2 | reverse complement strand
AGAGCATCAACTCCGTTGCGAAGTCGTAGCCCTATAGCCCGCATCGCCAGCGTTGGCGCGGGTTTGCGGGCGACGGCATGACTGAGCATCGGCGCATTTTGGCCGAGACGCCCCGATGTGCGGTTTTAGGCCTGCGCCGACGTGCTGGCAGGGGTCAGGTCAGCGCCTGGCGGCGCAGCCCATGTCTCAGCGCCTCGCGGCGCTTCAGCGGCTAAGAGAAGGAAGGGGAAGTCCCGTTCAGGCTCCGCTGGTCAGCTCGCCGCCTTCGTCTTCCTCGGCCTCGTCCGCCAAGGCCTGCAGAAGGGCCTCAGCAGCGCTTTCTGGGTCAGGGTGAGGGGCTGGCACGTCGGGACCGGCTTGCGAGGCCCTGGCGCGCCGTTTGGCGCCCGGGTGCGTGCTCGCATGCACGAGCTGCAGCTGCCGGATGGCGACCTGGGTGTAGATCTGCGTCGTGCTCATCTCCGCGTGGCCCAGCATCGCCTGGATGAAGCGCACGTCCGCCCCGCCTTCGAGCATGAGCGTGGCCATCGTGTGCCGGATCAGGTGCGGCCCGCCCCGCTTGCCCAGCTCCGCCCGCTCGATGTAGCGCCCCACCACCGTGGACAGCCACATCGGATGCAGCGGGTTGCCCTCGTTGCCCAGGAACAGCCGCGGCTCGTGCAGGTTCCAGGCCAGCGCCGGCCGCCCGCGCGCCAGGTACTGCTGCACCCAGTGCAAGGCCCGCTCGCCCAAGGGCAGCAGCCGGTCCTTGCGCCCCTTGCCCTCGCGGATGAGCACCACGCAGCGCTCGGCGTCCACGTCCCCGAGTTCCAGCCGCGTGGCCTCCATGCGCCGCATGCCCGTGGCGTACAGCACCTCCATGAGCGCGCGGTCCCTCAGGCCCAGCGGTGTGCTCGTGTCCGGCAAGGCCAGCACCGTCTCCATCTCCGCGGCCGTGAGCACGCTCCGGGGCAGGCGCCGGATGCTGCGCGGCAGGTCCAGGTCCGCCGCCGGATTCGCCGGGATCGCCCCCGAGCGGGTCAGCCACTTGAACCAGCCCCGCAGCGGCACCAGCTTGCAGCGCTGGCTGGCGATGGACAGCGGCCCGCCGTCGCTCTTTCGGTAGTGGTACAGCCAGCGCTGGTAGCGCTCCAGCACCGCGCGGCTCACATGCTGCGGATGCGTGACGCTGCGCTCGTCGCACCAGGCGATGAAGTCGCGGAGGTAACGCTCCGTGCTGTAGAGACCCAGCTCCGTGCTGCCCATCACGGCGCGGTATTCGACGTAGCGGCGCATGGCCGCATAGAGCCCCGTGGCGTCGCGCGGGTCGCCCACAGCCTGCGCGAAGCGCTGGCGCGGGCTGGGCTTGTCTCGGTAGGGATGGCTGCCGGTGCGCACATCAGACCCCGTTCATCAGGCCGGTGTCGGTAGGACCGGGGCTGTGCGTTCGCGGGGGAACAGCGTTTGCACGTCTTCATGCCCATTCGCACCCTCGCCATCGGCCTGCAGGCCGCATGGATCCTGGGCTGTCGCCTCATTCACGCCACCCCGACCAGGGGCCGGCTGAGGGCCGACCCCACCCCGACCAGAGGCCGACCGAGCGGGCTCGGACCCCGACCGGGCGCCGTCGTAGTGATGGGATGGCTGTCCGTCCAGCTGTCCATCCAGGTCTCGCAGCCCGCACAGATGCGCGCGCAGGGCCTCGCCGTCGTCCCCGTCGTAGAGCAGCTCATAGGCGTGCGTGAGCCCCCGGCGATGCACGGCCAGCAGCTCCATCTCCACCAGGCGACCTAAGTGCACCTTGAGCTGCGTGTCGCCCCAGCGCAGCGCCTCGCGCAGCTCCCGCCGCGTGAAGCGCAGATCCGCCTGCGCCAGGCCACGGGCCGCGCACTGCTCGCGCACCCACACCCGCACCAGGCTCAGCAGCTTGCGCGTCTGCGGCGGCAGCTCGTCCAGCGTGCGCCCCAGCACCTCGTGCGCCACTCGGTTGGCCAGGGCAATGTCCTCGCGCGTGGCCTCGATGTAGACCAGCTCCTGCCCTCGGTGCATCACGGTCCTGGCGGGCCGCTGGTGCTGGTGCAAGAGCGCAATGGCGTTGATCAGGCTCAGGTACTTGGCGTGGTCCCGCCGCGCCCGGGTCTGGTGGTCCCCGAAGCTTAGAGAAGCGGCGAAGGGGTTCACCACCGCCACCGGCCGCAGCAGGCGCTGCGCGTTGCGGTGCAAGTGGATGAGCCCCTCGCGATCGCTCGCCGCCAGCAAGCCCTCCAGGGTCTGGCGATGTCGCTGGCGCTCATGGATCGCCCGGGTCTGCTCGCGGCTTTCGTTGACGGTGAGGACCAGGCAGCGGTTGAGCAGCTCCTCGTCCACGTCGATGGCCGTCGTGGTCAGCATCAGCATCACCGGGCCTTGCACCCGGTATTGCTTGGTGACGAGGTTGCCAGTGTTTTCATCCTTGCCGGTGCTGGCGATGGTCAATTGCCCATCGGACTGCAGCAGCTTCAGCGCATACGCCGCCTGGCGCACGCCTTCTTCCTCAGCAATGGCCAGGATCTTGTGCTGCAGGTCCGTCTCGCCCAGATAGAACAGGCTCTGCCCCGTCATCGCCGAGTACTGGATGCGCTCCTCGGGCGGCATCATGGTGAGCACGGCCTCCATCAGGCTGCTCTTGCCCGCGGCCGAGCTGCTCTGGATCAGCACCGCCAGCGGCGCCTCCAGCTTGCGGCTGGTGGCCGCGAGATACCCGGCCAGCAGGTTCGTGGCCTCGCCCACCACCCCGCAGGCCTGCAGATCCGCCACGATGCGCGCCGCCAGGTCCGGCGCGCGCAGCAGCGCCAGCGCCTCGCGCTCTTCCTCGGCACCGAGCACCGGCGCCGCCGTCTTGGGAGCCTGGGCCTCGCGCAGCAGCTCGTCCTGCAACAGCTCCAGCTTGAGCAGCAGCTGGCCCAGCGCGCGCTTGAGCCCCTCCTCGGGCAGGCCCAGCTCGGTGCTGGCCTGGCGCAGGTACACCGCACGCGCCTTGGCCTGGTACAGGTCCAGCGTGTCCACGTGGTAGCCGCCTTCGCCTCCGCCTCTCCCCTGGTCTTCCCCCTCGCCACCCTCGCGGCGCACCAGCAGGTTCACCCGCATCTGCTCGGGACTGGCGTTCTTGCGCCAGCCGCGCACGCGCCACTGGCAGCCGCCCAGGCACAGCTGCAGCTCGTCGCCGCTCGCGTCCAGCGGCGGCTCATCAGCGGCGCAGGGAGCAACAGGGGCAGCGGCTAAAGAAGGAAGCTCAGGAGCCGGGGCCACCGGAGGTGCCACCCGAGGTGCCGCCCGAGGTGCCACCCGAGGTGCCACCCGAGATGCCACCCGAGATGCCACCCGAGATGCCGCCTCTCGGGCCCCCTCCGGCGCAACGGTCTCAGGGGCCAGGTCTTGCCTGGGCGGGGCGGCGTCAGCGCCGCGCCCCAGCCAGCGCGCCTGGCGCAGCACCATGCCCAGGGCGTGCGCGGCCGGCTGCTTCTTGCCGTGCTCCAGCGCGTAGCGGTTGGCGTCCATGTCGCGCGGGAACTGCACCTGCAGCGCCTCGATGCCCGCCGCCATCAAGCGCTCAGCCAAGGCCTGCGCGCCGCGCTCGCCCGCCGCGTCCCGGTCGAAGGCAATGAACACGCGCTCGATGCCAGCGGCCTTGACGGTGGCCAGCATGTCCTCGCTGAAGCCCTCCACCCCGTAGGCGCTGCTCACGTTCGTGAAGCCGTGGACCCAGAAGGTCAAGGCGTCGATGAGGGCCTCGCACACGATGAGTTCCCGAGCGCCCGGGCCATCGTCAGTACGTTTGCCCGCCTCGATCACGCCCGCCAGGTTGAACACGCCCGCATGCGGTCCCGGCAGGTACAGGTGCTTGGGCGTGCCCGGCCGCAGGTCATCGCGCAGCTTGCGGCCGTAGACCTCGACCGCATGCCCCTCAGCATCGAGTACCGGGATGACCAGCGAGCCGTTGAAGTGCTCGTGCCCGCTCTCGCGCAGGATGCCGATGCGCTGCAGTTTCATTCGCACGTCGGCGCCGGCCGCGCGGTTCTTGAGCGGCAGCCGCAGGCCCAAGGTCCGGTTGGCGTAGCCGAGCTTGAAGCGCTCGACGACCTCGGGGTGATCCAAGCCCCGCGCCTGCAGGTAGGCCAGTGCCTCGGGGCTGTCCTTGAGGGTCTGGTGGTAGTAGTCGAGGCACTGGTCCAGCAGCGCCTGCCCGTCGGCATCCAGCGCCACCGGTGCCGGCAGCGTGCGCACCGTCGGTCGCGCAGCAGGCCCAGCGGCTAAGGAAGGGTCGGCCTTGAGCAGCTCGACCGCATGCCGGAAGCTCAGCCCCTTGAGCTTCATCACCCAGTCAATCGGCCCACCGCCAATCCCACAGCCGAAGCAGTGCCACAGGTTCTTGGGCGCCGTCACGACCAGGCTGGCCGTCTCGTCCGCATGGAAGGGGCAGCGCCCCAGCAGATCCTTGCCCGCCTTCTTCAGCTCGATGCCCGCGTCCTCCACCAGACGCTGCACGCTCACCTCGGCCTTCAGGCGCTCCAACTCGGTTTCAGGGATGCGCGCCATGCCGTGTTTTGCTCCAAATGCTGTCAATACGCATATGCGATTTATTGTTGCACGCACATATGGTATCTTTCAAGCGGCACTTCAGAACCGGGGCTTACAGTGAACCCATTGCTCTCCTTGCACCTGTGGACGATGGACTTCGGCACCCGACTGGCGACCTTGCGCAAGCAACGCACCATGACCCAGCAAGCCCTGGCTGACGCCGTGGGCTGCCATGTCACGATGATCCGGCGCTACGAGGCCAACGAGACCCAGCCCACGCTGGAGGTCATCCGCAACATGGCCCGTGCGCTGTCCGTCAGCGCAGATTCGCTGGTGTTTGAGCAAGACGAGCGCGGCCCCAGTCAAGAGCTGCTCATGCAGTTCGAGGCCGTCAGCCAGTTGCTGCCGGGCGACCAGGCCGTCATCAAGGACGTTCTCGAAGGCCTCATCCTCAAGTACCAGGCCAAGCGCTGGGAGGCCGCTCGCCAGGCCGCCGCCGCCGAAGCAGCCGCCAAGGCCTCTACCGCCTCGGCTCCGAAGCGCCGCCAACAGGCCCGCCGCGCCGCTCAGCCTCCCGGCTGACCCGGCACGCACCTCATCGCCGTCGCGGCCATTGCCGCCGCACCCTCTCGCAACCCCAGCCCTTAGCGGCTAAGAGGGGTTGGGCCGCTGCATCTTCAATTTAAAAGCAAGACCAGCACCTGCGGCCTGTGCTCGACCAGCTTCAGCACGATCCACACCAGCACCAGCATGCGCAGCTCGCGCTTTTTCAGGCTCCACATCACCGCTCCTTTGTTCACGTTGCACGTCATCCAACGCTAAGTCGCGGTTGCGGCCTTTCATAACGGAGAGACCCCCCAGTTTTGCCCCCTCTCTCCCCTCCTGACCCAGCTTCAGTCCAGCCAAGCCACCCCCACCAGCCACAGCGTCACCAACACCGCCACCGCCGGCACCAGCGCCCACGGCAGCGGCTTCACCGGGCCGCGCATCTGCGCCGCCAGCGCATCCAGGCTGCGGTGCAGGCCCTGCAAGGCCTGCTCTGTGCTTTGGGGGTTCTGCATGGGGAATCCTTTCACAAGGCCCGCCCGTTTTACGGCTTGCCCTGCCGCCTCGTCAATTCGGCCGCCGCGTACTGGTCCGCGTCATAGCCAATCGTCGCCGGCGTGCGCACCTCACCCCGCGCCAGCTTCTCCACCATGAAGCGCGTCGCCAGCGTCTGGCGCAGCAGTTCAGTGCTGATACCGCCGCGCTCCACAGCCGCCTCCAGCCGCGCCACAGACCGGTCAATCGTGTCCGCCTGGATGCCCTTGGCCAGCAGCTCCAGCACGAAGTCGCTCATGGTCATGCGCCGCTCGCCGGCCTCCCGCTCCACCCACGCCCGCACGTCCGGCGGCACGCTCAGGCTCAGCACCTGCTTTCTTCTCATATGACACACCTTTACCAATGGGCATCGAGCATTTCGACGCTTTGAGGCGCATAGTGTCATATCCTGAAGGCCACAGCGTATGACAGTGTTTTGCGAGTGCTGACAATCACTTGCCCAGCAACCGCCAGGTTGCGTCATGTGTGATCAGTTCGGGCCGGGGGTCGCGGGGGATCACCGCGATGCCGAACCTGGGGGTTCTGGGGGGCGGTTTCATGGGGAACGGGCGGGGTTTGCGGGGGATGGGCTTTTGCGGCAAGCTACGCAACCAACACGCAACAACTACGCAACACCCCATCAACGGATGCGCAACGGCATGCAACACCCTTCCACAAAGGCCCAGGCGGACGTGCTGGCCTATGCCGCCAAGGTGACCCGGCCGACCTCCCGGTTGGGGCTGTGGGAGCAGCAGATCTTTGAGCTGCTGGCCCTGGGCGTGTCCTTTCGGCAGGTGCAGGCCTTCCTTGCGCAGCGCGGCACTGTCGTGGACGTGAGCGCGATCCATCGCTTTGTGCACGCCAAGAAGCGGGCTGGTTTACTGGCCCAGGTGCAGACACGTCAGGCGCAGGGGCAACTGCAAGTGCAGCCAAGACCCGCGCCGGCGGCCTTGGCGCCAAGCCCGAAGGTCAAGGCCTCGGCGGCACCCAAGATGACCCGGCAGAAGCCGGCCGCAGCGGCAGCGCCAGCCCGCGCGCCCGCCGCACCGCCGGCACCGGGATCACTGCCGAAGTTCACCTGGGACCCGGACCGCTACGACATCGAGGATCTGAAGTGAGCCCGACTCCGCCTCCACGCTCCCTGGCCGAGCGCCGCATGCGCCTGGAGCAGGCCCTGGCCAGCACGCGCATCGAAGGCCATCAGCCCAGCGCGGAGTTCCTGGCGGACATGGAGGCCATGGTCGACGGCCAACTCGGCGCCGAGGAGGTGCGGCGGCGGATCATCGAGCGGGCGCAGGAGGCGGATCGGTGGGCAATGCCTGAGCGCGGAGAATCAGCATGAGCAACAACAACCTTATCGAGACCAGCAAGTTTCTCAGCTACGTACTGCGGCATGAACCCCAGGCCATTGGCCTCGAACTCGATCATGAAGGCTGGGGGAGCCTGGATGTGCTGATCGCTGGAGCAGTCGCGCAAGGTCGACCGCTCACCCCGGCGCTGGTCGAACAGGTCGTGGCCAGCAGCGACAAGAAGCGCTTTGAGCTGTCTGTCGATGGGCAACGCATCCGTGCCGTGCAAGGGCACTCAACCCTCAGCGTGGCGCGGGAGTTCGTTGCCCAGACTCCGCCAGCCGTGCTGTTTCATGGCACCGCTACCAGATTCCTGGACGCCATCCGACAGGAAGGACTCAAGCCCGGGCAGCGCCACCACGTGCATCTGTCCGCTGACGAGCAGACTGCACGAGCCGTGGGGCAACGCTATGGCGCGCCAGTGGTACTGCGGGTCGATGCTGCCGGCATGCACGCCAGCGGCACAGCTTTCTACCAAGCTGAGAACGGCGTGTGGCTGACAAGCGCGGTACCAGCGCAGTTCATTTCGGACGGCGATCCTATCTAGGGTGCCCCATCGAACTGATCGGCCTCAGCCTCAGCCGCGTGGCGCCATGCCGCAAATGAATCGAACTCAGCGCGGCGCTCCCAACCTGGCGCACTGAAGTCATGGACCACGCAAACGCGGCCAGGATTCCCTTGCTCCCAACAAGCGATGTCGTCGTTATCGAGACGACGTGCAAACGGCACCAAGCTTCGCTCCGGGAAGCGCTTCTTTAAGCCGTCATACCTCACCCTCAGCCAGTTGCCAGCCAAAATCTGCCAAGGGCCAAGATCCAGCATTCCCGAATGGAATAGCTCCAGGAAGTCCGCCGGGTACGCAAACCAATCCGGCAAAGCATTTGCATCTAACAATTCTTCGATCATCAATGTGCCGATCCAATAAAGGGAGCGCCGTACGGATACTGGTTTCGATACAGGGCGCTCTGATTGCTGATCCGGTTCATTACAGCGTCGCCGAACGTCACAGGAACTTCGCCCTTACGCCCAATAAATCGAGAGACGAAGTCCAGATCGTCGGGCAGAAGATCTGTGTGCTCTAGCAATCGAACTTGAACATTCACACCCGCGCGCTGCGCGGCAAGAATTCGGGTATTGTCGAGTGACGTGAGGCCCCCATCAGGCATGCGAACTACGTCTATCAGGCGATCTGGCTCGACCACAAACCCATTCCTCTTCATGCTCTCGACCAGATTAGGAAGCGTAGCGCCTTGCTGCTTGACCGTCGTCTGAGTGGTACGAATCAGCATTGGATCGAGTTCGACCAAACCGAGAGCATTGTCAATGGTGCTACCGGTTCGCCCCAGCGGCACCCCTGCCGTACCAATCGCAAACAGCGTGGATCCCATCACCCGGCCATCACCATTGACGGCCCTATTAAAGCTGCTTCTAAAGCCGTCTACGCCACTTGCCAGCGCATTCGCAGAAGTGCCCCACGGGTCATCCCACAGGCGTCCTGCGTAAGACGCAGTGTTGTTGGCAAGGCGGCCCAGCGCAGATGGAATCCCAGCAACAAGGTCAGGCAGGTTCGAGATTGCCTCAGGTGTGGCAAGCCAAGCATCAAAGGCGCCTGTCAGCACATTACCTGCACGGCTGCGCCCCACCACAGAGCTAAACCAGTCTGTTGCTCTTTCGCGCCCGGACAACTTCATGGCCGTGAACGTCGGGTAGTCGCCGGAGAGTGCAAACGAACTGGTGCTCCCTGAGAAGATCCCAAGTGCCTGTGCCCGCTCAACAGTCGGCCCAATCCTCATACCATCTGCATCGAGCAGCGAAGCCGCCTTGATCGCCGCCAATCGTGCGTTGTCATTAGCCATGGCCGCTCGGCCCAGGACGGAGCTATCGCCATACGCGCTCACACGGCTTGGCAAAAAGTAGTTCCGACCTGCCTCAATAGCACTGCTTGTCAGGCCGTTGGCGCGCATGAAGTTGCCGATGGCCTGCGGGCTACTCGTGCCCAGCATGCGCGAGATGCTGTCACCACTGCGCGCCACCAGGCTGGTCCCCTCGACGCTGGCGTAGCGGCTCGGGTCCATGCCACGCTCCATGGCATTCAACAGGCTGCGGTTGTCCTGGACCTCCAGGTTCGGCAGTTGCAGGCTTTCCAGGTCTTGGGTATTCACCTGCGGCAGCCGGCCGATGTCCTCATGAACGAATCGCCCAACCGGCGTGCTGGTGTCCTGCAGCGTCTTGATGCCTGGGCTCGCCAAGCTTTCGCCCAACGCACTCCCCAG
>NZ_JBPZGY010000031.1:0-11685 GCF_051857535.1 Roseateles sp. DB2 | reverse complement strand
CGAAATACGAAATACGAAGTGCGGCCGGCTGCCCGCGGATATTGGATCCTTAAGATGGGATCCTCAAAAGCAAAACCCCCGGTCCTTGCGGAACCGGGGGTTTGGCGGGATATTAGCCTGACGATGACCTACTTTCACACGGGAATCCGCACTATCATCGGCGCTGACTCGTTTCACTGTCCTGTTCGGGATGGGAAGGAGTGGGACCAAGTCGCTATGGTCATCAGGCTTGAACTGTGTGGCTGTTGCTGCTGTGAGCAACGAGCCCAATTTGTAGAGTTGCAGGAGCGCGGGGCTTCTGCGTGAATCAGCGATTGTATTTGATTGCGTCTTCAGACTTCTGAAGAACGACGTCACTTGAATACCGTCCACTTTGACTGTGAAGTCAAAGTTATAGGGTCAAGCCTCACGAGCAATTAGTACTGGTTAGCTTAATGCATTACTGCACTTCCACACCCAGCCTATCAACGTCCTGGTCTCGAACGACTCTTCAGGGGGCTCAAGGCCCCGGCAAGACTCATCTTGAGACGAGTTTCCCGCTTAGATGCTTTCAGCGGTTATCTCTTCCGCACATAGCTACCCGGCGATGCCACTGGCGTGACAACCGGTACACCAGAGGTGCGTCCACTCCGGTCCTCTCGTACTAGGAGCAGGCTCTCTCAATCTTGCAGCGCCCACGGAAGATAGGGACCAAACTGTCTCACGACGTTTTAAACCCAGCTCACGTACCTCTTTAAATGGCGAACAGCCATACCCTTGGGACCGGCTACAGCCCCAGGATGAGATGAGCCGACATCGAGGTGCCAAACACCGCCGTCGATATGAACTCTTGGGCGGTATCAGCCTGTTATCCCCAGAGTACCTTTTATCCGTTGAGCGATGGCCCTTCCATACAGAACCACCGGATCACTTAGTCCTACTTTCGTACCTGCTCGACTTGTCAGTCTCGCAGTCAAGCACGCTTATGCCTATGCACTATCAGCACGATTTCCGACCGTGCCTAGCGTACCTTCGAACTCCTCCGTTACGATTTGGGAGGAGACCGCCCCAGTCAAACTGCCCACCATACACTGTCCCCAACCCGGATCACGGGCCAAGGTTAGAACCTCAAACACACCAGGGTGGTATTTCAACGTCGGCTCCACCTGATCTAGCGACCAGGTTTCAAAGCCTCCCACCTATCCTACACAGATCTGTTCAAAGTCCAATGTAAAGCTACAGTAAAGGTTCATGGGGTCTTTCCGTCTTTCCGCGGGGAGATTGCATCATCACAAACATTTCAACTTCGCTGAGTCTCTGGAGGAGACAGTGTGGCCATCATTACTCCATTCGTGCAGGTCGGAACTTACCCGACAAGGAATTTCGCTACCTTAGGACCGTTATAGTTACGGCCGCCGTTTACTGGGACTTCAGTCAAGAGCTTGCACCCCATCATTTAATCTTCCAGCACCGGGCAGGAGTCACACCCTATACGTCGACTTTCGTCTTTGCAGAGTGCTGTGTTTTTAATAAACAGTTGCAGCCACCGATTCTCTGCGGCCTCATTGGGCTTCGTTTGTACAACTTCACCTACTAAAGGCACACCTTCTTCCGAAGTTACGGTGTCAATTTGCCGAGTTCCTTCTCCAGAGTTCTCTCAAGCGCCTTAGAATACTCATCTCGCGCACCAGTGTCGGTTTGCGGTACGGTCGTCAATAGCTGAAGCTTAGTGGCTTTTCCTGGAAGCAGGGTATCACTCACTTCGTCTGCAAGCAGACTCGTTATCACACCTCAGCTAAGCCCTCCGGATTTGCCTAGAGAGCACGCCTACATGCTTGAACCGGGACTTCCAACACCCGGCTGAGCTAACCTTCTCCGTCCCCACATCGCACTATTGATCGGTACAGGAATATTGACCTGTTTCCCATCAGCTACGCATCTCTGCCTCGCCTTAGGGGCCGACTCACCCTACGCCGATGAACGTTGCGTAGGAAACCTTGCGCTTACGGCGAGGGGGCTTTTCACCCCCTTTAACGCTACTCATGTCAGCATTCGCACTTCTGATACCTCCAGCATCCCTCACGAGACACCTTCACAGGCTTACAGAACGCTCTCCTACCACGCACAGTAAACTGTGCATCCGCAGCTTCGGTAACTGGCTTAGCCCCGTTACATCTTCCGCGCAGGACGACTCGATCAGTGAGCTATTACGCTTTCTTTAAATGATGGCTGCTTCTAAGCCAACATCCTGACTGTTTTAGCCTTCCCACTTCGTTTCCCACTTAGCCAATTTTAGGGACCTTAGCTGGCGGTCTGGGTTGTTTCCCTCTTGAGTCCGGACGTTAGCACCCGGTGCTCTGTCTCCCAAGCTGTACTCATCGGTATTCGGAGTTTGCCAAGGTTTGGTAAGTCGCCATGACCCCCTAGCCTAAACAGTGCTCTACCCCCGATGGTAATACTTGAGGCACTACCTAAATAGTTTTCGGAGAGAACCAGCTATTTCCAAGTTTGTTTAGCCTTTCACCCCTATCCACAGCTCATCCGCTAGTTTTGCAACACTAGTCGGTTCGGACCTCCAGCACCTGTTACGGTACCTTCATCCTGGCCATGGATAGATCACTTGGTTTCGGGTCTACACCCAGCGACTGAACGCCCTATTCGGACTCGATTTCTCTACGGCTTCCCTATTCGGTTAACCTTGCCACTGAATGTAAGTCGCTGACCCATTATACAAAAGGTACGCAGTCACCCTTTCGGGCTCCTACTTTTTGTATGCATGCGGTTTCAGGATCTATTTCACTCCCCTCCCGGGGTTCTTTTCGCCTTTCCCTCACGGTACTTGTTCACTATCGGTCGATTACGAGTATTTAGCCTTGGAGGATGGTCCCCCCATGTTCAGACAGGATTTCACGTGTCCCGCCCTACTCTATTCGTGCCTAGTTCCACAATCGACATTTTTCATACGGGGCTATCACCCGCTATGGCCGGACTTTCCATTCCGTTCTGATATGCCAACTGCTAAAACACGAGGGCTACTCCGATTTCGCTCGCCACTACTTTCGGAATCTCGGTTGATGTCTTTTCCTCGAGCTACTGAGATGTTTCAGTTCACCCGGTTCGCCACAATGACCTATGTATTCAGTCAGAGTTACCTCTTGCGAGGTGGGTTTCCCCATTCGGAAATCTCCGGATCAAAGCTTATTTGCCAGCTCCCCGAAGCTTATCGCAGGCTATCACGTCCTTCATCGCCTGTAATCGCCAAGGCATCCACCACATGCACTTAGTCACTTGACCCTATAACTTTGACATCTTTCAATGTCGTCAAGGACTGCTTCACATCGTCTTGTATTCACGATGGAAGTTTTTGAGTATTCGCGTTTCGCCGTTCTTCATACTCTCTGATTGCTCAGAGTTGAAGTTCGTTGACGCAATCAAATGTCGCTGATGGCACGGTGCAAATCCCCCTTTACGAAGACTTGCTTTCCATCAGCAACGCTGATTCGACTCTACAAATTGTTAAAGAACAACAGCCGACTATTTAAAGCCAAGACTGGCAAACCACAACATCGATCCCGATGCTCTGGTTTGCCAACCTTTGAGTGTTTCCTCATCTTCCGCTGAACATGAGATGGTGGAGGATGACGGGATCGAACCGACGACCCCCTGCTTGCAAAGCAGGTGCTCTCCCAGCTGAGCTAATCCCCCATACAGATCACTCTGTAATCCGTGGTGGGTCTGGCTGGATTCGAACCAGCGACCCCCGCCTTATCAAGACGGTGCTCTAACCGACTGAGCTACAGACCCACGATTCTTTCAAACCGTCAGCCTGCCTCACGCGCTGCACCTGACAAGGCCAGCTCGGCAGGCTCACGTGTTAACACTCTAGCGTTGTGTACTCTACAGCCGATAAGTGTGGGCGCTTGAAACGCTCTGCATTGGATCTCGCTGCTCGATCGCTGCATGCAGCAACCAAGTGCTCGACCATTCTCTAGAAAGGAGGTGATCCAGCCGCACCTTCCGATACGGCTACCTTGTTACGACTTCACCCCAGTCACGAACCCTGCCGTGGTAATCGCCCTCCTTGCGGTTAGGCTAACTACTTCTGGCAGAACCCGCTCCCATGGTGTGACGGGCGGTGTGTACAAGACCCGGGAACGTATTCACCGCGGCAAGCTGATCCGCGATTACTAGCGATTCCGACTTCACGCAGTCGAGTTGCAGACTGCGATCCGGACTACGACCGGGTTTCTGGGATTAGCTCCCCCTCGCGGGTTGGCAGCCCTCTGTCCCGGCCATTGTATGACGTGTGTAGCCCTACCCATAAGGGCCATGATGACCTGACGTCATCCCCACCTTCCTCCGGTTTGTCACCGGCAGTCTCATTAGAGTGCCCTTTCGTAGCAACTAATGACAAGGGTTGCGCTCGTTGCGGGACTTAACCCAACATCTCACGACACGAGCTGACGACGGCCATGCAGCACCTGTGTCCAGGTTCTCTTTCGAGCACTCCCACATCTCTGCAGGATTCCTGGCATGTCAAGGGTAGGTAAGGTTTTTCGCGTTGCATCGAATTAAACCACATCATCCACCGCTTGTGCGGGTCCCCGTCAATTCCTTTGAGTTTCAACCTTGCGGCCGTACTCCCCAGGCGGTCAACTTCACGCGTTAGCTACGTTACTGAGAAGAAACCCTCCCAACAACCAGTTGACATCGTTTAGGGCGTGGACTACCAGGGTATCTAATCCTGTTTGCTCCCCACGCTTTCGTGCATGAGCGTCAGTACAGGTCCAGGGGATTGCCTTCGCCATCGGTGTTCCTCCACATATCTACGCATTTCACTGCTACACGTGGAATTCCATCCCCCTCTACCGTACTCTAGCCGTGCAGTCACAAGTGCAGTTCCCAGGTTAAGCCCGGGGATTTCACACCTGTCTTGCACAACCGCCTGCGCACGCTTTACGCCCAGTAATTCCGATTAACGCTTGCACCCTACGTATTACCGCGGCTGCTGGCACGTAGTTAGCCGGTGCTTATTCTTCAGGTACCGTCATGAGCCCTCTTTATTAGAAAGAGCCTTTTCTTCCCTGACAAAAGCGGTTTACAACCCGAAGGCCTTCTTCCCGCACGCGGCATGGCTGGATCAGACTTGCGTCCATTGTCCAAAATTCCCCACTGCTGCCTCCCGTAGGAGTCTGGGCCGTGTCTCAGTCCCAGTGTGGCTGGTCGTCCTCTCAGACCAGCTACAGATCGTCGGCTTGGTGAGCCTTTACCTCACCAACTACCTAATCTGATATCGGCCGCTCCAATCGCGCGAGGCCTTACGGTCCCCCGCTTTCACCCTCAGGTCGTATGCGGTATTAGCTGCTCTTTCGAGCAGTTATCCCCCACGACTGGGCACGTTCCGATACATTACTCACCCGTTCGCCACTCGTCAGCACCTTGCGGCCTGTTACCGTTCGACTTGCATGTGTAAGGCATGCCGCCAGCGTTCAATCTGAGCCAGGATCAAACTCTACAGTTCGATCTTGAATTTACTCAACGGAATCGAACAAAGACTATTTGCATAGCTTCATTCTCTATCCGTGAGCGTTTAAAGTCCAAAGGACTTGGCAACCGTCTCCGGCTACCAGCACTTCGCTTCAAACGCCCACGCTTATCGGCTGTGAATTCTTAAAGAACATCCGCTGAACTCGCCACATTCTGCGCTTGCGCATCCTGCTGCTTCGTTCGCGTCGCTGACTTGTCATCAGCAGAGAAGCGAGATTATGAACGATTTTTTCATCATCGTCAACACCTATTGCGAAGAAAGTTCTGAGGAACTTCCCACATCGCAAGCGGGATCGCTTCGGTCTGGGCCCTGGCTTTCACCAGGCTGCACCAGCACATGCAAGCACTGCAACCAATGCTTGTATCTGCTTGCACAGATAGAAACGCCCGGTCACACGACCGGGCGTCTCGGGATATTAGCCTGACGATGACCTACTTTCACACGGGAATCCGCACTATCATCGGCGCTGACTCGTTTCACTGTCCTGTTCGGGATGGGAAGGAGTGGGACCAAGTCGCTATGGTCATCAGGCTTGAACTGTGTGGCTGTTGCTGCTGTGAGCAACGAGCCCAATTTGTAGAGTTGCAGGAGCGCGGGGCTTCTGCGTGAATCAGCGATTGTATTTGATTGCGTCTTCAGACTTCTGAAGAACGACGTCACTTGAATACCGTCCACTTTGACTGTGAAGTCAAAGTTATAGGGTCAAGCCTCACGAGCAATTAGTACTGGTTAGCTTAATGCATTACTGCACTTCCACACCCAGCCTATCAACGTCCTGGTCTCGAACGACTCTTCAGGGGGCTCAAGGCCCCGGCAAGACTCATCTTGAGACGAGTTTCCCGCTTAGATGCTTTCAGCGGTTATCTCTTCCGCACATAGCTACCCGGCGATGCCACTGGCGTGACAACCGGTACACCAGAGGTGCGTCCACTCCGGTCCTCTCGTACTAGGAGCAGGCTCTCTCAATCTTGCAGCGCCCACGGAAGATAGGGACCAAACTGTCTCACGACGTTTTAAACCCAGCTCACGTACCTCTTTAAATGGCGAACAGCCATACCCTTGGGACCGGCTACAGCCCCAGGATGAGATGAGCCGACATCGAGGTGCCAAACACCGCCGTCGATATGAACTCTTGGGCGGTATCAGCCTGTTATCCCCAGAGTACCTTTTATCCGTTGAGCGATGGCCCTTCCATACAGAACCACCGGATCACTTAGTCCTACTTTCGTACCTGCTCGACTTGTCAGTCTCGCAGTCAAGCACGCTTATGCCTATGCACTATCAGCACGATTTCCGACCGTGCCTAGCGTACCTTCGAACTCCTCCGTTACGATTTGGGAGGAGACCGCCCCAGTCAAACTGCCCACCATACACTGTCCCC
The DNA here is from genome assembly GCF_051857535.1 of Roseateles sp. DB2. Lineage (NCBI taxonomy): Bacteria > Pseudomonadati > Pseudomonadota > Betaproteobacteria > Burkholderiales > Sphaerotilaceae > Roseateles > Roseateles sp. DB2. The sequence goes on along the minus strand of NZ_JBPZGY010000031.1, from coordinate 4,777 downwards.
AACCCGGATCACGGGCCAAGGTTAGAACCTCAAACACACCAGGGTGGTATTTCAACGTCGGCTCCACCTGATCTAGCGACCAGGTTTCAAAGCCTCCCACCTATCCTACACAGATCTGTTCAAAGTCCAATGTAAAGCTACAGTAAAGGTTCATGGGGTCTTTCCGTCTTTCCGCGGGGAGATTGCATCATCACAAACATTTCAACTTCGCTGAGTCTCTGGAGGAGACAGTGTGGCCATCATTACTCCATTCGTGCAGGTCGGAACTTACCCGACAAGGAATTTCGCTACCTTAGGACCGTTATAGTTACGGCCGCCGTTTACTGGGACTTCAGTCAAGAGCTTGCACCCCATCATTTAATCTTCCAGCACCGGGCAGGAGTCACACCCTATACGTCGACTTTCGTCTTTGCAGAGTGCTGTGTTTTTAATAAACAGTTGCAGCCACCGATTCTCTGCGGCCTCATTGGGCTTCGTTTGTACAACTTCACCTACTAAAGGCACACCTTCTTCCGAAGTTACGGTGTCAATTTGCCGAGTTCCTTCTCCAGAGTTCTCTCAAGCGCCTTAGAATACTCATCTCGCGCACCAGTGTCGGTTTGCGGTACGGTCGTCAATAGCTGAAGCTTAGTGGCTTTTCCTGGAAGCAGGGTATCACTCACTTCGTCTGCAAGCAGACTCGTTATCACACCTCAGCTAAGCCCTCCGGATTTGCCTAGAGAGCACGCCTACATGCTTGAACCGGGACTTCCAACACCCGGCTGAGCTAACCTTCTCCGTCCCCACATCGCACTATTGATCGGTACAGGAATATTGACCTGTTTCCCATCAGCTACGCATCTCTGCCTCGCCTTAGGGGCCGACTCACCCTACGCCGATGAACGTTGCGTAGGAAACCTTGCGCTTACGGCGAGGGGGCTTTTCACCCCCTTTAACGCTACTCATGTCAGCATTCGCACTTCTGATACCTCCAGCATCCCTCACGAGACACCTTCACAGGCTTACAGAACGCTCTCCTACCACGCACAGTAAACTGTGCATCCGCAGCTTCGGTAACTGGCTTAGCCCCGTTACATCTTCCGCGCAGGACGACTCGATCAGTGAGCTATTACGCTTTCTTTAAATGATGGCTGCTTCTAAGCCAACATCCTGACTGTTTTAGCCTTCCCACTTCGTTTCCCACTTAGCCAATTTTAGGGACCTTAGCTGGCGGTCTGGGTTGTTTCCCTCTTGAGTCCGGACGTTAGCACCCGGTGCTCTGTCTCCCAAGCTGTACTCATCGGTATTCGGAGTTTGCCAAGGTTTGGTAAGTCGCCATGACCCCCTAGCCTAAACAGTGCTCTACCCCCGATGGTAATACTTGAGGCACTACCTAAATAGTTTTCGGAGAGAACCAGCTATTTCCAAGTTTGTTTAGCCTTTCACCCCTATCCACAGCTCATCCGCTAGTTTTGCAACACTAGTCGGTTCGGACCTCCAGCACCTGTTACGGTACCTTCATCCTGGCCATGGATAGATCACTTGGTTTCGGGTCTACACCCAGCGACTGAACGCCCTATTCGGACTCGATTTCTCTACGGCTTCCCTATTCGGTTAACCTTGCCACTGAATGTAAGTCGCTGACCCATTATACAAAAGGTACGCAGTCACCCTTTCGGGCTCCTACTTTTTGTATGCATGCGGTTTCAGGATCTATTTCACTCCCCTCCCGGGGTTCTTTTCGCCTTTCCCTCACGGTACTTGTTCACTATCGGTCGATTACGAGTATTTAGCCTTGGAGGATGGTCCCCCCATGTTCAGACAGGATTTCACGTGTCCCGCCCTACTCTATTCGTGCCTAGTTCCACAATCGACATTTTTCATACGGGGCTATCACCCGCTATGGCCGGACTTTCCATTCCGTTCTGATATGCCAACTGCTAAAACACGAGGGCTACTCCGATTTCGCTCGCCACTACTTTCGGAATCTCGGTTGATGTCTTTTCCTCGAGCTACTGAGATGTTTCAGTTCACCCGGTTCGCCACAATGACCTATGTATTCAGTCAGAGTTACCTCTTGCGAGGTGGGTTTCCCCATTCGGAAATCTCCGGATCAAAGCTTATTTGCCAGCTCCCCGAAGCTTATCGCAGGCTATCACGTCCTTCATCGCCTGTAATCGCCAAGGCATCCACCACATGCACTTAGTCACTTGACCCTATAACTTTGACATCTTTCAATGTCGTCAAGGACTGCTTCACATCGTCTTGTATTCACGATGGAAGTTTTTGAGTATTCGCGTTTCGCCGTTCTTCATACTCTCTGATTGCTCAGAGTTGAAGTTCGTTGACGCAATCAAATGTCGCTGATGGCACGGTGCAAATCCCCCTTTACGAAGACTTGCTTTCCATCAGCAACGCTGATTCGACTCTACAAATTGTTAAAGAACAACAGCCGACTATTTAAAGCCAAGACTGGCAAACCACAACATCGATCCCGATGCTCTGGTTTGCCAACCTTTGAGTGTTTCCTCATCTTCCGCTGAACATGAGATGGTGGAGGATGACGGGATCGAACCGACGACCCCCTGCTTGCAAAGCAGGTGCTCTCCCAGCTGAGCTAATCCCCCATACAGATCACTCTGTAATCCGTGGTGGGTCTGGCTGGATTCGAACCAGCGACCCCCGCCTTATCAAGACGGTGCTCTAACCGACTGAGCTACAGACCCACGATTCTTTCAAACCGTCAGCCTGCCTCACGCGCTGCACCTGACAAGGCCAGCTCGGCAGGCTCACGTGTTAACACTCTAGCGTTGTGTACTCTACAGCCGATAAGTGTGGGCGCTTGAAACGCTCTGCATTGGATCTCGCTGCTCGATCGCTGCATGCAGCAACCAAGTGCTCGACCATTCTCTAGAAAGGAGGTGATCCAGCCGCACCTTCCGATACGGCTACCTTGTTACGACTTCACCCCAGTCACGAACCCTGCCGTGGTAATCGCCCTCCTTGCGGTTAGGCTAACTACTTCTGGCAGAACCCGCTCCCATGGTGTGACGGGCGGTGTGTACAAGACCCGGGAACGTATTCACCGCGGCAAGCTGATCCGCGATTACTAGCGATTCCGACTTCACGCAGTCGAGTTGCAGACTGCGATCCGGACTACGACCGGGTTTCTGGGATTAGCTCCCCCTCGCGGGTTGGCAGCCCTCTGTCCCGGCCATTGTATGACGTGTGTAGCCCTACCCATAAGGGCCATGATGACCTGACGTCATCCCCACCTTCCTCCGGTTTGTCACCGGCAGTCTCATTAGAGTGCCCTTTCGTAGCAACTAATGACAAGGGTTGCGCTCGTTGCGGGACTTAACCCAACATCTCACGACACGAGCTGACGACGGCCATGCAGCACCTGTGTCCAGGTTCTCTTTCGAGCACTCCCACATCTCTGCAGGATTCCTGGCATGTCAAGGGTAGGTAAGGTTTTTCGCGTTGCATCGAATTAAACCACATCATCCACCGCTTGTGCGGGTCCCCGTCAATTCCTTTGAGTTTCAACCTTGCGGCCGTACTCCCCAGGCGGTCAACTTCACGCGTTAGCTACGTTACTGAGAAGAAACCCTCCCAACAACCAGTTGACATCGTTTAGGGCGTGGACTACCAGGGTATCTAATCCTGTTTGCTCCCCACGCTTTCGTGCATGAGCGTCAGTACAGGTCCAGGGGATTGCCTTCGCCATCGGTGTTCCTCCACATATCTACGCATTTCACTGCTACACGTGGAATTCCATCCCCCTCTACCGTACTCTAGCCGTGCAGTCACAAGTGCAGTTCCCAGGTTAAGCCCGGGGATTTCACACCTGTCTTGCACAACCGCCTGCGCACGCTTTACGCCCAGTAATTCCGATTAACGCTTGCACCCTACGTATTACCGCGGCTGCTGGCACGTAGTTAGCCGGTGCTTATTCTTCAGGTACCGTCATGAGCCCTCTTTATTAGAAAGAGCCTTTTCTTCCCTGACAAAAGCGGTTTACAACCCGAAGGCCTTCTTCCCGCACGCGGCATGGCTGGATCAGACTTGCGTCCATTGTCCAAAATTCCCCACTGCTGCCTCCCGTAGGAGTCTGGGCCGTGTCTCAGTCCCAGTGTGGCTGGTCGTCCTCTCAGACCAGCTACAGATCGTCGGCTTGGTGAGCCTTTACCTCACCAACTACCTAATCTGATATCGGCCGCTCCAATCGCGCGAGGCCTTACGGTCCCCCGCTTTCACCCTCAGGTCGTATGCGGTATTAGCTGCTCTTTCGAGCAGTTATCCCCCACGACTGGGCACGTTCCGATACATTACTCACCCGTTCGCCACTCGTCAGCACCTTGCGGCCTGTTACCGTTCGACTTGCATGTGTAAGGCATGCCGCCAGCGTTCAATCTGAGCCAGGATCAAACTCTACAGTTCGATCTTGAATTTACTCAACGGAATCGAACAAAGACTATTTGCATAGCTTCATTCTCTATCCGTGAGCGTTTAAAGTCCAAAGGACTTGGCAACCGTCTCCGGCTACCAGCACTTCGCTTCAAACGCCCACGCTTATCGGCTGTGAATTCTTAAAGAACATCCGCTGAACTCGCCACATTCTGCGCTTGCGCATCTTGCTGCTTCGTTCGCGTCGCTGACTTGTCATCAGCAGAGAAGCGAGATTATGACTGAATTTCTTTCGTATCGTCAAGCGTTTTTTGAAATTTGTTTTTCAACAGCTTTCAACGCCTGGCGAAACATTCAGATCTCGCCGCGCATCAGGATCGAAACCCTT
>NZ_JBPZGY010000030.1:0-14577 GCF_051857535.1 Roseateles sp. DB2 | reverse complement strand
GCGGCGGCGGCGCCACCGCGCCCAGCTCCACCCAGTCGGCCAACACCCCTGGCCAGGACGCCCTCATCACCTACGACGAACTCAACCGCATCGTGCGCGTGCAGGACAAGAACTTCTTCACCGAGACCGCTGCATAACTTCCCTGATGCGCCGTGATCGGTCATCGGGGTTGCAATGGCGACATGGATAGCTTCTTCCTGATGGGCGCCAAGCCCTTGGTCCAGGACTCGCCGACGATGAAGTTGCACGAGTTGCTGGACTGGGCCGAGATCGCGCACAAGCTCAAGGGCCTGTACAAGCGCGAGGCCACGCACGGCGGAGGCCCGTAGCCGTACTCGCCGCTGGCGATGTTCAAGCTGATGTTGCTGGGCCAGTGGCACGGGCTGTCGGACACGCAGCTGGAGCACGCGCTGAAGGTGCGGCTGGACTTCATGGTGTTCACCGGCTTCGAGCCTGGCGATGGCAGCTTCCCGGACGCCACGACGATCTGCCGCTTTCGCAACCGGCTGGTCAGGGCCAAGTTGGACCAAGTGCTACTTCGCCGGGTCAACGTGCAGCTCGAAGGCCAAGGCTTGAAGGTGGCCGGCAGCCGCGGGGCGATCATCGACGCGACCATCATCGAGAGCGCGGCTCGGCCCAATCAGCACATCGAGGTCGATGACGAAGGCAAGGCGGACGTGGTGGACAGCGCGGACGACGAGGCGCGCTGGGTCAAGAAGGGCAAGGACGCGTTCTTTGGCTATCGGGGCTACAGCGCGGTGGAGACGGAGGATGGCTACGTCGAGCACGTGGAGGTGCATCCGGCCAACCAGGCGGAGGTGAGCAAGCTGCCGGGCATCGTGGACGCGCTCATCGAGCAAGGCATCCCCGCTGAAGGCGTGCTGGCCGACAAGGGCTATGCGAGCGCAGCGAATCGCGAGTATCTGGCGGCCAAGGGCATTGGGGATCTCATCCAGTTCAAGGGCAGCCGGGGCCATCCTGTGCATCCCTTGCAGACCCGGATGAACCGGGCCATCGCCACGCTGCGCTACAAGGTCGAGCAGGGCTTCGGCACGATGAAGCGGCGCTTCCACTTGGGCCGGGCACGGTACTTCGGGGCGGCCAAGACGCAGGCGCAGATGGCCTGGGCGGCGCTGGGGCTCAATCTGCTCAAGGCGACGAGGAAGCTGCAGAGCGGGCGGCTGCTGCCGTGTCCGAGCAGTAGTCCGTCTTGAGGGGCCCAAGGGCCTGGGGGAAGGGCTCGAAAGGTCCCAAAACGGGCCCAAAAACTCGAATCCTTTGCGCATGCCGAAATCTTCAGCGTGTGGGCCGAGTGGCTGCGCGCGATGGGTCCAGTTGTGCAGCGGTCTCTCACCGTCGACTACGAGTTCGATGCCAACGGCAACCGCCGCCGCATCCACGCCACCTACCAGGACGGCGCCGCCGGCCTGCGCACCGATGCCGAGCAGGACTACTGGTACGACTACGACGCACTGAACCGCTTCGTCATCACCAAGGGCAAGCTCAGCGGCGCCAGAGCCAAGGCCTTGAACGACGCTTCTGCCTCCGTCGTCGCCTATGACCTCTTTGGAGAGGAATTCGACCGTCCGGGCTACAAGGAAGGCCACTTCATCGGCTATGACCGCGCTGGCCGTCGCGTCTACGACAACTACCGGTCAGGGAACACCATCTATGACGAGACCTATGACTACAGTGGCGACGGCTACCTGACACAGACCCGGCAGAGCTCCCGGAAGCGGGAGTACTTCAATGCCGAAGTGCTCCCCCCCTCTCAGCGCCGGTCCTCGGACAGACTCTCCGCGTCAAAGGAGTTGGTGATCCGGGACACCACCGAGCAAGACCGCGCCATCGCCGTGCGTGACCTGGACGACCTCGGCCGCACCGTCAATGCCTACGACCTCCACACCAAGGGCACGACGCGGACCACCTCGACCACCTACGACAAGGACAGCCGCGTACTGGGGCAGATCTTCACGGACGGGGGAGACAGCCAGCGCGACTATGTCCTTAACTACTATTACTACAACCCGGACCTGTCCCTCAGCACCGCCACCCGCGAGGGGGCGGGTGCCCTGGCTCGCTCCGTGATGTACACGGCCAGCGACAAGTCCCGCGAGACCGTCACCGACTACAGCTACCAGTACCGCGACGAAGCCCAGCAGCAGGATACTCACAAGTACACCCGCACCTGGTCCAAACAGGTCTATTACAACGCGGAGTACCTCGCCTTCCGCGGGCTGCCCATTCCCGAGCAGCCCACCGGTTACGTCGTCAGTGAGGAGGGCCGCACCAGCTTCTCCTACGACGTCAATGGCTACATCCGCCGCACCGAGGACACCATCGCCAAGCTGACCCAGAACTACATCACTGACGCCAACGGCCAGGTGCTGCGGCGCGAGCGGGTGCAGTACGACCCAAGCGTCTCTGCCTACAAGACGTCCGTCCACGACTTCTTCTACGCCGACGGCCACCGCGTTGGCGACCTGAGCAACACCCCCGAGGACAAGCTGCGCGTCAGCTATGCCGAGCAGCTTGCCCGCGACGACGCGGCGCGCGCCGCCAAGCCCCGCGACACGTTCTACAAGGCCCCGCTGGACAAGGCACGGGTGGACTTTGATTCCAATTTCGAACCCGTCAACGACCGCTACCCCGGCAGCGCCCCCGCCTTCTACACCGTCCACAGCGATGCCGAGTCCCTCGCCGGCATCGCCCAGAACCTCTGGGGCGACGGCGCCATGTGGTATCTCATCGCCCAGGCCAATGGGCTGGATGCCAATGCCGCGCTCAAGGCGGGCCAGGTCCTCGTCATTCCCAACAAGCTCACCAACATCCACAACAACGCCCACACCTGGCGGCCCTACAACCCTGCCGAGGCCCTGGGCAGCGTCGACCCCACCCAGCCCCTGCCTCCGCCGCCGCCCAAGAAGGACGGTTGCGGCGGCTTGGGCACCCTCATCATGGTGGCCGTCGCCGTCGCGGTGACGTTTGCCACGCACGGGGCCGCCACCAAGTTTTTCGGCTCCCTGGGCTCTTTTGCTTCGGTCGCCGGTGGTGCCGCTGCGGCGGCGGGTGGCTCCATCGCCAGCCAGGTCGTGGGCCTGGCCATCGGGCAGATCGACAGCTTCAGCTGGCGGGCGGTGGGCCAGGCCGCTCTGGGAGCGGCGATCGGCGAAGGCATCTCCGTCATGGCCGGCGCAGATGGCGTGTTGTCGGCCTTGCATGGCACCTCCTGGGAAGCCGTTGTCGGTCGCGCAGCCTTGGGTTCCGCCGTAAACATGGCCCTGCGGGGCGACTGGAACTGGCAACACGTCATGCTCTCAGCCTTGAGTGCCGGCATTGGATCGGCCGTAGGCTCTGCCCTGAACGGCTCGAGCATCGGCCGCGCGATAGGGGATCTAGGCACCAAGTTCGCGAAAGGCTTCGCCTCCGGCGTTGCCGTCACCGCCCTCGTCGGTGGCAATCGGCGGGGCTATGAGTCGGTGTTTGCCAGTACGCTTGGCAGTGTGTTGGGGGAGAGCCTGGGCAGCCCCGGCGTGGACTGGCGCAATGCGCCGGATGAAAGCGCGGCTGAATGGGCTCGACTGCGGCGGCCCCAGACGTTCTCGCAGGATGCAGCGGCACGCGAAGTTGCTCTGGACCCCAGAGACATTCGGGGCATGTACGCAAGCAACGGCGCGAAGGTGATCGGTGCCGGCATGGGCTACAGCGCTGAGGACCGGGCGTTTGATCGCATGCTGCTGGGCGATAGCCTGGCGGCCATGGCTGCTCCGCAGCAGTCATTGGTCAATGCGTCGTCAGGCAATCTGCCATTCACGTTCCTGGCCAGGGACGGCTCAGGCCACTTCACGCCGCAGAACCCCGTCGAGCTATATGGACATCGTACAGTTGCAGAGACTAGCTTCGGGGAGGGTTTCAAGGCTCAAGTGAGCGAGACCGTCAGCGGAGCGTGGACAGGAATTCGCAACTTTGGGCTGGACACTTTTGATGGCTGGCGAGGCATTCACGGCACACGCAGCGGCTTCTACCGCAGTGTGAACGAGATGGGCTTGCCCAAGACGCTCGTGTACTACGGCGCCCAAGCCGCTTTAGCTCCGTGGATGACTGGCGGGAGCGTCGTGAACTCCGCAGGGCGCACGGTGGTCAATCTGTCCAAGGGGGAGATGGGTGCAGCGGGGCGTAGTACGGGACAGCTCTTGGAAACCACCTCGATGGCTGCGCTGTCCGTACTTGGTGGTCGCCAGGGGCTCTCGGTGCGCAATAGCTTCGCAGTTGCGGAGAGAATGGCGGTTGCGGATGGGTTTGTTGCGGCTCGGGTTGGCAGTACAGGAACTGTGGATGGCGCAGGGCTTGGCTTGAGTTTGAACGATGCTGGCCCAACACGGCTGGTCGCTCGCGACCCGGTGGAACTCGGAGCGCAACGGCGTCTAAACGCGCTTGACGGCGACGTGGGTAAATTTAGGCCGGGAGAGGCCGGCGTCGCGGCAGAGATGGAGAACTATCTGGGTGGCAGGCTTGGGCGGGCGCCGGCCGGTACGAGCGCCGACTTCATCGTTGAATCTGGCCCCTTTGCTGGGGCTCGAATGGACTTGAAGCTCACGCCGGATACCTTTGCTGCCGCCAATAAGCTCAATACCTATTTTGATAAGACCTTTCCCAAGTTTTCTGAATCCTTCGCTGCCAAACTCGCCAGACCCGATGGCGTCGATTTGATGCCATTTGATATCAGATTCCTGACCCCCTCGAACTCCCAGAGGCTATTTGACTTTGTCGATACATTGCCTTTGAGCTCTCAGCGGAAAATTATTTATTTGGGAGAATAAGATGGCCGGAACGATAATTGTTGCAAGGGGCAAATCGCTGGATGTGCGGACCATTGATTTTGAGAGAATCGCCGATGCTTTGCGCCGCCACGGGAAAGGTTCAGAAGTTTCGGTAAAGCTGCTTCAGTCAATGGATGAATTCGGCATGGATATGATTTGTGCGGACGAGCTGAATTCGGCGGAGTTTATGGATTTCTTTGGATTGCTTGATGATGTTCGTGCAGAGCTTAACGACTCGCCCGGTCTGATTGGGTTCATTAACCAAGTTAGAACGCTTGCGCAGGAGGATGAGAGGTTCCGGCGCTAGCACTGTTGTGATAAACCCGCCGAGAGGTGGGTGTTTAATTTGGGGAGTGCGATTGGGGAGAGCTTGGCGAGCGGCGACAACTACAGCCGGTGGGGCAAAGACGACACCGAAACCCGGCGCCTGCTGGCGCGATACCCATCCAGCTTTGCTAGTGACTCGCAGGCCCGAGCTGCCGTAACGCGAGCTGCAATGCCCGATTGGGCTGGAGGCGATGACTACGGCTCACCGGCATCCGCTGGGTTGGAGTTGGGCGAACGTGCGGTGAGCCGACTGAACCTGGATGGCACCGCGCCGACGTTGGCGCCAGTGGAGCCTATGGCTTACCGACCAGGACCTTCCTTGCCCATTGCGCCTGGCATTTACAACTTCGAAAGTGGAGAGAACAAGTACGGCACTGGCAAGCTGATTGAAGTCAGCGACATTGCAACCAGAATTATGCGAGTCAAGTGAGTCAAATGAAAGACTTCCCTATCTACACGTTGCCTGGACTGCTGTCCGCGTCGAAGAGAACTGAATACAAGTACAAATGTCGAGAGCAAGCGAAATACTTGCTGCAATTCATTACTGAAAACAAGCTCAATGCATCAGTGTTGCCGTCTGCCGTAACTGACGACCTTGTGATCATGGCGTCCGACCTTACTCAAGAGGGATTGGCCGTCATGCGCGAGGGGCTGCGCAAGTGGGTAGCTGCACAGGACCGAGCCGGTTCGGTAGTTGATATGAAGATCTTGGATGCAGCGCTCCTGAAGGTGCGTTCAGTTCCTCACTGAGTCTTCTTCTAAAACAAGGCTCTTTGCGCATTGCTTCGTGGCGCCTCAAGCCCCGACCGCCAGAGCCAGGAAGGGCGCGGGCTGGCGAGGCGTTTGAACTGGCCGGTCCAGAGCTCGGAACCAGCCCAGGTACTGACCACGACTGATACGCTGGGCTACTCTGTCTTTGGCGCGTTGAATTGGCTGACTGAATGCAGCGGTCGAACGGACCGCACCTGTGGCCCGCAGCTCCGTCAGCAAGCGGGCTCCAAACGCCCGCGGTCTCGTGGTCAACCCGCTGGCCGTGTGTCCCCGGAGTGCCGTGCCGATCCCGCGCATCCGTCCAGGAAGCGCCGCAGAGGGGCTGCAACTTCGCTGCCGATTCATCGCAGAGGCGGGGGAATCGTTCAGGACAGGATGCCAGGTATGTATCTTCGATACCCACCTGGACCTGGTCTGCTGGGCCGCCCTCACTTGGCCGTCTGCACCGGCTGGCCGGCCAGCACCGGGTCGGCCGACGGCTTGCTGGCAGCGCCACCGTTCAGGCCCGGGCCCAGCTCGGCCTGAGCAAAGTCCATCTCACCAGCCTGGCGGGCGCGCTGCAGCTCGGCTTTCACGGCATCACGCGAGGCAGCCGGGGCAGCGGGCTTGGCCTGCTCGGGCTTGGCGGCCGGCTTGGCGGCGTCCTTCTTGGCCAGGGCGGTGGCGGCGGGCGCCACGGGCTGGCCGAAGAGCGCGGTGTCCTCACTGTTCATGCGGGCCAGCTCACCGCTGGCACGGGCACGCTGCAGCTCGGCAATCACTTCTTCTCGGCTGGGCGATGTGCCGGTCTGGGCCAGCGCGGGCAGGCCCAGCGCAGCAACAAGAGCCAGGGCGACGGTACGGGACAGGGTGTTCATGAGGCGATCCTTTGCAGTGAGGTTCCGGGCTTGAGACCCCTTGCGACCGCAAGGCGTCTGTCCATGACCGTGACTGTAGGGATCGCACCCTGGTAGAAACACCAGGGCCGTGGCAAGAATCTATTGCTGATTCACAAACAATCCATCATTCGCACGTCGGATTGTTTGCAGTAAGTCAGCGATGCTTGAAGTCCGGGGCGCGCTTGTTCAGGAAGGCGTCCATGCCCTCGCGCTGGTCGTCGGTGCCGAACAGGGCGTGGAAATAGCGGCGCTCCACAGCCACGCCATCCAGCAGCGGGCCTTCGAAGCTGCGATTGACCAGTTCCTTGATCAGCATCGTCGAGGGCGCGCTGAAGCCGTTGATGGTCTGGGCGGCGGCCAGGGCCTCGTCCAGCAGCTTGTCGGCCGGCACCACGCGGGACACCAGGCCGCCGCGCTCGGCTTCGGCCGCGTCCATCATGCGGGCGGTGAGCAGCAGGTCCATGGCCTTGCTCTTGCCCACGGCGCGCGGCAGGCGCTGCGTGCCGCCAGCACCAGGAATGATGCCCAACTTGATCTCGGGCTGGCCGAACTTGGCGGTGTCTGCAGCGATGATGAAGTCGCACATCATCGCCAACTCGCAGCCACCGCCCAGTGCGAAGCCGGCCACGGCGCCGATCACGGGCTTGCGCACCTGCAGGATGGTCTCCCAGTTCTTGGAGATCAGCCCGCTCTTGAAGGCGCTCATGAAATTGTGGGGCGCCATGGTGGGGATGTCCGCTCCGGCGGCGAAGGCGCGCTCGGAACCTGTCAGCACGATGCAGCCGATGCCGTCATCCGCGTCGAAGGCCAGCAGGGCCTGGCCCAGCTCGTCCATCAGCTGGTCGTTCAGGGCGTTGAGCTGCTTGGGGCGGTTCAGGGTGATGAGGCCGGTCTTGCGGGGACCGTCGCCGCGCACCTCGGTCAGGATGCATTCGTACTGGCTCATGGGGTGACTCCTTGGAATTTGCGCAACTATACGGGCCCCCGAAGGCCTGCCCGGCGGCCCGCACTCAGGGCGCCGCCTGCAGCGGGGCAGACTGCAGCATCAGGTCGATCCAGGTCTGGTCATCCTGGCGGATCATCAGCCGCACCGGCAGGTACTGCAGCGAGGGCGCCAGCCAGACCTCGGCGCGCAGGTCGCTGCCTGTGTTCTCGACCAGGGGGCGCAGATGCCAGGCGGCCAGCGGGCCCATGGGGGTGTCCAGCTGCTCCTCGCCCTCGACACGGTAGCGCCAGGCGTAGAGCTTGCGCGGAAGGGCCAGGGGCAGGCGGATCTCGTGGCCAGCCCTGGGCGTTTCCCGGCCGGTCAGGAAGAGCCAGGTCAGCTGCACGAACTGGCTGGCGGCGTCCTGCACGCCGGCCGGCGCCCACTCCCGGCGGCCGTTGGGAAAGAGGAGCTCGCGATCCAGGAACTGCAGCGTCAGGCGCCGCCTTGCGGCCAGCAGGATGCGGGTGTCCTCGTCAAAGCGCTCGGGCTGGATGCCCTGGGGTGTCAGCACGCCCTCGCTGCTCATCGTCCGGGTGATCAGGGGGGCAAAACCTGGCCCCACTGCCACCTCCAGATGCACCTGGTAGCGGCGCCCCTCGCGCAGCCATTCGACACGCGCCCGCCCCGTCACGGCGCCGCGGTAGTTGCCGCGCAGCCGGTAGTCCAGGCGGGTGGAGGCCGGCCATTCGGGGCCAGGCTGGAAGTCCTCAGAATCGCTGGCCGCGGCCACGCCGAGGGCTGGCGGCTGCGGCGCGGCACTGGCGGCTGGCGCTGTCAGATCGGCAACGGCCGACGCAGCGGCCAGGGCTGACGCAGGGGCCGCAGGAGGGTCCGGCGGCATTGCTGATGACGCTGCGGCCGCCACCGCCGGCAGCGGCGCAGAAGCCGCGGAAGCAGGCGCCTCGGCGGTTTCTGCAGCGGCGGCATGGCCGGCTGCCGCTGGACGCGACTGCGACTGCGACTGCGACTGCGACCGCGCTGGCCTGGCCGCTGGCGGCGTCGTGGGCTTGAGCGTGCGGACAAAAGCGGCGCTCAGGCGCGGCGGCATGGGGGTCAGTTCATGCCAGCCTGCCACCTCGTCGGCCAGGCGATCCAGGATCAGCCCATGCAGCCACAGCACGGCCAGGGCCAGCGCGGCCCCCGCAGCAAGCGTGCGGCGTTTCAGCCGCCCTGCAGCCATGCCCGACGCAGGCTCTGCAGCCGGGCCGGAGCCTTGTCGGTCAGGCTCAGCAGCACAGGGGCGCCAGCGGGGCGGTCCAGGGGCAGACGCAGCTGCAGGGCCAGGGCACGCTGCTCACGTCCCACCCAGAGGTCCAGACGCTGGGGGGCCTTGGGGCTGAGGCTCAGCAACGTGTCCTCTAGCCTGCGCAGGCGCCAGCCATTGCAGGCGATGAGTTCATCGCCTGCCTGCAAGCCCGCGGCCTCGGCCGCGCCGCCGCTGAACACCTGCTTGACGGTCAGCACCCCCTGGGCATCGCTCACGCGCAGGCCCAGGCGCTGGGCCAGGCCGAGCTTGTCGGCCGTCCATTGCACGCCGAACTTCTCCAGCAGGGGCGCCAGGGGCAGATCCTCGCAGCCATGGATCCAGTCCCGCAGCTGGCCGGACAACTCGGCCGAGCCCAGGGATTCGACGGCTGCCAGCACCTGCGCCTCGTCGAGCAGGCGATCGGGCGTCTCGCGCCAGAGCTTGCGCATCAGCGCGTCCAGGCTGGCGCCCTTGGTGCCGCCGGCCCGCAGGCTGAGGTCCAGGCACAGGGCCAGCAGGGAGCCTTTCACGTAGTAGCTGACGATGCTGTTGGGGCTGTTCTCGTCCTGGCGGTAGTACTTGGTCCAGGCCTCGAAGCTGCTCTGCGCGACCGACTGACGCAGGCGGCCAGGGCCGGAAAGCACGGTGTTGACGTTGCCCGTCAGCAGCTTGAGGTAGCGGGCTTCCTCGATGAGGCCGGCGCGCACCAGGAAGAGGTCGTCGTAGTAGGAGGTGAAGCCCTCGAAGAACCACAGCAGCTCGGTGTAGTTCTCCTGCCCGTAGTCGAACTGCGCGAAGTCGCGCGGACGCAGGCGCTTGACGTTCCAGGTGTGGAAGTACTCGTGGCTGACCAGGCCCAGCAGGCGCACATAGCCGTCGCTGGTCTCGGCCTGGCCCAGGCGAGGCAGGTCGCGACGGGTGGCGATCAGGGCCGTGCTGGCCCGGTGCTCGAGCCCGCCGTAGCCGTCTTCCGTGGCATTGAGCAAGAAGACGTAACGCCCGAAGGGAGGAGCCTCGCGCTTGCGGCCCTGGGCATGCCAGAAATCGATCTGCGCCTCGCAGATGCGCTGGGCGTCGCGCAGCAGGCGCTCGCCGTCGAAGATGGGCAGCGCCCCGGCCACCACGAATTCATGGGGAACGCCGCGGGCCTGGAACTCGCCACGCCAGAAGGTGCCCAGCTCGAAGGGGTGGTCCAGCAGCTCGTCGTAGTCGGCGGACTGGTAGAGGTGGCGGGTCCGGGCGCCGCTGGCCGTCGGCATGGCCGTGGCGACCTGCCAGGCCCGGGGCAGGTCCGCCAGCTGGATCTGATGCGGCTGCTCCTGCGCCCCCTCCACCTGCAGGCAGAGGCTGCCGGCGTTGAAGAAGCCGCGCTGGGTATCGAGGTAGGCACAGCGCACCGAGGTGTCGAAGGCATAGGCCTGGTAGCTCAGCACCAGGGGGCCCTTGCCCAAGCCGTCCACCTGCCACTCGTTCTTGCTGAGCTGGCGCACGGGCAGCTCGCGGCGGCCCTGGCGCGCCGTGATCGGCCCCAGGTGGCGGGAGAACTCGCGCACCATGTAGCTGCCCGGGATCCACACCGGCAGCGACAGCCGCTGGCTGGCGCCCGGCGCAGGCACCGTCAGCTGGACGTCGTAGAGATGGGCATGCAGCGCTGCGGTCGAGATGCGGTAGTGGATCATCGGGGGCGAGCGTCGGTGGCGATCACGAACAGAGGGCCTCAAGTGCCCGCGGCACCGAGGAAGCAGCACAGGGCCGCGACGGCGCTGAGGCGGAAGCGCAGCGTCAGCCAGGCGCCGGCGCCCAGGCCGGGGTAGTGGCGGCGGTCCCAGAGGTAGCAGGCGATGAGCATCACGCCATGGACGACCAGCCCGGCATAGGCCTGCATGATGGCACCCACCCAGGCCCCCGTCACGGCCACGGTGCCCCAGATGAAGGGGGCGGGTGAGGGCACGGTCTGACGCATGCCCAGCCCCCAGTGGATGCCACCCAGCATCGCGACGATCAGCGCGGCATACATGGACAGCCCGTCCACCACGTAGACATGCACGTCTGCCCGCACCAGCCAGACCAGGAGCACACCCAGCACGAAAGGCAGGAGGCTCAGGTGGCCCAGGCGCACGGCGATGGGATTCAGAGGCAGCGGACGCAGGGCCTGTTCAGACATGGCGGCGTGAGGATGGGGCTAGGGTTGGCGGTCGGGATGCTGAGAGCAGGCCGCGAGGCCCGGACTCGGCGCATGAACTCGTGGCGAGGGCGTTCAGGACTTGCCGGACAGGCTCTGCAGCCTGCGCTCCACCTGCTCGGCGCTGATGGCGCCTGGCACGCGGGTACCGTCCTCGAACAGGATGGCCGGCGTGCCATTGATGTGGTGGCGGCGGCTGAAGGCCAGGTTGCGCTCGGTGACGGCGTCGTCGCACTTGCCTTCAGGCTTGGCAGGCACCGTGCCATCCAGCATCCAGGAGCGCCAGGCTGCGGTCTGGTCCTTGGCGCAGACGATGGCGCGGGTCTTCTCGACGGAATCTGGTCCGAGGATGGGGATCACGAAGGTGTAGACGGTGAGGTCCTTGACGTCCTGCAGGGTGCGTTCAAAGCGCTTGCAGTAGCCGCAGTTGGGGTCGGCGAAGACGGCGATCCTGCGCTTGCCATTGCCCGTCTTCCAGACCACGGCATCCTTCAGCGGCAGATTGGCGAACTCGACGGCCGTCAGCTTGGCCACGCGCTCCTCGGTGAGGTTCTTCTTGGCGCGCAGGTCCAGCATCTCACCCTCGATGAGGTAGTTGCCGGCGGCATCGGTATAGCGCAGCTCGGATCCGGTGCGCACCTCCCAGACGCCCGGCATGGGCGTGGGCCGGACCTCGTCCACCTTGAAGCCAGGCAGGCGCTCGCCCAGGGCCTTCCGGATCACCGTCTCATTGGCCCAGCCACTTGTAGCGGCCAGGGCCAGGAGGCCAGCGGCGGCCAGGCGTGCATAGTTCATCGCGTGCATCGTCTTCCTCTTGTGGATCGGGGCCTCTGCGGACCCGATGACGTTCATTGACCCAAGGCTCGGGCAGTCAGCCAGCGCTTCAGCGGCGCAGCCCGGTCCAGCCATTGCAGGCCCTCGTTGCGAAGCCGGCGCACCGGCGCGGCCTCGCTTGCAAACAGCTTGAGCAGACCATCGGTCAACTCTCCCATTGCCAGGGTGGGCAGGGCCCGGGAGCGCTCATAGCGGCGCAGCAGGCGCGCGTCCCCCGGGCTGCGCCAGCTCTCCTTCCCGGCGATCACCTGGCTGAGGGCCCGCACGTCCGCCAGGCCCAGGTTCAGTCCTTGCCCGGCCAGGGGATGCACAAGATGCGCGGCATCACCCAGCAACACCCAGCCGGGGCCAGAGACTACATCGGCACGGGCCAGAGCCAGGGGCCAGCTCTGGCGCTCGCCGGCCAGGCGCAGCTCACCGGCGGCCCCGCCGGTGGCGTCTGTCAAAGCGGCTTCGAATGCCTCGACGGGCAGGGCCAGCAGTTCCTGAGCCCGGGCTTCGGGCAAGGACCACACCAGGCCATAGGATGCCGCCGGCTGCGGCCTGTCAAAGGGCAGCAGCGCCAGCACGTCGGGCGACCGGAACCATTGATGCGCCACACCCTGATGCGGGACGCTGGCCGTCAGGCGGGCGGCAATCGCGCGGTGGCCGTAGGCCTGCGGCACGAATGCCACACCCAGCTCGGCCCGACGGCGGGATTCCCGGCCTTCGCACAAGGCCTCCAGCCGGGCCGGCACCGCCTGGCTGACCAGATCCACCCGAGGCGCAAAGCGCAGGGCCTGGGCCAGCTGACGTTCAAGTTCGCCGGCATCGACGATGAAGGCCAGCTCGGACACCCCCTGCTGCCAGGCCGAGAAGCCCAGCAGGGCGCCGTCAGCATCCCCCCGGATACGCATGTCGTGGACGGGACTGCGCGCGTCCTCGGGCAGGGCATCCCAGACCTTGAGCTGCCGCAGCAAGCCCACCGAGGCGGCGTTGAGGGCATAGGCACGCACGTCCTCGCTCCGCAACGGCCGCGGCTCACCCTCCCCCAGCAGCGCCACGCGCAGGCCTTGGCTGCCCAGCTGCAACGCCAGGCTGCGCCCGACGATGCCGCTGCCGCGGATGAGGATGTCATAGGGGTCCATGGCGTGATTGTAGGCAGGCGCGCGGCTTGCGGCCGGCGGGCGAACAAGACCCCTTAAAATCGCACTTTTGCGTCCACGCCAGCCCTGGCGCCAATCAGAAAGCCTTCCATGAGCCTCAAATGCGGCATCGTGGGCCTGCCCAACGTCGGCAAGTCCACCCTCTTCAATGCGCTGACCAAGGCCGGCATCGCCGCCGAGAACTACCCCTTCTGCACCATCGAGCCCAATGTCGGCGTGGTCGAGCTGCCCGATCCGCGCCTGGCTCAGCTGGCCGAGGTGGTGAAGCCTGAGCGCATCGTGCCGGCCATCGTGGAGTTCGTGGACATCGCCGGCCTGGTTGCGGGCGCCTCCAAGGGTGAAGGCCTGGGCAACCAGTTCCTCTCGCACATCCGCGAGACCGACGCCATCGTCAATGTGGTGCGCTGCTTCGAAGACCCGAACGTGATCCATGTGAACGGCAAGGTCGACCCCATCTCCGACATCGAGGTCATCCAGACCGAGCTGTGCCTGGCCGACCTCTCCACCGTCGAGAAGAGCCTGCAGCGCTACACCAAGGTGGCCAAGGCCGGCGGCGACAAGGACGCCCTGCGCCTGGTGGAGGTGCTGAAGAAGTGCGAGGCGGCCCTCAATGAGGGCAAGCCGGTGCGCTCCATTGACTTCAGCAAGGAAGAGCTGGTGGTGCTCAAGCCCCTGTGCCTGATCACGGCCAAGCCGGCCATGTTCGTTGGCAATGTGGCCGAGGACGGCTTCGAGAACAATCCCTTCCTGGATCGCCTGAAGGAGTACGCCGCCGCCCAGAAGGGCCCGGTGGTCGCGATCTGCGCCAAGACCGAGGCCGAGCTGGCTGAGATGAGCGATGAGGACAAAGCCATGTTCCTGGCCGAGATGGGCCAGGACGAACCCGGCCTGAACCGCCTGATCCGCGCCGGTTTCGGCCTGCTGGGCCTGCAGACCTACTTCACCGCCGGTGTCAAGGAAGTGCGTGCCTGGACCATCCACAAGGGTGATACGGCCCCGCAGGCCGCTGGCGTGATCCACACCGACTTCGAACGGGGCTTCATCCGCGCCCAGACCATCGCCTTCGAGGACTTCATCCAGTACAAGGGCGAGCAAGGCGCCAAGGACGCTGGCAAGATGCGCGCCGAAGGCAAGGAGTACGTGGTCAAGGACGGTGACGTGCTGAACTTCCTGTTCAACGTCTGAGCTGAACCCTCTCTTCAGGCGATGGCAGCGACTGGCTGCCATTCGTCGGAACCCCGACAAGGCCCCGTGTGAACGGGGCTTTTTTCATGGCTCTTTGCGCATTGCTTCGAGACGCCTCAAGCCCCGACTGCCAGAGCCAGGAACGGCGCGGGCTGGCGAGGCGTTTGAGCTGACCGGTCCAGAGCACGGAACCAGCCCAAG
>NZ_JBPZGY010000003.1:0-529295 GCF_051857535.1 Roseateles sp. DB2 | reverse complement strand
CACCAGCACCATCAAGGCGCTGAGCAGCGACCAGATCGCCGCCCTGAGCAGCGATCAGATCGTGGCCCTGAGCTCGGCCCAGATCGCCGCCCTGGCCACCGCCCCGGGCAACCAGTTCGGCGGCTTCGCCACCGATGACATCCGTGCCCTGACCACTGCACAGGCGGCTGCGCTGACCAGCAGCCAGGTCCGCGGACTGAGCACGGATCAAGTCGCCTCGCTGGAGACCGACGACCTGCGCGCCATCAGCTCCGCCGCCATCAAGGCTCTGAGCACTGATCAGCTCGGCGCCCTGGGCTCCGACCAGATCGGTGCGCTGACCACGGCACAAGTCACCGCGCTGACGACGGCTCAGATCAAGAGCCTGGGCAGCGATGACCTCAATGCCCTGGTCTCTGACCAGATCAAGGTCCTGAGTTCGGCCCAGATCGCCGCCATCGGCACGGATCAGATCCGCACGATGACCACGGATGATTTCGGCAACATCAACACCGCCGCGCTGAAGGGGCTGACCTCTGCGCAGCTGAGCGCCCTGACCAGCGACCAGATCATCGGACTGTCCACCGATCAGGCGGCATCCCTGACATCGGCACAGATCGGCGGTCTGACCAGCGACCAGCTGATCAAGCTTGAGACCCAGGATCTGCGTGCATTGAGCACCTCGGTGATCAAGGCACTCAGCTCTGACCAGCTTGCGCAGCTGACTTCCGATCAACTGGGCGCGCTGACCACCGCCCAGGTCACAGCCCTGACCACCGCCCAGCTGCGCGCCCTGTCCAGCGATGACCTCAATGCCCTGGGCTCCGACCAGTTCAAGGTGCTCACCAGCGCCCAGGTCGGCGCACTGACGACGGACCAGGTCAAGACGCTGCAGACCGAAGACCTCGCAGCCATCAACACCGCGGCCCTGCGTGGCATGAACTCCGCCCAACTGGCCGCCCTGACGACGGACGAGATCGTGGCCCTGAGCACGGCCCAGGCCGCCGCACTGACCAGCGCCCAGGTCGCCGGCCTCACCAGCGACCAGATCGCCAAGATC
Source organism: Roseateles sp. DB2 (assembly GCF_051857535.1). Classification (NCBI taxonomy): domain Bacteria; kingdom Pseudomonadati; phylum Pseudomonadota; class Betaproteobacteria; order Burkholderiales; family Sphaerotilaceae; genus Roseateles; species Roseateles sp. DB2. Next base: position 528,256 of record NZ_JBPZGY010000003.1, on the reverse strand, counting down.
GAGACGGACGATCTCCGCGCACTCAGCACCAGCACCATCAAGGCGCTGAGCAGCGACCAGATCGCCGCCCTGAGCAGCGATCAGATCGTGGCTCTGACCTCGGCCCAGATCGCGGCTCTTGCCACCACCCCGGGCAACCAGTTCGGTGGTATCTCGACCGACGAAATCAAGGCCCTGACCACCGCCCAGGCTGCAGCACTCACCAGTGCCCAGGTCAAGGGATTGAGCACCGAGCAGATCGCCGCACTGGAGACCGACGACCTTCGGGCCCTGAGCACCTCCGCAGTCAAGGCGCTGGGTACCGACCAGATCGGCGCCCTGGGCTCAGACCAGATCGGCGCCCTCACCACGGCCCAGGTGGCTGCGCTCACGAGCGCCCAGATCAAGGGCATGGTCAGCGATGACCTGAATGCGCTGAGCAGCGATCAGTTCGCCGTCCTGAGCTCTGCCCAGGTCTCGGCCCTGGGCACTGACCAGCTGCGCACCCTGCAGACCGAAGACTTCGCCGCGCTCAACACCTCCGCGCTGCGCAGCCTGAGTTCCGCACAGATCGCCGCACTGACGACGGACGAGGTGGTGGCGCTGACCACCGCCCAGGCCGCCGCACTGACCAGCAGCCAGATCGTGGGCTTCAGCAGCGATCAGTTGGCAACGATGGAGACCACGGACCTGCGTGCCATCAGCACCACGGCCCTGCGCGCCATCAGCACCGACGTGCTGGGAACGCTCAGCTCCGACCAGTTCGCCGCCCTGACCACGGCCCAGGTCAATGCGCTGACCAGCGCGCAGATCCGAGGCCTGGGCAGCGAGGATCTGGTGGCCTTCACCACCGACCAGTACGCAGCCATGACCTCGGCGCAAGTGGCGGCCATCGGCACCGACCAGTTCATGAAGCTGGCCACCGACGATCTCCAGGCCATCAGCAGCGCAGGTATCCGCGGCATCAGCAGCGCCCAGCTGGGTGCGATGGGCACCGACCAACTGGTCGCACTGACCACGTCGCAGTACAGCGGCCTGACCTCCAGTCAGATTGCCGGCCTGCAGACCGATCAGATCGCAGCGCTGGCCACGGATGACCTCCGCGCCCTGAGCACTTCGGCCCTGCGCAACTTCACGACGGATCAGTTCGTGGCGCTGACCTCCGACCAGGTGGCCGCACTGACGGCTACCCAGGTGGCGGCGCTGAGTTCGGCCCAGATCAATGCGATGGGCTCGGACGACTTCAATGCCATGGGTACTGCCCAGATGGCGGCCCTGACTTCGGTCCAAGTGCCAGGCATCAGCGTGGGCATGATCGCGGCGATGCAGACGGACGACCTGCGAGCCCTGAATGCCTTCGCGGTCCGCGCCTTGAGCAGTGACCAGCTGAACGCCCTGACCAGTGATCAGGTACCGACGCTGGGAGTGGTGCAGATCGCAGCGCTGACGACCACTCAGCTCAGCAAGTGGGAGACCGCTGACGTCCAGGCCTTGGCCTCGGACCAGGTGGCCGCACTGAGCGCTGCACAGGTTGGCGTGATGAGTTCCGAGCAGATCGTGACGTTCTCGTCGGATGACATTCGCGCCCTGAGCACCTCAGCCTTCCGCGCCCTGCAATCGGACGATATGGCCGCCTTCGGCTCGGATCAGATCGACGCCTTTACCAGCACGCAGATCGGCCTGCTGACCTCGGCACAGGTGAAGGGCATCGACAGCGCCGACATGGTCGCCTTCAGCAGCGATGACATCAAGCTGCTGTCGACCTCTGCCCTGCATGCGCTCTCGACGGAGCAGTTCTCGGCCCTCGGGACCGAGCACATCGCAGCGCTGACCACCTCCCAGGTGCTGGCGCTCACCACCGACCAGCTCGGCACCTTCAGCAGCGATGACATCAACGCGCTGAGCACGACGCAGATCGCGGCCTTCAGCTCTGCGCAGATCCATACACTGACGACGGAACAGTTCGCGCAGTTCGCCAGCGATGACATCAAGGCGCTGACCACTTCGCAGATTGCTGGCCTGACCACAGAACAGATCCACAGCCTGACGACGGAGCAGGTGCTGGGCCTGGAGTCGGAGGACATCGCCAAGCTGAACATGACCCAGTTCAGCGCGCTGACCACCGAGGCCATCCACGCGATGACGGGCTCGCAGCTTGACGCGCTGTGGCTGACCTCGCCCATCGTGCTGGACCTGGACGGCAACGGCGTCTCGACGACGGCTGCCGCCCAGGGCGTGAACTTCGACTTGAACGGCACGGGCAACGTCCAGAAGTGGGGCTGGGTGGGCGGCAATGACGGCCTGCTGGTCATGGACCGCAACGGCGACGGCCAGATCAACGACGGCAAGGAGCTGTTCGGCAGCGGCACCGTGATGGCGGACGGCAGCCGCGCGGTCAACGGCTACCAGGCCATGGCCGCGATGGACAGCAACCACGACGGCAAGCTGACGTCTACCGACGCCCAGTTCGGCCAGCTCAAGATCTGGGTGGACGCCAATCACGACGGCAAGTCTGATGCGGGCGAGCTGAAATCCATCGCGGACCTGGGCATCACCTCGCTGGACCTGCAGGCGCAGACCAGCACGGCGATGAACAACGGCAATCTGGTGGGTTTGGTCTCCGGCTACACGACCAGCGACGGCAAGACGCATGACATGGCCGACGTCTGGTTCGCCAAGGACACCGGCCAGGCCGGCAGTGGCGACGCCGGCACGGGCGAGGCGCAGACAGCCACGCATGAGCACGGCAAGTCCGGAGGCGAGCCCAAGTTGAGCCTGGGCGACGTTCTGGCCGGTCCTGCAGGCCACCTGCTCGGAGATGGCGTCACCCAGCCGGGCAGCCATGGCGTGCTGCACCACCAGTTGGTGCCGATGCGCAAGGCGCCTGGCGAGGACGACGAGCTGAACCGCATCGTGCCGCTGATCTGAGGCCGAAGCCCTCAGCAAAAGCCGCCCCCGCCTCAGGCCGGGGCGGCTTTTTCATGGACAGGCCCTGCAGACCGAAGACGGCACAGATGGCCATCAGGGTTAGTCTTGATGCCCATCAAGCCCCGCCTGGGCCGAGCATGGCAGCATGAACATCCTGATGCCCAACAAGTACACCGAGAAAGCCCTGCAGGAGTCGCGCCGATTCGGCGTCAAGCCCGTGCCGCCGCTGCGCCCCCTGGGCTGGCTGGCCCGCGGCTGGGCGGACATGACGCGCTGCCCCGGCCCCTCGCTACTGCACGGCCTGGTGCTCGCCCTGCTGGGCGCGCTGATCTTCCTGCTCGGCCGGGACCGCTTCTGGCTGCTCGCAGGGGCCTTCAGCGGTTTCCTGCTGGTGGCGCCCATCCTGGCCACCGGGCTGTATGCCATCAGCCGGGACATCGAGCTGAATCGGCAACCCGGGCTGCACACCGTCCTGAATGCCTGGCGGCCTCACGATGGACGGCTGGTGGTATTCGGCGTGCTGCTGGCCTTCGCAGGCACGGGCTGGGTCATGACCTCAGCCTCGCTGATCACCGGCTTCGCGGGCGTTCCCATCCTGAAGCCCCTGGATTTCCTGCGCCACGTGGTGCTGAACGAGCAAAGCCACCTCTTCGAGATCTGGCTGGCGCTGGGCGCCCTGCTGGCGGCCCCGGTCTTCGCCTCCACGGTCATCGCGGTGCCGCTGCTGCTGGACCGCCAGATCGGCGTGCTGGGCGCGGTCTTCACGAGCTGGCGCGTGGTGATGGAGTACCCGGCACCGGTGGCGCTGTGGGCTGTCCTTGTCATGAGCCTGACCCTGCTTGGCATGGCCACGCTGATGCTGGGGTTCATTGTGGTACTGCCCTGGCTGGGGCATGCCAGCTGGCATGCCTACCGTGACCTCGTCGATACCTCGGGCCTGACCCGCAACGATTAGAAGAGATGTTTGGCTATACCGAGGAACAGATCGCCCAGTTCGGGCTCAGCGTGGGCGTCACCGCCTTCATGCTGTACATGGTCTTCATCATCCTGCAGCTGGCGCGCGAGTCCAAGGCTGGCAAGTTCGGCACCTTCATCCTGCTGCTCGGCCTGGGCTTCGGACTGGTGGGTTTTGCTGCCAAGGGCCTGATCAAGTTCTTCCTGGCCGGCGTCGGCGAATGAGGCGCGCATGGGCGTGATCAGCACCAAGAGTTTCCGACACACTCTGTTCGACGACGCGCAGGCCCTGTTGACGGGCACGCTCTTCGTCGCACTCGGCGTCGCGCTGTTCAAGCAGGTGGGCATGCTGACGGGGGGCACCGTGGGCATCGCCTTCCTGCTGCACTACACCAGCGGCTGGCCCTTCGGCTTGCTGTTCTTCTGCATCAACCTGCCCTTCTACTGGTTGGCCTACCGGCGCATGGGCTTGGCCTTCACGCTCAAGACGGTGGCGGCGGTGACGCTCATGTCCACGCTCTCCGAGGCCCTGCCGCGCCTGGTGCAGTTCTCCCAGATCAACACCTGGTTTGCGGCGATTGCCGGTGGGCTGATGATTGGGGCAGGCATGCTGATCCTGTTCCGCCACCGTGCCAGCCTGGGCGGCCTCAACATCCTCGTGCTGTACCTGCAAGACAGCCGCGGCTGGCGTGCAGGCTATATGCAGGCGGCACTGGATGCGAGCATCCTGCTCCTCTCGATGGCTGTCGTGAGCCCGGAGCGCATCGGCTATTCCCTGGTAGGCATGGCGGCGATGAATGCGGCGCTGGCCATCAATCACCGGCCTGGGCGCTACATGGCGGTGTGAGCGCGAGCGGCTGGCTGGATCCTCGACAGGACAGGGCCGGCCATCCTGGGTATCACACCCAAGGGCACTGCAGCTTGCAAGAAAGACTGCAGCATTGACTGCAATGCGTACAAGGCAGGAGCCTCCCGGACTGCCGCCCCTCGGGACAGCAAACCCTGTCGGCCAGTTGCGCCCAGACCGCCGCGCCTGCGGCCTGGAATCCCATTTGCCCTGAGGCCGTCGCGCATTCCGCATGCAGGCGCAAGGCAGCGAGCAAGCCTCCAGGCCCTGCTTCCTGCTTCCTGCTTGAGGGATTCGACGCTCTGGCCGAGGAGTTTCCTCTGCTTTCCGAGGAAACGAATCGATCTCCAACACCGGCACCTTGGAGGCCCTTGCTGACAGGTGCCTGCGCCCTGACTGACATCCGTGGAATCTCATCGTGCCCCAGGTTGATGCGCACCTTCGCAGCATGCAGGCGTCAGGGCGGCCGGTCCCTCGAGGTCCGGTCAGCGCATGGAAGGCTCCGGGGCTTCATCAGCTCATCCTGTGAAGGTCACACCATGAATCGCCTCAGCATCCTGTTCCGCCTACGGGGCGGAATACCCGGAAGGTGGCGGAGCAGCCGGGCGCTCCTGTTTTCCGCCCTGGTCGCTGTCCTGCTGTCCTTGGGCCTTTCTCAATCCGCACAGGCCGGCCTCGTGCGCTACACCGTGAGTGGCGTCTTTGACACTGGCAGCCTATCGGGCAAGCACTATCTCGAAACCTTTGTCTTCGATGATGCAGGCCGGCCCTTGGTTCTAGGCAGCACGCCCTGGACGACACCCCTGCTGGACTTCCAACTGGAAGTCGAATCGCACACAAAAGTCTGGTCCCTGGACGACTGGCCGCTGGAGCACTTCTTCTCTCTGTGGCTGGATGCGGGCGGATTCACGAACAGCCAAGCCCACGTCTCCACGCCGGGCCCACGGGGCCATCCACCAGCCTATGCAGACTTCTTTGACGACGGCGCGCCCCATTCCCGGACCTATCACGTGAAATGGTATGACTGGGACGTGTGGAACACCCGGCAGACAGACTCGACGGACGTGGATCCCCAGGTCGTCATCACGCAGGTACCGGAGCCCGGCTCCCTGGCATTGGTCCTGCTGGCCCTCCTGCTGGTCGGTGGCCAGCTCATCGGGCGGGCAAAGAAGAAGCTCCACGGTCATGGACAAAATGCCGACGAGTCCGGAGCGGCAGAATCCAAGCAAGCCTAGAGTAGCGGGCTGTACCAGCGCAGCTCCAGCAGTTTGCGAGCCATGGCATGCGTCAGCCCCTCAGGCGCCACAAGGTCATAGAGCAGGTCGAAGTGGTTGTAGCCAGGCACTTCCTCAAGCAGGGGCACGGCCTGCGTGCCCCACGCCTGCTGGATCAGCCGGCACTGGCGCTTGAACTCGTCGCTTTCCGCGCCCCCCACCACGGTGTACAGCGGTGAATCGGGCGGTGCGTGATGCACAGGGCTCAGCCGATGGGCACTCTCCTCATCCAGGCGGAGGTCCGGCTGAAGAAAGGGCGTGTGCACCAGCGGACTCAGGTCGTGCACCCCGGAGATGGACAGCGCCCCCTTGACCAGTTGCCGCGGCAAGTCCGGCGCCAGGCTTTTCCAGTCAAAACAGCTCAGGAGCGCAGCCAGATGACCCCCTGCTGAGTGACCTGCCAGCACGATCTGGTTGGGATCGCCGCCGTAGTCAGCGATATGGCGCCAGACCCAGGCCAGGGCTTCGGCCAGTTGCAGGGGGATGCGCTCCATGCTGACTGACGGACAGAGGTCGTAGCCCGGAATAACGACCACTGCCCCTTCGCTGGTGAAGCCGGGGGCGATGAAGGACACGTCCTCCTTGCTCAGCGCCCGCCAGTAGCCGCCGTGGATGAAAACCAGCACGGGTGCCTTGGACACGCTGTCGCTGAACACATCAAGGCGCTGCCGCGATCCTGCGCCATAAGGCAGGTCCAGCTGACAGCGGGCCTGCTCCCGCACAAGGACGGAGGCTTCGGACCAGCGCCGCAGGATGGCCTCGGCATCCGGAACCCGGCGGCGGTTGTTGTACTGGGCTTCGAGCCATTCGGCGCTATGCGCGCTATGGGCGCTGAGTTCGGACATGACGGCTCCCGGGCGCTCGGCCCCAGGCTCGGTGGCGGTAGCCCGCAGTTTCGCTCAGTTCCCATATCGACTCGCAGGTGTCATATGGGATGGCTATACTTTTCGCGTCGTGGGGGGGTAGCTCAGCTGGGAGAGCGTCGCGTTCGCAATGCGAAGGTCGGGAGTTCGATCCTCCTCCTCTCCACCACATGATGAGAACACCTGCTGAAGCCTTTGCACTAGCGGCATGACCTGAGCAGGATTTGCAGGGCCAATACAGCAGGTCTCTGCTTAGAAAAGGTTCGTCCATTGTCCCGGCTCAATCACTCGACCTGCAAATGTCAGCGGGCCCGCTGATTTGTCGCCGAAGACCCGCATCGCAATCAGCTGGCCATATCGCTGCGGCGCGCCTGCCGGGGAAGTCAGCCACTTGCTCTCAGTAGGGTCCCATATCTTTAACTCCCCCTGAGCCGGCAGCGCACAAGCCTCGTGGTAACAGACCTTATCGCCGATCCAGGCTGCGTGCCCCAAGGATGACTCCCATGTGTTCCGCCATACAGCGATCGCCTCCTGTGGATATTGGAGGGCGAGTTGCACCGGCAGTGCGGTTTGACCCCGGGCGCGAAACAACTCCGTCGCTAGGGCTGCCAGTGAGCCGCAGTCAAGGTCATCTACAAGTGGAAGTTGGCACCAATATATCGGCCAGCTATGCGGCGCCCATCCATATTGACGCCGCAACCATAGCGGAGGATCAAAGCTGCCGGAACTGAAGGAATTAGCGCGATCAAGGGCAAATAGCCATCGCGACGCTCTATTGCAGCAATCCGCTCGATGATGGGAAATACTTGAAGGCTCAGACAAGTATGAAGTTATCCTGGCAAGGTCACGTTGATCAATCACGGGTTTCACCCTTCGCGAATGGCCAAGCCATACTGGAGTTATATGCTCCAGCACCATGGAAGACTAGCTTGTCGCCCCGCTCCGGGAATGCAGGAAAAGAAATACCAGCGGCCAAAATGTCAGTCTCCATACAAATAGAACCAAGAACCCGGCTTTTGCCACCCGAAAGCACGCCGACCAGCTCTGCTCCGCGATAATGTTCAATTCTATGGGCGTAGTACTGGGTCATTGGAAGATCCGCTATTGAACAGTCAACCAGCACATCCATAGAATCAAGACCCGCGTTGTCGCGCACCTCAATAACGTTTGCCACAAATTTAGCCAAATTCGAAGAAACTGCCTTTCCTGGCTCAAATATTAATTCGACCGACGCCCCAAGCTTCATCACGGAAGGAGCGACTCGCTCCATCAGAAGAGGCAGAAAGACGTCGACAAAGTCTTCGGAATGCCAGCCGCCTCCGATATCAATAGCTGATACTGGAACGTCAGTCTCCTGAGATATAGTCTTCGCCCAATTCATCAGTTCTTCAAAACAGTCAATCCAGAGAGCAGGCCCAATCTGATCAGCCGGCAGATGCATATGGGCAGCAAAGCTGCCATTCGCACCAAGCATTGCAATGGCATCCAATGTCGCGCTATAGGCATGATAATCAGCCATGTCAATGCCAAATCTTGACGCAACCTTGCTTGGACGGATTCTGATGCCAACGGACTTTCGCGCGGCGGATTGGGTAAGTTTTGACAAAGAAATGACTGAGTCAGCAAATGCGTAGCGCACCGGTTTGTCATTTTCAATGACAAAACTGGCGGCTACCGGGCCGTTGGCGATTAATTGGCTTGGCCCATAGCCCTGGAGACGTGCCCAAGACAGCTCTTCTGCACTAATGGCCTCGGCATACCACCCTCTGGACAAGTAGGCTTGAGCCAAAAATCCCTGAGGATCGGTCTTGATGCTAAGAGCGGGCGTTACCTTGATTCGATTTGACAGCGCACCAACAGCTTGGTCCAAGGCCATGAGAGAGGAATCAATTGATTCCTGACTTGAGTTTCGAATTCGAGCTCCAGTAGCAAGCCCCCCTCCGAGCATCCAAGATCTGTCGCCTTGTCTGCGGGGCTTCCTGAACGGCGATTCGCGTTGCTCTCGGCGCTTTTCAACAAGCGCAGGCTGAAAGGACGGGTGCTTTTGCGTGACCGCTACAGCCCCCCCTGAATTTTCGACCGGTGGAATACGGGAATCGAGGCGGACGGGCAACTCAACAACAACTCGGGTGAACTGACCTCCAAAGGGGACTGGATCATAATATTCCTCACGCGCAACTGCTGCAATCAGGCGCCCCGGCAGATTCAGCCCGCAGATGGTTACACCATGTATGTAAGCTGGAAACCGAGGGTTGACGTCAATCAACCAGTCCTTTCCAAGACGATCTCTGATGAACTCAACTTCGCAGCCTCCCGTCCATGATGTCCGCCGGGCGAATGCTGCAATCCTCTCAACTATTTCCTGGGAGGGCATTGAGACTTCCGCCGCCCATGTCTTACCTGCTGATGTTTGGCTCCGCTTTTCCACTTCGGAGACACCCAATAGCTCCCCATTGAAGGCCGCAAAGGTATATGAACGTTCAAGTCCTTGTATCCCACGCTGCAGGAAGATATCCTCGATGGGCCAACTTTCCTGCATTTGGGCAAGGCGTAGAATCATTTCCCTATGACTTGACGCGGCGTAGGCCTCATGAAACTTTCCCTTCACCCACACACGCCAGCCTGATCGTCTGGCAAGACTGTGCAGATCGACTTGCGACGCCATGGCTGGGACGAATTCTGGTATCTGCATTCCCAGCTCATCCGCGCACGATATTGTTGGCTTCTGTATTTGATCGAGCGCTGCCGCACCTGGAGTCAGGACATTCGCTGGAAATTTCTGAAGCGTCGAGAGCCAATCAATTTCGGCGTCCAAGCCAGAAATATAGAGGGCCTGCATTCCACTCAATTGCTCCGCTATGTATTTTTGATGCGCATCAAGCGACATCTCTGACCATGCGGGCATGACTTGTATCTCGTCAAAGACGGGATCGTGGATGCCGCTACTTCGCAGTGAGTAATCCTTGGCGATCAGCCGGAGTTGCGGGTATGCCTGCTTTATTGATTTGGCGATGCCTAACCCGGGTGATGGGTCTGGGCCACTGTGTACGCCAGAGATAACTACCGTATTAAACGTGTGAAGCATGTTGTGCAGGCCGGAGGCAGCAGCAAGAGGGATGGAAGCATGGAGTCGAAAGCGTCCCGCAGCGGATAACACCGACACTGCCTGCAGAACAGGATGGCTCAATGCACTCGCACCCAGTTGCCGCGACAGTAGATTTGGGGTGCTTGAGGTGCTGCGCCGTAGTGCCAACAGGCCGCGGAAGCGATGGTCCAGCGACACAGGGGGCACGTTGGTCGGCCGGATTGACGTATGGCACCGAGGCAATCCGTGCGATAAGGAGGCTCGGCGGCGCATCAAGTGTTCGTCGCTGCACAATCCCTCCCTTACGCTGCGCTCGTTGTGACGCCTGGACAGCCGTTGAGCGTAGTTTAGCCGTTAGCTGAGTTCGCCAGGTATTCGCGAGGCTTGCCAAGTCAAGCTGCCTTCCGGGCACCCAGGTCCAGCCTCGATGAACGCCATCAAGCAGATCTCAGCTTCCATCGCGATGGATTCCGAGACAACGCCTCGCCAGCCAGGGGGACCACGCGCCAGCATTGCTGCAAACAGCGGTGGCCACGCAATGTGGCAGGTGATTCACCCCATGGACGAGAACAGGATGCCACACACGCCGCGCAGCGCGCAGTAGCACCGGACAGCCGCGCAAGCAGGCAGCACTGAGTTGCCGCCCCCTTTTGCGCCGCTAGCCGGAGGGGGCTGGCGCAGCGGCCAGTTGCGCCAGCATGCGGTCGAGCAGCAAGGCCATCTCACTCGGGCTGTCCAGGTAGTAGCGCGCCCTGGAATGCCAACTGGTGCGGCCGACCTTGATGGTCAACCAGTGGGCGGGCGCACGCTGGAACACCGGCTCGTCATTGACGTCGTCACCAATGAAGACAGCCGAGGCAGATCCCTCGCGAGCCATCACGGCATGAACGGCGTCAGCCTTGTCGGGCGCCCGGGCGGCCACGATGTTGTAGACCAGCTTGCCCCCGAACACATGCAGGGCTGGACCCGCCGTCTTGAGGATCTCCTCCAGCCTGCGCTGGGCCCGCTCGCGCTCGCGTGCCCTGCGGAAGTGCAGGGCAATGGAGCTGCGCTTGTCCTCGATGTGCACGTCGAGGTCCTGCAGCTCCGTGCGAAAGGGCTGCAGCCACTCACGCGCCGACGCCATGGCACTCACCCACATCGGTGAGGCATCCAGCAGCTCGCTCTCGGCCCCGTGGCTTCCGACGATGTACTTTGGGGTGAAGTCCAATCGCTTGCGTACATCGGCAAGCTCACGGCCGGTCACGATGGCCACGGGCAGTCGCTGCGAGAGGAGGCGCAGGCGGCTGACGACCCCAGAGGGCATGCGAGCCATGTCCGGCATCGTCACGATGGGGGCCAGGGTGCCGTCGAAGTCGAAGGCCAGCAGCGGCTGCAGCGCCATAGTCATGGCCAGAGCCTGCTCCCCTTGCAGACTGAAGATGTGGGGCTTCATGGCCCCCCCTCACCGCGGACCCAGGCGCCGAACACGCGCCTCCACCCGCGCTCGAAGGCGCCAGCGTCCGGCGTCGGCCAGCATGCGTGCCGCCCAGCGAAAGACGTTGAACTCCCGCACCGTGCTGCGCAGGCTCACCATGCGTTCGCGCTGCTCGGCGGCGGGCATGGTCGCGGCACGCTGCAGGGCGTCGGCCGTCTCCTCGACGTGGTAGGGGTTGACGATCAGGGCTTCGGTCATCTCTCGCGCAGCCCCGGCAAAGCGACTCAGCACCAGCACACCCTGCTGGTCGTCTCGGGCAGCTACGAACTCCTTGCAAACCAGATTCATGCCGTCGTGAAGGCTGGTCACCACGCAGATGTCGGCAGCGCGAAACAACTCATTCACCGCATCCGGCTCATGGTGCTGCGCGAGCAGGTGCACGGGCCGGTAGCCTGGCCTGCCGAAGCGTGCATTGATGCGTTCAGTCACGCGCTCCACGTGGTCCTGGAAGCTGCGGTACTCGTCCAGGGAAGAGCGGGTGGGCGCGGCCACCTGCACGAAGACAAAGCGGCCTATCCATTGCGGCGCCTTCTCCAGCAGGCGCTCCACCGCGTTGAGCCGCTCCAGGATGCCCTTGGTGTAGTCAAAGCGGTCCACGCCGACGGCAAGGCAGAGGTCCGAAGGCAGGCCCAGGCGGTCCACGACCCGCTGCCTGCACTGGGCCACGCTGGGCCAGGCAGCCGTCCGGGCTTCATCGGGCCATTCGATGGAGATGGGGTAGCTCTCCACCAGCGTCTCCTTGTCCTGGACACTGATGGTCGAGTATTCGGCCTCGATGCGGGCCTCGAGGAAGCGGTCCACCGTCTCCATGAAGTTCCTGCAATGGAAGCGGGTGTGGAAGCCCAGAATGGTGCTGCCCAGCATGCCCTGCAGAATCTCCTTGTGCCAGGGACAGATGCCAAAGGATTCTGGGTTGGGCCAGGGAATGTGCCAGAAGGTCAGCACAGTGGCCTGCGGCAGCTTGGCACGGATCATCGCGGGCAGCAGGGCGAAGTGGTAGTCCTGTACCAGGACCACGGGATCCTCACCGCGCGCCTCGGCCACGACTGCATCGGCAAAACGCTGATTCACCTGCCGGTAGGCTTCCCAATCCGACTCGCGAAAGACCGGGCGCACATGCGCCACATGGCACAGCGGCCAGAGCCCTTCATTGGCGAAGCCATAGTAGTAGCCCTGTTCTTCCTCGGGTGTCAGCCAGATGCGACGAAGCAGGTAGTCCTCCATGCCAGGCGGCACAGCGACACGGTCATTGCCATCCACGGACTCAAGGTCTGCACTGCCGCTGCCATGAGCAATCCAGGTGCCCGAGCAGGCCCGCATCACAGGCTCGACTGCGGTCACCAGGCCGCTGGCGGGCCGGCGCACGACAATGCCCTCGGGGCAGTGCTCGTGGAGATAGGGTTCACGGTTGGACACCACAATGACCTGGTCTCCGCGCAACTGGGTCTGGAGCAGACTGCGCAGATGCTCGCCGGTCCATTCGAGCGGTGGCCCCTGCATGCGCCGGTACTCATCCTCGAGGTCGCGCAAGCTGTTCCTCAGTTCATCGACAAAGGGCGCCAGCTCTGGAGGCGGGAGCAAGGGGCTGACCAGGCCTTCGCCCCGCATGATGGCGCGGGCACCCTTGACCCAGCCGCGCCAGCTCAGCTGTGCGACGCTGACGGTGATGAGGGCAATGACAAAGCCCAGGCTGGCAATGAAGCCTATGAGGTAGCGTCGGGTGTCCTGGCTGCGCTTCTCGATGAAGCTCATGTCATGCAGCACTACCAGCCGACCGACGAGTTCGGATGCAGGGCTGGTCGGTACCTTCTCCATGGCGGACGGCACGCGGCCTTCGGTGGCCAAGGCCGCGCCCGAGCCTGCCCAATCACTGGCACCGGGAGCGCCAAGCCAGGGCGCCCCTGTCGGGTCCGGTGACGGCCGCGTCACGACGTGAATGCCGACATGCACGGCCCCGCCCGCCAGCTTCAGCCGCGGATCCGTGCGGTTGGCGATCGCCAGGCTGCGGGCGCAGCTGAGGCCATCCGGGAAGGATCGGGTCGCGTGCAGCAGAACGCCGTTGGCATCGCAAGCCGCGATCGCGAAAAGGCGCTCGTCCTGGACCGCTCGGTCAAGAAGGGTTGCCAGGCGATCGGCACGGGGCTCCAGCAGTGCTTCGGCCACGGCATCGGACAGTGCATTGACCATCAAGGCGCCACGGCTATTGAGGTCCCGCGAAAACCATCGCAGCGTAACCTGATCAAGCAATGGAAGCGCGATGTAGGCCGCCCCCACCAGCGCGACCGCAAGCGGAAGCAGGAAGCGCAGCTGAAGTCGAAGTGTCTTCATTCCTGGATCCCGGCATGCGCCCCGAGCACTGAAGCTGGGCCGGCTGCGATGCCTGCCTTCTTGTACCAAGATTGCGCAGCAGACACGCGCTTCATGGGTTTCGATCGGCAACAAGAGGTCTCCGCATGCAGGCACACCCATCGCTGCAAGCCCCTCCGGCATCACTGGACCTGGCACTCATCGGCAACGGTCAGATCAGTGCGCTGGTTGATGCGCGAGCGCACATCGTCTGGTGCTGCATGCCGCGGTTCGACAGCACGCCGGTATTCGATGCGCTGATGCACTCAGAGAGCGGCATCGGCTCGGAGGGTGTCTTCAGCGTGGAGATCGAACACCTGGCTCGCTCCACGCAGCACTACGAGCCAGGCACGGCCATCGTTCGCACCGAGCTGTGGGATGAGCAGGGCCAGGGCATCGAGGTGGTGGACTTCGCACCGCGCTTCATCACCCGCGACCGCCCCTACCGCCCTGCGCAACTGGTGCGGCGCGTCCGCCCGCTGGCCGGGCATCCGCGGGTGCGATTTCGCGTGACACCGCGTGGCGACTGGGGCCTCACGGCGCCCACCCTCACCCGAGGCAGCCACCACCTGCGCTACATCCTGCCCGATCTGGTCCTGCGCCTGACCAGCAATGTGCCGCAGACCTATCTGGTGGACCAGAGCTGGTTCTCACTGCACAAGCCCGTCAGCCTGCTGCTGGGGCCGGACGAGACGCTGGATGCCGGCATCGAGGAAACCGCCCGCAGCTTCGAAGAGCAGACCTCGCTCTACTGGCGTCACTGGACACACCGCCTGGCATTGCCGCTGGAATGGCAGGAGGCGGTGATCCGGGCCGCCATCACGCTCAAGCTCTGTCAGTTCGAGGAGACCGGTGCCATCGTGGCCGCCATGACTACGAGCATTCCCGAGGCGCCCGACAGCGGTCGCAACTGGGACTACCGCTACTGCTGGATCCGCGATGCCTTCTTCGTGGTGCGCGCGCTCAACAGCCTGTCCGAGGTGGGCACCATGGAGGGCTATCTCAACTGGCTCTACAACGTCATCCGCAGCGCGCGCGACGGCCATGTCCAGCCTCTGTACGGCATCGGGCTGGAGGCGGAACTGCCCGAGTCCGTGGTGGAGGGTGTCTGCGGGTACCGGGGCATGGGGCCCGTGCGCATCGGTAACCAGGCCTATGAGCACTTCCAGCACGATGTCTATGGCAGTGTCGTGCTCGGCGCTGCGCAGGCTTTCCATGACCTGCGCCTGTTCAGGCAGCCTGACGCCAAGGATTTCGAGGCGCTGGAGTCCATGGGCGAGCAGGCCTGGCTGCTGCACGAACGACCCGATGCGGGCATCTGGGAGCTGCGCACGCGGGCGCGCATCCACACCTCCTCAGCCTTGATGTGCTGGGCCGCCTGCGACCGCCTGGCTCATGTGGCGCAGCGGCTGGCCAGCCCGGAGCGCGCAGCCCTGTGGCGCATGCGCGCCAACACCATCCAGGCCAAGATCCTGGCACGTTCCTGGAGCGACAAGCGCCAGGCCTTTGTCGAAAGCTTCGAGGGGTCCGACCTGGACGCCAGCGTGCTGCTGATGGGCGAGGTGGGATTTCTGAACCCGCAGGACCCACGCTTCATCAGCACGGTGCAGGCCCTGGAAGCCACGCTCAGCGACGGCTATTTCATGCGGCGCTATGAAGGGCGCGACGACTTCGGCTTTCCCGAGACTGCCTTCAACGTCTGCACCTTCTGGCACATCGATGCACTGGCGCGTACCGGCCGGCGCGCACAGGCCCGCGAGCACTTCGAGGCCATGCTGGCTCGCCGCACGCCCCTGGGCCTGCTCAGCGAAGACCTGGCACCTGCCACGGGCGAACTATGGGGCAACTTTCCGCAGACCTATTCCATGGTGGGAATCATCCACAGCGCAGTGCGCCTCTCAGTTCCCTGGGACACCCGCATCTGAGCCCAGGGCAGTTCCCGGGCAAGAGTTGCTGCTGCGTCGGCCAGGTCAGGGCTTCTGGAAGCCGTATCGGGCCAGGATCGCCTGGCCTGCCGGCGACAGCAGGTAGTCGATGAACCGCCGCGCCGTCTCGACGTTGGAAGAGCCGGCCACCACCGCAACGGGGTAGCTGATGGGCGTTGGCGTCGGTACCACGGCGGCGATCCGGACTTTGTCCTGCTGGATGGCCGCGTCGGTGGCATAGACGAAGCCAGCGTCCACCTCGGCCCTGGCCACATAGTCCAGGGCCTGGCGCACATTGCTGGCATACACGGCCTTGGTCGCCACGGCCGGCCACAGCTGCGCGGCCACCAAGGCGGACTTGGCATAGCGACCCGCAGGCACGCCCTCGGGCTTGCCCAGCGCCATGCGCTGGACGTCCGCGCGCTGCAGGTCCGGCAGGGCTTTGATGACCACCGAGCCTGTACTGGGCACGATCAGCACGAGACGATTGCCGGCGAAGTTGCGCCGCGTGCCAGAGACCAGCACCTTCTGCGTCTCTGCACGGTCCATGGTCTCCTGGTCTGCCGACGCCAACAGATCCACGGGGGCGCCCTTGCTGATCTGCGCCAGCAGGGCATCCGAGGCACCGATGTTCAGCAGCACCCGGGTACCGGGATGGTCTGCCTCAAAGGCCACCGCAATGTCCTTGAAGGCATTGCCCAGGCTGGACGCCGCGGAGACCGTGAGTTCGGCCGCCAAGGCCGGCAACGAGCCCAGCAGCAGGCCGCCGAGCGCGGCCCTGAGGATGAGGGGGTGCGGGTGGAACTTCAAGGGCGGGGTCCTGGCAACTGCACGCGATATCGTGAACCGAGCGAAATATACACCCATGCATAACGACCTCCCCTCCCCGCAGGAACGGCAATCGCTCAGGCATTGATCGCCTGAGCGGCAAGCCCAGCGCCGCCCGGCGCCGTGGCCGCACGGTGGGGCCGCCACTTCTGCCTTGCAAGGCGCCTTGCACGGTGCCAGGCACGGGCGCGGCGAGCGGCGAGCGGCGAGCGGCTCAATGCTCACCGTGCCCGCCATGGCCTCCCTTCGCACCTGGCTTGCGGGCGCGCCACTCAGCCTCGGACGACGACTGCCGAGCCATGGCCGCCCCACCCGCCGACGATGACCGCGCCGCCTCGGGCAGGCCCGTGGTCCACTCGCGCGCCACGGTGCCCGGCGGGTGCTGGTACCAGCCCGGATCGCTGTAGTCGCCTGGCTTCTGACCCTTGCGCACCTTGAGGATGGAGAACATGCCACCCATCTCAACGCCACCGAAGGGGCCTTCGCCCGTCATCATCGGCAAGGTGTTGTCCGGCAGCGGCATCTGCATGGTGCCCATCTCGGCCATGCCGCGCTCGCCCATAGCCATGTAGTCAGGCACCAGGCGGGTGATCTTCTCGACCAGGTCCTGCTGCTGCACGCCAATCATGGTGGGCACCTGATGACCCATGGCATTCATGGTGTGGTGGCTTTTGTGGCAGTGGAAGGCCCAGTCGCCCTCCTCATCCGCGAGGAACTCGACCTGGCGCATCTGGCCCACTGCCACATCCGTCGTGACCTCCGGCCAGCGGCCGGCCTTGGGCGTGGGGCCACCATCCGTGCCGGTGACGGTGAACTCATGGCCATGCACATGAATCGGGTGGTTGGTCATCGTGAGGTTGCCCACGCGGATGCGCACCTTGTCGTTCTTGCGAACATTGAGCGTGTCAATGCCAGGGAAGACGCGGCTGTTCCAGCACCAGAGGTTGAAGTCCAGCATGGTCATGATGCGCGGTGTGGCGGAGCCGGGATCGATGTCGAAGGCATTGAGCAGGAAGCAGAAGTCGCGGTCCACCTCCTCGATCAGCGGATGCCTGCCCTTGGGATGCGTGATCCACAAGCCCATCATGCCCATGGCCATCTGCGTCATCTCGTCGGCATGCGGGTGGTACATGAAGCTGCCGGGGCGGCGTGCCTCGAACTCGTAGACATAAGTCTGGCCCGGCTGGATGGCTTTCTGCGTCAGGCCGGAGACACCGTCCATGCCATTGGGCAGGCGCTGGCCATGCCAGTGGATGCTGGTGTGCTCGGGCAGGCGGTTGGTGACGAAGACGCGCACACGGTCACCCTCGACCACCTCGATGGTGGGGCCGGGCGACTGGCCGTTGTAGCCCCACAGCCTGGCCTTCATCCCAGGCGCCAACTCGCGCAGCACTGGCTCGGCCACCAGGTGGAATTCCTTGACGCCCTGGTTCATGCGGAATGGCAGGGTCCAGCCGTTGAGTGTCACCACCGGACGGTAGGGCCGGCCGGCGGAGGGCTGCAGGGGCGGCATGGTGTCGGGGCGGGTCTGCTGCACGACCTCGGGCAGCGCGGCCAGGGCCACACGGCTGACGGAGGCAGCGGATGCGGCCGCCGTCAGGACACCTGCGCCTCGGAAGAAATTGCGTCGGGAGAACATGGGCGATCCTTTCAGTGCGCGGCGCCGCGGGCCGTGCTCGCGGCGGCGGGGCTTTCCAGTGACGTGGGGCCTGGGCGGCCGACCATGGCCATCTCCAGGTCCGCATGAGCGATCCAGAAGTCGCGCAAGGCCTCGATGGAGGCGCTGACGGTACCGATCTGGGCGCGGGCATCGGCCAGCAGCTCGAAGACCCCGATGAACATGCCGTTGTAGCGCAGCAGTTGCTCCTCGGACACGCGCCGCGCCAGGGGCAACAGCTCGTCGCGGTAATGACGGGCGACCTCATGGGCACTGCGGTAGCCCTGGTAGGCTTCACGCAACTCGGAGCGTGCCTCGATCACGGCCTGCGCGGCTTGATGCGCGTCCTGAAGGTAGCGCGCCTCGGCACGGGCCACCCTCGCATCGCCCCAGTCAAAGAGCGGAATTTCGAAGCCGATTTCGAAGCCGGTCTGCCGCGGGGCCTCGCTGGCGCTGTTGTGCTTGAGGTCCAGCTCCAGCACGTTCACGAAGCGCGTGGCTTTGTCCAGCCCCAAGGCACGAGCACTGGCTTCCATTCGTGCCCTGGCAGCCTGCAGGTCCAGGCGGCTGTGCAGGGCCTGTCGCTCGATGTCAGGCCGCGCCTCCACCTGAGCCGGCAGCTCGGGCAGCCGGGGCGGCAGCTGCAGGACTGCCGTGCTGTCCACGCCCAGGAGACGAGCCAGGCGCTCACGCGCGCGAGTGCGCGCAAGGTCCGCCTGCAGGGTGGCAAGCCTGGCCTCGGCGAGGAACCCCTGCTCCCGCGCCTGATCCAGGGCGCTCCAGTTGCCGGCCTGCTGCATGCGACGCGCCAGTTCGGCCCCGGCCTGCGCGGCGTCGCGGGCATCCTGGCGATAGACCGCGGTCTGCTCGGCGGCCACGGCCTGGTAGAAGGCCTTGCGGGTGTCCATCGCCAGCGTCAGCATCTGCAGCGCAAGCTCGCGCTGGACGGCGGTCTGGCGCTGCTCCTGCTGCTGGCGACGCAGGGGCAGGCTGATCAGGGCGCCAAGGTCCAAGCCCAGCGTGCGCTCGATCTCGCGCTCATCACCCCGCTGGAGGCGTCCCAGGCGGAAGGCAGGATTGGGCAGGCGGCTGGCCTGCACCCGCTCGGCCTCCGCGATGCTCAGGGCCTGCAGGCCGGCCTGCAGGCCGCGGTTGTTCAGCAGGGCGATCTGCACCGCCGCATCCGCGCTCAGCGGCTGCTTCAGCAGCTCGGCCACGCGCAGGGCCAGGCGATCCTGGTCCTCGGGCGTGCGTGCCGACTGCAGTTCGGCCTTGAGTTGCTGCCTCGCGGTGGACTGCAGCGCCGCCATGCCGCCATCGGGGCTCAGGCTGGCGCAAGCGCTCAGCAGCAGTGGGCCCAATGCCAGGAAAAGGCGTCGGCGGGCGGCCATAGAAATGGTGTCGTGCATGGGCACCTCGGTGATGATGGTTCGGGCCATGAATGTGAGGGAGAGGCGGTCAGCCAGCCCTGCGGCTGGCTGCCGCTGATGAGGCGTGATCGATCGTAGTCCCGGCCTGCGGCGTCGTCCCGAGCCACGCAGCGGTGCTGGCATGGCACCGAGCGCTCAGGGGCAGGCGCGCTAACGGGCGCGGCTAGGGCGAGACAAGCGCGTGCAGCGGCGAGGCGAGCGCAAGACAGAGAAGCCCGCGCGCCCGCACCTCAGCGCATCGAGGACCTCGGCGGCCGCTCCAGGGTATCCAGCCACACATGAACCAAGGCCACACGGGCCACGGCTGCCACGGGAAGCTCCTCGGGCATCAGGGGCAAAGGGGGGGCAGTGGGCAGGAGTGCGACCGCATGACAGCAGGCGGCGCAGGAGCTGCAGCCGCTGCAGGCGCCATGCCGTGGGGCGTCGGTCGCCACATCGCCCTGTTCGGCATCGCAGTGGCTGTCATGCGCCTCAGCCAGGCCCTCATGAAGCGGGCGGGCCTGAAGATGGACACCGAACACAGGGTGCGGGGCTTGAGCGGACGGCAGCGCCGGGGCACCCATGCAAGCCGCCAGGCGCTGGGCGGCATGGCCCTGCAGAGGCAAGGCCAGGGCCAGCATCCATGCCAATGCAATCCGCCAGACAGTACTCATGCTCGACGTGCAACAAGAAAAAAGGGGGCGCTGCCACGGTCACCGCGGCAAGCGCGGCGACGCTTGCACACTGTGAGGCTTCCCCCCATGGGAAGGTCAAGCCTCAGGCTTTGGCGTACCAGGCCCGCACCCCGGCGTGATCGCGCACGGCGTCATGCACACCCATCAGGCGGGGAAAGGCCGCGAAGACGTCGGCCGGAATGTGATCCACCTTGCCACCCAGGAACCAGCGCACGGCCATGTGCAGCTTGAGGTCCACCACGCTCAGCTGCTCCCCCCCGAAAAAGGGCCGGGACAGGATGTTGCGCTCGGCCGCGGCAGCCCATTGAGGCAGGAATTCCGCCACGAGTGCCTCACGCACGCGCCGCTTCTCCTGGGCCTCCATGCGGATGGTGGGCCCCACCGCCGCCCGCAGGTCCTCCACATGGGACATCATGGCTTCGTGGCGGGCGGCCTCGAAGTCGTCCTGGGGATGCAGGCCATGCCGGCGGCCGATCAGCACCAGGATGGCATTGGTCTGGGCCAGGGGAGCACGGCCCGGGATCTCCAGGATGGGCATGGCGCCATAGGGTGCCGCGGGCTTGTGGGCTGGCCAGTCCGCAGAGGGGATGCGCCGATCCTCGAAATCCACCCCTGCAAGGTGCAGGGCCAGGCGGCATTCCTCGCCGCGGCTGACCGGGGCGTCGAAGTAAATCAGTGTGGGCTTGCTCATGGACGGGCAGCCTAGCATGGTCAGGCGCCACGCGCAGGCGCCGGGAATTGGATGCGGGGCCCTCCGGCCCGGCGCCTCCATCCCTGATCCGTGACACAAGCCTTGTCTTCGCCACCGCCCTGCTCCGCCGTCATCGGCACTTCACGCAGGACTGCTTAGATGCTGGCGTATCCATTGGCTTACATGCGCCGTCCATGCAGGGTCTGCCTCAGCTTCCACTCTCGCCCTTTCACCAGTCGGAACCGCAGCGCCAGGTGACGCCCCCGTCTGCCCTGCCCTCGCTGCCTGCCCGGTCCACCGCCCTGCAGTGTGCAGCGGCGCCGGGGCCGACAGCCCGCGTCACGTTCTTCCTGCTTCCTTTGGGCCGCGAACAGATCCCCGTCTGGGTCTTCGTGCCCGCGCACCTGGCGCAGGGCATCGCGGCCCTGGTGCTTCATCTGGGCGAGCAGGGCCTGCAGGTTTTCACACCGCCGGGCGTGGACTGGGGCACAGGACCCATGCGCCTGCACCTGCTCGAGGCTGCCCAGGGCAGCCATGCCACACACCCGCAAAGCGTTCGGGTACAACGGCTGTGGCGGCGCACCATCTCCCACAGCGGGGACCTCCATGGCTTGGTCTTCCTGGAAGCGGAGGGCCCTGCCGAGACAACTCTGCGCCACCACCATCCGGAGCCCTTGGCCCGCAACTGGATGCGTTGCGTGCTGGAGCGCCTCCCGGCCCAGGGCCAACAGCCTGCCGATGCAGGAGCACCGCTGATCACTCTGCGATGAGGGCCGAAGTGTCGAGTCCCCCGAGCTGTCCGGCCTAGTGACGAGCCTTCTATGACGAGCCTTCCACGACAGGCCTTCTCACGCTGCACGGCCTGATCGGCCTGGCCCGGCAGACGGTCCACTTCCTTGCGGCCGCCAAGGCGGGAAGCCGGAGCACGAACCCGTCGCCGCCCACACGCACCACCCTGTCGTGAGCCCGCATCCTCTGCCGGAGCCGCGTGGCAACGGTCTGCAGCGCTTGCCTCCCGCGGCATGCTCCTGGCTGTCGTTGACCTCCTTGAAGCCGTCCAGGTCGAAGAACGACACTGCCAAAACTTCTGAGTCCTCTGGCTGAGATGCACCCGCTGACGCAGCCGGTCCATCAGCAGCAGCCTGGCGTAGCAAGGTCGAGATTGACCTGGATGCCCCGGTTCCTGGACTCAGCCTTGACGAGCGTATTGCTGCGTGACCTCGTCCATGAGCTGCAGGATGCGCTCGCTGGTGGTGAACACCTCGCTGAGCGAGCGGGTGTCAGTGTTGCCCGGCTTGAGCGCGCGCAGCGCGGCATCAAAGAAGACGTACTGCTGATCCACCAGTTCCAACTCGCCTCGCAGCGCCTGGCCGGTCTCGGGTGCGGCCTTGAGGCTGGCCTGGGCGAGGACGAATTCCTCGCGGGCCTGGCCCAGCTGTTTGACCAGCCCCTCGCTCTGCACGCCCCATGCGGCTCCGAGATAGGTCGAGGCCATGCGCTGGCTGAGCATGCGCTGCCGCCCCGCCAGATTGACCAGCCGCCCGACGGTCTTGCCGGAGGCCTGCTCCAGAAGACCGGCGCCTTGCTGCGCCTGCGCCAGCACCTGCGTGGCAGCGGCGAGCACCGCCTCGGCGCCCTTGGGACTGGGACGATCACCGATCAGCAGCAGCTTGTAGGCGCTCCAACTGCCGTCCATCTGTTCGTAGACCTTGGCGACGGCGGGACTGTGGGCGAAAGCCCGCAACTCCACCAGATGCCGGTCGAACAGGGCCATGGAGTCGGACAGCACCTTCTCTGCCTGCTCGGAGCGGACCTTCTGTCCCAGCGCCATATAGGCCTTGGCACAGCGCTGGCTCAGCATGCGAAGGCGGCCGGCCTTGTTGATGGAGTCGGGCAGGTCCCGGACTTCGGCATGGGCATGGCCTGCCAACCACAGGGCAGGCACCCACAGAAGACACTGACGGCGGCGCATGAACTCCATCGCGAGACTCCCTGCCTCTGCTTGTCGAAGGACTCAGTCTAGGCACAGGCGAGCCGGGAATCCTTGATGCAGTTTGTCTTTTCGGGAGCCATGCGCAGGGCGACCAGGCAACGACCTGCGGGACGCCAACGCGCTGGGAGCCTGGTCAGGCCATGGGAAATCCGGCCACGTCAGCGCAGTGCCGCGTTGAGCTGGTCCACCAGCTCCGCCCAGTCGGCATCGGCCCGCAGCTCCTCGCGCAACAGCGCGGCCTGCGCTGCATTCCAGCAGGGAGCGTCCTCCAGGCGCAGCGTGTCCGGCAAGGGCGAATGGTTCAGGAGGAATGCCTCGATGCTGGCCGCGTCATTGGCCAGGCCCAGCTGGGCGAAGAGATCGGAAAATCGGTGCACGGGGGCTTGCATGGGCGGCTCCGGGAATTGGCCAGCCCAGAGCTTAGCGGCATCCAGCGCCCTGTCCCGCATCGCAGATCAGCAACGGCTTGCTGCAGCCCTGTCCTCGCAGCGGGGCCTGGCCTTCTGGCGCAGCAGGTCCGGAGCGAGGATCTGCAACTCGTAGCCCGCGCCGCTGATGCACTGTTCCTCCTCGAGCTGGCGCAGGCAGCGTGAGAAGGTTTCCGGAGTGATCGCCAGCTGCGAGGCCACGTACTTCTTGCGTTGGATGAAGCGCACGGTACTGCCTTGCCGGCGCCACATGTCCAGCAGCCATTCCGACACGCGCCCCAGCGCATCCAGGCTCTCGCGGCGAACAGCCTGGCGGGTCTGCTGCAGCTGCAGCTCAGCCAGTGCATCCACCACGGATTCCATGGCGGCGCGCCAGGCGGCCGGGTCCTCGACTGCCCATGCGTCGATCTGGCTGCGACTCATGCCCACGGCCAACACGTCCACCGCAGCCACGGCGCGCAAGTTATGCGCCTCGCGCAACCAGCAGGCTGCGCAGCCCATCCACTCGCCCGCCTCGGCCAGACGGAACTGGCGCCATTCGCCCTGGCTGTCGTGGTGCCCCAGACAGACACTGCCCTCCAGCAGCAGCCACATGGTCTCGCAGTGCTCGCCCTGCTCGAACAGCGGCTGACCGGCCGGCACTCGGCGCCATTGGCCGGCCTCGATGAGCACTTCACGCAGCGGCGCAGCCACGCGTTCGGAAATATGGGGCTGAGCCATCGCGGCGGCACGCCGGCGATGCGTCCTTTCCAGGGCGCCCTCGGGTGCTGGCGCCGCCGTCGATGCGTAGTCGATCGATCCCATGCGGGTCTCCTCGGAGTCGTGCCACTGAATCGTGCACAAGCCGCACTTTGCGGCGCCACTCAGCGTTCGGGTTTGAGCGGCGTCAACGCCACCCCCTTCTGGCTGATCAGCGATTCCCCCAGGCCCCTGCACCACCTGCATTTGCGCGGGCGCAAAACCACGCCCCAATAAGGTTCATACATTCTGCAACTTTAAGAACGCTGGGCTCCGCCCATTCCATTCATGAGCCTGAACAAACCAGAACTGGTGTGCCCGGCCGGCAGCCTGCGCGCCCTCCAGATGGCGGTGGATGCAGGCGCCGATGCTGTCTACCTGGGCCTCAAGGACGCTACCAACGCCCGCAACTTCGGCGGCCTCAACTTCGATCTGGAGCAGGTTCGCAGCGGCATTGCCTATGCGCATCAACGCGGCCGCAAGGTGCTGATGGCCCTCAACACTTACGGCCAATCGCAGGACCTGACCCCCTGGATCGCCGCGGTGGATTGTGCTGCGGAGCTTGGCGCCGACGCGCTGATCGTCGCCGACAGCGCCGTCCTGGCCTACGCGGCCAAGGCCCACCCAGCGCTGCGCCTGCACCTCTCCGTGCAGGCCTCGGCCACCAGCTACGAGGCCATCAATTTCTACCGCGAGCGCTACGGCATCCAGCGCGCCGTGCTGCCCCGCGTACTGACCCTGCAGCAGGTCCAGCACGTGATCCGCCACACCGAGGTGGAGATCGAGGTCTTCGGCTTCGGCAGCCTCTGCGTGATGGTGGAAGGCCGGTGCGCCCTGTCCTCCTATGCCACCGGCCAGTCGCCCAACACGCATGGGGTCTGCTCGCCCCCCTCGGCCGTCCAGTGGCAGGAACGCGGCGATGGCGTCGAGGCCCGCCTCAACGGCGTGCTGATCGACCACTACGCGGCCGACGAAGCCCGCGGCTATCCCACCCTGTGCAAAGGCCGATTCGACGTACAGGGCCGGCGCGACTACGCGCTGGAAGAGCCCACCAGCCTCAACACCCTGGCCCTGCTGCCGCAACTGATCGAGTCCGGTGTACGGGCCATCAAGATCGAGGGGCGCCAGCGCAGCCCGGCCTATGTGTCCCAGGTCAGCAAGGTCTGGCGCGAGGCCATCGACCGCGCCGCCTCCAGCGATCGATACACCGTCGCGCCCGCCTGGCAACAGGCCCTGTCGCATTGGGCCGAGGGCCAGCAAAGCACCCTGGGCGCCTTTGACCGGCCTTGGCGATGAAGCGCAGCGAGTACAGCCCATGACTGATACACACGCACCCACCCTCACCGTCGGCCCCCTGCAGTACTGGTGGCCGCGCCAGACGCTGATGCACTTCTACGCCGAGCTGGCCGACAGCCCTGCCCACACCCTCGTGCTGGGCGAGGTCACCTGCTCTCGCCGCAACGAGTTCTCCCTGGAGGACTGGCTGGCCCTCGCCCGGGAGCTTCAGCAGGCTGGCAAGCGCGTGCGCCTGGCCAGCATGCCGCTTTTGATGTCCGAGGCTGAATTGCGCGGCATGCGCCGCCTGGCCGAGGCGGCCCTCAACGCCGAAACGCCCATGGACTTCGAGGCCGGCGATGCTGCAGCGCTCCGAGTCTGGCACAGGCTCACCTGCGAGCAGACTGCCCTGGCGTGCCGCAGCCAGTTGGTGCTGGGCCCTCACATCAACGTCTACAACCGCCCCGCGCTGGAAGAGCTGGCCAGCCTGGGGGCAAGTATCTGGGTGCCGCCGGCCGAGCTGTCGCTCGCGGCCATCGCGCGCTGCAACCCGGCGCCAGGCGCGGTGCAGGCGCAGGGACGGGCCCTCAGCACGGAGCTCCTGGTCTTCGGCCGCATGACCCTGGCCTTCTCGGCCCGCTGCTTCACCGCGCGCCACCACCGCCTCAGCAAAGACCAGTGCGACTTCCGCTGCCGCGACGACGCCGACGGCCTGCTGCTGCGCACCAGCGAGGGCCAGCCCTTCCTGGCGCTCAACGGCATCCAGACACAGTCGGCCGGCCTGCAGTGCCTGATCCAGGCGCGGACGCAAGTCCTTGCCACCGGCGTGCAGGCCCTGCGCCTCTCGCCCTGCAGCGGCGATTTCGCCCGCGCGCTGGCCCTGTTCGATGCCGTCTACCGGCAGGCGGCCGATGCCGACCAGGCCCTGGCCGAACTGCAGACCCTGGACCTTCCCGGCACCCTGGTCCATGGATTTGCCCACCAGCAGCCAGGCATGCTGGCCCTGGTCTGAGAGGAGATCCTCATGCAAGCCCCCCTGCGCGATCCCGCTTCCCACCCTTCGGCCCCCGCAGGCCTGCACAAGATGCTGCTGGACCACGTCCGCGGCGTGGTGCGGCGCCTGCCGGTGGAGCCGCCTTCCTTCGTTGCCGCGCGCCTGCTGGACCAGTTCCTGCTGCCGCGCCTGGATGCCAGCCAGCGCCAGGGCCTGTCGCACAAGGCCATGGAGCTGGAGCTGTTGGAGCCTGGCATCCGGCTACGCCTGCTGCTGGGTGATGCCGGCTTCACCCTGGCCCCGCGCGAGGCGCCGGTGCTGCTGCGCATCCGCGCCCGCACGCCGGCCCTGTGGCGGCTGCTGCGCGGCGAGGAGGACGCCGACCGTCTCTTCTTCGACCGCGCCCTGGTCATGGAAGGCGACACCGAGTTCGGCCTGATGCTCAAGAACACCCTCGACGCCATTGGGCCCCTGCTGCCCGCCACCGCCTTCGGGCGTCCGCTTTGAAGCCCTGCCGCCCCATCTGTCGGAGCACGCCATGCATCTCACCCAAGTCCTGCTGCAGGCCCTGAAGGCGCGCGGCGCCACGGAGGTCTTCGGCATCCCCGGGGACTTCGCCCTGCCCCTTTTCCTGGAAATGCAGAGGGCCGAAGTACTGCCCTTGCATCCGCTGTCCCATGAGCCCGCGCTGGCATTCGCGGCGGACGCGGCCTCGCGCGCGCGAGGCGGTCTCGGCGTAGCCGCAGTCACCTATGGCGCAGGGGCACTCAACCTCGTCAACGGCGTCGCCAGCGCCTATGCGGAGCGCGTGCCGCTGGTGATCCTCTCCGGCGCCCCGGCAGCGCACGAGGCGGCCAGCGGGCTGTTGCTGCATCACCAGGTCAAGTCCCTGGATAGCCAGTGGCGCATCTTCCAGGAGATCACCGTGGACCAGGCCCGCCTGGACGACCCGCGCTCCGCACCTGCCCAGATCGCCCGCGTGCTGGACTCGGCCTTGCGCGAGGCCGGCCCGGTCTATCTGGAAATCCCGCGCGACATGCCCGCCCGCCCCTGCGAACCCGCGCCTGCCCCTCAGATGCGGCCTGTGGACGCCGAACGCCTGGCCGCCTGCGCCGACGAACTGCTGGCTCGCCTGCGCCAGGCCCGACATCCGCTGATGCTGGTGGGCGTGGAGATAAGGCGCTACGGCATCGAGGCGCAGGTGGCCGAGCTGGCGCGGCGCCTGGACATCCCGGTGGCTACCACGCTCATGGGCCGGGGCCTGCTGCACGACGCCGGTGTCCCCTTGCTCGGCACCTACCTGGGCCTGGCGGGGGACGCGGCGCTGACCGAGCAGGTCGAGAACTCGGACGGCCTGCTGCTGCTGGGCGCCATCCTCAGCGACACCAACTTCGCCGCCGCCCGCCGACCCATCGACTTCCGCCATGGCATCCGCGTCTGGCAGGGCCGGGTCGAGATGGGCCATCACAGCTACCACGACGTGCCCATCAAGGACCTGGTCGAAGCCCTGCTGCTGCGCCTGCTGACCCGGCCGCTGCGGCCCTCCGCGCCCCCCCATTCCCGGCCCTCGCCCGAGCTGCCCGGGCCTGACTCGCTCCTGAGCCCCGGCGCCATCATCGCGGTGCTCAACGAGTTTCAGCAGCGCCACGGCGCCATGCCCGTGGCCAGCGACGTGGGCGACTGCCTCTTCAGCGCGCTGGAACTAGCCCCGGGCGACCTGCTGGCGCCGGGCTACTACGCCAGCATGGGCTATGGCGTGCCAGCCGGCCTCGGGCTACAGGTGGCCACCGGCCGTCGGCCGCTGATCCTGGTCGGCGACGGCGCCTTCCAGATGACGGGCTGGGAGCTGGGCAATGCCCGCGCCCTGGGCGCGGACCCCATCGTCGTGGTCTTCAACAACAGCAGCTGGGAGATGCTGCGCACCTTCCAGCCCGAAGGGCACTACCACGGCCGCGGCGACTGGGACTTCGCCGCCATGGCGCCCGGCATGGGCGGCAGCGGCTATCGCGTCGCCACCGTGGGCGAGCTGCGCGTGGCCCTGGACCAGGCCCTGCAGCAGCGCGACCGCTTCCAGCTGATCGATGCGAGACTGCCGTCCGGCTCCCTATCCCCCACGCTGAGCCGCTTCGTGAAGGCCGTCAAGCGCCTCTCCATGCCTGAGGACTGAGCCCCTCACCAAAGGCCGACGGTCGCCGCCACTTGACCCAGATCAAAAGAAACATTTCAGATGTTGATTTACACCGTTCCGCTCGGCACAATTCCTACATTCAAAATAGAGCTTTAAAGATGAACACCACCACAGCTCCCCACATCCACGTTCCCAGCTTGCCACCGCAGCAACGCCATCCGGCCATCTTCGGCGCCTTCGAGGCCCTGCCTGTCGGCGGCTGGCTGGAGCTCAGCAATGACCACAACCCCGAGCCCCTGCACCGGCAGTTCCAGGTCCTGTGGCCGGGCCAGTTCGACTGGGAAGCCCTGGAATCCGGCCCGGAGCAGTGGCGCGTGCGCATCTCCCGAAAGCCTGCGGGCAAGAGCTGCTGCGGCTGCTGTAGTTGAGCCTCCTGCAGGCCGCACCAGGCTGGAGGCCTGGTCCTTTGGCAGGCGCAAACGCCAAGGCGCTTGTATCCGCCCTCAGTCCCTGAGGGCGCGCCTGCAGGACTGGTGGGGCCATATCCTCGGGCGCCACTCGCTGTGGTCGGCTGACTGCGTTGATTTTTCTTGTGTCGAGCTGGAGCACTGACGCCATGAGTACTGTCCTGTTGCGCCTGGAAGAACCGCCTGTTCGGCGAGATGGCTTTGCCCTGTGGCAGCTGGGCTTCCGGCCCTTCTACCTGCTGGCCGCGCTGCAGGCCCTGCTGATGGTGCCGCTGTGGGCGCTGCAGTTCAGCGGCTGGCTGCCTCATGCCCTGATCAAGGGCGCGGCCTGGCATGCGCACGAGATGGTGTTCGGCTATGCGCTGGCAGTGGTGATCGGCTTTCTTTTCACGGCCGGGCGCAACTGGTCCGGCCAGGCCACGCCCACAGGCCGACCGCTGCAGGCCATGGCCGCCCTGTGGGTGCTGGCACGCCTGGCAGTCCTGGGGCCCTGGGGCTGGGCATCCCTGCTGCTCAATGTGGCCGTACCCTGGGCCGCCGCCTGGGGCCTGTGGCAGGCTCTGCACAAGGCGGGCAATCGGCGCAACTACTTCTTCGTCGGTCTGCTGCTGCTGATGGGCCTGGGCAGCGCACTGCTGCACCTGGGCAGCATGGGCCTGCTGGAGCTGCCCGTGCTGAGCAGCGCCGGTCTGCCACTGGGGCTGGACATCGTGCTCTTCATGATCGCAGTGATGGCCGGACGCGTGGTGCCCATGTTCTCCAACAATGGCGTGCCGGGCATGCAGGCGCGGCGCGAGCCCTGGGTGGAGCAGGCATCGTTGGGCAGCGTGATCGCCCTGCTGGTGCTGGACGCCCTGGGCGTGGGCGGCGGTCTGAGCTTTGCCGTGCTGTGCTTGGCTCTGCTGGCGCACAGCTGGCGCTGGATGCTGTGGCAGCCCTGGAAGACCTGGCGCAATCCGCTGGTGTGGGTGCTGCATGCAGCCTATTTGTGGCTGCCGGTGCACCTGGGCCTGCGCATCGCCGCGCTGCTGTGGCAGTTGCCCAGCGGCCCGGCCACCCACGCACTGACGGTGGGCGTGATCGGCATGATCACACTGGGCATGATCACCCGCACGGCCCTGGGTCACACCGGCCGCCGTCTGCAGGCCGGGCCCGTGGAGACCACGGCCTACCTCTGCATGTTCGCCGCAGCCCTGGTCCGCGTGGCCCTGCCGCTGCTGATGCCGCAATGGCTGATGGGCGCCGCGCTGGCCTCGGCCCTGCTGTGGAGCCTGTCCTTCGCGCTCTATCTGTGGCGCTATGCACCTTTCCTGCTGCGAACCCGTGCGGACGGGCAGCCCGGTTGAGCCCGTCAGGGAGAGAATGCCCCCATGCGCCTCACCACCATGACCGACTATGCGCTGCGACTGCTGATCTACCTCGGCAGCCATCCGGAGCGCCTGTGCACCACCGCCGAGATTGCCCAAGCCTATGGGATCTCGGAGGCCCACATGACCAAGATCACCCACCAACTGGGTTTGGGCGGCTGGATCACCACCGTGCGCGGCAAGGGAGGCGGCATGTGCCTGGCGCATGAGCCGTCGGCCATCAACCTCGGCGCCCTGGTAAGGGCCGTGGAGCCGGACTTCATGCTTGTCGAGTGCCTGGGCGACGACAGCGACTGCCGACTCACCCAGCGCTGCCGCCTGAGCAAGATCTTCCGCGACGCCCTCGACGCCTTCCTGGCCGAGCTGGACCAGCACACCCTGGCCGAGCTGCTCCCGCCGCCGGGCCGCAAGCTGCCCCTGCGTCCGCCCCCTGGCTTCTCCATACGGGCCCTCAAGGCCTGACCCTCTCCATGTCTTGCGCCGAGCCCCCTGCCGCCGACCACGCGGCCCGCCGCGTCATTCCCATCCAGGCCAGCGCCGCGCCGGCCGGCAGCTCGCTCTACGTGGCCGAGCAGAAGATCTACCCGCGCTCCGTCAGCGGCCGCTTCGCCAACTGGCGCTGGGCCCTGGTGGCGCTCACCCAGCTCTTCTTCTACGGCATGCCCTGGCTGCAGTGGGAAGACCGTCAGGCCCTCCTCTTCGATCTGGTGGGCGGGCGCTTTTACATCGGCGGCCTGGTCTTCTATCCGCAGGACCTGATCTACCTGGCCACGCTGCTGGTCTTCAGCGCCCTGCTGCTCTTCTTCTTCACCGCCGTGGCGGGGCGGCTGTGGTGCGGCTATGCCTGCCCGCAGACCGTCTACACCGAGCTTTTCCTCTGGATCGAGCGCCACACCGAGGGCGACCGCCAGGCCCGCATGCGCCTGGACACCTCGCCCTGGAGCCCCGAGAAGCTGGCGCGCAAGTCCGCCAAACATGCGGGCTGGGTCCTGCTGGCCTTGTTCACCGGCTTCAGCTTCGTGGGCTACTTCAGCCCCATCCGCGAGCTGGCTCAGGCGACGCTGCAGCTGGCCCTCTCGCCCTGGGAGCTGTTCTGGGTGCTGTTCTATGCCGGCGCCACCTACGGCAACGCGGGCTGGCTGCGCGAGCAGATGTGCAAGTACATCTGCCCCTACGCCCGCTTCCAGAGCGCCCTGATCGACGCCGACTCCCTCATCATCACCTACGACGCCAGGCGCGGCGAACCCCGCGGCGCGCGCTCGCGCAAGTCGGCCGAGGTGCTGGCCCAGGGCCGCGGCGATTGCGTGGACTGCACTCTGTGCGTGCAGGTCTGCCCCACCGGCATCGACATCCGCAAGGGCCTGCAGAACGAGTGCATAGGCTGCGCGGCCTGCATTGACGTCTGTGACCAGGTGATGGACAAGGTCGGTGCTCCGCACGGCCTGATCCGCTACGCCACGGAGAACGGCGTGTCGCAGGGCCTGAGCCGTGCCCAGATGTGGCGCCGCACCCTTAGGCCGCGGGTGCTGATCTATGGCGGCGCACTGGCCGTGCTGGGCGCGCTGATGGTCTGGCAGCTGAGCCAGCGCAGCGCGTTGCTGATCGACGTCATCAAGGACCGCGGCGTGATGGCCCGCCTGGTCGACGACGGCCAGATCGAGAACGTCTACCGCCTGCAGCTGCTCAACCGCAGCGAGCGCACCCTGCATCTGCGCCTCGATGCGGCCGGGCTGCCAGGCCTGCGCCTGCTGGGCGGCGAGCGGGTGGAGGTTGCACCCGCCGCCATCGTGTCCCTGCCTGTGCAGCTGCGCCTGCCGCCGGGTGTCGCGAACGGGAGCGGTGCACGCCGTGTGCAGTTGCTGGCTCACGACCTGGACCGCCCCGAGGCCACCGCCTTCCAGGCCGAGGCCAGCTTCTTCGTTCCGCGCTGAAGGCGCCAGACCGGAGCCGTCATGGACAGAGCAAGACCTGACCCCGATTCCGAGCATGTGCGGCTGATGGCTGTGCTGCGCCGCGTGGCCGATCCCGAGATCGGCGAGAGCATCGTGGACCTGGGCCTGGTGGACAGCCTCACCTTGGGCCCGGCCAGCGTGGCGCTGCGGCTCGTCCCCACCAGCGCGACCTGCCCCATGGCCGACGTGCTGATCGAGGATGCCGAGACCGCCCTGCGCCAAGCCTGTCCGCCGGACTGGACGGTGGAGGTGGAGGTGGACTGGGACGCCGTCTGGACCCCGCAGCGCATGTCCGTGGCCCTGCGCCTGCGCCTGGGCTGGGCCTGAGCAACACCAACATTGCAGCGCCGCCCGTGAACGCCACCGCCCGCCGCCCCTTGCCGACGGGCCTGCGCCTGGCGCTTCCCCTGGCCCTGCTGAACCTGCTGCTTGCGCTGGCTGGTGGCCTGCAGCGCCTGGGCGGTCTGCCGACGAGCCTGTCCTTCATCCCCCAGCAGGCGCTTCAGCACCATGGAATGCTCATGCTGGGCGGCTTCTTTGCCACCCTCATCTCGCTGGAACGCGCGGCCGCGCTGGGGCGCGGATTCGCGGTGCCGCTGACGTGCGGTCTGGCCGGACCGGCGCTGCTCGCCGGCCAAACCGGCCTGGCACAAGGCCTCTGGGCGGCCGCGGCCCTGGGGCTGTTGGGGCTCTACCTATGGGCAGGGCATTCGCGCGCCTGGTCCCTGCCGCTGGCAATCGAGGCAAGTGCCAGCCTGCCCCTGCTGCTGGCCGTGGCCGCGCAGACGCCGGGGGCAGACTTTGCCTTGCGCTGGAACGGTTCGCTCTTCCTGCTGCTGACCATCGCGGGCGAGCGGCGCGAACTGTGCCGGCTGCTGCCGCTGAGTGCCATGGCCCGCCGCAGCTTCCTGATGCTGTGGGCCGCTCTGCTGGCCACCGGCGCCCTGAGCCTCTGGCAGCCCGGGCTGGCAGCCCGGCTGGCCTGGCCGCTGCTGCTGGCCCTGGCCCTGTGGCTGCTGCTCTTCGACATCGCCCGCCATCAGTGGCGCGCCAAGGCCTGGGCCGGCCACACGGCGCGCTGCCTGCTGCTGGGCTATGCCTGGGCTGCGGCGGCAGCGCTGGCCGGCCTGCTGGGCCTGCCGCTGCTGGCCTGGCACTGGCTCTGGCTGGGCTTCGTGATGGCCATGGTCTTCGGGCACGCCCCCATCATGCTGCCCGCCCTGCTGCGCCTGCAGCCGCGCTACAGCCCCTGGGCGCTGGCCCCCCTGGGCCTGATGGCGATGAGCCTGCTGCTGCGGGCCCTGGGCCAGCAAGGCCTGGCTGCCTCGCTGCTGCTGCCCGGTGCAGCGTGGCTGCACGGGCTGGCCCTGCTGGCCTTCGCCCTGCTGATGGCAGGCCTGTGCCGCAGGCCACAGCGTTGAACCAACGGCCCGTGAGGCCGCTGACGGCGCTCAGGACTGCCCTGCAGGACCGGTGATCAGGGCAAGCGCCGCGGCGGCGCTTCGGCGTGGCAGATGAGCCCGCCGCCTGCCGTCTTGGCCCGGTACATGGCCTGATCGGCGGCCACCATGAGGGTTTCCGCATCCTGACCGTGCTCGGGGAAGCGGGCCACGCCCACACTGGCGCCGGCCCGCAGCTCGCGGCCCTCCCACAGCACGGGCTCGGACAGGGTATCGCGGACCTTGCGGGCGACCACGTCCACATCCTCGGGCTCGCCCACCTGGTCGATCAGGATGACGAATTCGTCTCCCCCGATGCGGGCCACGGTATCAGACTCCCGGACCAGATGCCGCAGACGCAGGGCCAGGGCCTTGAGCACGGCATCGCCGGCGGCGTGGCCCACGCTGTCATTGATTTC
Organism: Roseateles sp. DB2; assembly: GCF_051857535.1. NCBI lineage: Bacteria > Pseudomonadati > Pseudomonadota > Betaproteobacteria > Burkholderiales > Sphaerotilaceae > Roseateles > Roseateles sp. DB2. The sequence continues at coordinate 494,098 of NZ_JBPZGY010000003.1, read as the reverse complement.
CTTGAAGCCATCCAGATCCACGAAGAGCATGGCCAGGCGCCCCTGGTCTCGTCGGGCATGGGCCAGCGCGTGCTCCAGGCGGTCCATGAAGAAACGGCGGTTCTGCAGGCCGGTAAGGCTGTCATGGCTGGCGAGGTGATCCAGCTCATGCTGCTTCTGGGCCAGCTTGGCGAACTGGCCGCTGATCTGCAGCTGCATGTGCTCGATGGAGCGGGCCAGCATGCCGATCTCGTCACGGCGCTCCGTGGGCAACTCATCGCTGCGAAGCCCCCCGACAAAGCCTTCCACCGCACGCACGATCTGCGCCAGCGGCCGGGTCAGGGCGCGGGCCAGCAAGGCCGCCATCAGCACCGCCAGCGCACTGAAGGCCGCCACAATGCGCAGCACCATGCGTCCCAGGCGGTCACTCTCTGAGAGCACCTCGGACAAGGGCTGGGAGAGCCCCAGCACGAAGTCCTCCTCCGCCTTGAGCACCGAGGCCGGCTGGCGCACGAAGGCCGCGACCTGTGCGCCAGCCTCGCTCCCCTCGGAGCGCGTGACCACCGTCTGCTCATCCTGGGCGGGCGGGTTCACCAGCAGCGCCCGCACGCCGGCGAACTCGTCCTGGACCAGAGAGGACTGCCCACGGTCGAAGGCAAAGGTCTTGCTCCGGTCTGGATGGATCAGGTATTCGCCCTGGGCGTTGGCGAGGTAGAGCTGAAGGCCCGGCGGGAGGTCGGCGGCCAACTGGCCGAAGAGACCGTTCAGATCCACATTGATCACGATCACGCCCAGCGCCACGCCCCGGGCGTCCATGACCGGCGCCGACACCTCCAGCGCCGGCTTGCCGTGCCCGGCATGGGCTCCGACCTCGTGGTTGATCACCGCCCGTGACACATAGACCTGGCCGGCCTGCAGGCGAAGGGCCTCGTAGACGTAGGGGTAGTGGCCCTTCTCCTGGAGATCATCGCCCTGAACGCGAGTCACGCCGAGGTCGTCTCGATCCACGCGCACGCGCTCGACGCCGTGGTTGGCGGCGTCCATCAGCCGCATCTGGAAGTACTCGGGATGCGTCTCCAGCATCTGCCGGAACAGCAGCGCCATGGTGGTCTCACTGCGGGCCAGCAGCTCGGGATCGGTGCGCAGCAGCAGGCGGGCAGAACCAGGATGGCCGGCCACCATCTGCACGTCACGGGCGGTGGCGTCCAGGCCCACCGCCAGTTGCCGGACCAGCACGCGGGTGGCAGTCACCAGGCGCCGCTCGGCGGCCGCCACCAGCAGCTGGCGACTGGCGCTGTAGGCGTAGTAGCCGGTGAGTCCGGCGGCCAGCACACCGCTGAGGGCCAAGGCCAGGCCCAGGCGCCAGGAGATGCCGCCCCTCATCGCTGCAGCACCTTGGACGGCCGGTCGCCAGACTGGATGCGGGCCCAGAGCTGCTCGCGCCGCTGTTCGTTCTCCACAGGCTCCAGCCAGCGCAGCGGTACCTGTGACGAGCTGCTCACGGATTCGCTGACGGTATTGGCCAGGCCCTGGCGCGTCACCAGAAGGCTGCTGGCAGGCTCCTCCAGCATGAAGTTGACCCAGGCATGGGCCAGCTCAGGGTCACGGGCGGCCGTCGAAATGGCCCAGCAGTCCAGCCAGGCCAGCGCCCCCTCACGCGGGATCACGTAGCCCACGTCGGCACCCGCCGCCTTCAGCAGATGCACTTGCTGCATGCCGTAATTGGCGTACATCAGCGCCACGCGGTGCCTCAGAAACAACTGCACGGACTCCTCAGGGAGGCTGTAGAAGCCCAGCACATTGCGCCGCAGGGCCACCAGCTTGTCGATGGCCGCCGGCCACCGCGATTCCTCCAGCTGGAAAGGTTGCGACTGGCCCAGGGCCAGCGCTGCCAGAGAGAAGTTGTGCGTGCCGCCAGCGTAGGCCAGGACCTTGCCTTTCCAGCGCGGGTCCCACAGCTCCTGCAGCGAGCTGGGCGGCGCGCTGAACTGGCGGCGGTCGTAGATCAGCCCCATCTCGGAGAAGGTGTAGGGCACGGCGAAGACCTGCAGCAGGCCGTCGCGTCTCCGGCTGAGCCCCGGGATGGCCGTCAGTTCACGGAAGCGCGCGAGCTGGCGCCGGGTATTGGGGATGCGCTGCAGCTCGATGGGCCGGGCCAAGCCCTGCTCGATGTACTGCTGCAACTCGGCCGTATTGAGCGCAAAGACGTCGAAGTCCGCGCCCTTGTTGGCCTGCAGGCGCTGGCGCATGGCCTCGTCGGAACCGACGATGGTGAGCTCTACCCGCGCCCCGGTGCGCTGGCTGAATCCCTGCAGTACCTCGGGATCGGCATAGCCCGGCCAGGCCAGCACGCGCAGCACCTTGGCCGCCGGCTGTGCCGCGGCCGGGCACCACAGGCCCAGGAAGCAGGACAAGACGAGCAAGATGCGCCGCACCATCTGACCATCGTAGAGGATGCGACCAGCCCGCGACCCGGGGCATGGGCGTCCACACCACAGGGACAAGCCTTGATCTGCGACAGATGCCTCGCTTTGAGCCCCTCGACAACCGCCCGGTCTGACACCCTGTCTGGCCGGGAGCCGCAGGGATCCGGAGGGGGTGGCATCGGACCTCCGGCTTCACGGTTTGAGAAAGCGCGCCTGGAGCTCGGCGATGCGCGCATGCTGGCGGGCAAGTTGCCCGCAGACCAGATCGCACAGCACATAGACAGAGGGATCGGCGATGCGGTAGTACACGCTGGTGCCCCGCCCCTCACGGTGCACCAGACCATGGCGCTGCAGCTGCGCCAGATGCCGCGAGATGTTGGCGGCACTGCTGCTGCAGGCCCGTGCCAGATCCCCCACGCACTGAGGCTGCTCTCGCAGCAGGTTGAGCACCCGCAGCCGGCTGGGTTCGGCCAGCATCTGGAAGAAGCCGGCGACCTGGGCCAGCGCTGCGTCAGGGAGATCTCGCATGCCGCAATGGGTGGCCTCAGCAGCCGCTTCCGGGGGCAAGGGCTGGGCGGTCCTGGGTCGGGGCTGGGGCATGGGAAGCTGGCCTGCGTCAGATGCAGCGCTCGCGGATCTGTCTACCGAGCGTCTGCAAATTCATTTGACTATTTGCGTGATTGCGCAAATAATAAACCCAACAAGCATCACATGTCCAGCCGCCAACGCCACACCATGTCCAAGACCCCATTCCCCCTCTCTCCGCTGAAGCGCCGGCCGATGCCTGCATGGCCTCCGGCTGCCACCGCGATGCTCCTGGCGCTGGCAATGGCGGGGCTGCAGGCCGGGTCAGTGTTGGCGGCCGAGCCCGCACTGCCCCACCTCAAGAGCTACACCGTGCAGGCCGGCACGGCTCCCCTGAGCCAGGCCCATGAGGCCCGCGTGGAAGCCCTGCGCCAGACCACGCTGGCGGCGCAGGTGGCTGGCGCCGTGGTGCAGTTGCTGGTCAAGCCGGGCGATGCCGTGAAAGCAGGCCAACTGCTCATGCGCCTGGATGCACGCAGCGCCGACCAGAGCGCCCAGGCCAGCGAAGCGCAAACCCAGGTGGCCCGCGCCCAGCTGGAGCTGGCCCGACGCGAACGCGACCGCCAGCAGCAGCTCTTCCGCCAGCATTTCATCAGCCAGGCGGCCCTGGACCAGGCAGAGGCTCAGTTCAAGGCCACCGAGGCCCAGGTGCAGGCGCAGTTGGCCCAGGCCGGCGCGGCGCGCAGCCAGAGCGACTGGTACCAGCTGCGCGCGCCCTATGCCGGGGTGATCTCGGAGGTGCCGGTGGTCCAGGGTGACATGGCCCTGCCCGGCCGCGGTCTGGCTGTGCTCTACGATCCTGCGGCCCTGCGCGTCACGGCCCATGTGCCGCAGGCCCAGGCACAGGCTGCCCAGGACCGGGACGGTGCCGTGCTGGTGGACCTCCCCACGCTCGGCGTGCAGGGCCTGATCCCCAGCCGCGTGCAATGGCTCCCCACCGTCGACAGCAGCAGTGGCACGGTGGAATTGCGGGCCGAACTGCCGTCCTCGTTGAAAGGCCTGGTGCCAGGCCAGTTGGCGCGCATCCGCCTGACGGGTCCCGCGAAGACGCCGACGCAGCCCGCGACGCTGCTGGTCCCCTCGCAGGCCGTGGTCCGCCGCGCCGAGATGACTGGGCTCTATGTGCTCAATGCCGAGGGCCGCCCCCTGCTGCGCCAGGTGCGCCTGGGAGAAAGCCGAGGCAGCCAGATCGAGATCCTCAGCGGCCTGAAGGCCGGCGAGCGCGTGGCCCTGGAGCCGCAGGCCGCCGCCAGGGTTCGTTGAGCAGGAGGGCCCATGGATTCAATGGACAAGCAGGCGCTGGGCATCTCGGGCCGCATCGCGGCCTATTTCCAGTCCGCCCAGATCACGCCTTTGCTGGCCCTGGTGGCCCTGCTGCTGGGCATCTTCGCGGTGATGGTCACGCCTCGCGAGGAGGAGCCCCAGATCAACGTCACCATGGCCAATGTGCTGGTGCCCTTCCCCGGCGCCTCGGCCAAGGACGTGGAGCAGATGGTGGCCAGCCCCGGCGAACAAGTGCTGTCGCAGATGGCGGGGGTCGAGCATGTGATGTCGGTCTCGCGGCCGGGACTCGCCGTGCTGACCGTGCAGTTCAAGGTGGGCGTGCCGCGCACCGAGGCCCTGGTTCGCCTGCATGACACCGTCAGCAGCAATGCCGACTGGCTGCCCACCGGCCTGGGTGTGCAGCAGCCCCTGGTCAAGCCCAAGGGCATCGACGACGTGCCCATCGTCAGCCTGACCCTCTTCAGCACCCAGCCCGAGACGGGGGCCCATGACCTTGAGCGCGTGGCCCACAGCCTGGAAAACGAGCTCAAGCGCGTGCCCGGCACCCGCGATGTGGTGAGCCTGGGCGGCCCCGGCCGCGCGGTGCAGATCCACATTGACGCCACGCGCATGGCCCGGGCCGGGCTGAGCGTGAGCGAGCTGCGCCAGGCCCTGCAGTCGGCCCAGATGGGCATGCCCCTGGGCGATCTGCTGCAGGGCGGCCAGGCCATCGCGCTGGAGGCCGGCCCCTGGCTGTCATCGGCCCGGGACCTGGAGGATCTGGTCGTGGGTGTGCGCGAGGGCAAGCCCCTGTTCCTGCGCGAGGTCGCCCGCATCGTCGATGGCCCGCTGACGCCCAGCCGCTACGTCTGGCATGGCACTGGCGGCGCGCCGCAGCCCGAAGGCGCGGCCTCCGGCGTGCGCGGTGAGTTTCCCGCCATCACCATCGCCATCACCAAGAAGGCCGGCGAGAACGCCATTGACGTCGCCAACGCGCTGATGCACCGCGTGAACACGCTGCGCAACACCGTCATTCCCGCCGAGGTCCTGGTGCAGGAGACGCGCAACTACGGCGCCACCGCCAACGACAAGGCGCAGAAGCTGATCCAGAAGCTGCTCTTCGCCACGGCCTCGGTAGTCGCCCTGGTCTTCATCGCACTGGGCCGGCGCGAGGCCGCCATCGTAGGCACGGCTGTGATCCTCACGCTGACCGTCACCCTCTTCGCCTCCTGGGCCTGGGGCTTCACGCTCAACCGGGTATCGCTGTTCGCGCTGATCTTCTCCATCGGCATCCTGGTGGACGACGCCATCGTGGTGGTGGAAAACATCCACCGCCACCAGCACCTGCATCCGGGCCGCAGCCTGGCCCAGCTGATTCCGGGTGCCGTAGACGAAGTCGGCGGCCCCACCATCCTGGCCACCCTGACGGTGATCGCCGCCCTGCTGCCCATGGCCTTCGTCAGCGGACTGATGGGTCCCTACATGGGCCCCATCCCCATCAACGCCAGCATGGGCATGCTGCTGTCCCTGGCCATCGCCTTCGTGGTGACGCCCTGGCTGGCCCGCCTGTGGATGAAGGCACTGCCGGCCGGCCAACACACAGATCCTGATGCGCTGCACGGTCTGTCCGCGAAGCTGGCCCCGCTCTTCAGCCGGCTCTTCGCGCCCCTGCTGGACGCGCAGCGCGGCCAACGCAGCCGCCGTCTGCTGGGCTTGGGCATTGCCGGGCTGATCGCACTCTCGCTCGCCCTGCCCGGGGCCGGCCTGGTGATGCTGAAGATGCTGCCCTTCGACAACAAGTCCGAATTCCAGGTGGTGGTGGACATGCCCGCCGGCACGCCAGTGGAACAGACTGCCGCAGTAATGCACGAGCTGGGTGCCTACCTGTCCACCGTGCCTGAGGTGCTGCACTACCAGGCCTATGCCGGCACGGCCTCGCCCATCAACTTCAACGGCCTGGTGCGCCAGTACTACCTGCGTGCCGGCAGCGAGCAGGGAGACATCCAGGTCAACCTGGTCGACAAGCACCACCGCAAGGAGCAGAGCCATGCCATCGCCACCCGCCTGCGACCGCCGCTGCAGACCATCGCCCGACGCTTTGGAGCGAACGTGAAGGTGGTGGAAGTACCGCCGGGGCCGCCGGTGCTGGCGCCCCTGGTGGCCGAGATCTACGGCCCGGATGATGCCGGCCGCCAGCAGCTGGCGCGCCAGGTCCGCCAGGTCTTCGAGCAGCAGGCAGGCCTGGTCGACGTGGATGACAGCAGCATCGCCGCCGCGCCACGCCAACTGCTGCTGGTGCAGCGCGCCCGGGCCGCGCAGTTGGGCGTGAGCCAGGCGTCCATTGTCAGCACCCTGCGCACAGCTCAGGCCGGCGAGGCCGTGATCTGGCTGCATGACCAGAGCAAGTATCCCAACGCTGCCTGGCTGCAGCTGCCGCCCGAGCAGCAGGGCAGCCTGGACGCCCTGCTCTCCCTGCGCGTGCGTTCAGCGCAAGGAGCGCTGGTGCCGCTGCGCGAGCTGGTGACGATCTCCGACACCCAGCGCGAACAGCCCCTCCACCACAAGGACCTGCTGCCGGTGAACTATGTGGTGGGCGACATGGCCGGCCGCGTGGAAAGCCCGCTCTACGGCATGTTCCAGATGCGCAGCGCCATCGCCCGCATCCAGGCACCGGACGGAGCCGGGGTGGACGAGCACTTCATCCACCAGCCCGACGACGCCTACCGAGGCTACGCTCTCAAGTGGGACGGCGAATGGCAGATCACCTACGAGACCTTCCGCGACATGGGCGCCGCCTACGCCGTGGGCCTGGTGCTGATTTACTTGCTGGTGGTGGCGCAGTTTGGCTCCTACCTGACGCCGCTGATCATCATGGCGCCCATCCCCCTGACCCTGATCGGCGTGATGCCCGGCCACGCCCTGCTGGGCGCGCAATTCACGGCCACCAGCATGATCGGCATGATCGCGCTGGCCGGCATCATCGTGCGCAACTCCATCCTGCTGGTGGACTTCATCAGGCTGCAGGTGCGTGCGGGCATGCCCTTCGAGAAGGCCATCCTGCGCTCCGCCGTCACCCGCGCACAGCCCATCCTGCTGACCGGTTTGGCGGCCATGCTCGGCGCCTTCTTCATCCTGGACGACCCGATCTTCAATGGCCTGGCCATCTCGCTGATCTTCGGCATCCTGGTCTCGACCCTTCTGACGCTGGTCGTCATCCCGACGCTCTACTTCGTCGCCTACCGCCATCGCCTGCACCTGCTGCAAGGCCCTGCCTCCACCCCCTCCCCCACTGAAGGAGACTGACATGACCTCCTGGCAAATCGTCCGCATCGCCGCCGGCTTCTTCGTCCTGATGTCCTTGGCCCTGGGCCTGCCGACCAGCCCTGTGTTCCACTCGCAATGGTGGCTGGCCTTCACGGCTTTCGTTGGGCTGAATCTGCTGCAAAGCGGCTTCAGCCGCTGGTGCCTGATGGAGTCCCTGCTGCGCAAGCTCGGGGTGCGCCCGGGCTGCTGAACCAAGGAGCTGTCCATGCATCTGGTCTGTGCCCATTGCGGTGCCACCAATCGCGTTCCCGCCGAGCGACTCCAGGACCAGCCGGTCTGCGGCCGCTGTGGTGCCGAGATCGCGCCGACGCATCCCCTGGCCCTGAGCGACGCCGTGTTCGCCGACTACATCAGCAAGACCGAGGCCCCCGTGCTGGTGGACTTCTGGGCGGCCTGGTGCGGTCCTTGCCGCATGATGGCGCCACAGTTCGAGGCCGCCGCCGCGCAGGCCCCAGGAGTGCGCTTCGTCAAGGTCGACACGGAGGCCTGCCCGCAGACCGCATCGCGGCTGAGCATCCGCAGCATCCCCACCCTGGCGCTGTTCCTCGGCGGCCGCGAGATCGCGCGCCAGAGCGGCGCCATGCCGGCGGCCGACTTGCTGCGCTGGCTTCAAACCCATCTCCCGAAAGGACATGCCTGATGAGCGATGAACTCGTTCGCGTCGACCTGGTCCAACAGGCTGACTACCGCTTCGACACCTGCTTCGGTGGCGAGGTCCCGGCCCTGCTGACGGATGAACCGCCCCCCCTGGGCACCGGCCAGGGCCCCTCGCCCGTACAGCTGCTGTGCGCGGCGGTGGCCAACTGCCTCTCGGACTCCCTGCTCTTCGCCCTGCGCAAGTACAAGCAGGCGCCAGAGCCCCTGCGCTGCAGCGTGGAGGCGCAGGTCGGCCGCAATGCCGAGGGGCGCCTACGGGTGCTGGCCATGCGCGCCCAGCTGCAGCTGGGCGTGCCCGCCGCGCAGCTGCAGCACCTGGATCGCGTGTTGAGCCAGTTCGAGGCCTTCTGCACCGTGACGCAGAGCGTGGGCCAGGGCATCGCCATCACCACCGAAGTGCGGGACGCCGAGGGCGCCCTGCTCAAGCCTGCCACCCCACTCACTCACTGAGCCACTGCCCCGCAAAGGAGAACCTTCATGCAAGCCAATATCGGAACCGTGGACCGCGCCATGCGCGTCATCGCCGGCACCATCCTCATCGCCGCCACCCTGCTGGGCTTCATCGGCGCCTGGGGTTGGATAGGCGTCATCTTCATCGCCACCGGCCTGCTGCGCTTCTGCCCGGCCTATCTTCCCTTCGGCATGAGCACCTGCAAGGCGCCGGACAACAAGTGAAGTGACGGGCCCGATCGCGACTCAGGGGTCAGGTCTTGCCTGAATCCCGGGCGATCTGCTCCTGCACCCAGCGTTGCAGCAGCTCTGACGGATTCGGGCTGTGCTGCAGCTCGTACAGCGGGCCTATGCTCACGAGCTTGCCTTCGGGGTTCAGCAGGGCGAAGGCCGGAAAACTGCTGACACCCAGGGATTGCAGGAAGGGCCTGGCCTGGGCATAGACCGGCCAGCGCAGGCCGTGGTCCTGCACGAAGCGCCGGCTGGTGGTCTCATCGTCGAAGGTGACGGCCGCCAGCCTCAGCTCCGGCATGTGGGCCTGCAGGCTGTTGAGGGCGGGAATTTCCGCCACGCAGGGTGCGCAGGTCGCGAAATAGAAGCTCATCAGCGTGTAGCGTCCCCTGAGCATCTCAGGAGTCAGTGCGGCCTGGTCCAGCGAGCGCAGCGAGAAGGCGGGCATTGACTCGCCGGGGGCCACTTTGAAGCGCCCGATCTCCGGTCTCTTGCCGGCTGCCTGGAGCTGCAGCGTCGCCTCCTGCGCGGTCTTGCGGACGGCAAGGCTCAGCTTGCCTTCGGCGCGGGACAGGCGCTCGTAGAAAACCTCGCGTGTCAGGCTTCGCCCGTCCTCGTCCTGGTACTTGAGCGGCATCTGCGGCGTCACGCCCACTGCAGCCAGGAAGGCCGGTTCATCGGCCGCCGACTGAAGGCGGACTGACGCTGCAGCCTGCGCCAGGTTCATGGCGGCACTGCAGGCCAGGATCGCAGCCAGCAGGGTCGGGCGAAGGCGATGGGTGCTCATGACGCTGATCATGGACGCTAGTGTGCCGCGCAGGGGCTGCACCCTGCCTTAGGAGCGCCTTAAGGCGTGCGGGCGGCACGACGGGTCCCGTCTTGTCGCCTCGGCGTCATTCTGCAGGGGAAGGCCCCAGGGCCCGGACGATGGCCGCTGAGTTAGTGTCCATGCATGAGCAGCACCCCGCCCCGCACCGTCTTCGAGGCCGAATTCACGACCGCCCTGTGCCAGATCTTCGAGGAGCACATCAGCTTCAACAAGGTGCTTGGCCTGCAGGTGACCGCCCTGGAGGCCCTGGCAGCGGAGGCTGCGGTGGCCATGCGCCCCGAGCTGATCGGCCATTTCGCCCATCACCGCATGCATGGCGGCGTCATCTCGGCCACGCTGGACGCCCTGGGCGGCCTGGCCGTGATGGCCGCCATCGGCGACCGGCATCGTGAGGAAGCGCCCGCCGCCCGCCTGCAGCGCTTCAACAAGCTGGGCACCATAGACCTGCGGGTGGACTATCTGCGCCCTGCCATCGGCGAGCATTTCCGGGCCCGCGCCGAGGTGCTGCGCCTGGGCAGCCGCGTGGCCAGCACACGCATGGAGTTCATGGACGCCCAGGGCCGCCTGCTGAGTACGGGTTCGGCAGCCTACATGGTCTCCTGAGCAAGGCCTTCGGGCCCTCGCTCACGAGCGGCGGTCGTGCGTCTGGGCGACGTAGTAGGCCCTTTTTTGCTCGTACATCATCGCGTCGGCGCGGTGAACCGCGGCCTCGATGCGCTCTGTGCCGCGCCACACGGCACGCCCCATGGACATCTCCAGCCGCGCCCCCGCATGGAACTGGTTGTTGAGCTCCAGCAACTCCTCGACCTGCGCCTGCAGGGCCTCCACCGCCGCCTCGTCTGCGCCTGGCAGCAGCAGCACGAACTCGTCCCCGCCGATGCGCGAGGCCGTCATCGGCGGCTCCACGGCCTTGGCCAGCACCTCGCCGGCGCGGCGCAGCACGGCATCTCCGGCCGCATGCCCGGTGTCGTCATTCAGGCGCTTCAGCCCGTTGACATCCAGCAGCAGAATGCCCACGGGCGCCAGGCCGCGGCGCTCCAGGCGATTGATCTCGTCGCTGAAGAAGCTGCGGTTGCGCAGCTTGGTGAGGGCGTCATGCTTGCCCAGGAACTCGAGGTAGGCCTCGGCCTTCTTGCGGGCACTGATGTCGGTCAGCGAGACCTGTACCAGGGACCAGTCATGCTCATGCCCTGGCAACACGCTGAACTGCAGGTGCACGTGGATCAGTTCGCCGTCCAGGGTGTAGTTGACTGTCTCGCGCTGCTGAAAGATCTGGCCGTTCCACAGCTCGATCAGTTGCTCGGTGAAGGGCCGGCGCATTTCGTCCCGGAACACATCGCTGAGGCGCGCCACCAGGGTGGCCTGGTCGGGTGAGCGGAACATGCGCAGAGTCTGGCGGTTGACGCGCAGCACGCGGATCTGGGCCATGCAGCGGTCGACGAAATCCGGGTGCACGTCGGTGAAGGTGCGGAAGTCAGTGATGCCCTGCTCGCGGGCTTCGTCCAGCAGGCGCTTGACGCCGCTGAAGTCCTCCACCCACAGCGAGACGGGCGAATGCTCGAAGAGGCCATTGGCGTAGCGCTCACTGGCCTGCAACTCCCGCTGGGCCTGGGTGCGGGTCGTCACGTCCTCCAGGGACAGCAGCACCCGAGACCAATCTTCCTCATGCCCAGGCAGCACTCGCACGGCCAGTCGCACGTCCAGGCGGCGGCCGTCGAGCGTGTAGTTGACCGTCTGGCTCTCGTAGCTCAGCTCGCCGCGCCACAGTCGCTCCAGGTCCTGCACATGGTGCTCCAGCATGTCGTCGCGGAACACGGCGCCCAGATTGGCCAGCAGATGGCCCTGATCCCGGGCGCCGAAGAGGCTCAGGGTCTTGCGATTGACGCACAGCACGCGGATGCCCTCGGTGCAGATCCGCAGGTCCTGCGGATGGCGCAGCAGGTGCGATCTGAGCTCGCTCACACCCTCCGACCGCAGGCGGCGGAACAGCTGGGCCAGGGCGCTGAAGTCCTCCAGCCACAAAGACACCGGCGCGAGCTCGAAGAGCGCAAACCACTCGTGGGCATCAGCGTGCCGGTCCAGGGCGGCACTGGCATCGGTAGACTTGTCGGCATTCATGGCGGGTCCGGCATCAGGGTTCTCATCCCAGTCTAGCGGTGATTTCCGGCAGGGAGACGACAAGGATTTGGCATAGAGTCCAGCCATATGCAGTACCCGCAGTCCCCGCAGGCCGGCCTCGCGCAAACGCAATCGCCGACGCCGGCCCCTACCGCCTCCGATCCACCGGCTGACGGCGACCGGCTGCTCGCCCGAGCCATCCAGTCCTGGCAGACCGGGGACCTCCTGGGCAGTTGCCGGCAGGCACTGGCCGCCGCCGCGGCCTTGAGCAGCGGTCCGGCCTCCACCGCGCTGCCTCATGCCCTGCGCCAGGCCGCCCTGGCCCTGTGCGAGTTCGGCCTCGCCGCAGAGGCCATGCCGCTGGCCAAGGCCTCCGTGCGCTACCTGGAGCGGGAGCAGTTCCATGAGCCGCTGTCCGCCTGCCTGAGCTGCCTGGGCCATGTGCATGCCCGCATGGGCAACCTGGACCAGGCCGAGTTGCTGCACATGCGTGCGCTGTCCCTGGCCCGTGAGTCCATCGACAGCGCGGATCGCATGAGGGCCTATACGAATCTGCTGGTCTCCATGACAGCCGCCCATGAACAGGCTCTGGAACGCGGCGATGACGAAGGCCGGGTGATGGCCCGGCTCGCCCTGCGCCGTGCCGAGCGCCACCTGGGCGGAGCCCGCTCTTTGGCCCAGGATGGGCGCCTGCATGCGGTCTTCCAGGGCGTGCTCAAGCTGGCGGTGGCACATCTGCTGGTGCTGCTGCATCGGCTTGATGAGGCCGACACCCTGCTGAACCAGCTGCTGGCCCAATGGTCGGTCGACGAGAAGACCCGCTACTGGCGCTGGTCGGCCCAGGAATCCATGGCCGAACTCCTGAATCGGCGCGGACGCCACGCCCAAGCCTGGCAACTGCTGGCCGGGCTGCTGTCAGAACCCGATTTGCAAAGCAATGTGCAGCTGCATGGCTCGGTGCTGCGCCAGGCGCTGCGCAGCCTGCGTGCCCTGGACAGCCCTCAGGCACAGGCCAGCATCAGCGTCCTCGAAGTCGAGCGCGGGCAGTGGGAACAGCGCTGCGCCCAGGCCTCCACCCAGGCGCGCGAGGCATTGGCCCAGGAGCTGCGCCAGCTCGAGCCCTGGCTGCATGCCGTGCTCAGGGGTGAGGACTGATGCGATAGGCACAGCGCCGTCCACCAGCAAGCTGGTGTTCGGTCCTGCGCACCTCTGCCCACGGTGCCAGGCAGCGCTGGAACAGGGCCAGTTCGGAACGACAGAAGCCCTGGCAGGCCTGCGCCGCGGCGCAGATGGGGCAGTGATCCTCGATCAGCAGCCAGTCGTGTCCCGTCCGCTCGATCCGCGCCATATAGCCCTCGCGCTCCCGCTCAGCGGCCAGGACCTGCAGGGCACTGCGCAGGCTGCGCTTGCCAGCCAGGGCGGCCAGGTAGCGGCGCTCGCTGTCCTGCTCGCGCGCATCGATCAGCCTCTCCAGTGCCGGCTCCCCCAGCAGACTTCGGACCTGCTGGATCAGCTGCACCGTGAGCTCGCCATGGCGGTCCGGAAACTGGGCATGGCCCGCCGCACTGAGCCGCCAGACCCGGCGCGGCCGGCCCACGACGCCGGCCTCGTCCCGCCACTGGAGCAAGCCTTCCTCAGCCAGCTGCTGCAGCTGCTTGTGCGCCCCCATGCCGCTCAGGTCCAGGCCGTCGGCCAGTTGCGCCGCCGTCTGCGGCCCCCCGCTCTTGAGCTGATGCAGCAGGCGCTGCCGGGCTTCGGTCTTCATGTTTGGTCTCTCAACTGGCTTTTCTTCTGCACTTCGAACCGTGCCAGGGCCACCAACTGCCAGGCCGCCAGCACGCAGGTCAGGCCGCCCAGCGCCATGATCCAGCGCGAGGACAGCAGGGCAAGACCTGAGCCCAGCAGGGCCACCACGACATTGGCCAGACAGAAGATGGTGGACAGCAAGCCCATCACCCGGCCCTGGCCGTGGCTGGCGAAGCGCTCTGACATCCAGGCCGGCATGACGGCGTTGTAGAGCGCCAGCGGCAGGCCCAGAAAAGCAATCATGAGCAGACCTGGCGTAGCCGGCAGCAGCGCCAGCAGGCACAGCCCCAGTGCCGCAAGCAGGGCCAGCCAGGCTGCATCACGCAGCGGCTGATGGCGCCGTCCGCTACCGAAGCGGCCGGCCAGCACGCTGGCCAGGGTCATGGTGGCGCACTGTGCGGCGGTGACGTAGGCGATGCCGCGGCTGTCCAGCCCGGCCTGCTCCAGCATCCACAACGGTGCGAACTCATACAGGGCCGTCACGCCCAAGGTATAGAGGAACTGCAGCCAGGCCAGGCGCCTCAGCACCGGATCCTCGCGCAGCAGTCCCAGCGCCTGCTGTTCGCGCATGGCCTGCAGCACATTCAAGGGACCAGATGTCCGGCGGCCTGCGGGCACGCCTGCGCTCAGGACCACCAGGCAAGGCAGCATGGCCATGCCTGCAAGCACGAAGGGCACTGGCGCACCCAGCCCCAGGGTCAGGCCGCCAAGCAGCGGCCCCAGCAGCCAACCGGCATAAAGACAGGCGTTGAGCCAGGCCAGGCCGCGGGTGCGGTCAATCTGGCCGTGCAGGTCGGCCACCAAGGCCCGGGCGACCGCCACATTGCCCTCTGTGATGCCGGTCAGGAAGCGTGCCAGCACAAAGACCACATACCAGCGCTGCTGCAGTGCGTAGGCCGTCAGCAGATAGCCCAGCAGCGTGGCCGTCAGCGTGACGCTGAGGGTCGCGCGGCGGCCATATCGGTCGGACAGCGGACCGATGAAGAGGCTGCCCAGCAGGATGCCCAGTGGATTGACCGCCAGAGCCAGGCCCATCAGCAGCTTGGGATCCAGGCCCAGGAATCGGGTGAAGGCATCAGGCGGCCCGTCGACAAAGATGGGGGCCAGGATGGGATAGGGCATGGACACGCCCACCGTGCTCATCAGCGCCAATGCACAGACGGCGCCCAGCACCCAGTAGGGATGGCGGATGCGCAGGGCCTCCGGCTCGGGCAGCGAAGGATTTGGGGTGGCACTCACGACTGGAGGGGCGCCGGCAGGGGCTGTGGCATCGTCATGCCGGCATCATGCAGACGCGCCTCCAATTTATCAACGAATTGTTTATTAACCATGAGCATGTCGCTGACATCACGGGCTGCCGAAGGCACAATTCCGCCATGGCATTCCGCGCACTCGAACTCCCTCCTGACATCAGCGGCCGGCTGTGGCTGCAGTCCATGCCCGGCCGGCTGGAGCCCTGGGGAGCCTTTCTGGACGAAGCCCGCTTGCGCCAGCTCAGCCTGGTCAGCTGCCTGAACCCCATGGATGAGGTGGCGCAGCTTTCACCGCTCTATCACAAAGCCGTCAGCGAGGGCCGCCTGCCTTTTCGCTGGCAGCACCTGCCCATGCGCGATTTCGGCCTGGGCGCCAACCCCGAGGCCTTTCGCCAGGGCGTGGAGCTGCTGGTCCACAGCCTTCGCGTGGGCGATCGCGTGCTGCTGCACTGCGCTGCCGGCATCGGCCGCACCGGCACCGTGGCCGCCTGCGTGCTCAAGGGCCTGGGGATGGACGTCGACGACGCCCTGCAGCGCGTGCGGCAGGCCGGATCCAATCCTCAGTCCGCCGTGCAGAGCGGCTGGGTGGAGCAGTTCTGAGCGCCGGGACTGCCCTGCCGCCGGCGCCGGCCCCCGAGGCCCTGCAGCTGGGCTGGGTGCATGTCGGCCCGGGCTGCGTGGTCGTCGACAAGCCCAGCGGCCTGCTGTCCGTGCCCGGCCGTGGCGAGGACAAGCAGGACTGCGCAGCCAGCCGCGTGCAAGCTCGCTTCCCGGAGGCGCTGGTCGTGCACCGCCTTGACATGGCCACCTCCGGCCTCCTGGTGTTCGCCCGCAGCCTCGAGATGCAGCGCCTGCTCAGCGATGCCTTCGCCACGCGCCAGGTCGAGAAGCGCTATGTGGCCGTGCTGGGCGGCCTGGTCGAGCCGGACGAGCAGGCCATAGCCCTGCCTCTGGTCACCGACTGGCCCAATCGCCCGCGGCAGATGGTCTGCCACCAACGCGGCAAGCCCTCGCAGACCAGGCTGCGGGTGCTGGCGCGCGACGCCGTGCGGCAGCAGACCCGCGTCGAGCTGTGCCCGCTGACAGGGCGATCCCACCAGCTGCGAGTGCACTGCCTGGCCATCGGCCATCCCATCGTGGGTGACGCGCTCTATGCACCGCCAGCCCTGCAGCTGGCCGCCCCGCGCCTGCTCCTGCATGCCTGCGAGCTGGGCCTGCCCGCCCTGGGGCCCGAGCCGGCCCTTCAGCTCCAGAGCCCTCCCCCGTTCTGAGCGGCCCCATCCACGGCGATCCGGCGCGAGAATGCACTCATGAACAGCCCCAAGCGTCACCTCTACATCGTCACCGGCAGCTCGCGCGGCCTGGGTCTGGCCCTGGCGCGCGAACTGCTCGCCAGCCCTGAGCATCAGGTGCTGGGCATTGCCCGGCGGGACAATGAATCGCTCTATGGCCTGGCCGCCTCCACCGGCAGCTCGCTGCAACAATGGCGTCAGGATCTCGCCCAGCCCTTGCCCGTGGCCCAGGCCCTGAAGCAGTGGCTGCAAGCTCAGTCCCTGGACAGCTTTGACACCCTCACCCTGATCAATAATGCCGGCGTGGTAACCCATCCCGGCGCCGTGCAGGACACCCCGCTGGCCGAGCTGTCCAACGCCTTGCGCGTGGGTGCCGAGGCGGCCCTGCTGCTCAGCGCGGCCTTCCTGGACGCCTGCCGCCAGGCGCCGGGCCAGCTCCGGGTGCTGAACATCTCGTCCGGACTCGGGCGGCGCGCCATGGCCGGCACGGCGGCCTATTGCGCGGCCAAGGCGGCCATGGACCACCTCTCCCGGGCCATGGCCCTGGACGAGGCACACCGGGCCAGCCAGGGTCTGGCATCGGCCCGCATCGTATCGCTGGCACCGGGCGTCATCGATACCGACATGCAGCAGCAGCTGCGCAGCGCCGCCCCGGCAGCTTTTCCCGAGCAGCCGCGCTTCCACGCCCTGAAGACCGACGCCCAGCTCAGCAGCCCGGCCCAGACGGCCTCCGCGGTGCTGCGCTACCTGGCGCGGGCGGATTTCGGGGAGCAGGTCATCGCGGACGTGCGCGAGGCCTGAGAAGCCCTGGGCCGGCACGATGGCAGGCCTGCGACAGGCACGCTGCGAAGGACGCAGTCATGCCCTCGCGATCAAGAGGGATCAGGGGGGGCAGAG
Organism: Roseateles sp. DB2; assembly: GCF_051857535.1. Classification (NCBI taxonomy): domain Bacteria; kingdom Pseudomonadati; phylum Pseudomonadota; class Betaproteobacteria; order Burkholderiales; family Sphaerotilaceae; genus Roseateles; species Roseateles sp. DB2. The sequence goes on along the minus strand of NZ_JBPZGY010000003.1, from coordinate 476,988 downwards.
GGTCATGGGGACGATCAGCCCAGCAGATTGGCCAGCGTGAGCAGGGCCAGCAGGAACATCCACAGCACCACGGAGCGCCAGACCAGGCCCACCACGCTCTGCAGATGGCCCAGGGCGGGTGCCATGCCAGGCGTGGAGCCTTCGGCGCGGGTGGCGTCCATGTCACCGCCGGCCTCGAAGGTCTTGCTGCGGTCTGGCGTGACACCCGGCGCGGCCGAGCCGCCCAGTTGCACGCCCAGGGCGCCAGCGGCCGAGGCCAGGATGATGCCCTCGTTGGGGTGCATCCACAGCCCAGCGTCGCGGCGCCAGCCGTTCACTGCCTCCTCGAAATTGCCGACGATGGCAAAGCCGGTGGCGGTCAGCCGGGCGGGCACATAGTCCACCCAGCCGAAGAACTGGCGGGAGATCTGCATCAGGCGCTCGTTGGTCGGGGCGTCGATGGTGCGGCTCTTGAAGGCCCAGTAGCGACTGGCGAATTCAGCCATGCGGTAAAGAATGGCCCCCGCCGGCCCCAGGCCCACCGTGGACAGCACGATGAACCAGAAGAACACGCCGAAGACATGCCGGTGCGCCGCCAGCAGCGAATGCTCGATCACGTGGCGCAGCAGCTCGGTGCGTGGCAGCTCGGTGGCATCCAGGTGGCGCCATTCGGCCAGCAGGCGGCGGGCCTCCATCTCGTCGGCGCGCTCCAGGGCGTCTCGAATGTCGGTGAAGTAATGACTGAATTGACGGAAGCCCAGGGTGAGGTAGAGGACCAGCACGTCCAGCCCCAGGGCACCCAGCACCGTGAAATGCCGCACCAGGGCATAGAGGCCGGCCGCCAGCAGGGCTGGTCCCAGCACCGTGATGCCCCAGACGACGAGGGCGTGGCGCTCCTTGCCGGCGTCGAAATTGCGGCCGGTCCAGCGCACCCAGCTGATCACGCCCTGATGCACCGCATTGCCATGCGGCAGCGGCTTGAGCTGCTCGCAGATCAGGGCCAACAGGACGGCGAAGAAGTTCATGGGCCCGCATGATAGCGGCCCCGCGCCCCTCAGGCCGAGAGGAAGCGATAGAAGTTGCGCAGCATGGCGGCCGTGGCGCCCCAGATGAAGTACTCGCGCGACACCCCGGCAAGATCTGACCCCGTCCAGGGCATGGACAGGAACTGCCGCTCGCCCTCCTGCCAGCGGAAGACATGGCGCTGGTGGTGGGCCGGATTCATCAGAAAGGACAACGGGACCTCGAAGGCCTCGGCCACCTCGAACTCGTCCAGCGCCAGGTCGAAGTCGGGCTGCACCAGGGCAACGACAGGGTGCACCATGAAGGCCGTCACCGTGCGGTAGATCGGCAACTGCCCCAGCACCTCCACATGGCGGGGATGCAGGCCGATCTCCTCCTGGGCCTCGCGCAGGGCAGTGGCGACGGCGTCTGCGTCCTCAGGTTCGGTGCGACCGCCGGGGAAGCTGACCTGCCCTGCGTGATCCCGCAGATGGGCCGTGCGCTGCGTCAGCAGCACCTGCAGGCCCTCGGGCCTTTGCACCAGCGGCACCAGCACCGCGGCCGAGGCGGGTTCTCGCTGGCTCAGCACCCCGCCGTCCCCCGGCAGCTCGGGCGACCAGGCCGGCGGCGTACGAAAGCGGGCACGCAGGGCCTCGGCAGACAAGGTATCGGCTGGCACGGCGGGCAGGCCCTCATCGCGAGCAGCCACGGGCACGGCACGGGGATCGAGGATGGGCGGGCGAGTCATGCGAGCAGCATAGCGCCACCCCCCTCCCCCCGGCTCGCGCTGGGGCATGCCATAGCCGAGACCGCTCGTGCACTCACCAGCACCAGCACCAGCACCAGCACCAGCACCAGCACCAGCACCAGCACCAGCACCAGCACCAGCACTAGCACTAGCACTAGCACTAGCACTAGCACTAGCACTAGCACTAGCACTAGCACTAGCACTAGCGCATGGATGCTCGCCTACCACGCATTGACGCCCATGCCTGCGTTATGCGGGCGTTTACGTAGGTGACTCCCCTGCGATGGCCTTGCTGGACAGCGTGTGCCGGCTCTTGCCTTGATGTAGGGCGCTTGCAGGAGCCGACGCAGGCTTATCGCGGATGCCATGCGCCCGGTTGACCAAGGGGCTGAGGGGGGTGCTCGGTGTTGCTGCGTGGCGGTGGTGGCGTCCTGGCTGGGCGCCTTGCGTGGCGCCGAGGAGCGCAGGGGGCTGGAGCGGCGCGCGTGAGCGCGCTTTGTTGTCTGACTGGGCGCGTTTGTTTGAGCGCAACGAGCGCAGCGAGTGGAGCGAGTTACGCGCCCGCTCCAGGCCACGAGCACCGCAGGGGAGCCGGCCCGCGAGGGCCGGCCGCCGCGCACTGCGCCCGGCCGGGACGCTGCCACCGCCGCGCTGCTCCGGCCCAGCCCAGCCCAGCCCACAAACAGCATGCGCCCCAAAAAGCAAAGCCCCGTGCATGCCTGCAACGGGGCTTCCTGGTCTTCACCCAGGCCGACGCAAGCCGGCCACAGGGGAAGGATCAACGCTCGGCGATGGGCTTCACGTTGCGGGGCGTCGCGCCCACGAAGAGCTGGCGCGGACGGCCGATCTTGTACTCGGGGTCAGCGATCATCTCGTTCAGCTGGGCGATCCAGCCCACGGTGCGAGCCAGCGCGAAGATGGCGGTGAACAGCGGCACGGGGATGCCGATGGCACGCTGCACGATGCCGGAGTAGAAGTCCACGTTCGGGTAGAGCTTGCGGGCGACGAAGTATTCGTCTTCCAGCGCAATCTTCTCCAGCTCCATGGCCAGCTTGAACAGCGGGTCGTTGTGCAGGCCCAGCTCGCCCAGGACTTCGTGGCAGGTCTCGCGCATCAGCTTGGCGCGCGGGTCGTAGTTCTTGTAGACCCGGTGGCCGAAGCCCATCAGCTTGACGTTGCTGCTCTTGTCCTTGACCTGCTTGATGAACTCGCCGATCTTGGCCACGCCACCCATCTGCTGGATGTCGTTGAGCATGTTCAGGCAGGCCTCGTTGGCGCCACCGTGAGCCGGGCCCCACAGGCAGGCCACGCCCGCGGCGATGGCTGCGAAGGGGTTGGTGCCGGAGGAACCGCACAGGCGCACGGTCGAGGTCGAGGCGTTCTGCTCGTGGTCGGCATGCAACGTGAAGATGCGGTCCATGGCGCGCACCAGCACGTCATTGGGCTTGTACTCCTCGCAGGGCGTGGCGAACATCATGCGCATGAAGTTGCCGGCGTACGAGAGATCGTTCTTCGGGTAGATGTAGGGCTGGCCGATGGTGTACTTGTAGGCCATGGCCACCAGCGTCGGCATCTTGGCGATCAGGCGGATGGCCGCGATCTCGCGATGTTCGGGGTTATTGATGTCGGTGCTGTCGTGATAGAAGGCCGACATCGCGCCCACCAGGCCGGTCATCACGGCCATCGGGTGCGCATCACGACGGAAGCCGCGCAGGAAGAACTGCATCTGCTCGTTGACCATCGTGTGGTGCATCACGCGGTTCTCGAACTCGGCCTTCTGGTCGGCGTTGGGCAGCTCGCCGTTCAGCAGCAGGTAGCAGGTCTCGAGGTAGTCGCAGTTCACGGCCAGCTGCTCGATGGGGTAGCCGCGGTACAGCAGCTCGCCCTTGTCGCCATCGATGTAGGTGATGGTCGAGTTGCAGGAGGCGGTCGACAGGAAGCCCGGGTCGTAGGTGAACTTGCCCGTCTGGCCGTAGAGCTTGCGGATGTCGATCACATCGGGACCCACGGAGCCCTTGTAGATGGGCAGGTCCATGCTGGGGCTGCCGTCGGAGAACGACAGGGTGGCTTTGACGTCAGACGGTGTCATGGGGCGTTCCTTGTGACTTCTTGGAAAAACAGGTCAGGGGCGGTGACAGATCAGAGGGGGGTCCTGAGCATGCCCAGGACCTCCAGGAATTCGGGCGTGGCCTGTTCGCCCTCGGGCTCCTTGCGTACCAGCAGCAGGTCCATCAGATCGTTGTCCGACAGGTCCATCAGCTGGCGCAGGCCTTCGGCCTGACGCTCAGTCAGGCTGGATTCGTAGCGCTTGAAGAACCGCTCAATGAAGAGGTCATTCTCCAGCAGGCCGCGGCGGCAGCGCCACTTCAGTTTGGAGAGTGCTCTCTCGTCAATGAGGGCATCGGTCAAGGTAGTCACGAATGGGGGCCTTTGCAAAGAATCCGAAGGCGGATCGGGTCATCAGACGGCGCGACGCACCATCAGTTCCTTGATCTTGCCGATGGCCTTGGTGGGGTTCAGCCCCTTGGGGCAGACGTCCACGCAGTTCATGATGGTGTGGCAGCGGAACAGGCGGTACGGGTCCTCGAGGTTGTCGAGGCGCTCCGCGGTGGCCTGGTCACGGCTGTCCGCGATGAAGCGGTAGGCCTGCAGCAGACCGGCGGGGCCCACGAACTTGTCGGGGTTCCACCAGAAGCTGGGGCAGCTCGTGGAGCAGCTGGCGCACAGGATGCACTCGTACAGGCCGTCCAGCTCCTCACGCTCCACCGGCGACTGCAGGCGCTCCTTGTCGGGCAGCGGCGTGTCGTTCACCAGGTAGGGCTTGATGGAGTGGTACTGCTTGAAGAACTGCGTCATGTCCACGATCAGGTCGCGCACGACGGGCAGGCCCGGCAGCGGCTTGAGCACCACCACCTGCGGCAGCGAGCGCATGTTCGTCAGGCAGGCCAGGCCGTTCTTGCCATTGATGTTCATGGCATCGGAACCGCAGACGCCCTCGCGGCAGGAGCGGCGGAAGCTCAGCGTGGGGTCCACGGCCTTGAGCTTGATCAGCGCGTCCAGCAGCATGCGCTCATTGCCCTCGAGCTCGATCTCGAGGGTCTGCATGTAGGGCTTGGCGTCCTTGTCCGGGTCGTAGCGGTAGATCTGGAAGGTACGTTTTTGGCTCATGTCTCAGTCCTCAGAAGGTACGCACCTTGGGCGGCACGGATTCCACGGTCAGCGGGGTCAGCTTGACCGGCTTGTAGTCCAGGCGGTTGCCTTCGGAGTACCACAGGGTGTGCTTCATCCAGTTCGCGTCGTCGCGGTTGGGGAAGTCGTCGTGAGCATGGGCGCCACGGGACTCCGGACGGGCGGCGGCCGAGGTCATCGTGGCCTTGGCGGCCTCGATCAGGTTCTCGACTTCCAGGGCCTCGACACGGGCGGTGTTGAAGACCTTGGACTTGTCCTTCAGGCCGATGTGCTTCACGCGCTCGGCGACTTCCAGGATCTTCTTGACGCCTTCGTCCATCACGGCCTGGGTGCGGAACACGCCGGCGTGCTTCTGCATGGTCGAGCGGATGTCATTGGCGACGTCCTGAGCGTATTCGCCATTGGAAGCCGACTCCAGGCGCGCCAGGCGGGCCAGGGTCTGGTCGGCGGCATCCTTGGGCAGGGGCTTGTGCTCGCGGTTCTTGAGGTTGAACTCGACGATGTGCTTGCCGGCCGCGCGGCCGAACACCACCAGGTCCAGCAGCGAGTTGGTGCCCAGGCGGTTGGCGCCATGCACCGACACGCAGGAGCACTCGCCCACCGCGTACAGGCCGTTGATGACCTCGTTCGGGTTGCCGTTCTTGGGCACGACCACCTGACCGTTGATGTTGGTGGGGATGCCACCCATCTGGTAGTGGATGGTCGGCACCACGGGGATCGGTTCCTTGGTGATGTCGACGTTGGCGAAGTTGTGGCCGATCTCGAACACCGAGGGCAGACGCTTCATGATCGTCTCGGCGCCCAGGTGGGTCATGTCCAGCAGCACGTAGTCCTTGTTGGGACCGCAGCCACGGCCTTCCTTGATTTCCTGGTCCATGGAGCGGGACACGAAGTCACGCGGGGCCAGGTCCTTCAGGGTCGGGGCGTAGCGTTCCATGAAGCGCTCGCCATTGGCGTTGCGCAGGATGGCACCCTCGCCACGGCAGCCTTCGGTCAGCAGCACGCCCGCGCCGGCCACGCCGGTGGGGTGGAACTGCCAGAACTCCATGTCTTCCAGCGGGATGCCGGCGCGTGCCGCCATGCCCAGGCCGTCACCGGTGTTGATGAAGGCATTGGTGGAAGCCGCATAGATGCGGCCGGCACCGCCGGTGGCCATCAGCACGGTCTTGGCCTGCAGGATGTGGACTTCGCCGGTTTCCATCTCCAGCGCGGTCACGCCGACGACGTCGCCCTCGGCGTCACGGATGACGTCCAGCGCCATCCATTCCACGAAGAACTGCGTCTTGGCCTTGACGTTCTGCTGGTACAGCGTATGCAGCAGGGCGTGGCCGGTGCGGTCGGCCGCGGCGCAGGCGCGCTGCACGGGCTTCTCGCCGTAGTTGGCCGTGTGGCCGCCGAAGGGGCGCTGGTAGATGGTGCCGTCGGCGTTGCGGTCGAAGGGCATGCCGAAGTGTTCGAGTTCGTACACGACCTTCGGGGCCTCGCGGCACATGAACTCGATGGCGTCCTGGTCACCCAGCCAGTCCGAGCCCTTGACGGTGTCGAAGAAGTGGTAGTGCCAGTTGTCTTCCGACATATTGCCCAGCGAGGCACCGATGCCGCCCTGGGCGGCCACGGTGTGCGAGCGGGTCGGGAAGACCTTGGACAGCACGGCCACGTTCAGGCCGGCCAGGGAGAGTTGCAGCGAGGCGCGCATGCCGGAACCACCGGCACCCACGATCACCACATCGAACTTGCGCTTTGCGAGCGAGCTTCCAACTTGCATTTTTTACAGCCTCCAGAGGACTTGGATCGCCCAACCCGCGCAACCCACCAACCAGACCAGGGTGAACACGTGCAGCGCCAGGCGCAGGCCGACCGGCTTCACGTAGTCCATCCAGATGTCGCGAACACCGACCCAGGCGTGGTACGCCAGGGCGATGATGGTCGCGAAGGTCACGAACTTCATCCACTGCTGGGAGAAGATGCCCGACCACAGCTCATAGCCCAGAGGCTGCTTGGTGAACAGGATCTGGGCCAGCAGCACGATGGTGAACAGGGCCATCAGCACGGCCGTCACGCGCTGGGCCAGCCAGTCGCGCAGGCCATAGTGCGCACCGCTGACGATGCGCTTGGTTCCGTAAGTACTCATTCTTTGCACCTCAATCTAGGTCGGCCGATCAGTACAGGCCAAAGAGCTTGGCACCCAGGGCCAGGGTCAGCAGCACGGACAGGGCCAGGGTCAGCACGGCGCTGGAATGGCCCTGCTCCTTGCTGACGCTGTGGGTCGCGTCCATCCACAGGTGGCGCACACCGGCGATGAAGTGATGCAGATAGCCCCAGATGAGTGCCAGCGCGACCAGCTTGACCAGCACGCCGGGGATGGGACCCAGGCCGGCCACGAAGGCGTTCTTGAACACATCGAAGGAAATCTCGGTGCTCAGGCTGGTGTCCAGCATCCAGATCACGAAGGGCAGCAGCAGGAACATCAGCAGGCCGCTGATGCGATGCAGGATCGAGACGATGCCTGCCGGAGGCAGCCGATAGGACACGATCTCCGTCACGTGGATGTTGCGGAAGACCGGTCGCAGCTTGGTGGTCTGTTTGGTTGTATCTGTCATACCCGACCTTTGGTAATCAATGTGAAACCTGAGGATTTTATTGCAACGCAACAGGGTCAGGCCTTGCCTTTCACTGCAGCGAACCTCTTTCTTTCAGAGGGTCAATTCAGATCGTTGCGATAAAAGTGCGTGGAAGTGTTGTAAAGGCCGCGCCGAAGTTCCACCGGGCGGTCGCCATAGGTGAAGGACAGCCGCTCCACACTCAGCAGCGGCGCGCCAACCTCGACCTGCAGCAGCGCGGCGACCTCGGCATCGGCCGCCACGGCACGGATCTTCTCCTGGGCACGGATCATCTGCACCCCGAACTCGGACTCGAACAAGCCATAGAAAGGACCGCGATGCTGGTTCAGCAGCTCGGTCGTCAAACCCTTGAACAGGCTGCCTGGCAGCCAGATGTCATCCAGCACCACCGGACGGCCCTTGCTGTGCAGCAGGCGGCGCACCTCGACCATGGCGTCGCCCGCACGCATCTGCAGCTGGCGGGCGATCCAGGCCGGCGCACGCTGCCGGCGGCAGTCCAGCAGCTGGCGCCCGAGGCCGGGATCCTGCTCTTCGTCAGGCATCAGGCGCAGGAAGCGGTACTGCTGCTTCTGCTCCGCATGCGTGGCGACAAAAGTGCCCTTGCCCTGGCGGCGAACGAGCAGATTCTCGGCGGCAAGTTCGTCAATAGCCTTACGGACCGTGCCCTGGCTCACCCCGAAGCTGGCCGCAAGGTCCATCTCGCTGGGGATGGCCTCGCCGGCCTTCCAGGCGCCGGCCTGCAAGCGCTGAATGATCAGCCCCTTGATCTGGCGATACAGCGGAGAGAAGGCGGGCGAGGCCTGCCCACCCGCCGATCCGGACGCAGCATCCCCGCGCTGGAGCTCAAGGCCAGGCGTGCTCGGGACTGCAGGTGGATTCGGCATGGGCGGGATTCGAGCACAGGCCACCCCGCGGCGTCGAGAGGAATCCACAAATCCTCTCAAAAATGTCTTCTATAAGACATAAGACAGTCAGTTTTGTGCAAAGGACTGCGCATAATCTCGCCCGAGCGGCTGCAAGTGGGAGCGTCTGCATGGGTCAATAGGGGAAACGCCCGGACTCTGGCCTACACTTGCGGCCTCCGCGCTGCCGCCTGCCCGCCCTTCGGTCTCGCTCGTTACAGGATGACCGCCGTGCACCGCAACCAGTGGCGCCACGAACAGCTTTTTCATCCTTTTCGGAGACCTCCATGAGCAAGAAACCCGTTCGCGTTGCCGTCACCGGCGCCGCAGGCCAGATCGGCTACGCCCTGCTGTTCCGCATCGCCTCCGGCGAAATGCTGGGCAAGGACCAGCCCGTCATCCTGCAACTGCTGGAGATCCCCGACGAGAAGGCCCAGAACGCACTGAAGGGCGTGATCATGGAGCTGGAAGACTGCGCCTTCCCGCTGCTGGCCGGCATCGAGGCCCACAGCGACCCGATGACCGCCTTCAAGGACACCGACTACGCCCTGCTGGTCGGCGCCCGTCCCCGCGGCCCCGGCATGGAGCGCTCGGATCTGCTGGCCGCCAACGCCCAGATCTTCACGGTGCAGGGCAAGGCCCTCAATGCCGTGGCCTCGCGCAACGTCCGCGTGCTGGTCGTGGGCAACCCCGCCAACACCAATGCCTACATCGCGATGAAGTCGGCCCCGGACCTGCCGGCCAAGAACTTCACCGCCATGCTGCGCCTGGATCACAACCGCGCCGCCTCGCAGATCGCCGCCAAGACCGGCAAGGCCGTGGCCGACATCGAAAAGCTGGCCGTGTGGGGCAACCACTCGCCCACGATGTACGCCGACTACCGCTACGCCACCATCGGCGGCCAGTCGGTCAAGGCCATGATCAACGACGAGCAGTGGAACCGTGAAGTGTTCCTGCCGACCGTCGGCAAGCGCGGCGCCGCCATCATTGCCGCTCGCGGCCTGTCCTCGGCCGCCTCGGCTGCCAACGCCGCCATCGACCACATGCGCGACTGGGCCCTGGGCACCAATGGCAAGTGGGTCACCATGGGCATCCCGTCCAAGGGCGAATACGGCATCCCCGCCGAGGTGATGTTCGGCTACCCCGTCACCTGCGAAGGTGGCGAGTACAAGATCGTCGAGGGCCTGGAGATCGATGCCTTCTCGCAAGAGTGCATCAACAAGACCCTGAACGAGCTGCTGGAAGAGCAGAACGGCGTCAAGCACCTGCTGTGATCGCCGCAAGGCCAGCCAGCATCACGAGCTGCCGTTCGTGATACGGTGAAGGGTCGGCACCCGTGCCGGCCCTTTTTCTTTTCCGCCACAGCTTCACGAATCCCGCCCATGAGCACCGCGCCGCACCCCCGCCTGGCCCTTTTCGAAGAGGGCGATGCCGCCACCCTGCTGCCCGTCGTCGACCACTACTGCGGCGTCGAGGCGCGCATGCGCAAGAGCCTGGAGCTTCAGGCCGAGATGGGCCCGGTCTTCGACATCACCCTGGATTGCGAAGACGGCGCGCCAGTGGGCGGCGAGCTTGAACATGTGCTGCTGGTCAATGACGTGCTCAACGACCCGCTGAACCGCCATGGCCGCGTGGGCGCCCGCGTGCATCCGCTCGGGCATGCCGCCTTCGAGGCCGATGTCGAAGGCCTGCTGGCCGGCGGCGGCGACCGCCTGGCCTATCTCATGGTGCCCAAGCCGCAATCCTTCGACGACGTGGATCGCGCCGTAGCCTTCATCGACGCCACCCGGGCTCGCCTGGGCCTGGAGCGCGAACTGCCGGTGCATGTGCTCATCGAGACCCACGGCGCGCTGCGCGACGTGCAGCGGATCGCAGCGCATCCGCGCATTGAATCACTCTCCTTCGGGCTGATGGATTTCGTCTCCGCCCACCGCGGAGCAATCCCGCGCGTGGGCTTGACGGTCGAGGGCCAGTTCAGCCACCCGCTGGTGGTGCGCGCCAAGCTGGAGATCGCCGCGGCGGCCCACGCCCACGGCAAGACGCCCTCGCATTGCGTGGTGACCGAGTTCAAGGATAGCGATGCGCTGGAGATGGCTGCCAGCCGCGCCGCGCGTGAGTTCGGCTACACCCGCATGTGGAGCATCCACCCCAACCAGATCCGCCCCATCATCGAGGCCTTCGCGCCACGCATGGCCGAGATCGACGAGTCCATCGAGATCATCCAGGCCGCCCAGGCCGCCTCCTGGGCACCCATCCAGCACCGCGACACCCTGCACGACCGCGCCAGCTATCGCTACTTCTGGCAGGTGCTCGAACGCGCCCACCGCACCGGACAGGCGCTGCCGGCCGAGATCGAGGCCGCCTATTTCAGCAGCTGAACTCCCCTGGCCGCCATCGAGTCGCCCGGCCCGGCTTTTGCCTTCACGTTTTATTGCAGATGAAGGGATTTCTGGCATAGACAGCCCCCCCTGACCGGGCGCATGCTTGCACCGGTCGTCACCAGGGCACGCCAAAGTACCCACAAATGGCACATTTGCTTGCACAATCAAGCATCTGCACAGGATTTCTCATGCAATACCTTCGCACCGCTCACCTCGCTCTTTGCGCCAGCATGCTGCTGATCGCCGGCCAAGCCCTGGCTGCCGCCAAGGAAACACCGCCTGCGCCCAAGAATCGCCTGGCAGCCAAGCTGAAGCCTCAGACTGCGGTGGCACCCCTGCCTCCGCCGGAGGAGGCCACGCTCACCGACGAGCAATTGGCCGTGGCGCCGCGCGTGCATGCTGGCGATGCTCAGTGCGAGTTCAACCAGCAAGTCCACGTCACCCCCCACCCGGACAAGCCAGGCCGCTTCCGCCTGCAGTTCGGCAAGATGGTCTACAACATGACGCCCGAGCCCACCACCACTGGCGCCGTGCGTCTGGAAGACAAGCACGCTGGCGTGGTGTGGTTGCAGATCCCGTCCAAGTCCATGCTGATGAACGCCAAGGCCGGCCAGCGCATGGTGGACAGCTGCCAGCACGCCGAGCAACGCGCCTTCGTGGCCAATGGCGCTGCCGCGCAGCAGCCGGGAACCGGCATCGGCATCACGCCGGGCACGACCACCAGCAACTGAGCGCCCCTCACCCGAATGCAAAGGAGGCTGCGGCCTCCTTTTTTCATGCCTTCTCGCACCCCTGCCAGCCTGCTGGCGCGGCAAGTCCGAGTACCCCAGTCGGGCTTGGGGAGACGTCGGAAGTACGTACAATCAATACATACTTTCAGCGGCATACCCAAGGAGCATGAGCATGGAAGCGACTGTTGCCGAACGCGGGCAGATCACCCTGCCCAAGGCCGTCCGCGACGCCCTGGGGCTGACCAAAGGCACCACGCTCAAGGTGGAGTTGGACGGCGGTCGCATCATCCTGCGCAAGGATGTGGGGGATGCCTTGTCGCGCATGCGAGGCCGCATCAAGTTGCCTCCAGGCACCAGCTCGGACGACGTCATGCGCGAACTCCGCGGCCGTGCCCCTGGTGATCCCTACCCGCCGCCGGACGAAGCCTGACCCCGCCACCTCCTCCCCCTGACTGGCACCCGAGTCCATGATTGCCGTCGATACCTCCATCCTCGTCGATTACATCGGCGACGGCCCCTTGGCCGATCAGGCCGAGCAGTTGCTGCGCGCGGCGCTCTCCGCGGGGCCCGTGGTGGCCTGCGAGGTCGTGATCAGCGAGGTCGTGGCCGGCCTGGGCCACAGCGACATCGTGCTGGAAACGCTGGAGGCCATCGGCATCAGCTACTCGCCGCTGGAACTCCGCGCAGCGTTGCGGGCCGGTGAAATGCAGCGCCGCTACCGCACGCGCCTTCAGGGCCAGTCCGAGCCCGCCCAGGCACGGCGTTCCGTGCCCGACTTTCTCATCGGTGCCCATGCCCTGCTGCAATGCCAGGGCCTGATCACCCGTGACGCCGGTTTCTTTCGTGACTACTTCAAGGGCTTGCGCGTCATTGCGCCCAAGCCTTGAGAGTCGTATTCCTTTTCTTGTCCCTGGAGTCCCCCATGCTGACTGCCTACCGCCAACACACCGCCGAGCGCGCCGCGCTGGGCATCCCGCCCCTGCCCCTGGACGCCAAGCAGGTGGCCGAGCTGATCGAGCTGATCAAGAACCCGCCGGCTGGCGAGGAGGCCTTCCTGGTCGAGCTGCTGACCCACCGCGTCCCCCCGGGCGTGGACGATGCCGCCAAGGTCAAGGCCAGCTTCCTGGCCGCCGTGGCGCACGGTGACATCGCCGTCGGTCTGATCTCCAAGGCCAAGGCCACCGAGCTGCTGGGCACCATGGTCGGCGGCTACAACGTCAAGCCCCTGATCGACCTGCTGGACGACGCCGCCGTGGCCGAAGTGGCCGCCGCCGGCCTGAAAAAGACCCTGCTGATGTTCGACGCCTTCCATGACGTCGCCGAGAAGGTCAAGGCAGGCAACGCACACGCCAAGGCCGTGATGCAGAGCTGGGCCGATGCCGAGTGGTTCACCTCGCGCCCCGAAGTCGCCCAAAAGATCACCGTCACCGTCTTCAAGGTGCCCGGTGAGACCAACACCGACGACCTCTCCCCCGCCCCCGACGCCTGGAGCCGCCCGGACATCCCGCTGCACTACCTGGCCATGCTGAAGAACACCCGTCCCGACGCGGCCTTCAAGCCCGAGGAAGACGGCAAGCGCGGCCCCATCCAGTTCATCGAGGACCTGAAGAAGAAGGGCAACCTGGTCGCCTACGTGGGTGACGTGGTCGGCACCGGTTCCTCGCGCAAGTCCGCCACCAACAGCGTGATCTGGGCCACCGGCGAAGACATCCCCTTCGTGCCCAACAAGCGCTTCGGCGGCGTGACCCTGGGCGGCAAGATCGCCCCCATCTTCTTCAATACCCAGGAAGACTCCGGCTCCCTGCCCATCGAGGTGGACGTGAGCAAGCTGGAGATGGGTGACGTCATCGACGTGCTGCCCTACGCCGGCCAGATCGTGAAGAACGGCGAGGTCATCGAGACCTTCGCGCTCAAGAGCGAAGTGCTGCTTGACGAAGTGCGCGCCGGCGGCCGCATCAACCTCATCATCGGCCGCAGCCTGACCGGCAAGGCCCGCGAGTTCCTGGGCCTGCCCGCCTCCACCCTGTTCCGCCTGCCCAAGCCCCCTGTGGACAGCGGCAAGGGCTACACCCTGGCCCAGAAGATGGTCGGCCGCGCCTGCGGTCTGCCCGAGGGCAAGGGCATGCGCCCCGGCACCTACTGCGAACCCAAGATGACCACCGTGGGCTCTCAGGACACCACCGGCCCCATGACCCGTGACGAGCTGAAGGACCTGGCCTGCCTGGGCTTCTCGGCCGACCTGGTCATGCAGTCCTTCTGCCACACCGCCGCCTACCCCAAGGCCGTGGACGTGAAGATGCACCGCGAGCTGCCGGCCTTCATCAGCAACCGCGGGGGCGTGGCCCTGCGCCCGGGCGACGGCGTGATCCACAGCTGGCTGAACCGCCTGCTGCTGCCCGACACCGTCGGCACCGGCGGCGACTCGCACACCCGCTTCCCCATCGGCATCTCCTTCCCCGCGGGGTCAGGTCTTGTCGCCTTCGGCGCCGCCACCGGCGTGATGCCCCTGGACATGCCGGAATCCGTGCTGGTGCGCTTCAAGGGCCAGATGCAGCCCGGCGTCACCCTGCGTGACTTGGTCCATGCCATCCCCCTGTACGCCATCAAGGCCGGCCTGCTGACCGTCGAGAAGAAGGGCAAGAAGAACATCTTCTCGGGCCGCATCCTCGAGATCGAAGGTCTGCCGGACCTGAAGGTGGAACAGGCCTTCGAGCTGTCCGACGCCTCGGCCGAGCGCTCCGCCGCCGGCTGCACGATCAAGCTGAATCCGGAACCGATCAAGGAGTACCTGACCTCCAACATCGTCCTGATGAAGAACATGATCGCCGACGGCTACGAGGACAAGCGCACCCTGGAGCGCCGCATCAAGGCCGTGGAAGCCTGGCTGGCCAAGCCGGACCTGCTGGAAGCCGACAAGGACGCCGAGTACGCCGCCGTGATCGAGATCGATCTGGCCGACATCAAGGAGCCCATCGTCTGCTGCCCCAACGACCCGGACGATGCCAAGTTCATGTCCGAAGTCGCCGGCACCAAGATTGACGAAGCCTTCATCGGCTCCTGCATGACCAACATCGGCCACTTCCGTGCGGCCGCCAAGGTCCTGGGCGGCGCCCGTGACATCCCGGTCAAGCTGTGGGTCGCCCCGCCGACCAAGATGGACCAGAACGAGCTGATCAAGGAAGGCCACTACGCCACCTTCGGCACCGCCGGCGCCCGCACCGAGATGCCGGGCTGCTCGCTGTGCATGGGCAACCAGGCCCAGGTGCGCGAAGGCGCCACGGTGATGTCCACCTCGACCCGCAACTTCCCCAACCGTCTGGGCAAGAACACCAATGTGTTCCTGGGCTCGGCCGAGCTGGCCGCCGTGTGCTCCAAGCTGGGTCGCATCCCGACCGTGGCCGAGTACCACGAGGCCGTGGGCGTGGTGAACAAGGATGCCGCCAGCATCTACAAGTACATGAACTTCGACCAGATCGAGGAGTACGCCGACACCGCCAAGGGCGTGAACGTCTGATGCACCTGAGCCGGCCGCCTGATGGCGGCTGGACAGGCCCTCCCACGACGGCTGGCATTACGCCTGCCGTCCCTGCCAGCACCCTGGACTGCAAGCGCAGCCAGGGTGTTGTTATTTGAGCAGCCCGCTCCTGGTGCTGACCTTGCACTGCCGCGCTTGCTGCGCAGCCAGTGAGCCGGGCACGAGCCCGGCCTGAAGCCGTCATGGGCCAGCCGCTGAGCTGTGGGGTACGCATTTGTCACGGTGGCGCTGCAATCCCCGAACTCCATCGGTGTTTTCCTGCTGACTGTCATCGTTCATTTGCGACACTCTGTCGTCCGTACTCATGCGCCCGTTGCCTTCTGCCAGGAGGAGCCCCGGGTGGTCTTGTTCAAGGTCCCTTCTTCCCGCCCCGATGCTCATTGCCGGCTACCGCCAGACCGACGTCATCTACGCCAATGCAGACACCGTGGTGGCTGCTGCCCTGGCGCCGGACGGCCGGCGCGTCGTCCTCAAGTACCCCGACAGCGAGCAACCGGCCCCCGAGTTGCTGGCGCGCTGGCGGCATGAGTTCAATACCCTTCAATCGATTGATTCAGAGTGGGTGATCAAGGCCCTCGCCCTGCATCAGGACGGTCGCAAGCTGGTGCTGGCCATGGAGGCCTTCGCCAGCAGCAGCCTGGCGCAGCTGATCGAGGGCCAGCACCTGGACCTGGGCGAGAAGCTGGGCCTGGCCCTGCAGCTGTGCCGGGCGCTGAGCGACGTGCACGCTCACCGCCTGATCCACGGTGACATTGCCCCCAAGAACGTGTTGGTGGACCTGCGCCAGATGCGGCTCAAGATCTGCGACTTCGCGCTGTCCTCGCCGCTGGATCGCGAGGAGGCACTGCCGGGTCCGGGCCTGCGGGGCACCCTGGACTACATCTCGCCCGAGCAGACCGGCCGCACCAGCCTGGATGTGGATTACCGCAGTGACTTCTACTCGCTGGGCATCACGCTCTATGAGCTGTTCGCGGGCCGTCGCCCCTTCCAGCTGAGCGACCCCATGGCCCTGCTGCATGCGCAGCTGGCCCTGATGCCCACGCCCCTGCATCTGCTGGACGAGAGCATTCCCGAGCCCTTGTCGCTGCTGGTGCAAAAGCTGCTCGCCAAGTATCCGGACGAACGCTACCAGAGCAGCTACGGCCTGCTCCAGGACCTCGAACGCTGCGCCCGCGACTGGGCAGACCGACGCCATATCGGCAGCTTCGAACTGGGCGGTCACGACACGCCAGAGCGCTTCTGCATCACCCAGCGGCTGTATGGCCGCGAGGCCGAAGCCGCCGCCATGCTGGCAGCCTTCGAGCGTGCCAGTGCCGGGCGGGCGGAGCTGCTGCTGGTCAGCGGTGCCTCGGGCATCGGCAAGACCGCCCTGGTGGCCGAGCTGCACCGGCCTGTCCTGGCCCGCCGTGGCTACTTCCTGCGCGGCAAGTGCGACCAGTACCGGCGCAACGAGCCCTACGCCGCGCTGTGCCAGGCCTTCCAACCCTTTGTCGAGCTGCTGGCTTCCGAAGGCGAGGACCGCCGCGGCTACTGGGGCGAGACCTTGCGCCGAGCACTGGGCGACACAGCCGGCTCGATCGCCGCACTGCTGCCGCAGCTGACGCTGCTCATCGGGGAGATCCCTCCGCTGCCGACCCTGCCGGCCGCGGAAAACGAACAGCGCTTCCATTTCGCCTTCGCGGCCTTCGCGCGGGCCCTGGCCAGCAGCGCCCATCCCATCGCCCTGTTCCTGGACGACCTGCAATGGGTGGACTGCCCCAGCCTGCGCCTGCTGCAGCACCTGCTCTCAGACCAGGAAGGCCATTGCTGCCTGCTCGTGGTGGGCGCCTTCCGCGACCAGGAGGTGGACGAGGGCCACCCCCTGCAACAGATGCTGATGAGCTTGCATCAGGCCGGCCATGCCAGCCCCGGCCACCTGCACCTGGACCATCTGCAGCCTGAACATGTCTCGCTGCTGATCGCCGACAGCCTGCACAGCAGCCCGGCGGAGATCAGCCCCCTGGCCGGCCTGTGCCTGGAAAAGACGCGCGGCAACCCCTTCTTCCTGAACCAGTTCCTGCGGCGGCTTCATGCCCTGGGCGACCTCCATTACGAGCGCCGCAGCGGACGCTGGACCTGGGACATCGCCCGCATCCGCCAGCGCGACATGACGGACAACGTCGTGACCCTGATGCTGGACGGCATGCGCGTCCTGGCACCGATCACGCAACACCTGCTGGCCAGCGCAGCCCATCTGGGTGAGAGCTTCTCGCTCAGCGAACTGATGGCCGTCAGCGAGCTTGATGGCGAAGCCTGCGCGCGTGCGCTGTGGCCAGCCCTGCAGGCAAGCCTGGTGCTGCCCCTGGACGAGGGCTACAAGTTCACCGGCACACCCACCCTGCTCGCGGAGGCGCGCTACCGCTTCCTCCATGACCGCGTGCAGCAGGCGGCGCATGACCTGACCCCGGCGCATGAGCTCGCGGCCCTGCAGTTGCGCTGCGGCCGCCGCCTGCTGGCCGCCAGTGACGAAGCCCAGCGCGAGCAGCGCCTCTTCAGCATCCTGGCCTGCCTCAATGCGGGGCGCGGCCTGATCCAGGACCCCGCAGAGCTCACCGTCCTGCGAGGCCTCAACCTGCGCGCCGGCCTGCGCGCCAAGACCGCCTCGGCCCATGCCACCGCGGTGGACTTCCTGCGCCACGCCCATGCGCTCCTGCCCGGTGATGCCTGGCAGCAGGAACCCGAAGGCACGCTGGCCCTCTACAAGGAACTGGCCGAGGCCGAGTACCTGGCTGGCAACTTCCAGGCCGCCGAGCTGCTGTATCCGCTGGCCCAGGCGGCCTGCCCCAGCGCCGAGGGCCGCGCACAGCTGGGCCTGGTGCAGGCGGCGCAGTACCACACCCAGGGGCGCTTCGCCGATGCCGTCGGCGTGCTGCTGCAGGGCCTGGCCGACATCGGCCGCCCCTTCCCGGCCACCGAGGAAGAGGCCCAGGCCCGCTTCCCGGGCGAATTCGCCAGCACCGAGCAGTTGCTGGCCGAGCAAGGCGAGGACGCCATCCTGCGCGCCCCCGAGATGCAGGACCCGCAGGCCCTGCTGGAGATGCGCCTGGGCATGGCCCTGGCCTACTCGGCCTACCAGGCCGGCCGCTTTGCCGCCTTCGCGCTCAATACCTGCCGCATGATGAGCACCACGCTGAGGCACGGCCAGTGCGATCTCAGCTGCGTGGCCTATGTTGCGCACATGACCTCGCGCTCGTTGATGCAGCGCCCCTATCCCGAGTGCTACGCCCTGGGCCGCCTGGCCCGCCAGTTGGCCGAGCAGCGGGACGCCGTCTATTTCCGCATCACCGTCTACCAGTACTTCAGCGCCTTCTACCAGCATTGGTGCGAGCCGCTGGCCCCAGCCATCACGCAGGTCGAGCTGGGCTGGGAGCTGGGCCAGAGCGGCGTCAATCCTGTCGCCGCGGGCTATTGCGCCCTGCTCAGCGCCGTCAACCACTTCGCCCTGGGCACGCCGCTGGAGAGCCTGGAGCTGGCCTGCGAGCGGGGCCTCAAGTTCCTGCACAAGACCCGCCAGCCGGCCACCGAGGCCATGCTGCGCCACGGCGTGCTGCAGCCCCTGCTGGCCCTGATGGGACGGACCGAGGCGCCGCTGAGCTTCGACACCCACAGCTGCCGCAGCAGCGAACTCCTGCAGGCCGATCCCCTTCGACCCAGCATTCCGCTGGCCTTGATGGTCGCCGCGCGGCTGCGTCACAGCTTCCTGCTGGACGACGCCCCAGGCTGGCGCCAGGCCCTGCCCTTGCTGCCCATGGTGGGCCTATGCCTGCCGGACAGCCCGTCCATGGTCGAGGCCAGCTTCTACTCGGCCTTGGGCCATCTGCGCGAGGGCTTCGCGGAGCAGGAGGCGCCCGTCGAGGTCGCACGCCAGTTGCTGGCCCGCTTCGAGGCCTGGGCCGCCCATGGGGAGAGCAACTTCGGGCACAAGCAGTTGATGATCGCGGCCGAACTGGCACGTGTGGAGGGCGACGGCAAGCGTGCCATGGATCTCTACGCCCGCGCCATCGACCAGGCCCAGGCCAGCGGCTTCACGCCCTGTGCTGCGCTGGCCAACGAGCTCTACGCACGCTTCTGGGCGGACCAGCACCAGCACCAGCTTGCCCGGAGCTTCATCCGCGAAGCGCACTACCACTACCGCCAGTGGGGTGCCCTGAGCAAATGCCGCCAGCTTGAGACCACCTGGCCCGGCGTGGCCTTCTCCAGTGCCCGCAGTCCGCAGGGCAGCCAGAGCCGTAGCAGCCCCACCTACCGCGACTCTCTGGACCAGATCAGCCGCATGGACCTCCATTCCCTGCTCAAGGCCAACCAGTTGCTGACGCAGGCGATCCAGCTCGATGCCCTGCTGCCGCAAATGCTGGGCGTGCTGCTGGAAAACGCCGGCGCAGAGCGCGGTGCCATCGTGCTGGACGACGAAGGCCGTCTGGTGGTCGAGGTGATCGGCGGGCTGGACGAGCATCACCGCATGGACTCCAGCCGCATCGGCCGCCCGCTGGATGAACTCAACAAAGGCCCCCAGGCCCTGCTGCCCAGCAGCCTGATCGAGTACACCAAGCTGAGCCGCCGTACCCAGCTGCTCAACCGACCGGCCGAGGATGAGCGCTTTGCCCAGAGCCGCTATCTGCGTCAGTACCAGCCCAAGTCCGTGCTGTGCATGCCGGTGCTCAACCAGGGCAAGCTGGTGGCCGTGATCTACCTGGAGAACCGCCAACTGGAGAACGCCTTCACCCCGCGCCATCAGCAGACCCTGGAGCTGCTGAGCTCGCAGGCGGCCATCTCCCTGGCCAATGCACGTTTGTACGAGCAGCTGGAAGAAAAGGTCGAGCGCCGCACGCAGGAGCTGCGCCAGATGAGCATGCGGGACGGCCTCACCGGCATTGCCAACCGCCGCGCCTTCGATGAGCGCCTGGCCATCGAATGGCGGCGCAGCCAGCGCCACGGCACGCCGCTGTCGCTGCTGATGCTGGACATCGACCACTTCAAGCAGTTCAACGACCACTACGGCCACCTGGAAGGTGACCGCTGCATCAAGACTGTCGCGCAGCTGCTGCAAGGCGTGGCCAGCCGAGGAAGTGACCTGGTGGCCCGCTACGGCGGTGAGGAATTCGCACTGCTCCTGCCGGACACCGACGCTGCCGCCGCCGAGCGCCTGGCCCAGGCCTGCCTGGAAGCCATCGAGGCCCTGGCCATTCCCCATGCCAAGTCCGCGGCAGCGGCGCATGTGAGCCTCAGCCTGGGCTGCAGCACGCTGCAGGCCAGTGAGGCCAGCACCCCCGAGATGCTGCTGAGCCATGCGGACCAGGCCCTGTACCGCGCCAAGCGTGCCGGGCGGCGGCGCTGGACACGTCTCGATCCGCAGGTCTGATCACCGGCCTCAGGCGAGGCCTGCCACAGCGCCCGGACTTCCGGCGGCCGTCCGGCGAGGACGTGCCGTGCAGGGCTTCAGCGCTCCAGTGACGTCTTCAGCGCGTCCAGCAGCTGCTTGACCAGGCCCTGGATGCGCTCATCCACCAGCTCGTTGTGCTCATCGAAAAGTCCTGGCGTGAAGGCACTGCAGAAGACCTCCGGCTTGTTGAGCACGCGGAGATCCAGGCACACCGCCACCTGGCGCAGGTGGTACTGGGCGCGCGAGGTGCCCATGCCGCCGCCAGCGCCCATCAGGGCCGCGGTCTTGCCGGCGAGCAGGTGGTTGTCCTTCTCGCGGGAGGCCCAGTCCAGCGCGTTCTTGAGCACCGGGGCGATGGAGTAGTTGTATTCCGGGCAGGCCAGCAGCAGGCCGTCGGCGGCGCGCAGTTGCTCGAAGAAGCGGGCCACGGGCGGGGGCGGCACCGGATGATCGGCGTTGTAGAAGGGGAACTGGCTGAGGTCCGCCATCTCCAGCTGCAGGCCTTCGGGCGCGTTGCGCAGGGCGTAGCGGGCCAGGGCCGTGTTGCGCGAGGCGGCCCGCAGGCTGCCGCTCATGACCAGGATCTTCTTCGTCATCGTCGTCTCTCCTTGCCATCCGGCCGGGGGCGGAACACCTGCCCCGCCCCGGCGGTCAGCGTCGATCAGATGCTGATGCTATTCGGGATCTGCGACGGCAGCTGGAAGGGGTATTCGACCGGACGCAGGCGGTTACGCTCACGGATCTCGCGCTCGGCCAGGGCCAGGTCGGTCTGGAACTCCGCCACCAGGGGAGCAACGCGCGGGTCCTGGAAGTAAGGATTGCGCGGGTTGTGCTCGTAGTGGCCGAAGGTATCGAACTGCACGCCGGACAGCAGGTACTCGAAGGAGAAGGTGTACAGCGACACGTCCAGCGGTGGGTACCAGCGGATGCAGTCCTGCTCGCTCTGCACCACCGTGCTGCGCGCAGGCGCCGGGTCGTAGAGCGTGCCAGCCACCGAGGGCATGTAGGACATCAGAGGGTACTGCGCATAGTTCACGGACGCATGCTGCGGGCCGGCGATGTAGATGATCTGCGCCACCACCTCGATCAGGTAGGCCAGGCTGTCGATGCGCCAGGGGCGCTTGGCGTCGCCGGTGGGGGTGAGCCCGCGCATGCCCTTGAAGCCGGCGAACTGCGGCGCCGTCATCTCGTGGATCCAGCCCTGCAGCTCGTAGTCCCCGGCCACCTCGGCGTCGCTGCTGTAGTAGACGCGCAGATAGCGCTCGACGAAACGGTGCGTGGCCTGCCACAGCAGCATCGTGTCATCGCGGAAGGGGAACTTGGGCAGGCCGTCCACGCCGCGGATGCGGAAGAGGCGCTCGGGATGGTTGTCATCCCAGCGGTAGGCCTGGTGGGCCTGGGCCAGCACGCCCAGGGTGCATTCGATGGCCGGCCCCACATTGGTGGCCACCACGCCGCCCGGGATGATGAGGCTGTGGATGGCGGAGTCGTTGATGTTGATGGTGAAGCGGAAGTGCGGCGCCAGCAGCTTCAGGATGGGGTGGTTCTCGGCGAGCTGGCGGCGCGCGGCCACCACGATGGGCTCGATGACGAGGTGGCAGGCGCCGAGGTGGGCGATGGCCTCGTGCTGGATGGCCGCGGCCACGTTGACGAAGTACTTGGCGATACGCCACTTGAAGCCCTGGGCATCGTTCGCGTTGCCGGCATCCTTGGGCGTGTAGATGGGCGCGCTCTCGGGATCGTGCTTCTGGGCCAGTTGCACGGCGATGGGCTGCAGCACGCCGTCAGGCAGCGAGGGATAGCCGGCGGGCGGCGTGGTGTTCCAGAAGAAGAGCGCGATGGGCGCGGCCATATAGCGCTGCTCGCCATGCAGGGGATCGGCCCAGGCGCCGTCCAGCAGGGCGTAGTCGCACACGAAGAGCCGGCCTTGCTCCGCCGCCTGTGCCAGGCTCAGGCCGGCCTGGCCGGTTTCCTTCTGCAGCATGGCGTCGGTGACCGGCATCTTGGCCAGCAGATCGGCCAGGGGCATCTTCTGGATGCCTTCCATGGGGTCGTCCACGTCCGGTGCCATGGCCACAGGCACCACGGCGCGCAGCAGCGTGGTGTTGTAGCCAGCGGTCTGCAGCCAGCCGAAGAACCAGTCTTGCTGGCAGGGCTTGCCCTGGCCTTGGGGCATCCAGGGCTGCTGCTGGATGGACAGCATCAGCGGCGTGGGCAGGCTGACGAAGAGGCGCTCGTAGTCCTCGATGGACTGGGCCTGCAGGTAGTTACGGCCGGGCTCTTCGCTGAGCATGTCGAAGAGCGTGGACTTCAGGAAAGCGGTGGGGCCGTTCTCCAGGAATTCCTTGAAGACCGCATCCAGTCCCACGGCCATCTTGGCCAGGTCCTTGGGCAGGTTGCCCAGGGTCTCCAGCGCAGCGGGCAGGCCGGCAAGGGCCTCGAAGAAGTCCTTGAGCTCCTCGATGTCACGCAGCGGGTGGAGGATGCTGAAGTCCTTGAGCTTGGCATAGGCCTCCTCCACACGGCGCAGCGCGGCAGTAGGCACGTCGGCCAGCAGCTCGCGCTCCAGCAACATCATCACCACACGCTTGAAGTTATCGGTCAGCGCGAGGAAAACCTGCACCACCTGCGCCTCGTAGTCCAGGCTGAATTTCTCGGACTCCGGCAGGTCGGCCGACAGGGGCACGCCTTCCAGGTAGCTCTGCATGTAGTTGTACTGCGTCCGCGCGATGGAGAGCTGGAAGGCGCGGGCCTTGCGGGCCTCTGCGTCGTGGTGCTGAGGCAGGCTGGGCGTCTGGGCCGGGCAGGCATTGCCGGCGATGGAGGTGATGATGTCGGGAAGGCTCATCGGCGTCGTCTTGTTGATGCGGCGGCTCACGATGCGAAGACTGCGGGCTCGTGCGCGCGCCAGGGCTGTTGAAATTGGGGCGCGCTCTAACAACTGCCTGGCGCGGCTGGGCAGCACGGTACCACCGAGCGACCGGGCCGAAAGGCAGAAAAATCCCGAGAGACGGCGAATGATCCGTTGATGCTTCACACACCGCCCCTGCACAAGGACGCAGGCCCGGCGGCGTGCCCATCCCTCTTCCGCGGGCACTTGCCAGCCCCACAATTCATACGTACTATCCAAAAAAATCATTTTTTCCTAGTTTTTAGGATAGCAAATGAAGATCTCCAAGCAGCAGCAAGACCAGAACCAGCGTCGCCTGCTCACGGCCGCGGTGGACCTGATGAGCCGCCAGGGCTTCGAGGCGACCAGCATGAAGCAGGTCGCCCGCGAGGCTGGTCTGGGCGACGCCACGATCTACAAGTACTTCCCCAGCAAGGAGAAGCTGGTGCTGGGCTATTACGAGCTGGCGCTGGCCGAGGCGCTGGCCAGCACGGAGCAGACCAGCGGCTTCGAGCGCTACACCCTGCAGGAGCGGCTGCAGCGCCTCGTCGACGCGGTGCTGGAGCGCCTGCTGCCTGACCGCGAGTTCGTGGCCCTCACCCGCCAGCTGGCGCAACAATCGCCGCTGCTGCTGCTGGGCGACGGCCTGCCTGGCAAGAGCGCCCTCAAGCGCGTGGTGAAGGACTGGCTGGCCGCCGCCGAAGCCGCTGGCGAGATCGCCCCCTGCGACTACCAGGGCCTGGTGGCCGGCCTTTTCACCGACGGGCTCTTCGGACTGATCACCTACTGGCTGGATGACGACAGCGAAGGCTTCGCCGACACCACCCAGCTCAGTGAGCTGGTGCTGGGCCTGCTGGTGATGGTGCTGCACAGCGGCGTGATCAACAAGCTAGGCGAGCTGGCCGCCTACCTGCTGCGCAACCAGTTGGCGCGCCTGCTGCAGGGCCAGCGCGGCGATCTGCTCCAGAAGGTTGCCCTGGCCGGACGCGGGATCGGCAAGGCCATGGCCGCCGCGGCCGGTGCATCAGCAGCTCGCACGCCTGAGCCCGCGCCCGCGCCTGAATCGAAAACGAGGCCGAAAGCGAAACCAGCGTCGCCGCCCGCCAAGCTCCGCCAGCGCACGGCACGGAGCAAGCCATGAAGGACCTGCGCATCGCCAAGATCCCCGTCCCGCCCGAAAGCCGGCTGGCGCCGTCCCTGGCCAGCGCCGACTTTGCCGACTGCTACGCCCTGCCCGACCCGCATCCGCAGCAGGACCTGCTGGCGCTGTGGCTGCAGCTGGCGGCCCGCAGCCCGCGCTGGATGGACCTGCTGCTGAACCTGCGCAACCGGGCGGTCCGCCTGGTGGGCCTGAAGCATCTCGGCCGCCTGAAGGCCGATGCCACCAAGCCGGCCGAAGCCTATCGGGTGGGCGACCGCGTCGGCATCTTCACGCTGGAGGGCCTGCATCCGGACGAGCTGCTGCTGGGTGACAAGGACCGCCACCTGCATGTGCGCCTCTCGCTGCGTCGGCTGCCCGCGCAGGACGGGCAGCCCCGGCTGGCGCTCAGCACCGTCGTGCACGAGCACAACCGCCTGGGCTGGCTCTACATGGCCGTTGTGGGCCCGGTCCACTCGCTGATCGTGCCCCTGATGCTGCGCCAGATCAGCCGCCGTCAGCGGCCCGGGGCATGACGGCCGCCGAACGCCCCCCGCGCAGTGGCCGCCTGGCGCGCAGCGCCATCGCGGGCCGCGCCCTGGTCCAGGCGGGCGCGAGCCGGTTGGTCCACAAGGCGCAAGACCTGGCACGCGACGAGGACGAACGGACCGCCGCGCGTGCCGCGCACGAGGCTCAGCTGGGCCGCATCCTCTTCGCCGCCCTGAACCAGCTCAAAGGCGTGGCCTTGAAGGCGGCCCAGATGCTGGCCAGCGAGCCCCAGCTGCTGCCCGAGGGCCTGCGCCAGCAGCTGGCACGCGCCTGCTACCAGGCCACGCCGATGAACCGGGCCCAGGTCGACCGCCAGCTGCGTCAGGCCCTGGGCCACGACTGGGCGGAGCGCCTGCCGGACTTCGACACCCAGGCCTTTGCCGCGGCCAGCCTGGGCCAGGTGCACCGGGCCCGGCTGGCCGACGGCCGTGACGTCGCGATCAAGCTGCAGTACCCCGGCATGGCGGCCACGGTGCGCAGCGACATGCGCCTGCTGCGGCTGCTGCTGGAGGGCCCCTTCACCGGCCTGCTCGACGAGGCCGGCGGCCTGCCGGCGCCCCAGCTCCTGGCCACGCTACTCGATGAGATCGAGCGCAGCCTGGAGGCCGAGCTGGACTATGCACAGGAAGCGGGCGCAATGCAGGCCTTCCGCGAGCAGCTGCGCCTGCCGGGCCTGGTGGTGCCTGCGGCCGTCCCCGAGTTCAGCACGCGCCAGGTGCTGGTCATGGAGGCGCTGGCCGGCAGGCATCTGCAGGAGTGGCTGGGCACCCGTCCCAGCCAGGCCCAGCGCGACCACTATGGCCAACTGATCTTCGACAGCTTCCTGCGCATGATCTTCGAGCTGCGCTGGCTGCATGCGGACCCGCATCCTGGCAATTACCTGTTCATGGCCGACGGGCAACTGGGCCTGCTGGACTTCGGCTGCACCCAGCGGCTGTCGGAGGGCTTCACCACCGGGCTGGCGCAGGCCTGGAACGCGGCCTTGCGTGCGGATGCCGATGAGGCGCTGCACCAGGCCTATCGCGACCTGCAGCTGATCAGTCCCGGGATGACACTGCAGCGCTTCCGCGAGGAACTGCGCCCGGCGCTGACGCCCTTGCTGGACTGGCAGCTCGCGCCCTTCCGCACCCCCGTCTACGACTTCGGACAGGACCGGCGCCTGCCGCGACTCCAGGCCGGGCCGCAGCGCACGGCCCTGCAGGCCCTGCACCAGTTGCCCACCGAGCTGGCCTTCTTCGACCGCAGCTACCTGGGCCTCAACCAGCTGCTCCACTGCCTGGGGGCACGGGTGCAGACCAGCAACCGCTGGATAGGCCCGCCCACCCCCGCACCCATGACCTGAAAGGAACTGCCCATGCCTCCCGCCATCACCCCCTCCGCCCTCGACACGCCACAGCCCCTGCGCCCCTCCCGCTGGCAGGCCTGGGAAGGCCCCTGGCTGCTCGCCGTCGCGGCGGTGCACAGCCTGTTCGGACTGCTCGTCTTCGCTCCGGTGCTGCGCGCCATGGTGGCGCAAGGCTGGTTCGACACCGTAGGCGCCGATCCGCTGCGCGGCGCCGTCAGCTGGTTCCTGCTGTTCGGGCTACCGCTGGCCCTGCTGGCGCTTTGCATCGGACCCCTGAGGCAGGCAGGCCAGGTCCGGCGCCTGCGCCTGATGGGCTGGGGCCTGCTGGGTCTTGGCGCCGTGGGGGCGAGCCTGATGCCCGCCTCTGGCTTCTGGCTCGTGCTGCCGCCGGCGCTGAGCCTCCTGCTGCCGCGAGGGCAAGGGCAGTGAACCCGCGGGCACTCCTCTGCTCGCCCGTGTCACCAGCATCTCAGAGGGATGCGCTGACGGTCCGGCAGCGGGCCAGCCGGGCACGTGCCCGTTCGGACATCAGATGCCAGCTTTCTTCCTCGTTCGACGCCTGTCATGCACAGGAAGGCGCCCTCGCCTTGTCGGGCAGCGAGCGCCGCAGGGCAGTTGCCCTTCGCGCCTCGGCGCCCGGGTGATGGGGCTGCGCCCGATGCCGGAGCTTGCAGCAACCGGCGCGGGTCGGGTCCTGGGTGAAGGGGTGCGCGCTGCCAGGCGCCTGGCGCGGCCGGGTGGCTCGCCAACGGAGGGGCGCCCATCAGCCGCACGGCCCACACGCCAGATCAGCAGGTCGCCCCATGATGCTGGAAAGGCTCAGCAGGGCGTCGCCATCCAGGCCCCTCAGCAGCGCCGTGTCGTCGCAGCCCTCGGGCCATCAGCCCACGGCCCGCACGGCAGGTCGACGGCGCAGGGACAGCACCATCGCGCCCACCCCCAGGCCCAGCAGTGCCAGGCTGCCCGGTTCCGGGACATCGATCACCTCGCGCGAGAACCAGCAGCTGGCGTCTTTGCAGGTGGCGGCAATGACGGGGGTATCGATGCTGGCCAGCCATTCGCCCTTGTCATCGACGCCGGTGAAGTTGAGGCTGATGTGGGTGCTGTACATGTACCAGGTGCCGGTCGAAGCATGCCCACCCTTGGGTGTGAATCGGCCGAACAGAAAGTCCAGGCTTTCCCCCGCAGCGAGGTCCATGCCGTTCTTGTAGATCAGTCCCGGCAGCGTGGGGCTGAAGGTCGTGGCGTATTCGAAGTCATAGGCGGTGGGAAAGCCGGTGGTGAAGCCGCCACCGATGTAGGCCTGATCAATCTGCGCGAAGGGCGCGTTTCGGTAGGTGCCGGTGGCAAAGTCGTACTGCCAGCCCAAGGTCGGCAGGTCCTCGGCCGCGAAGCCCAGCAGCGGGTAGCTGGAGAAGCGCAGGGCCGGGGAGTCTTCATCGAGCGTGAGGCGCAGCCAGACGTCGACGGACTCCGTGGCGCTGATGGTGCCCGACTGCTGCAGGTACTGCAGCTTGCCATGGGGAAGGCCGGCCCAGGCGGCATGAGCGAACAGGCAGGCGGCGGCGCACAAGGCGCGCTTGAGGACGTGGTGCATGGAACTCTCCCTCGGGATCTTGTAGATGGGCTCGGCAGGAGCCGGGGAGGATTATCTGCAGCGCTGCGCCCTGATGGACACGCCCCGTCCTGGGGATAAACCCGCAACCCTGCGGCCTGCTCAGCTCGCCCGCCTCACCAGCCCCCTCATCGGTTTGAGCATCGGCGCCACCACCGGCACCGTCAGCATGGTGCTGCCCACGGCCATCAGCAGCAGGGCGGTGAAGGTCTCGGGGGTGATGATCTGTTTGTCCAGCAGCACATTGGCAAAGATGATCATGATCAGCGCCTTGGTCTGCAACAGCCAGCCGATGAGGCTGGCCTCGCCGGGCGCCCAGCGCAGGATGCGTCCGGCGATCTGCAGACCCAGCAGCTTGCCAGCCACCGAGACCAGCAGCAGCAGACCTGCCACGCCGAACACCGCATAGCCCCCCATCTGCCAGTTGGTGCGCAAGCCGGTGGAAAGAAAGAACACAGGCATCAGCACCATCAGCACGTGGTGGCGCAGCAGGTCCATCTGCGCCTGGTCGAACCAGTCGGCGTCCATCACGGCACCTGCCAGGAAGGCGCCAACCATGAAGTGCAACCCCGACCAGTCCGCACCGAAGGACACCAGGGCCAGCCAGATCAGGCTCACGTACCAGCGGTCTCGCTCGGGCAGGCGCTTCATCAGAATCCGCAGGCCCCAGGTGGCCGCCGCGAACAGTGCCAGGAACAGGCCCTGGCGCCCCACCCGCGCCCAGTCCATCAGGATGAGGGCCAGCACGCCCCAGATGGCGATGTCGTCCAGGCTGGCATAGCGCAGGATGCGCTGGCCCAGAGGCTGGCGCAGGATCTCCAGCTTCTCCATCAGCAGGATCAGGATGGGCAGGGCCGTGACGGCGCAGGACATGCCCACGCCCAGCACGAACTGCCAGCTCTGGGCCTTCGCCCCCATCCAGCCGCCGCCGAGCAGGGCCAGCGCGGCCAGACTGCCGGCGATCAAGGGCGTGCCCAGTGCCAGGCCGGCGGTGATGCCGCTCTCCACGCGGTGCGTCCAGGCCTTCTTCAGGTCCAGCTCGATGCCGGCGATCCACACGAAGAGCATCACCGCCCACCAGGCCACACCGTTGAGCGACTGCACGACCTGCGGGTTGAAGACGAACTGGTAGTAGTCCGGAAACGCGTGCCCCAGCACGCCCGGCCCCAGCACGATGCCCATGATGATCTGCACCACGACCAGGGGCGCCCAGTAGTCGGTGCCCCCCAGGCGCCAGACGAGGTAAGGCACCGTGAAGATGATCGCCATGGCGATCAGGAAGACTTCGGTCGTGTTCATCGCGCCATGATGGCGATGAATCCAGACGCGGTGCAGCGGACTCACCCGGGGCAAGACACACCGGGTTTCATGCTAAGAAAGCGTTTTCATCCAGGCAACACCGGCCCGGGCCTGCCTGCATCAGGCCCTCAGGGCAAGCGCATCAAGGCCACATCCGCACGCCCGCTGGCCGCCGTGATCAGGCCCAGCACCCGGGCATGCTCGCTGTCAAGCATGTCCCAGCGCAGGCGCCAGGCCCAGTTGCCGCCCAGGATGCCAGGCACGTTCATGCGGTGCTCGCCGCCCAGGCCCAGCACGTCCTGCATGGGGAAGACCGCCATGTCGGCGACGGAATTGCAGCAGGCGCGGATCATGGCCCAGTGCACGTCGTGCTCGCCGCAGGCCAGGTAGGTGCCGGCGAAGGCCCGTTCGCGGGCGCTGGCGTTGCGCCACCAGCCCAGCACGGTGTCGTTGTCATGCGTGCCGGTGTAGGCCACGGCGGCGCGGGGCCACATCTGGGGCAGGAACTCGTGCCTGCCGTCGCCGCCGAAGCCGAACTGCAGGATCTTCATGCCGGGGAAGCCGCAGGCATCGCGCAGCTCGTGCACGTCCTCGGTGATGAAGCCCAGGTCCTCGGCCACGATGGGCAGCGGGCCCAGGGCCTGCTCGATGGCATCGAACAGGGCCTTGCCGGGGCCGGTGCGCCAGACGCCCTGCCTGGCGTCGGGGCTGCTGCCAGGAATCTCGTAGTAGCCGGCGAAGCCGCGGAAATGGTCGATGCGGAAGACATCGGCGCTGCTCAGGGCGCGGCGCACGCGGGCCGTCCACCAGGCATAGCCTTCGGCGGCCATGCGGTCCCAGCGGTACAGCGGATTGCCCCAGCGCTGGCCCTCGGCCGAGAGCGCATCGGGCGGCACGCCGGCCACGGTGACGGTCTGGAACTGCTCATCCAGGTCGTAGAGGTCCGGGCGGGCCCAGCAGTCGGCGCTGTCATGGGCCACGAAGATGGGCAGGTCGCCCATGATGCGCACGCCGCGCTCGTTGGCATAGCGCTTGAGGCCGGCCACCTGCCAGTCGAAGCACCATTGCACGAAGCGCCAGAAGGCGATCTCCGCGGCGTGCTCCCGGCGCGCGGCGGCCAGGGCCGCGGGCTCGCGGCGTGCCAGGTCTTGCGGCCACTGCCACCAGGGCTGGCCGCCGCGGGGGCTGCGGATGGCCATGAAGAGGGCGTAGTCCTCCAGCCAGTCCGCCTGCGAGGCGCACCAGGTGGCGAACTCGGCCTGCTCGGCCGCGCTGGCCTTGGCGCGGAAGCCGGCCTCCGCGGCACGCAGCTGCTGCTCGCGCCAGGGCAGCACGCGGCCGTAGTCCACGCGGGAAGCGTCGAAGCCGCCTTCGGGCAGCGGCGGCGCGCTCATCCAGCCCTTCTGCACCAGCGGCTCGAAAGCCACCATCCAGGGACTGCCCGCGAAGGCTGAAACGCCCTGGTAGGGGCTGTCACCGGGGCCGATAGGCGTCGAGGGCAGCCACTGCCACAAGCCCTGGCCGGCGGACTGCAGCCAGTCCACATAGCGGTAGGCATCCGGGCCGAAGTCGCCCATGCCGTGGGGGCCAGGCAGGGAGGTGATGTGCAGCAGCACACCGGCGAGGCGTTGGTTCAGGTCCATGCGCGCAAGTCTCGTACAAAAAGGTGTGGAGGGGAGTGGGCTGGGGGGCGTCGGCTCAGTCGGGCTGGGACTGCAGCAGCCAGAGGCTGTGGGCGGGCACCTCGAAGGCCAGGTCCAGGCTCAGGGCCTGCAGCTGCGGGCGGCCGTCGGCCTGGCTGCTGTCCAGCAGCAGACGCCAGGACCTGCCGCCGCATTCCGCGGGCGCCTGGAAGCGCCGGGGCTGGGCCTCGGGGTTGAACAGCAGGGCCAGCCGCGGCTGGTCGCCCGCGGGCAGAGCCGAGATCAGGCAGGCCAGGGCCTGCTCATGACCCAGGTGCCAGTCCTGCACCTGCATCTCGTGGCCCTGTGGCGAGAACCAGCGCAGCTGCGCGTCGCCCGCATGCGGCGCCCCGCCCTGCCCGGCCGACACGAACCAGCGCTCATGGCGCAGCAGCGGCTGGGCGCGGCGCAGCGCGCTGACGCGGGCAACGAAGGACTGCAGGGCAAGGCTGTCTTGCTGCCAGTCCAGCCAGCCCAGGGCGTTGTCCTGGCAGTAGGCGTTGTTGTTGCCCTGTTGGCTGTTGGCCAGCTCGTCGCCTGCATTGAGCATGGGCGTGCCCTGCGCCAGCAGCAGGGTGGCCAGCAGGGCCCGGCGCAGCCGCTCGCGCACGGCCTGTACCTCGGCCGGAGCGCCCTCACCTTCGTGGCCGAAGTTGTGGGCCAGCTCGCCGTCGCGGCCGTCGCGGTTGTCCTCGCCGTTGGCGTGGTTGTGCTTGCCGCTGTAGCTCAGCAGGTCATGGAGCGTGTAGCCGTCGTGCACAGCGATGAAGTTGACCGAGGCCGTGGGCAGGCGCTGCGCATGGTGGAACACATCGCTGGAGGCACTGAAGCGCCGCGCGAACTCGCCACGGCTGATGGCGTGGCCCAGGCGCGCCTGCGTGGCCTCGGGGCCGATCCAGTAGCCGCGCACCGCGTCGCGGAACTTGTCGTTCCATTCCATGAAGCGGCCGGGGAAGCGGCCCAGCTGGTAGCCGTCGTAGCCGGCATCCCAGGGCTCGGCGATCAGGTGCACGCCGGCCAGCACCGGATCCTGGCGCAGCGCCGTGAAGAAAGCCGCCTGCGGATCGAAGCCATGCGGGCCGCGGCCCAACACGGGCGCCAGGTCGAAGCGGAAGCCGTCCACACCCATCTCCTGCACCCAGAAGCGCAGGGAATCGAGCACGAACTGCGTGACCCGCGGATGCTGGGTGTTGAGCGTGTTGCCGCAGCCGGTGAGGTTCTCGGCGCGGCTGGCGTCGTCCGGCACGGCGCGGTAATAGCTGCGGTTGTCCAGGCCGCGCCAGGACAGGGTGGGGCCGAACTCGTTGCCCTCGGGCGTGTGGTTGTAGACCACGTCCAGCACCACCTCCAGCCCCGCCGCATGCAGGGCCTCGACCATGGCCCGGAACTCCGCAGCCACCAGGGCCGGATCGTGCCGCACGGCACAGCTCGCCAGGCGCGGGTCCGGCGCAAAGAAGCCCAGGGTGTTGTAGCCCCAGTAGTTGTGCAAGCCCTTCTCCCCGAGGTGGGGCTCGTCAATCGCGTAGTGCACCGGCAGCAGGGAGAGCGTGCTCACGCCCAGGCGCTGGAAATGCGCGATGGCGGCCGGATGGGCCAGGGCCGCGTAGCTGCCGCGCAAGGCCTCGGGGATGCCGGGGTGCGTCGCGGAAAAGCCCTTCACATGCACCTCGTACAGCAGCAGATCCGCCGCCGCGTGGCGGGGCGCCGAGGCGCGGGGGCTGGGCTGGCTGGCCGGCGCGGCCACGCGGGCCTTGAGCGCGTGCAAGGCGTTGTCCCGGGTGTCGAAGCTGCGCGCACCCTCGGGGTGGCCCAGCTCGTAGCCGTGGTGCTCGGCCTGCCAGCTGAAGTGGCCGATGATCTCGCGGGCGTAAGGGTCCAGCAGCAGCTTGTGCGGATTGAAGCGCTGGCCGCACTCCGGCGCGTAGGGGCCGTGGGCCCGCAGGCCGTAGACAAGACCTGACCCCAAGCCCGGCAAAAAGCCATGGAAGAGGCCGTCATGCGGGCCATGCAGGCGGTAGCGGCGCAGCTCGCGCTGGCCCTCGGCGTCGAACACGCACAGCTCGATGGCCTCGGCGTGCTCGGAAAAGACGGCCACGTTGACGCCGCCGTCGCGGGCCAGGGTGCCCAGGGGCTCGGTGCGGCCGGGGGCCAGATGGTCAGGCAGGGCGGTCTTCATGCGGCAGCAGCTTCCTGGCGGGCCAGCAGGGCCCGCAGCGGCAGCGCCAGGCGCTGGGCCCAGTGCTGCTCGGTGTGGTCCGCGCCTTCGAAGACGCGGGACTGGGTGAGCGGCGGACGGTGGCCCCGCTCGGCCAGCAGGGCGTCCACACGGGCCTGCGCCTCGTCATAGAGCGCATCCAGGCCGATGGTGCCGCGGTCCAGGTAGAGGCGATGGCTACCCGGCGCGGGCAGCTTGCGTTCGAGGTAGGCCCGCAGCGCGCCGGGGATCTCGGCATTGCGCTCGTACAGGCCGATCCAGTGCGTGCTCAGCGCCGCGGCGCCGCCGAAGACCTCCGGGTACTCGCACAGGCCGTAGAGGCTGATCAGGCCGCCCATGCTGGAGCCCATCAGAAAGGTCGAGGCGGGGCGGGGATCGGTGGCGTAGCGCGCATCGATGCGGGGCTTGAGCACATGGACCAGGCTGTGCAGATAGGCGTCGGACAAGGGCGGATGCTTCAGCTGACCGGCGAGGTAGCGCTGCCCGGCGGCCGTCTGCTCCACGGCGGGCCAGCAGGCCTGCGGGAAGAACTCGGCATGGCGCTGCCCGGCGTGGTTGTGCAGGCCCACCACGATGAAGTCGCGCAGCGTGCCCTCGGCGATCAGCGGCGCGGCGACGGCGTCCACCGCCCAGGCCTGGCGGTTCCAGGTGTGGCGGGCGTCGAAAAGCATCTGGCCGTCGTGCATGTAGAGCACCGCATGGGGCCGGTCCCCGCGGTAGCCCGGCGGCAGCCAGACGTCGACCGGGCGATCGCCCAGCTGCGCATCCTCCAGCACCAGCCGCTCCAGGCGGCCGGCGGACACCTGCGGCAGCAAGGCCTCTTCAGCGCCCACGGCCCCGGCTGCCGCCAGCGCCGCAGCACCCTGCATCAGCTGCCGGCGCCTCATGCGCCCTCCTCCACCGGCGCCAGCATCAGCGTGGCCAGCGGCGGCAGCAGCAGCTGCAGATGGCCGTCGACCACGGGCAGCACCGCCTGCTGGTTGCCCAGATTGCTGCCGCCGTAGTAGCTGGCGTCGGTGTTGATCACCTCGCGCCAGGCGCGCGGGCCTTCCGGCAGGGGAATGCGGTAGCCCTCGCGGGGCACCGGCGTGAAGTTGCAGATCACCAGGGTCTGCTCGCCGCCCGGCTCGCGGCGCAGCCAGGCGAAGACGGAATGGTCGCGGTCTTCGCTGACCAGCCACTGGAAGCCCGCGGCCTCGCAGTCCTGCCGGTGCAGGCTGGGTCGTTCGCGGTAGACGCGGTTGAGGTCGCGCACCAGCACCTGCACGCCGGCATGGGCCGGCTGGTCCAGCAGGGCCCAGGGCAGCTCGGCGTCATGGTTCCATTCGCTGTCCTGGGCGAACTCCTGACCCATGAACAGCAGCTTCTTACCGGGGTGGCCCCACATGAAGCCGTAGTAGGCCCGCAGATTGGCGAAGCGTTGCCAGGCGTCGCCCGGCATCTTGCCCAGCAGCGAACCCTTGCCATGCACCACCTCGTCATGCGAGAGCGGCAGCACGAAGTTCTCGCTGAAGGCATAGACGAGGCCGAAGCTCATCTTCTCGTGGTGCCATTTGCGGTGGATGGGGTCCTCGTGCATGTAGCGCAGGGTGTCGTTCATCCAGCCCATATTCCATTTGTAGTGGAAGCCCAGGCCGCCGGCCGAAGTGGGCGCGCTGACGCCGGGGAAGCTGGTGGACTCCTCCGCCACGGTGATGCCACCCGGCGCCTCGGCGCCGATCACCTCGTTCATGCGGCGCAGAAAGGCGATGGCCTCCAGGTTCTCGCGGCCGCCGTGCACATTGGGCACCCACTCGCCGGCCGGACGGGAGTAGTCGCGGTAGAGCATGGAGGCCACGGCGTCCACGCGCAGGCCGTCCACGCCCCACTGCTCCAGCCAGTAGAGGGCATTGCCCACCAGGAACTGCCGGGTCTCGAGGCGGCCGAAGTGGTAGATCAGCGTGTTCCAGTCACGGTGGAAGCCTTCGCGAGGGTCGGCGTACTCGTAGCAGTGGGTGCCGTCGAACTGCGCAAGGCCATGGGCATCAGCAGGGAAATGTGCGGGCACCCAGTCCAGCAGCACGCCCAGGCCCTGGGCATGGCAGGCCTCCACGAAGCGGGCCAGGCCGCGCGGATCGCCCAGGCGGGCCGTCGGGGCATAAAGACCCAAGGTCTGGTAACCCCAGGAGCCATCGAAGGGATGCTCGGAGATGGGCAGCAGCTCGATGTGCGTGAAGCCCAGGCCCGCGGCATAGCCCGGCAGCGTGGCGGCCAGGGTGTCCCAGTCGACGAAGTCCGAGGGGCCGCCGCCTGGGGGGCGGCGCCAGGACAGGGCGTGGACCTCGTAGATGCTGATGGGCGCGTCGCGCCGGTTGACCGGCCGGCGGTCGACAGGCAGGCGCATCTGGGGCGGCTCCGCGCAGACGATGCTGGCGGTGTCTGGCCGGAACTGGGCCTGGCGGGCATAGGGATCGGCCTTGAGCAAGACCTGACCCTCGGCGCCCAGGATCTCGAACTGGTAGCGATCGCCGGCCTGCACCGCCGGGATGAAGAGCTCCCAGACGCCGGCCTCATGACGGCGGCGCATGGGGTGGCGGCGGCCGTCCCACTGGTTGAAGCTGCCCACCACGCTGACACGCCGGGCATTCGGCGCCCAGACGGCGAAGCGCGTGCCGGCCACGCCGTCCACCTGCTGCAGATGGGCGCCCAGCACCTGCCAGGGCCGCAGATGCTGCCCAGCCGCGAGTTGCTGCAGCTCGGCTTCAGACAGCTGGGGGCCGAAGGCGTAGGCATCGTCCATGCGCTGCCAGGGGCCGCCGGCCTGCCACTGCACGAAGAGGCGGTAGGCAAAGGGTTTGCGGCGGCGCGGGACGATGGTCTCGAAAAAGAGGCCCGGCACGCGCGCCGTCATCGGGCACAGCGCGCGGCCGCTGGCGGCGTCCAGCACCTGCACCGCCTGCGCGCCCGGCAGGCAGGCGCGCAGCCACAGCCGCCCCTGCTCGTCGGCATGCTGGCCCAGCACGGCGAAGGGATCGCCATGCCGGGCGTCCAGCAGGGCCTGCAGGGTGCTGTCGTCGAGCATGCGCGCGCCCTGGGATCAGGCCTTCAGCGAAGCCGGCGACCAGACGCGCTCGACGTACTCGGCAATGGTGCGGTCCGAGGAGAACCAGCCCATGCCCGCCACGTTGCGGATCGCCTGCTCGCCCCAGGCCTGGGCGTCGCGGTAGACGGCGTCGACCTTCGCCTGGGTGGCCACGTAGTCGGCGAAGTCGGCCATCAGCAGGTAGGGGTCGGCGCCCAGCAGCTTGTCGACCAGGGGCTTGTAGCGGGCCGTGTCGCCGCCGCAGAAGTCGCCCTCGGCGATGGCGCGGATCACGCCCTGCAGCTGGCGGTTCTGCTCGACGTACAGGCGCGGGTCGTAGCCCAGGCTCTTGAGCCCGGCCACGGCCTCGGTGCGCAGGCCGAAGACGAACATCTGGTCCACGCCCATGTGCTCGGCCATCTCGATGTTGGCGCCGTCCCAGGTGCCGATGGTCAGCGCGCCGTTCAGCGCGAACTTCATGTTGCCGGTGCCCGAGGCCTCGGTGCCGGCGGTGGAGATCTGCTCGGAGAGGTCGGCCGCGGGGATGATGGTCTCGGCCAGCGAGACGCCGTAGTTGGGCAGGAAGGCGAGCTTGAGCTTGTCCCCCACGCGCGGATCGCTGTTGACCACGCGGGCCACGTCGTGCGCCAGCTGGATGATCAGCTTGGCCATGTGATAGGCCGAGGCCGCCTTGCCGGCGATCACCACGGTGCGCGGCACCCAGCCCTGACCGTCCACGCCTTCGGGGTGGGCGACGATGGCCTGGTAGCGGGCGATGACGTGCAGCAGGTTCAGCAGCTGGCGCTTGTATTCGTGGATGCGCTTGATCTGCACATCGAAGAGGCTGTCCACATTGACGGCCAGGCCCAGCTCGCGGCGGATGCGCTCGGCCAGGCGCTGCTTGTTGGCGCGCTTCACGCTGCGGAAGCGCTCGATCAGACCGGCGTCCTTGGCATGGGCCGCGAGGCCCTGCAGCCTGGAGAGATCCTGGCGCCAGGCCGTGCCGATGGCGCCGTCGATCACGGTGGACAGCGCCGGATTGGCCTGCTGCAGCCAGCGGCGCGGGGTCACGCCATTGGTCACGTTGTGGAAGCGCTCGGGGAAGATGCGGGCGTAGTCAGCAAAGATGGTCTGCACCATCAGCTCCGAGTGCAACGCGGCTACGCCATTGACGCGGTGCGAGGCCACGATGGACAGCGCGGCCATGCGCACCCGACGCTCGCCGCCGTAGTTGCCACCCTCGTCGATCAGCGAGACACGTGCAGCCAATGCATCGTCCCCCGGGAATCGCTGGCCCAGCTCCTGCAGGAAGCGGTGATTGATCTCGTAGATGATCTCGAGATGGCGCGGCAGCAGGGCCTCGAACATGCGCACGGGCCAGGTCTCCAGGGCCTCGGGCATCAGGGTGTGGTTGGTGTAGCTGACGGCCTGGCGGGTGATCGCCCAGGCCTCGTCCCAGGACAGGCCGTGCTCGTCCAGCAGCAGGCGCATCAGCTCGGCCGGAGCCAGGGCCGGGTGGGTGTCGTTGAGATGGATGGCGTTGGTCCGGCCGAGCTCCTGCAGCGAGCCGAACTCGCGCAGATGGCGCGCAATCAGGTCCTGCAGCGAGGCGCTGACCAGGAAGGCTTCCTGCTTGAGGCGCAGCTCGCGGCCAGCCTCGGTGGAATCATCGGGGTAGAGCACCCAGTTGAGCGAATCCGCCGCCACCTGGCGGCTGGCGGCGCCAGCGTAGTCGCCGCGGCAGAAGGCCTGGAAGTCGATGGGCGCGGCCGCCTGGGCATGCCACTGGCGCAGTGTCGAGACACGCTCGCTGTGGTGGGCCGGCACGATGAAGTCATAAGCCTGGGCCACCAGCACCTCGGCCGGCACCCAGCGGCGCGCGCCGCTGGCGTCCACCTCCACACGGCCGCCGAAGCCCACGCTGTAGCGCAGCTCCGGGCGCGGCAGCTCCCAGGGATTGCCCAGGCGCAGCCAGTCATCGGGGGATTCGACCTGGCGGCCGTCCTGGATGCCCTGGGCGAACATGCCGTACTGGTAGCGCAGGCCATAGCCGAAGGACGGCAGGCCCAGCTCCGCGAAGGAGTCGAGGAAGCAGGCGGCCAGACGGCCCAGGCCGCCATTGCCCAGGGCGGCGTCGGGCTCGCGCTCCAGCACGCCGGAGAGGTCCTGGCCCTGCGCCTGCAGCTGCGTCTGCAGCACGCCGTCCAGGCGCAGCGCGGCCAGGGCGTTGCTGAGGGCCCGGCCCATCAGGAACTCCATCGAGAGGTAGTGGACGCGGCGGCAGGCTGCATCGGCGCCGCGCTGGGCGTCAGCCGCCTGCGTGGCAGCCCAGCGCTGGGCCAGCAGCTCGCGGCTGGCTGCGGCGGCAGCGCGCATCAGCTCGTCGCGGCCGGGCGTGGCGCCCACCAGGGCGCGTTGCTGCAGCTCACGTTGCAGGGCCACCGTGAAGGCAGTCGTCAGGGGGGAGGAAGCGGAAGGGGAGTTCATGGCACCTCGCGCCGTGGATTTGGCCGCGTTGAAGAGCGTGGACAACATAGGAATTCATCCCTGGGGGCGGCCAAGGCCGGCCCCGCGCATTCGGCTGCAGACCCCGCGTTTCGGGCCCGCCGCCGCATCAGACACACAGCCCACAGGGTCCGGACCTGTGAGCGCGACGGTGAAAGTATCACCCAGCTCGTTGAATTTGTGTAGTTTCACTACAGCGGGTTAACCCGACATTCACTTTAAGTGGTTGATTTTCAATGAAAGCGATTCAGTGAGTCAGGGTGTCTCATGTTGTATGACTACATTTTGAACTGTATATTCTCTACAAACGAGGTCCTGGCCCCGCACGGACCATCCCATGAGCGAGACAAGCCGCCCTGCCCGCGCAGGCCGGCGGAGGTAGACAAGTGGCGAGCGTGTTGCTGCAGTCCGTGGCCAAGGCCTACGGCGAGACCCAAATCCTGCATGGCATCGACCTGGAGATCCGGGACGGTGAGTTCATGGTCTTCGTCGGTCCCTCGGGATGCGGCAAGTCCACCCTGCTGCGCTCCATCGCGGGCCTGGAGGACATCACCGGCGGCGAGCTGCGCATCGGCGGCCGCCTGGTCAACGACGTGCCGCCGGCCGAGCGTGGCATCGCCATGGTGTTCCAGTCGTATGCGCTCTACCCGCACATGAACCTGTACGACAACATGGCCTTCGGCCTGCAGCTGGCCAAGGTGCCCAAGGCCGAGATCGACACGGCGGTGCGCCATGCCGCGCGCATCCTGCACATCGAGCACCTGCTGGAGCGCAAGCCCAAGGACCTCTCGGGCGGCCAGCGCCAGCGCGTGGCCATCGGCCGGGCCATCGTGCGCAAGCCCGAGGTCTTCCTCTTCGACGAGCCCCTGTCCAACCTCGACGCCGCCCTGCGCGTGCGCATGCGCTACGAGTTCGCCAAGCTGCACGAGGAGCTCAAGACCACCATGGTCTACGTGACCCACGACCAGGTCGAGGCCATGACCCTGGCCGACCGCATCGTGGTGCTGCAGGCCGGCCGCATCGAGCAGGTGGGCACGCCGCTGGAGCTGTACGAGCACCCGTGCAATCTCTTCGTGGCCGGCTTCATCGGCAGCCCCAAGATGAACTTCATCGCAGGCGAGATCGCCGCCATCGAGCCGGGCCATGCCGACGTCCGCCTCGCAGGCGGCCTCACCATGCGCGCCCTGGTGGACGCCAGCCGCGCGCAGGTGGGGGACAAGGTCACCCTGGGCATACGCCCCGAGCACATCCGCACCAGCGGCGAGGGCAACCAGCTGGAGACCACGGTCACCTTCGTCGAGTCCCTGGGCGGCACCACCTTCGCCTATTGCCCCTTCCCCGGCATCGAGGAGGCCCTGACCTGCCAGTTCGAGGGCCGCAACGGCTGCGACCGCCTGCGCAGCGGGGACCAGCTCAAGCTGCGCTTCCCGCCCGAGGCGCTCTACCTCTTCGACGCCGAGGGTCAGGCCTTGCGCCGCCTGGCCGCGCCGGAGCTGGGCGCATGAGGGCCGCGCTGACAGCCTTGGCCCTGCTCGCGGGCGGTCTGGCCCAGGCCGCCACGCCACCCACCCTGCTGGTCTGGATCAACGGCGACAAGGCCTACAACGGCCTGCAGAAGGTGGGCCAGGCCTTCGAGAAGGTCTCGGGCGTCAAGGTGGTGGTCGAGCACCCCGTGGACGCGACGGACAAGTTCCAGCAGGCCGCCGGTGCCGGCAAGGGCCCGGACATCTTCTGCTGGCCGCATGACCGCGTGGGCGAGTGGGCCAAGGCCGGCCTGCTGACGCCGCTGCGGCCCTCGACCCAGCTGCGGGCCGAGATCGAGGAGACCGCCTGGCGCGCCTTCAGCTATCAAGGCAGGATCTGGGGCTATCCGATCGCCATCGAGACCACCGGACTGCTCTACAACAAGGCCCTGGTGCCTGTGCCGCCCAAGACCTTCGAGGAGGTGATCCAGCTGGACCGCCGCCTGCAAGACCAGGGCAAGCGCGCCATCCTGTGGCACTACAACAAGAGCTTCTTCAGCTGGCAGGTGCTGGCCGGCGCGGGCGGGCAGATCTACGGCCGCGATGCGCGCGGCGACTTTGATGCCGGGCAGGTCGGTGTCAACAACGACGGGGCCCTGGCCGGCGCCGAGATGATCAACCGCCTGGTGCGCGAGGGCCACATGCCCAAGGGCGCCAACTATGCCGAGATGGAAAGCGGCTTCGCCCGCGGCGAGGTGGCCATGATGATCTCCGGCCCCTGGGCCTGGGACAACGCGCGCCGCGCCCGCATCGACTTCGGCGTGGCCCCCGTGCCGGGCCTGAAGCCGGGGCAGTACTCCAAGCCCTTCGTGGGCGTGCTGGGCTGCATGATTTCGGCGCCCTCGCGTCAGAAGGACCTCGCCCGCGAGTTCCTGGAGCAGCACCTGCTGCGCCCCGAGGCCCTGAAGGTGCTGGACGCCGACGTGCCCCTGGGCGTGCCGGCCAACAAGGCCTTCTATGCCGAGCTCTCGGTCAATCCACTGATCAAGGCCAGCATGGAGAACGCCCGCCTGGGCGAGCCCATCCCCAACATCCCCGAGGTGGGCCGCTTCTGGACCGCCATGGACGCCGCGCTGGAGGCCATCAGCAATGGCCTGCAGAGCCCCAAGGACGCGCTGGACGGCGCTGCCGCCCGCATGCTCCTGAAGAAGTGAGCCGCGCATGAATTCCAACGCTGCTGCATCCTCCTCCCCGCTCGCCGCGGCCTACGGCACCCTGCCGCCCTCGATCTGGAGCCGCCTGGCCGCCATGCTGCGCTGGCCCGTCGTGGCGGCCCTGATGCTGGGCGCGCTGTACCTTATCTTCTCCATCTACGCCGCGGGCCAGACGGCCTGGGCGGCCGGGGCGCTGGCCCTGTTCGGCGGCGCCTTCTACATCTATCTGCGGGCCGGCTTCGCCTGGCGCTACCTCTTTCCCGGCGTGGCCGGCATGGCGGTCTTCATCGCATTCCCGCTGGTGTACACGGCGCAGATTGGCTTCACCAACTACTCCTCGGCCCACCTGCTGAGCCAGGCCCGGGTGCGGGCCTACCTGCTGGACCAGCACGAGGTGATCGAGTCCGGCGTGATGGGCTTCAGCCTGCATGCCGACGGCCCCGAGTTCCGCGTGGTGCTGAGCACCCCGGGCACGGCGCAGCCGCGCTACGTATCGCCGCCGCTGGCCCTGCGCAAGACCCGTGAGCCGCTCAAGGTCACGATGCAGGCCGCCAAGGACGAGCACCTGCCCCTGCAAAGCCCCCTGCAGGCCGCCCTGCCCCTGCGCGAGCTCGTCGAGCACCGCGAGGCCCTGGCTCAGCTGCAGCTGCTGCTGCCCGACCGCAGCGGCCCCGAGGCGCAGCTGCGCTACCTGGGCCTGCGCGAGTACGGCCCCGTGGCGCCGCATTACGTGGAGCAAGCGGATGGCAGCCTGCTGCGCGTGGCCGACGGCGTGCGCTACGCCCCTGACGGCAAGCTGGGCTACTACCGCAATGAGGCGGGCGAGATCCTCCAGCCCGGCTACAAGGTCCTGGTGGGCCTGCAGAACTACAGCCGCATGCTCTTCGACGCCGAGTTCCGCGGCCCCTTCGTGAGCATCTTCATCTGGACCGTGCTGTTCTCCCTGGCCACGGTGGCGGGCGCGACCTTCATCGGCATGTTCCTGGCCGTGCTGTTGAACTGGGAGGACCTCAAGGGCCGCACGGCCTACCGCACCCTGCTCTTCCTGCCCTACGCCGTGCCGGGCTTCATCTCCATCCTCGTGTTCAAGGGCCTGTTCAACCAGAACTTCGGGGAGATCAACGCCATCCTGGACGCGCTCTTCGGCATCAAGCCGGCCTGGTTCGCGGACCCGATGCTGGCCAAGCTGATGCTGCTGATCGTCAACATCTGGCTGGGCTACCCCTACATCATGATCCTGTGCTCGGGCCTGCTGAAGGCCATCCCCTCGGACCTCTACGAGGCCTCGGCCATCGTGGGCGCCGGGCCCTGGACCAACTTCTGGCGCATCACCGCGCCGCTGATCATCAAGCCGCTCTCGCCCCTGCTGATCAGCGCCTTCGCCTTCAACTTCAACAACTTCGTGCTGATCGCCCTGCTGACCGACGGCCGGCCGGACTTCCTCTCCACCAAGCTGCCGGCGGGGCAGACGGACATCCTGGTGTCCTACACCTACCGCATCGCCTTCCGCGACTCGGGCTCGGACTTCGGCCTGGCGGCGGCGATCTCCACGCTGATCTTCTTCCTGGTGGCGGCGATGTCCTTGCTGAACCTCCGCCTCATGCGCAAATCACAGCAGTAAGGAAACCCCATGGCCATCGTTCGAGGCAAGCAAGCGCGCTGGCGCACCTTCGCGGCCCACGCCCTGCTGTGGGCCTTCCTGGCGCTGACGCTGTTCCCGCTGCTGGCGGTGGTGTCCATCTCGCTGCGGCCGGGCAACTTCGCCACCGGCAGCCTGATCCCCACCGAGATCAGCCTGGAGCACTGGAAGCTGGCCCTGGGCATCCCCTACCAGGGCCCGGACGGCGCCCTGGTGCAGCCGCCCTTCCCGGTGCTGACCTGGCTGTGGAACTCCATCAAGGTCGCCACGATCTCAGCCTGTGCCATCGTGGCCATCTCCACCACGGCGGCCTATGCCTTCGCGCGGCTGAAGTTCCCCTTCAAGGCCGGCCTGCTCAACAGCATGCTGCTGCTGCAGATGTTCCCGCCGGTGCTGGCCCTGGTGGCGATCTACGCCATCTTCGAGACCATAGGCAGCCAGGTGCCCCTGCTGGGCCTGGAGACGCACGC
Organism: Roseateles sp. DB2; assembly: GCF_051857535.1. Lineage (NCBI taxonomy): Bacteria > Pseudomonadati > Pseudomonadota > Betaproteobacteria > Burkholderiales > Sphaerotilaceae > Roseateles > Roseateles sp. DB2. Next base: position 433,396 of record NZ_JBPZGY010000003.1, on the reverse strand, counting down.
CGGCCTGGTGCTGGCCTATCTCGGCGGTGTGGCCACGCATGTGTGGACCATCAAGGGCTACTTCGAGACCATTCCGACCGAGATCGAGGAGAACGCCAAGGTCGACGGCGCCAGCCACTGGCAGGCCTTCAGCCGCGTGCTGCTGCCCATGGCCCTGCCCATCCTGATGGTGTGCTTCGTGCTGGCCTTCATCGGCGCCATCATCGAGTACCCGGTGGCCTCGGTGCTGCTGCGCGAGGAGAGCAACCTGACCCTGGCCGTGGGCTCCAAGTACTTCCTGCACGACCAGCGTTTCCTGTGGGGCGACTTCGCCGCCGCGGCCGTGCTCTCGGGCCTGCCCATCACCCTGGTGTTCCTGCTGGCGCAGCGCTGGATCGTCTCCGGCCTCACGGCTGGTGGCGTGAAGGGATGAGGGCCCTCGTCCTTGCCACGCTGGCCCTGCTCGCGCCCGCCGCCCATGCCCGCCCCTGCCAGCCCGCGCCCTTCGGCGACACCGTGCTCTACCTGCGCGGCAGCCTCAACAACTGGGCGGCGCAGGACGAGCAGGCCTTCGAGTACCGCTGCGATGGCTACTACCTGAACCTGCGCGCCCAGGGCCCGCAGGAGTTCAAGATCGCCGACGAAGCCTGGACCTCGGACAGCACCCTGGGCGGCGACGCGCAAGGCCGCCTCGCACGCGGCGCGGCGGCGGTGGGCAACTACCGGCTGGACTTCCGCGGCGCCCACACCCTGCGCCTGCGCTTTGGCGCTGCGGGCCAGCCCACGCTGGACCTGGGCCCGCAGCGCTTCAAGCCCTCGCCCCCTGCGCGCATAACGGACGAGGCCGCGCTGAGCACGCACTTCGACTCGCGCTTCGAGGGCTCCAAGACGCCCTTCGGCGCCCAGCCCCAGGGCACGGAGATCCGCTTCTCCCTGGGCAGCAGCCGCCCCGGCCTGCTGCGCGCGACCCTGGTGCTGGAACGCCGCCTGCTCACGGGCAACCAGGAGCAGCTGAGCTACCAGCCCCTGCAACGCATCGCCATGACGCCCGAGGGCCGCGGCCTGGGCACCGGCTTCACGGCGACGGTGCGCTTCGACGAGATCGGCGTCTTCGGCTACTGGTTCGAGCTGGAAACCGACCAGGGCCGCTACGCCCTTCAGAACAACAAGGACACGGTGCACTGGACGCGCGAGAAAGGCAGCATGGGCCCGGCCGTGGTCGAGCGCCTGCCCGCGGACACCCGCCGCATCCGCCGCTACCGCCAGACCATCCACGCGGCCGACTACACCGTGCCGGCCTGGGCACAGGACGCCATCTACTACGCCATCTTCCCCGAGCGCTTCCGCAACGGCGACCCCGCCAACGACCCGCGTCCCGGCGGCGGCCGGGTGCAGGACCGCTACCAGGGCCACGACGTCGAGCGCCACGCCCGCTGGGTCGAGAAGCCCTTCAAGCCCGGCAGCGGCGACGGCTCAGATGGCGTCTACAACAACGACTTCTTCGGCGGGGACCTGGCCGGCATCATCGAGAAGCTAGACCACATCAAGGCCCTGGGCGCCAACACGATCTACCTCACACCCATCTTCCGCGCCGCCAGCAACCACAAGTACGACACAGCCGACTACACCGAGGTCGACCCCGCCCTGGGCAGCCAGGCCGACTTCGAGCGCCTTTGCGCCGAGGCCGCCCGGCGCGGCCTGCGCATCCTGCCGGACACCTCGCTGAACCATGTAGGCGCCGATTCGCTCTACTTCGACCGCTTCGCCCGCTACACCAGCCACGGCGCCTTCCGCGGCGGCCGCATCCAGCCGGACTCGCCCTATGCCGGCTGGTTCAGCTTCGACGCCAGCCAGGCCTCGCCCGAACAGCAGTTCAAGGGCTGGGTGGGCGTCACCGACCTGCCCGAGCTGGACAAGAACAGCCGCGCTTTCCGCGACTTCGCCTACGGCCGCCCCGACAGCGTGATGCAGCGCTGGCTGGACCTGGGCGCCGCCGGCTGGCGCATGGACGTGGCGCCCTGGGTGCCCGACGACTTCTGGCGCGAATGGCGTCGCGCCATCAAGGCCCACCGCCCGGACGCCCTCACCATCGCCGAGACCTGGTTCGACGCCAGCAAGTATTTCCTGGGCGACAGCTTCGATGGGACGATGAACTACATCTTCCGCAGCGCGGCCCTGGACTTCGCCGCGGGCGGCGACGCCCGGCAGCTGGCAGCCCAGTTGGAACTCATGCGCGAGGCCTACCCGCCGCAGTCGCTGCTGGCGAACATGAACCTGCTGTCAAGCCACGACCAGCCCCGCGCCCTCTTCGCCTTGGGCGAGCGGGACAACAGCAGCCCCGCCCAGCGCCGCCTGGCCCGCCAGCGCCTGCGCCTGGCCTGGCTGCTGCAGATGAGTGCCCCCGGTGCCCCCAGCATCTACTACGGCGACGAGGTCGGCGTGGGCGGCGGCGAGGACCCCTACAACCGCGCGCCCTATCCCTGGGCCGAGCAGGGCGGCCAGCCCGACGACAGCCTGCAGGCCGACCTGCGCCGCCTGACAGCCCTGCGCCAGCAGCATGCCGTGCTGCGCCAGGGCCTGCCGCAGGCGCCCCTGCTGGCCACGAAGCAACACCTGGCCCTGCCCCGCCGCCTGGGCGAGGCGCGAGCCCTGACCGTGCTCAGCAACGCCCCCACACCCGCCCGCATCAGCCTTGCGCTGGGCCACGAAATGCCCAGCCGCTGGCGCGACGCCCTCAGCGGTGAAGTCTTCCAGGCCGAGCAAGGCCGCCTGAACCTGCCGCTGCCTGCGCTGGGCGGGCGCATCCTCCTGAACGAATGAACGCTTCCGCCAATGCCCCGTCCCTGCTGCGCCCCTTCGGCCGCAGCGGCCTGCAGCTCAGCGCCCTGGGCTTCGGCGCCATGCACCTCAACGACGAGCGCAGCAGCGAGGCCGAGGCCGGCGCCCTGCTCCATGCGGTGCTGGACCTGGGCGTGACGCTGATCGACACCGCACGCTCCTATGGCCTGTCCGAGGAACGCATCGGCCGCCACCTGGCTCATCGACGTTCGGAGTTCCTGCTCTCCACCAAGCTGGGCTATGGCGTGGAAGGCGTGCCCGACTGGACCTACGACTGCATCGTGCAGGGCGTAGAGCGCGCCCTGCGCGTGATGCGCACCGAGGTGATAGACATCGCCCACCTGCACTCCTGCCCGCTGGAAACCCTCGAACGTGGCGAGGTCATCCGCGCCCTGGACGACTGCCGGCGTGCCGGCAAGATCCGTGTGGCGGCCTATTCGGGCGAGAACGCCGCGCTGGACTTCGCGCTGGCCGAACCGCTCTTCGGCGCCGTGCAGGCCTCGGTAAGCGTGTGCGACCAGGCCTGCGTGCCGGACCGCCTCGCGCGGGCCGCCGAGCGCGGTGTGGGCGTAATCGCCAAGCGCCCGCTCGCAGGCGCCATCTGGCGCCATGCCCATCGCCCGGAGGACTTTGCCGAAGGCCAGTACTGGGACCGCTGGCAGGCCATGGATCTGGAGGCCCTGAGGCAAGACCTGGCCCCCGATATGCCCCCTGACGAGATGGCCCTGCGCTTCGCCGCCTGGCTGCCTGGCGTGGGCTGCGTCATCGCTGGCACGCGGCGATTGGAGAATTTCAAGCGCAACCTTGCCGCCGTCGCCAAGGGACCGCTGCCGCAGGTGCTGCAGCAAGCCCTGCTCGAGCGCTTCGCGCCCCATGCGGCGCAGTGGCCGGGTCTGATCTAAGACCGCCCTCACCACCATCCAGGCGGGGCAAGGGGCGCCAGCCCCAAGAGGGCCGAGCACCGGGCCACACCAAGCCGCGCCCCTGGCATTGATGGCGGCTCGACGCCGCCATCAATGCCCTCCAGGCGGGGGCAAGGGGCGCCTGCCCCAAGGGGCCGAGCGCCGGGCCGCCCCAAGCCGGCCCACTTGGCATTGTTTGCGGCTCGAAGCCGCAAACAATGCCGTCCCCCCGGGGGACCGACCGGACTTGCCCGCGTTCAGCGCGGCAAGACCGGGCGAGGGGCTCACCTCATTCTGGCCAACGGACCGTCTCGCCATCGTCCTCGTAGGCGGGAAAGATGCTGAAGCTGGCAATCACGCCGCCCGCTTCCCAGAAGGCCACACCGGCGTCTGGGCATTCGTGGCAGCGCCCGCCGCCCTCCACGGCCTGCGCGCCCTTGAGACGGCCCAGCTTCAGGCCCTTGACCAGGCCGGGCAGGCGGTCCACCGGGCAGCCGACCACGGCCTCCTCGCCCAGGGTCCAGCGCCCGTCGGAGAACTCGAGTTCACCCAGGCGCCAGCCGTCCGCCTCGAAGAAGGAAGCCCCCACACCCTGTTCGGCGTAGTACCAGTACTCCATGGACTCCTGCTCGCCTTCGGCCGGCAAGGTCTCCAGCGAATCGGGCGTGCCGGCGCTGGCGCGCAGCTGCTCGCGGCTGGACCCCAGCGTGAAGGGGGTGTGGCCAAGATGGATCTGGATGGACGACATGGTGCTTTCCTCGGGAGGGTGCTCGTGAACGGCAGGATCATAGCGAGGCGACGCGTGCAGACAGGCTGGCACGTCAAGCTGGCGTTATGCTGCGCCCTCCACTTCGAGGACCTTCCATGCGCCTGACGCGCCCCGCCTCCGCACTCCTGCCGCCCCTGATGGCCTCCCTGCTGCTGGCGGCCTGCAGCCCGCAGGCATCGGCGCCCACGGGGGTGCCGCAAGCCGCTTCCGCCGGCAGCGAGGCCCAGGCCGCTACGCCCTCCGAGGCACAGATCAAGGCCCAGCTGCAGGCACAGGCCGATCGCTGGGACCAGGCCATCGTGGCCCGCCGCCGAGAAGACATCGCCGCCAACATCGCCGCAGACTTCCGGCAGATCGATGGCGAGGGCACGGTCGAGGACCGCGCCAGCTTCCTGGAAGGCCTTCTGGACCCCAAGCTCCAGATCGACCCCTACACCGTCGAGGACTTCGACATCCGGCTCTACGGCGATGTGGCCCTGCTCAGCGGCCGCACCCGCATGACGGGACGCTACGACGGCAAGCCCTTCAAGACCCACTACCGCTACCTCGACATCTACGTGAAGCGCCAAGGCGCTTGGCAGATCGTCAGCGTGCAGATCAGCAAGCTGCCGCCGGACAGCCCCTGAACTCCCGCAACCCGCAAGGAGATCCCATGAGATACAAAGCCAGCTGCCACTGCGGCCAGGTGGCCTTCACCTTCGAAGGCGAATTCAAGGAAGCCCTGGCCTGCAACTGCAGCATGTGTCAGCGCCGCGGTTCGCTGCTGTGGTTCATGCCACGCGAGCAGCTGCAACTGCTGACACCCGACGAGGCTGCGGCCAGCTACACCTTCAACAAGCACGTGATCCAGCACCGCTTCTGCACGCGCTGCGGCATCCATACCCACGGCGAGGGCAAGGACCCCAAGGGCCAGCAGGTGGCGGCGGTCAATGTGCGCTGCATCGAGGGCATGGACCTGGACAGCGTGTCCGTCCACCATTTCGACGGCCGCGCCCTGTGAAGCCGACGATGCACGACAAGCCTGGCAGGCGGCCTCCGCCGCCACGCCCTCTGCGTCCGGGGCTGCGTCGCGCAGGCCTGGCCCCCTACCTGGAGATCGGCCTGGCTGTCGTCCTGGCGGTCGGTCTGACCCAGGCCGCGCAGGCGCGCCCAGAGCCGCTCGGCAAGGGTGAGTTGCCACCTGCAGAGCTGGGCCAGCAACTGGACGGTACCCCGGTGTCCCTGGACCGCAGCAGCGGCAAGGCCTATGTCATCTCCTTCTGGGCCAGTTGGTGCGGGCCCTGCCGCGAAGAGCTGCCGGTGCTGATCAACATCCAGCAGATCGCCGGTCCCCAGAAGATGCAGGTCATCACCGTGAACATCGAGGAGCGCAAGGCCTACCGCAAGCTGGAGGCGGCCCTCAAGGAAGCCGGCCTGACACCAGCCTACGACCCCGACAAGCAGGTCCAGAAGGCCTACGGCGTGCACGGCATTCCGCACATGGTGATCGTGGGCCGTGATGGCCGCATCGTGGCCGTGCGGGTGGGCTACGCCAAGACCACGCTGGACGGGCTCGCCGAAGACCTCAACCGCGCGCTGGCGGCGCCGGCCGAGCAGCCGGCACAATGAGGGCTTCCTGCCCTCCCCTTCCCATGCTCCGCGATGCCTGCGCGCCTCACCCCTGACGACGTCGACTTCGTGGCCCTGCGCGCCCAGGGGCCGGGTGGGCAGAACGTCAACAAGGTCTCCAGCGCCGTGCAACTGCGCTTCGATGTGGCGGCCTCGGCCCTGCCGGACTGGCTGAAGACCCGTCTGCTCGCCCTGGCAGACCGGCGCCTGAACCAGGACGGCGTCATCGTCATCAAGGCCCAGACCGAACGCAGCCAGGAGCGCAACAAGGCCGAGGCCCTGGCCCGCCTGCAGGCCTTGGTCGATGCGGCCAGCCACGTGCCTGCCGTGCGCCGCGCCACCCAGCCCACCCGCGCCTCGCAACGGCGCCGGCTGGAGGCCAAGACCCAGCGGGCGGGCATCAAGGCCTTGCGGGGGCGTGTGGCGGAGTGATCCCCGCTCCAAGCTGACAGGGCGCGGCACGACTTTCCCCACCCCCAACAGCCCCCTGGGCAACGGCACAATCAGCAGTCCCCACTGCCGAGGAGCCCTCGCATGCCGACACCGCCCCCGATGCATCACTCCAGGCTGCGCCACGCCTGGCGGCTGTGGCTGCCCCTGATCGCCGGCCTGTCTCTGCAGGCCTCGGCACAGACCGCTGTGCCGGTGTCGCCGGCCTCGGCCGCGGCGCCGGGCCTCACGCGCACGACGCAAGACGTTCGCTTTGTCGTCTTCCACACGCCGGGCCCGGCTTGGCAGGCAGACCGCAGCGTGTTCGAGCAGCCGGGCATCCGTGCCCATATCGCGCATTACCGCCAATGGCTGGAGGCTGGCAAGCTGCAGCTGGGCGGCCCGCACCTGGACGCCCGGGGCGGCGGCATGATGATCCCCGCGGCGGGCATCCCCGAAGACGAAATACGCCGCTTCGCCGAAGCCGACCCCGCCGTCCAGTCAGGCCTGCTGCGCGTCGTGGTGCGACCCTGGCTCATCGGCATGGGAAGCTGAAGCATGCGGCTCACCATTGCCAACAGGAACTACTCCTCCTGGTCTCTGCGCCCCTGGCTGCTGCTGCGCATGCTGGAGCTGCCTTTCGAGGAGCGGCTGCTGCCCTTCGCCGCGTCCACGCAGGGGCTGGCCTATGTCGGGCTCACGCCCAGCGGCCGCGTACCCTGCCTGGAGGACGGCGGGCTTCTGGTGTGGGACTCCCTGTCCATCGTCGAGTACATCGCCGAGCTGGCCCCTCAGGCATGGCCCGCGGACCGCGCTGCCCGCGCCTGGGCCCGCAGCGCCTGCGCGGAGATGCATGCCGGCTTCGGTCGCCTCCGCGAGGTCTGCACCATGAACTGCGGCCTGCGCGTGCAGGTGCGGGACTGGACATCTGCCCTGCTGGCCGAGTGGGCTCGCATGGACGCCTTGTGGTGCGAAGGCCAGCAACGCTTCGGCGGCCCCTTCCTCGCGGGCCCGGCCTTTACGGCTGTCGACGCCTTCTTCGCGCCGGTGGCCCTGCGGGTCCAGAGCTACGCGCCGCCGCTGTCCCCCATCGCGCAAGCGTATGCGCAGCGCCTGCTGGCCCTGCCGCCCCTGCAGGACTGGTACCGGGCCGCCCTGCTGGAGCCCTGGCGCGATCCGCCGCACGAAGCCGAGGCCCAGGCCGCAGGCGAGTGGCTGCAGGACCTGCGCGTGCCGCCCGCTCCTTCCCACTCACATTCTTGAGACCGCCATGTACATCGCACTGCTGAGCTATATCCGCCCACTGGAGGAAGTGGACGCGCTGCTGCCCGCTCATCGCGACTACCTGGAGCGACATTTCGCAGCCGGCGTCTTCGTGGCCTCCGGCCGCCGCGAGCCGCGCACAGGCGGCGTCATCCTGGTGCGGGAGCATCCGCGGGCCCTGGTCACCGAGATCCTTGAGCAGGACCCCTTCGTCAAAGCGGGCGTGGCCCGCTATGAGCTGCTGGAATTCACGCCCAGCCGGATGCTGGCAGGCTTCGAGAACTACCTCTGAAAACGGTGCGCCTGCCTCAGGCGTCGGCCAGGGCCGCGCCATGCTCGCGCATCAGTTCGCGCAGCACCGAGCGGTGGCAGCGGGTTTCGTCCTCGCAGTAGCAGCCCATGGAGAAGGCGCTGCCGTGCGACAGTGCCGCCAACAGCTGCAGGCTGCGCTCGGCCTCGGGCTGGCTCATCTCGGCCTTGTACTTCCGGATGAACTGCGCCCATTGCGCGGGTGTCTCTGCGGTCTGGCCCAGCTTCATGGTCTCGACCGAGGGGGCCAGGTTGGGGTACCAGACGTCGTACCAGTCACCCGAGGCAAATTCGCTCCTGGGCACGCCGCGCGGCGGGCGCCGCACGGTGCCGATGCGAAGCCCTTCGTCGGGCGCCCGGGGGCTGCCCAGTCTGACGATGCGCAAGGCCATGGGATCTCTCCTGAAGTCAGCGATCGCCCAGCGAGTGCAGCAGCTGCGGGTGCCGCAGCCGGGCCGGGTCAGGCAGTTGCCGGCGCAGCGTGGCGCCACGCAGCCCTGCCAGGCCTTCGGCCGCCACCTGGGCCATCGCGGCCTCGCTGCGATCACTCAGCAAGAGCACGCCTTGCGGCACTGCCCTTGCTGCCGCAGGTCCAGGATCCAAGGCCTCATAGTGGCCGGCATAGACGATGTCGCCGTCCTGGATACGAAGCCTGACCCGCAGCGGGCGCAGTGAGCGGTCCACGCGGGCTGCATCGCCCGCCTGCTGGACCAGCTCGAAGTCATACAGCTCGTAGTCGCCTGCCGGCAGGGCCAACAGCATGAGCTCGCCCTGACCTTGCGGGTTGCGCCAGGGCCAGGTCTTGCCTCCCCAGCCGGGCTCCGAGGGATAGCGCAGCATCTGCATCGCCTTGCCGCCCCCCTCGACGGGAATCCCCCGCAGAGTCAGGGCACAAGAGCGGTAGGGCCGCTCGGCCCCCGTTCCCAGCCCCAGCAGCAGCCAGCCCGTGCCGGCCTGCGATGCAGCGGTCTGCGGCAACAGCATCGCCAGGGTGCCCGCCGTCAGTCCGCCCAGCCAGTGTCGTCGTTGCAGGAAAGACATTGCATCAGCTCCCGTCTATGGATTTCACCACTGTACGCTGGGACCGGAACTACCCTCGTCGGCGAGCGCATCCTGCAGGGTTCGAAGCAGGGCCAGCATCCCAGCCCGCAGCGCGGCATCCGCCAGCATCGCGGCCTCCGTCGGGCAGCCGCCCAGCAGAGGCAGGCTGAGGCAGGCCTGCCGCAGCAAGCGTGCGTTCATCGTGCACAGCACCTCCTGCAGGCTCTCGAAGGCATGATGGGCGCGCGGCGAAGTGTTGACCAGCACCACCGGCTTGTCCACGAAGCCCTCGAAGCTCACCAGCCAGTCCAGCGCGTTTTTCATCACCCCCGAAATGCCGTGGGCGTACTCGGGGCTGGCAATCAGCAGCACGTCCGCCGCCTGTACCGCCTCGCGCCAGTCGCGCACGCTGTCGGGCAGCGCGGCCTCCAGGTCAGGATTGAACAAGGGTAGGCGACCTGGATGTTCGCTGACCAACACCTGCCCAGGCGCCAGCTGTGCCAGGGCGCGGCAGCAGGCGGCATTGATGGAGGACTGGCGCAGGCTGCCGGGAATGGCCAGCAGCTTCATCGCCTGTCCTGATCCACGTCCCTGATGAAGCGCACCAGGCCCTGGAAGTAGGTCTTCTGGTCGTCGTACATGGACATGTGCGAGCCCTGGGGGCAATGCAGGTAGCGGCCCTTGGGCATCAGCGCGGCCATCTTCTCCATATGTTTGGGATCCATGGTGTCGTGCTGCCCGCCCACGGTCAGCGTGGGCACGGTGATCTTGCCGAGGTCGGCCACACGGTCCCATCTCTCGAGCTTGCCGCTGGAGCTCATCTCGCTCGGGCCCTGCATGGGCACGTAGACCTCGCGGTTGGTCTTGTCGAAGCCGCGCTTCACCGGGTCGGGCCACTGGTCGGCGGGCATGCGCAGAATGTGGTGCACGTAGTAGTGCGGGATCAGGAGCTCCATGTAGCGCGGGTTGTCGAAGTCCTTCTTCGCCTCCAGCTTGAGAATCTCCTTGAGCGCCTGCTGATCCATGGCGGGCATCAGCGTACGCTCGGCATAGCGCACGTACTCGGGAATGCTGGCCATCATGTTGGAGATGACCAGGCCCTTGAGGTGCTGCTGGTGCTTCAGCGCATATTCGATGGCCAGCAGCCCGCCCCAGGAATGGCCCAGAAGGTAGAAGTTGTCCTTGTCCAGCTTGAGAGCCTGGCGGACCTGCTCGACCTCGTCGACGAAGCGGTCCAGCTCCCACAGACTGCCGTCCTTGGGCTGGTCGCTGTAGGCGGAGCCCAGTTGGTCGTAGTAGTAGTACTCGATGCCCTCGCCGGGGAAGTAGCTGTCGAAGGCCTCGAAGTACTCGTGCGTGGCGCCGGGTCCGCCATGCAGCAGCAGCACCTTGATGCGCGGGTTGTGGCCCACACGCTTGGTCCAGACCTTGAACGTGCCCTTGGGCGTGGTGATGGGGATCAGGCGGACGCCGCCGCTCAGCGTGTCCTCGCTGCCGGTGTTGTCGTGATAACTGGCCAAGGTGGGCTGCACAGCCCCGGAGGCAGCCAGGGCTGGCTTGGCGGCACCAGGCACGGCATTGGGAGCGTGGCCAGCCGGCTGGCAGGACTGCAGCAACGGGGTCAAGGCAAGCATCATGAGCAGGCGGGCAGGCAGAAGAGGCATGGAGATCTCCGGGCACGGCAGCCGCCTTTGTAGAGCTTTGGCGGAGTGGCAGCCACCGGGTCTTCACGGTGTAGGCCGCGCCAGGACATGCTTGCCGTGCGCCAGGCGTGCGGGGCCTGGGGACTCAGCCCGGGATCTCCGGCTCCACCAGTTGCGCCAGCAGGACCAGCGACTCCTGCCACCCCATCAGGCAGGCTTCCTTGGGGATCACCGCAGGTATGCCTTCCTGCACCACCTCCAGCTCGGTGCCACAGAACACCTGGCGAAGGCGTATGGTGACCGTCAGCACACCCGGCAAGGCGGGGTCGTCGAACTGGTCCGTGTGGCGGATCAGCGTGGACGGCACCAGCTCCAGGTATTCGCCGCCAAAGCTGTGGCTGCCACCGCTGCTGAAGTTCGTGAAGGACATGCGGAAGCGCCCGCCCACCCTCGCGTCCAGCTCATGGACCTGACAGGTGAAGCCATGCGGCGGCAGCCATTTGCTCAGCGCCCTGGCATCGAGAAAGGCGCGGTAGACCCGCTCAGGCGGTGCGCGCAGGATGCGCTGAAGATGGACGGTATGGGTGTCGGGCATGTGCAGGCTCCTCGTGCAGCGTCTGGCGCATGCTAACCACCCGGCGCCGAACTGCAAGCCTTCAGCCGCGCCTGGAGGATCGGAGCAGGCACAAAAAAACGGCCGGGTGTCCCCGGCCGTCGCAAAAGGCATTGGTGCTTGAAGAAAGATCAGAGCTTGTAGTTCACGCCCAGCAGGGTCTGGCGACCGTACTTCTCCCAGCCGCGGTAGCGATCCTCGCTGCCCGAGAAGGTCTGGAAGGCCGCGTTCGTCAGGTTGTTGACCTGCAGCAGGAAGGACAGGCCCTTGTACGTGCCTTCCTGGATCTCGTAGCCCAGCTGCAGGTCCACCACCGTGTCCGCCTTGATGAAGGTCTTTTCGCTGGTGCCGCCGGGGCCGCCGATGGAGCCCAGGAAGTTGGAGCGATGACGCTGGCTGACACGCAGCGAGTAGCCATTGTTCTCGTAGTAGGCCGTCAGGTTCAGCACGCTCTTGGACAGGCCCGGCAGCGGCAGGCTCTGGTCGCCGAAGCGCGAGTCCTTGACGTTGATGGAGCTGTCGGTCAGCGACAGATTGCCCTGCACGCCAAAGCCCTTCAGCGAGGGGCTGACCATCTCCAGCGGCACAGACAGCGAGAACTCCAGGCCACGCAGCGAGCCGCCCTGGCCATTCTCCGGATGGGTGACTGTGCCAATGGTGGTGCTGGGCTTGATCGGCGTGCCATCGGGCGCGGTGCCGGTCAGCGGATAGTCCTTGAAGTCGAAGGGCGAGGTGACGTTGTAGATGTAGGACTTCAGACGCTTGTAGAAACCCGCCACGGACACATAGCCCTTGCTGCCGAAGTACTTCTCCCAGGACAGGTCCAGGTAGTCGGACTTCCAGGGATCCAGCTTGGGATTGCCGCCGCTGCCGCTGGGCGTGCCCGTGGTGCCGGCCGACAGGCCAACCTGGAAGGAGGCGTTCAGGTCATCCAGCTTGGGACGTGCGATGGACTGGCCGGCACCGAAGCGCAGCTGCTGCTGGTCCGGCAGGCTCCACGACAGGTTCAGGGTCGGCAACACATCGGTGTACTTCTTGCCGTCCTGGATGGGCACCAGCGAAGCCAGCGGCCATTGCAGCAGGGTGTTGGAGGTGGAGCTCTGGTCGGTGTTGACCACCTGCAGGCCGACATTGCCGCGCACCGGGCGACCGAACAGCTCAGTCTCCAGGTTGGCCTTGGCATAGACCGTGCTCACGTTCTCCTTGATCTGCCAGTTCTTGGTGGCACCCCAGGGATTCAGCACAGCCGGGGTGAAGGCCCCGAAGTTGTGTGCCAGCACCTTGTCGATGTCCCAGGCCAGGATGGCGGGCAGGCCCACACGGGACAGGTCGGTCGGCGACAGCAGGTCGGCGCTGGCGAAGTCAGACTTCAGGGCGTTGAAGCCCGTCTCCAGGTGCTGACGGCTCTTCTCGCGGCGCGAGTAGTTCAGGCCGAAGTCAACGCTGGTGATGACGCCGCCGTCGAAGTCACGCGAGAAGTCCAGGCGCACGGCATCCAGCTTGTCGCGGAAGCTGGGCACGTTGACATAGCCATTGCCGAAGGGGCCGCCCAGCTTGACCGTGGCGTTGCTGTCATAGGCCTTGCCGAACTTGAAAGTCGGCACCGGACCGGCGTAGTTGTAGGTGATGGTGTCGGCACCCAGCCCCGAGTTCATCTCGATCAGAGTCTCGTCGTGGTCGGCCGTGGAGTGGCTCAGGTCCAGCACCGCGGTCCACTTGTCGGACACCCACTTGTTGTTCCAGCCCACGGCACTGAGCTTGTCGTCACGCGTCAGGATGTTGTTGCGCACCACTGGCGTGGCCTGCACCGTGCCGGACAGGGCCAGGCCGTTGGTGATGGTGGTCGCGTTGAAGTTGGCACCCGACCAGTTCTCGAAGGGCACTTCCATGCCACGACGGGTCTCGTCGTAAGAGAACTTGGAATGGTAGACATCCAGGGTCGAGGTGAAACTGGTGTTCGGACGGTACTCCAGCACACCCATCACGCCATCACGCTTCTCGCGGCCGGTGTAGTTCAGGCCTTTGAAGCCCTGCGGATACAGGGCGCTGGCGTTGGCCGCACCGGCACCACTCAGGTTGCCGCCGTTCTTGACCCAGTTCCAGGTCTCGAACTGATAGCGGCTGACGGGGTGGTCGCTGTGGGCAAAGCCCAGGGCCACGCCCAGGGTCTTGTCAGCAAACTGGTCGACGTAGGAAGCGCTGACACGGTTGCCCGTCGAGGGAGCGCCGTCGGAGATGGCGCCGTTGGAGTTCTTCTCGCCGCGCACATTGAAGGCCACGGTGCGCTTGCCGAAATTCAGCGGTTTGACGGTCTGCAGGTTCACGGTGCCTGCCAGGCCCTGACCGACCAGGGAAGCATCGCCGGTCTTGTAGACAGTGACGGCGCTCATCAGCTCGGACGGGTACTGGTCGTACTCGACATAGCGGTCACCGCTGGTGCTGACCTGCTCGCGGCCGTTGAGCAAGGCGGAAGACAGATCCGGCGCCGTGCCACGAATGCTGATCTGCTGCGCCTGGCCGTTGACACGCTGGGCTGCCAGACCGGGCAGACGTGCGATGGATTCGGCGATGCTGATGTCGGGCAGCTTGCCAATGTCTTCGGCGGAGATGGACTCCACCACCGACGTGGCGTTCTTCTTCACGGAGATCGCGTCTTCGATGCCCTTGCGGATGCCAGTCACGGTGACCGTGTCCAGCTTGTTGTCACCCTGCGCCTGCTGTGCCTGGGCGCCCGCCGCCAGCATCAGCAGCGCGCAACCCGCCACGACGGGGCTCAAACGGAAAGTGTCGCGATGGACTTGCACTGTCTTCATCCTTGTCTCCTGTAGCTCTTTGAACAACTGCTGCCGCGCCCCTCAGGACGGCTGGGACTGCGGCGCCATGGAACCCTGTCACCGAAACAATTCTGTACTAAAACTAGATTCACACACAACACGAAGAAAACCCTTATCAGCGCGCGTCGATGCCAAAAAGCATCAAAATTTCCCGCAACATCAAGGGTGATTACCTAATTTTCACCACATAACAGGCCCAAATCAGGGTGACTTTGGCCACCCGCATGTAAGTCAACTACATCAATCAGGCGCAGCACTCGCTGAGAAGGGGACAGACTGCTCGATGGCCAGCGCCACGCCCCCCAGGGCGGCCAGCGTGTCAGTGATCAGTGCCGTGGGAATGCCCGCCAAGTAGGGTTGAAAGCGCCCCTTGGCCTCGAAGCGCTCCCGGAAGCGGGACTGAAAGAAGTAGTCCCCCAGGCGCGGCACGATGCCGCCCCCCACATAGACGCCGCCACGGGCGCCCAGGGTCAGCGCCACACTGCCGGCAAAGCCGCCCAGCATGGCGCAGAAGCAGTCCAGGGTGCGCTCGCACAGCGGGTCCTGGCCGGTCAGGCCGCGCTCCAGGATCAGCTCCGGCGTCAGCGCCATCACGGGCGGCTGGCCGGCCAGCACGACAGACACAGCCTCATGCAGGGTGGGCAGACCTATGCCCGAGAGCAGGCGCTCGGCCGAGACATGCGCATGCCGTCCCCGCACATGCGCCAGCAGCGCACTTTCGAAGTCATCGGCCGGCGCCAGGGTGGCATGCCCACCCTCCCCCGGCAGGGCCTGCCAACCCTGAGGCGTCTGCACCACCGCCGCCACGCCCAGCCCGGTGCCCGGGCCAATCACAGCCAGGCAGCCGGAGGCCGTGGGCGCCCCCCCGCCCCAGGCGCGCAACTGCTGCGCACGCAGGCGTGGCAGTGACAGCGCCAGGGCCTCGAAGTCATTCAGCACCCGCAGACCGCGCAACTGCAACGCTGCCTGCAGCTGTTGCCGGGAAAAGCGCCAGCGGCTGTTGGTGAGCACCACCTCGTCACCCGCAACAGCCGTCGCCACCGCCACAGCCGCGTAGCGAGGCGCCGGACAGCGGCGGCCTTGGGCTTGCTGCTCTAGGTCCAGATCCTGCAAGTAGCGCCGCGCCGCCTCCTCCAGACCGGGGAAGTCCTGGACGGCATAGCTGCGCAGCGAGCCCACCGGCGCGCCAGGCCCGTCCACCCAGCCGAAGCGGGCATTGCTGCCGCCGACATCCGCCAGCAGCCAGGGGTAATGATCCAGGGCGCCGCTCATGCAGCCCCCCAGCACCGTCGCAGGCACACAGTGCCCCGCGTGATCTGGGGCACCGGCACCGGCAGGCCCCAAACCGGCGGCCGCATCAACTTGTCTTGCATGGATATCTTTCGTGTCTTGGCAGGCCGGTGAACGACCTGCTGTGCACATGTAGTTTTACAAGCGCATCACATGCAGCGAAAGGTAGCAAAACTACATGTCGCTGACAAGCTATCGCTAGTCCCGCCTTGGTACCCAAGGGCCTGCAGGCGCGCTGCAGACCCTGTGTTGATGAAGAAATCTCAGGCAAGTGCCTGATCTTTCAAGGTTTCGTTCCACAATATGGCAAGCAACCCGCCCATCAAGGGCGATACAGCCGCAAGCAGCGGGCTTGCCCTGGGCATGTACCGATGCCCTCACCCTGTAGTTGCGTTACACCCTGAACCACCCCATGAGTTCCTACGACAGCCCCCGACTGATCGCCGACATCGGCGGCACCTACGCGCGTTTCGCCCTGGAGAGCAGTCCGGGTGAGTTCAGCCACAGCGCCTCGCTGCGCTGCGCGGACTACGCCGATTTCCACGCCGCCGTCTCCGCCTATCTGGACGGGCTGGGCGGGGCTCATATCGAGCACGCGGCCATTGCCATCGCCAACCCGGTGGAGGGTGACCAGGTCCGCATGACCAACTACCACTGGCAGTTCTCCATCGAGGAGATGCGCCAGCGCCTAGGGCTGGACACCCTGGTAGTGGTGAATGACTTCACCGCCCTGGCCATGGCCATTCCGCGACTGGGCCCCGGCGAACTGCACCAGATCGGTGGTGGTGAAGCCCGTCGCCAGAGCGTGGTGGGGGTGCTGGGCTCGGGTTCGGGCCTGGGCGTGTCCGGCCTGATCCCGGCGGGCGATGCCTGGATCTCCCTGGGTTCTGAGGGCGGGCACACCAGCTTCTCACCGCGCGATGAGCGCGAGCTGGCCATCCTGCGCTTTGCCTGGCGGCAGTTCGACCACGTCTCCTTCGAGCGTCTGGTCTCCGGCCCCGGCCTCGAACTGATCTACCGCGCCCTGGCCGACCGCGCTGGCGAGGCCGCCAAGCCCCTGAGCGCCCCTGACATCACCCAGGCCGCCCTGGACAGCCGGGATGCCGTCTGCGCCGAAGCCCTGGAGGTGTTCTGTGCCTTGCTGGGCACGGCAGCCGCCAATCTGGCGGTCACGCTGGGGGCTCTGGGCGGCATCTATATCGGCGGCGGCATCGTGCCGCGCCTGGGCGAGTACTTCGCCCGTTCCCCCTTCCGCAGCCGCTTCGAGGACAAGGGGCGCTTCAGCAGCTATGTGGCAGGCATTCCCACCTACGTGATCACGGCAGAGAACGCCACCTTCAAGGGCGCCTCGGCCATCCTGGAATCCCAGCTGAAGAGCCTGCAAGGCAGTGCTGGTGCCGCCATCCTGGGACAGATCAGGCGCGCACGCAGTGAGTTGTCACCGGCCGAACTGCGCGTGGCCGAGCATGTGCTGGCCCACCCGCGGGACGTGCTGAACGCGCCCATTGCCGACATCGCCCGCGCCGCCCAGGTCAGCCAGCCCACCGTGATCCGCTTCTGCCGTTCCCTGGGTTGCGAGGGTCTGTCGGACTTCAAGCTGCGCCTGGCCTCCGGCCTCACCGGCACCGTGCCGGTGACCCACACCCAGGTGAACATGGATGACTCCATGGTGGAACTGGGCGCCAAGGTGCTGGGCAACACGGCCTCGGCCATCCTGCAGGTTCGCAGCCAGCTCAACCGCGAGATGATTGACCGCGCCATCCAGTTGCTGCTGCAGGCCGGCCGGATCGAGTTCTATGCCGCCGGCCACTACGGCGTGGTGGCACAGGACGCGCAGTTCAAGTTCCTGCGCTTCGGCGTGTCCTGTGCCGCCTATACCGACCCAAGACTGCAGCAACTGGCCGCCGACGTCCTGCGTCCGAACGACGTGGCCGTGGTCATCAGCAGTTCGGGCCGCCTGCCCCAGCTTCTGGATGTGGTGGAACGAGCCCATGCACGCGGCGCCACGGTGATTGCCATCACGGCAAGCCAGTCACCGCTGGCACGCAAAGCCGATGCCGCGCTGATCATCGACCACGTCGAGGACGTCAGCACCCACCTGCCCATGGTGAGCCGCATCCTGCACCTGCTGGTGATCGACATCCTGGCGGTCGGCGTTGCCCTGCGGCGCAACCCCGAAGCCATGCAGTTGATGGACGACGATGACAAGGCCGCCCTCGAACTGCAGCGCGATGCCGGCGCACGCCGGGCCGCACCCGGCGTAGGCGTGGCGGCGCCCCTGGCCAAGCTGACCTCGCACACGCGCTGAGGCCGCCACCGCCTCGTCTGCCGGGCTTCGCACCCACACAGTGAGGTGGCTCGTGGCGGCAGCCGAGGGGCAGAGGCAGCGCTCAGCGGCAGGCGATCAGCGGCTCTTGGTGCCCGTCAGGCCGTTGATCCACGGACCGAGGGTCGCCTCGGCAGACGCCTGCAGACGCGCATCAGCCGGCAGACCGGCGGGATCCAGCACTGCGCAGCTCTGCTTCTTGTCCTTGCTCTCATACAAGAAGGTGATGCGGTGGGGCCCGCGCGAAGAAGTCCAGACAGCCGGCGCCTCGCCAGCCGGCTGGCACAGGGCCACGCCAGAAACGCCCGGCAGCATCCAGCGGAAGGCCCAGGGCAGCAGGCCTTTGATGTCGGTCACCAGGCCGCGCAACTGCGCCTCGGCCCGACCGACCTGCTCGGGCGTCACGGTGCCCACCTTGGGCACGATCTCCAGGTTCAGGCGCAGACCCATGCTGCCCTTGGGCTGGTTGGTCATGAGCTTGGCCGTCGCGGACTGCTCGGGCGCCAGCGGCGGCAGGCTCAGCGTGCCATCCTCGGCCATGCCCACGGGCATTTCCTCCTCGTTGGCCAGTTCCACCACCAGCTTCGTGCCTGGCGCGGGCAGCTTCTGCTTGCTCGCATGGGCCTTGAAATCCAGCCGGATCAACTCGCTGGCATGCTTGCGCGCCACGCCATCGATCATGTAGATGAATCTGGCGGGGATGATGGCCGGATCTGGCGCACGCTTGCCCTGCACGGCCACGGGCGCCAACACCAGTTCGGGCGTCGCAGACGCGGCCGCGGCGGGCGGCGCCGCGCTGGACTCGGTCGCCAGCGCCTTCATGGTCATTGCAGCCAGCAGCAGGCCGGTCAGGCCTAGGCGCACACCCTGACGCGCCCCCAGACGCACATCCACACCCGCGCCTTGGCGCGAAATCCGCAGCACACCGGCAGCACGGCATCCGCCGCAGCCCATTTTTTTATTGCTCATTGATCGCTCCTCGGCCCCGGCCCATGCCAGGCTCCCCGTGTTACGGGCCGCAGTGTAGACAAGGCCCTGGCCCGCCAGGGAGCCGGGGCGACCTGCTGCAGCGACGGGGGATTCAAGTGCGGATCGGCACGATGAGAGGCAGTCCCGTCAACAGGGTCAGGTCTTGCCTGTCGACGCAGGATGGGAGCGGTCGGTCCCCCACGCGCCCGCCAGCAGCGCAGCCAGGCGCTCGCGTGCCGCGCCCTGGGGCCGCCCACTACCGGCCAGCAGCTCAAGCTGACGCCGGCAGAGCCAGCGGTACAGCTGCAGGGCCTCCTCCCCCCGCGCCGCCATCACCCCCAGGTGGGCGGCCAGGACCTGTGAATCGCCCCGAGCGACAGGCCCGGCGACGGCACCGGGCAGGCCTCGCTGCGCGGCCGCATCCAGGGCGCCGCGGGCCAGAGGCAGCAGGGCAGCCAGGGCCTCCGCAGGCCCCAGGCCTAGGTCCTCAAACAGGCCGCTGGCCTCGCTGAGCACAGCCAGCAAGCCGCTCGCCGCGATGTTGGCGGCAGCGTGGTAGGCCGCTCGCTGCCCACCAGAGATCGCCAGCGGCTGCAGACCCAATCGAGCAGCCAGGCGCAGCAACTGTGTTCGCAGGTCCTGGTCCGGCGCCTCGATGGCCACCAGCGAGCCCGCCAGCCGCTCGCGGGCAGACTGGGGATCGGAAAAGATCTGCAGTGGATGAAAGCCCCCCACCATGGCGCCGGCCTGCCGCGCTGCGGACAAAGCCTCCAGCCCGGTGGCGCCGCTGCAATGCACGGCAGCCTGCCCGGCACGCCAGGGCAGGCTGGCGGTCAGCGTGGCGATGGCGTCGTCCGGCGTGCTGATGAAAACCAGATCTGCCTGGGCCACGCACTGCGCGGGCGTCAGGGCATGGCTGCCGGGCAGTTGGGCCGCCAGGCGACGCGCCGAATCTGGATCCCGGCTCGCCACGGCCACGATGGACTCACCCTGTTCAGCCAGGGCAGGCGCCAGGCACTGGGCCAGGCGGCCCGCACCGATGAAGGCAATGCGTGAAGTCATGCCCGCAGTCTAGAGGCTGGCCAGCAAGGCCCCCGACGCCGCCGAGCCCACCCCTCGGGGGCAGACGGCGGCGTGGTGCCGCGCTCAGAAGGCAGCGATGCCAGTCTGCGCGCGGCCCAGGATCAGGGCGTGGATGTCGTGGGTGCCCTCGTAGGTGTTGACCACCTCGAGGTTCACCAGATGGCGGGCAATGCCGAATTCATCGGAGATGCCATTACCGCCCAGCATGTCGCGCGCCGTGCGGGCGATGTCCAGGCTCTTGCCGCAGCTGTTGCGCTTCATGATGGAGGTGATCTCCACCGCCGCCGTACCTTCATCCTTCATCCGGCCCAGGCGCAGGCAGCCCTGCAGCGCGAGGGTGATCTCGGTCTGCATGTCGGCCAGCTTCTTCTGGACCAGCTGGTTGGCGGCCAGGGGCTTGCCGAACTGCTTGCGGTCCAGGGTGTACTGGCGCGCGGTGTGCCAGCAGAACTCGGCCGCGCCCAGGGCGCCCCAGGCGATACCGTAGCGGGCGCTGTTGAGGCAGGTGAAGGGGCCCTTCAGGCCGCGCACCTCGGGGAAGGCGTTCTCTTCCGGGCAGAAGACCTCGTCCATCACGATCTCGCCGGTGATGGAGGCCCGCAGGCCGACCTTGCCGTGGATGGCCGGCGCCGTCAGGCCCTTCCAGCCCTTTTCCAGCACGAAGCCACGGATGGCGCCTTCATCGTCCTTGGCCCAGACCACGAAGACATCGGCGATGGGGCTGTTGGTGATCCACATCTTCGAGCCCGTGAGGCTGTAGCCGCCGGGCACCTTCCTGGCGCGGGTGATCATGGAGCCGGGGTCGGAGCCATGGTTGGGTTCGGTCAGGCCGAAGCAGCCGATCCATTCGCCGGTGGCCAGCTTGGGCAGGTACTTCTGCTTGGTGGCTTCATTGCCGAACTCATGGATGGGCACCATCACCAGCGAGCTCTGCACGCTCATCATGGAGCGGTAGCCGGAGTCCACGCGCTCCACCTCGCGCGCCACCAGGCCGTAGCAGACGTAGTTGAGGCCGGCGCCGCCATAGGTCTCGGGGATGGTGGGGCCCAGCAGGCCCAGGGCGCCCATCTCGCGGAAGATGGCCGGGTCCGTCTGCTCATGGCGGAAGGCCTCCAGCACGCGGGGCATCAGCTGGTCGGAGCAGTAGTCGCGGGCGGCGTCGCGCACGGCGCGCTCGTCGGCCGTCAGCTGCTGGTCCAGCAGCAGGGGGTCGTCCCAGTGGAAGCTTGCCTTGGTGGCCATGGAGATCTCCTGTCTTGTCCTGTCTCGGTCTCGGGTGGCCTCATGGAGGCCACGCCGTGCTGGTCGGCAAGTATTCCGTGTGAGACGATTCGTGTCCAATACTCAGTAGCCATTCAACGATAGGCAATGAATATGGCAACCACGACAGCCGCCGCCGCTCTCTCCCGTGTGGAACTGCGCCATCTGCGCTATTTCCTGGCCCTGGCCGAGGAGCTGCATTTCGGGCGGGCGGCGCAGCGCCTGGCCATGTCGCAGCCGCCGCTGTCAGTGGCGCTGCAGCAGCTGGAGTCGGCCGTGGGCGCGCGCCTGCTGGACCGGGACAGCAAGGGCGTGCGCCTCACCCCCGCCGGCGAGGCCTTCCGCGCCAGCGCGCAGGCCCTGCTGGGCCGCTTTGAGGAAGCCTGCGCCCAGGCCCGCGAAGTGCAGGCCGGCGAGGTGGGCCGCCTGCGCCTGGGCTTTGTGGGCTCCACGGTCTTTCATGGCCTGCCCGACTGGCTGGCCGCCTTCCAGGCCTCCCATCCGCGGGTGGAGGTCGTGGTGATCGAGCTGAATTCCCAGGACCAGATCCAGGCCTTGCTGCAGGAGGAGCTGGACCTCGCCCTGCTCCATACCGACCGCCTGCCCCCTGCCCTCGCCTGCGAGCCGCTGTACGACGAACCCTTCCTCGCCTGCCTGCCCGCCTCGCACACCGCCGCGGGCAAGCGGCGCGTGGCGCTGGCGTCCTTGAGCGACCAGCCCTTCATCCTCTTCTCGCGCCGCGGCTCGCCGGACTACCACGCCCGCATCGTCGAGATGTGCCGCCAGCAGGGCTTCTACCCCCGGCTGCAGCACGAGGGGCGGCACTGGCTGTCGGTGGTGTCCCTGGTGGCGCGCGGGCTGGGCGTGTCCATCGTGCCGGCCGCCTTCCGCGATGCCGGCATCCAGGGCGCGGTGTTCAAGCCGCTGGCAGAGACCATGGAGCGCAGCCGGGTCTTTGCGGCCTGGCGGCTGGATGCGGCACCGGCGCTGAGGGAGGCCTTCCTGGGCGCCCGGCTGGGCCATCGAGGCGCCTGACAGGCAGGCGGCGCGCGGCCAGGACTGCACGAGGGCAGCGCAGACTCAGCCCTGCTGCGGCCTCAGCCACAGCAGCAGCTGCTGGTACACCGAGGCATCAGCCAGCAGGTCCAGGTGGTTGATGCCATAGCCGATCCACTGCCGCTCTGGCGGGAAGTCCAGCCTGCGCTGCGGGTCCTTGTGCAGGCCCAGCGCGCTGTCCAGCGGGACCAGGCCATCGCCCAGGACGCGGTCCTTCAGGTCACCCCGGCGCTGTCCGATGCTGCCGGCGACGGTGTAGCAGCGCAGTTGCGCAGGCAGCGGCAGATGGCGGGTGACGGCCGGCGCGTGGCTGAAGCGATCGCGCCCCTGCCAGTCCTCTTCCAGCAGGCTGGCGTGGCGCAGATCGGTGATGCCTTCGCTGCGCATCTGTCCCAGCTTGGCAAAGGGCGAGGCGTAGGGCGTCTGGCCCAGCAGCAGCTCGAACCAGTGCCCCAGGCGCTCCAGCGGCGCGCCATGGTGCGGCGTGCCCAGGAACACCAGGTCGCCGACGCGCCCAGGCCACTGGTGGCCCGCGGCGGCGGCATAGTGCAGGGCGCTGCGGGCCACCAGGCCGCCCATGCTGTGACCGAGCAGGGTCAGGCTTCTCACCTCGCGGGGCCATTGCGCGACCAGGCTCTCCAGCAGGGAGGCCAGGCCCTGGCCGTTGCGGGCGATGTGCAGCCCGGTGTTGTAGCGAAGGTAGAGCGGCGTGAACCCCAGATCCTGGGCCAGCGACGCCCCATGGTCGTGCCCCGCGCGCAGCCATTGCAGGTCGTTCATGCACAGGCCGTGGAGCATCAGCAGCAGGCGGTCACCGGCTTCTGGAAGGGCCGAGGCCAGCGCCGCCTTCTCCAGGACCAGGGCCGCGCCGCCGTGCCGCACCTGCATGGGCGTGGCCAGGCCGTTGTGTGTGCGCTCCAGGTGGTCGCCCAGCACGCCATTGAGGGCTGCGAGCAGGGCCTCCCCCTGCGGCAGGCGCTCGCCGGGGGCCAATGCAGGCTCCAGCCAGGACAGCAGATCATCGGCCCGCGCCCCGACCAGCTGGGTCACACCGCGTATCGATCGATAGACGAGGCCCGTCAGCCCCCCTGTGCGCCCCGGCCCGTCCGGCCCTGCCCGGGTCGGGCCGCTCAGGACGCGCGCGTGCACCGCCTCGACGAGATCGGCCAGCCCCAGCGTGGCCGTGGTGGTCAATTTCACGAGACCGCGGACCGGATGCCGGGAGCGCGGAGCTTCATCTGCCATTCACGCCGTCCCGTCTGATGGTGTGGGCGCATTCTGCCTCAGGCCGTGGTCAGGACCGTTACAGTGGGCCAAGCCCGCCGCCACAGTCCATCGCCGATGAGCCGGCTGCGGGGCCTTCTTGCCTGGGAGTGGCCATGTCCGGATCCCGTCGACCCCACAGCCGCAGCGATCTCGCCCGCATTGCAGGCGCCGTGATGGTGGAGCGCGGCCTCCAGCCCGACTTTCCCCCTGCGGTCGAGGAGCAGCTGCGGCAACTCAGCGCCCCGGATGTCGACGAGGACCCAGGCATCCTCGACCTCCGCGCGCTGTGCTGGTGTTCCATCGACAACGACGACTCCCGCGACCTGGACCAGCTCACCGTCAGCGAGGTCCTGCCAGACGGTGCCGTGTGCCTGCGCGTGGCCGTGGCGGATGTCGACGCCCTGGTGCCCAGGGACTCACCGATCGATCGCCATGCCTGGATCAACACCACCAGTGTCTACACCTCGGCCCGGCTGTTCCCCATGCTGCCGGAGCGCCTGTCGACGGACCTGAGCTCGCTCAACCCCGGACAGGACCGGCTGGCCCTGGTCACGGAAATGCAGGTCTCGCCGCAAGCCGAGGTGACCGAGGCCCGGGTCTACCGGGCGCGGGTTCACAACAAGGCCCAGCTGGCCTATGACGCGACCTCGGACTGGCTGGTCGGCGAAGCCGCCCTGCCCACGGCCGCGGCCCGGGTGCCCGGCCTGGAGCAGCAGTTGCGCATCCAGGACGAGGTGGCCCAGCGGCTGCGCGCCCGTCGGCATGCACAGGGTTCGCTGGAGCTGGAGACCTTCGAGCCCCGCGCGCTGTTCGACCAGGAGCGCGTCGTGGACATCCGCGAGCAGGTGCACAACCGGGCCCGCCAACTGATCGAGGAGCTGATGATTGCCACCAATGAGTGCATCGCCCGCTTCCTGATCAGCACCGGCGAGGCCTCCCTGCGCCGCGTCGTCCGGTCACCGGACCGCTGGATGCGCATCGTCGAGCTCGCCCGCCGCTATGGCACGCAACTGCCGCAGACGCCCTCCTCCCAGGCCCTGGGCGCCTTTCTCGCGCAGCGCCATCTGGCGGATCCCTTGCGCTTCCCCGATCTTTCCCTGGTCATCGTGAAGCTGATGGGGCCGGGCGAGTACGTGGTGGAGCGTGCGGGACAGACGCCCACCGGCCACTTCGGCCTGGCCGTGCAGGACTACATGCATTCCACGGCGCCCAACCGCCGCTACCCGGACCTCATCACCCAGCGCATGGTCAAGGCCCATCTCGCCGGCCAGCCCCAGCCCTACACGCTGGACGAGCTGCAGGCCCTGGCCGTGCACTGCACCGCGCAGGAAGACGCCGTGCGCAAGGTGGAGCGCCGCATGCGCAAGTCCGAGGCGGCGCTCGTCCTGGAGTCCCGCAAGGGGCAGCGCTTTGATGCCATCGTCACCGGCTGCACGGACAGCGGCACCTGGGTCCGCATCTTCAGTCCACCCGTCGAGGGGCGTCTGGTGGCCGGCACCGAAGGGCTGGAGGTGGGGCTCCGGCTGCGCGTGAAGCTGATCTTCACGGATGTGGAGAAGGGGTATGTCGACTTTGTGCGGGTGGGGTGAGGTGGGAGGGGGGTGGCTATCGACCCATAGCTGTCATCGGTCTGATCGGATTGAGCGACCGAAAGCTGACGCTCGTACCGTCGAGTCGGCGAGGCGGTGTCCGGCGGCCTCAACGGGCCGCGACGACTCCTTAGTGCCGGTTACCATCGCTCGCAAACAAATCTCAGGGAAGTCGCGATGGAAGGATTAGGTTTTGTTCGAGGCGACCACCTCTCGATTGCCGACGGCTGCTTTCTCCCCTACGCCGATCTTTTGGGACTGGTTCAAGCGCGGCTTCACGAGTTGGTCTTCAGGCATCCCGAGCTGAAGAACTATGTTCCGAACATGATGGATGTCGACGTATTCGTCACTTGGGACGGCGACAAGTTCATGCTCTTAATTTCCCCGGAAAAGCGTGGGCATCTTCCGGCCAGAGGCATGGAAACGAAACACCTGCCGAAGCTTCGCGAGCAAGGCAGAGATATCCTTGGCTCGTTGAATGAATTCGCGGACATCAGTGAGATGCGGACAACGAAGGAGATGTTTCAGGCGATGCACTTCACTGAGGGCTTTGGCGCGGCTGGCATCTTCCCTGCGGGTACGTACGATGACAGCTCGAAGGCAATGAAGGAGGCTGCTGGCCTCGCCGTTGCCCAACTCATGATTGCCTGGGCGCAGAAGCGGAGACACGCCATGGAGAACTCGCGGATTTTCTTGAGCCACAAGGGAGCGAACAAGCCCCTCATCGACAAGGTCGATCAGGCGCTCAGGCTGTTGGGTCTCAAGACTTGGTTTGACCGCGATGATCTCGCTGCGGGCGACCCGCTGGTACGGGGCGTCGACAACGCCTTCGTAGAATGCTCTGCAGCGGTATTCTTCCTGTCAGGTCAGTTTGCTGATGCAGGGGTCATTCAACGTGAAATCGACCGCGCGATCCACGAGCAGGCGATGCGTGCCGACGGGTTCAGGGTCATTCCCATCGTGCTGGCCCAACACGGCGGCTCCGACGATAGAGTTCCCGCCCCATTGAAAACGCTTGTCTGGAAGACCGTCGACGACATCGACATCGTGCCGACGATTTTGAAGGCGCTGCCAGAATCCGTGAAAGCACAGATCAAGTACACGCCGCACAAATGACGAAGGGGCCATCGGGCCTCATGACACTTTCGGCCAGACGTGCAAGCCTGGATGGCACGAGGCGCGTAGCCCGAAAGCTGTCATCTGCGACCATCCGCAGATGGCCGGAATCCGCCACCCGCCCCCCCTCACCCCACCACCGCCGTCACCTCAATCTCCACCTTCGCCCGATCCTCCATCAGCGCCGCCACCTGCACCGCGCTCATGGCCACGCCGTACTCGCGGCCCAGGACCTCACGGTAGACCTGGCCCACCTCGCGGCCGCGGGCCAGGTACTCGCGCTTGTCCAGCACGTACCAGGTCATGCGGCAGATGTGCTCGGGCCCGGCGCCGCCCTCGGCGAGCACGGCCTTGATGTTCTGCAGGGCCTGGCGGACCTGGTCGACGAAGTCGTCGCTCTCGAACTGGCACTGCGCGTTCCAACCGATCTGGCCGGCCACGAAGATCTGGCGGCCGCTGGCGGCCACGCCGTTGGCATAGCCCTTGGGCGCGGCCCAGCCGGCGGGTTGGAGAAGGGTCTTGGGGCTTGTGCTCATGGGGTGCTTTCCTGCAGGCCACCCCTGCCGCTCAGGGCAAGCAGGGCGCTGCGAACGTCATCGGGCAGAGGCTGGGCACGGTGCGTCTCCAGGGAGGTGCAGACCAGCGACTGGCGGAACCAGGCCCGGCGTCCGTCCGGGCCTTCGTAGTGATGGAAGAGGCGCAGGGAGCTGCGCCCGAGGTGCTCGAGGGCCACGCGCTGGCGCAGTACGTCGCCCATGCGGCTGATGCGCTCGAAGCCGCTGTCCAGCTGCACCGTGGGCAGGCCCACGCGGCGCACGCCCAGCAGCTGGTCGAAGGGGATGCGAAGGCCCAGGGTGAAGAAGTCCTCCACCACGGCATTGAGCATCTCGTAGTAGCGCGGGTAGAACACGATGCCGGCCGGGTCGCAATGCCCGAAGCGCACACGCTCCTCGCGCTCGAAGATGAATCGGGGGGCCGGTGTCCTGCTGATGTCCGTCTCGCTCATGCCTCGCTCCTCAGACACCCAGGTAGCGCTGCCACAGGGCCGGATCGGCCTCCAGCGCCGCGGAGTCGCCGTTCCACACGAGACGGCCGCGTTCCATGATGTGGTGGGCATCGCCCAGGCGCAGCAGGCGCTGCACGTACTTGTCCACCACCAGAATGGTCTGGCCCTGCGCGCGCAGCTCATGGAGCACGCGCCAGATCTCCTCGCGCACCAGAGGCGCCAGGCCCTCGGTGGCCTCGTCCAGGATCAGCAACTGGGGGTTGGTCATCAGCGCACGGGCGATGGCCAGGAGCTGCTGCTCGCCGCCCGAGAGCTGCGCGCCGCCGTGATGGCGCCGCTCGGCCAGGCGCGGAAAGGCCTCGTAGATACGGGCCAGGGTCCAGGGCTGCTGCAGGCCGCGGCGGTTGGCGGCGAAGGCGACCAGGTTCTCCTCGACACTCAGATTGGGAAAGATCTGCCGCCCCTCGGGCACCAGGGCCAGGCCTTGCCGGGCGATGCGCTCGGGCGCCCAGCCGGTGACGTCCTCGCCACACAGACGAATGCGCCCGGCGCTGGGCTTGAGCCAGCCCATCAGGCACTTGATCAGACTGCTCTTGCCCATGCCGTTGCGGCCCAGCAGGGAGCGGACCTCGCCCTGGCGCACTTCCAGGTCCACGCCGAAGAGCACCGGGCTGCGGCCATAGGCGGCTTCGAGGCCGCGGACTTCCAGCACCAGCTCGCTCATGCGGCCCCCTCCACTGGCAGCGCATCGACCACCTCATCCCCAAGGTAAGCCTCACGCACGCCTGCGTGGGCGCGGACGTGCTCAGGCGAGCCGCTGGCGATCACCCGCCCGCCCACCAGCACCGAGATGCGCGTGGACAGGCGGAAGACGGCGTCCATGTCGTGCTCCACCAGCAGCAGGGTCATGTTCAGGCGCAGCAGCTGCAGCAGCTCCAGCATGCGTTCAGATTCATCCGGCCCCATGCCGGCCATGGGCTCGTCCAGCAGCAGCAGGCGCGGCTTGGCGGCCAGGGCCAGGCCGATCTCCAGCTGGCGCTGCTCGGCATGCGAGAGGCTGCCGGCGGCACGGTCCAGCTGGGCACTCAGGCCGACCTTCTGGGCCAGGGCCTCGGCCTCGGCCAGCACCACGATCTGGCTCTTGCGCGACTGCCACCACTGCCGCGCACCGCCCCGGCGGGTCTGCACGGCCAGCACGAGGTTGTCCAGCACGCTGCAGCGCCCGAAGATGCTGGTGATCTGGTGGCTGCGCACCAGACCGGCCTGCACGCGGGCGGCCATGTCGAAGGGGGCCAGGTCTTGCCCCCGGAAGCGGATGCTGCCGCTGTCCGGCCGCAGATTGCCGGCGATCTGGTGGATCAGCGTGGTCTTGCCCGCGCCGTTGGGGCCGATGAGGGCGTGGACCTCCCCCTCCATGACCTCGAAGCTGGCCTCGTCCGTGGCCCGCAGGGCGCCGAAGCGCTTGACCAGGTTTTGCACACGCAGGAGTTCAGCCATGGGCACCCTCCCCTCGCTGCGCCAGGCGAGCGCGCAGGCCCGCCAGCAGGCCGGCCAGCCCCTGGGGCGCGACCATCACCACCGTCAGCAGCAGCACGCCCAGGGCCATCTGCCAGTGCAGGGTGTAGGCCGACAGCAGCTCCTCCAGCAGCAGGAACACGGCGGCGCCCAGCGGGCCACCCCACAGTGCGCCCGCACCGCCCAGGATCACCATCACCATCAGCTGGCCGGATTGCGACCAGTGCAGCATCTGCGGGCTCACCAGTCCGTTGAGATTGGCCAGCAGCGCCCCAGCCAGGCCGGCCTGCGCCCCGGCCAGGATGAAGGCGCCGCACTGCAGGCCGAAGACGGGGGCGCCCAGGGCGCGCATGCGTCCCTCGTTCTCGCGCAGTCCCTGCAGCAGCAGCCCGAAGGGCGCGTTCAGCAGCCGCTGCAGCAGGCCCATGCACAAGGCGAAGCAGGCCAGCACGCAGAGGTAGAAGCTGTTGTCGTCCTTGAGGTCGACGCCCGGCAGCAGCGAGCGCTGCGGCAGGGGCAGGCCGTCATCTCCTCCATAAGCCTTGAGGGACACGGCCAGGTAATAGAACATCTGCGCAAAGGCCAGCGTGATCATGATGAAGTAGACCCCGCGGGTGCGCAGCGCCACCAGGGCCACGAGGCCCGACGCACAGGCGCTCACCGCCATGGCCAGCGGCCAGGCCACCAGGGCCTGCTGGCCCAGCCCGCCGCCATTCATCAGGGCGCCCACCGTGTAGCCGCCCAGGCCCATGAAGGCCGCATGGCCGAAGCTCACCAGGCCACCAAAGCCCAGGATGAGGTTGAGGCTGCTGGCGGCGATGGCGAAGATCAGCACCCGGGTGGCCACCCCGGTGTAGAACTCCAGGCCCAGCAGCTGCAGCAGCCAGGGCAAGGCCCCCAGGGCCAGCAGCAGCAAGACCTGACCCCATGGGCCCAGACCGGGATGATCCAGCCGCAAGGGCGTGGCCGAGGAAATGGAGGAGGCAGTCATTCAGCGCCGTGCGGGAAAAAGGCCTTGCGGGCGCCAGAACAGCACCGCGGCCATCAACACATAGATCAGGATGGAGGCCAGCGCCGGGCCTAGGCTGGAGGCCAGCTCGGGCGAGGCCAGGGCGCGCAGCGTCATGGGCAGCAGGGTGCGGCTGGCGGTGTCCACCAGCCCCACCAGTAAGGAGCCGATCAGCGCGCCGCGGATGGAGCCTATGCCGCCGATCACGATCACCACGAAGGCCAGGATCAGGATGCTCTCTCCCATGCCCACCTGCACCGCCAGCAGCGGGCCGAGCAGGCCGCCGGCCAGCGCGCACAGGGCGGCGCCCAGGCCGAAGACCAGGGTGAAGAGGCGTCGGATGTCCACGCCCAGGGCCTGGGCCATGGCCCGGTTGGAGGCCCCGGCGCGCACCCACATGCCCACCCGGGTGCGGGTGACGCCCCACCACAGGCCCAGCGCCACCAGCAGGCCCACGCCGATGATCAGCAGGCGGTAGGCCGGATAGAACAGGCCCGGCAGCAGTTCGACAGGCCCCGACAGCGCGGCCGGCGTGTTGAGCATCAAAGGCTGCTCGCCCCAGATCATGCGCACGCCCTCGTTGATCATCAGGATCAGCGCGAAGGTGGCCAGCACCTGCGAGAGATGGTCGCGTTGGTAGAGCCGCCGCAGCAGGCTCAGCTCCAGCAGCATGCCCAGCACCGCCGTGCCCGCCACCGCGGCCAGCAGGCCCAGCACGAAGCTGCCCGTGACCGCGCCCACCGCCGCCGCCAGGTAGGCGCCGACCATGTACAGCGAGCCATGCGCCAGGTTGATCATGTCCATGATGCCGAACACCAGGGTCAGCCCGGCCGCCAGCAGGAAGAGCATGAGCCCGAACTGCAGCCCGTTCAGCAACTGTTCAGCGATGAGTACGAGGTCCATCAGAGGCAGGCACGATCAAGAAGGTGTCCCCAGCGGGGATCGCGGGTCCAGCGCAGTTGGCAAGGAAAGATCCCCTTCCCCGAAGCCGGCCGCCCCGCACGGCGCATGAGGATCCGGCTCCGCCGGTCCTGCATGCGCGCCCCCTCGAGGGGGCCGGCGCAGCCGGCAGGGGGTGGGCCACATCACTTCATCTTGCAGAACGGCGCATAGGCATCCGCATGCTGACTGAAGATCTTGCCCAGGGTCTTGTTGGTGACCCGGCCCTGGGCGTCCTTGCCGATGATGCGCAGGTAGTAGTCCTGGATGGGGTACTGGTTGTTGTTGAACTTGAAGGCGCCACGCACCGAGGTGAAGTGCGCGGCCTTCAGGGCCTTGAGAAGGGCCGGCTTGTCCTCGATCCGGCCCTTCACGTCGGCCACGGCGCCGTCGATGAGCATGGCGGCGTCGTAGCCCTGGCTGGCATAGAGTGAAGGCAGGCGCCCGTACTCCTTCTGGAAGTCGGCCACGAACTGCTTGTTGGCGGCGTTGTCCATGTCATGGGCCCAGTGCGAGCTGTTGAACATGCCCAGCATGGGCTCGCCCACGGCCTTGATCACGTCCTCGTCGGCCGAGAAGCCGGGGCCGAAGAGCGTGATGTCGCGGGAGAGGCCGGCGCCGACGAACTGCTTGATGAAGTTGATGCCCATGCCACCGGGCAGGAAGATGTACAGGGCGTCCGGCTTGGCCGCGCGGGCCTGCGCCAGCTCGGCGGCGTAGTCCAGCTGGCCCAGCTTGGTGTAGATCTCATCGGCCACGGCGCCCTTGTAGAAGCGCTTGAAGCCGGTGATGGCGTCCTTGCCCGCGGGGTAGTTGGGAGCGATCAGCACGACCTTCTTGAAGCCCTTGTCCGTCACCACCTTGCCCACGGCCTCGTGCAGGTTGTCGTTCTGCCAGGCCACGTTGAAGAAGTAGGGGTTGCACTGCTCGCCCGCGTACTGCGAGGGGCCGGCATTGGCGGAGACATAAGGCGTCTTGCTGTCGAAGATGCCCGGGCCCACGGCCAGCATGATGTTGGAGAACACCACGCCGGTCATCACGTCCACCTTGTCGCGCTTGAGCAGACGGTCCGTGGCCTGCTTGGCGGTATCGGGGTTCTGCTGGTCGTCGGCGATCACGACCTCGGCCGGCAGGCCGCCCAGCTTGCCACCCTTGTGCTTGAGCGCCAGGTTGAAGCCGTCGCGGATGTCCACACCCAGGCCGGCTCCGGCGCCAGACAGGGTGCTGAGCATGCCGACCTTGATCTTGTCGGCGGCCTGCGCTGCCGGTGGCAGCGCCGTCAGCACCAGGGCGGCCAGGGCCGCGAAGGCGGGGGTCAGGTCTTGCTTTCGGAACAGGCGGGGCAGGCTCATGCGGGTCTCCATCCGGTCAATGTGGGGCAAGAAACGAGAGGGCGGGCCCGGTTCAGGGCTGGCGCAGCTTGAAGCGTTGCAGCTTGCCGGTCTCGGTGCGCGGCAGGCTGGGCAGGAACTCTATCGCACGGGGGTACTTGTAAGGCGCAATCGTCGCCTTGACGTAGTCCTGCAACTGGCGCACCAGTTCCGGGCCCGCCTCATGGCCGGGCCGCAGCACCACGAAGGCCTTGACGATCTGCCCGCGCTCCTCGTCCGGCTGGCCGATCACGCCGCACTCGGCCACGGCCGGGTGGGCCAGCAAGGCCGACTCCACCTCGGGCCCGGCGATGTTGTAGCCGCCGGAGATGATCATGTCGTCCGTCCGGGCCTGGTAGACGAAGTAGCCGTCGGCGTCCTGCAGATAGGCGTCGCCGGTGAGGTTCCAGCCCTTGAGCACGTAGTTGCGCTGGCGCTCGTCGTCCAGGTAGCGGCAGCCTGTCGGCCCCTTCACCGCCAGGCGGCCGACGGAGCCTGGTGGCAAGACCTGACCCTTCTCGTCCAGCACACAGGCCTGGTAGCCGGGCACGACACGCCCCGTGGCGCCCGGCCGGGCGCTGGACTCGTCGTGCGAGATGAAGATGTGCAGCATCTCGGTCGCCCCGATGCCATCGATCAGCTCGATGCCCGTGGCCTCTTTCCACAGGGCCCGCGTGGCCGCAGGCAGGGCCTCCCCGGCGCTGACGCATTTGCGCAGCGAGGAGAGATCATGCTGCCCCACCTGCCCTGCCATCGCCCGGTAGCTGGTGGGCGCGGTGAAGCAGACGGTGGCGCGGTGCTGGGCGATGGCGCCCAGCAGCACATCCGGCGTGGCCTTCTCCAGCAGCACGCTGGAGGCACCCACGCTCATGGGGAAGAGCACCAGCCCGCCCAGGCCGAAGGTGAAGGCCAGCGGCGGCGAGCCGATGAAGACATCCTCCGCCGTGGCCTTCAGGCAGTGCGGCGGCCAGCAGTGGCAGATGGCCATCACGTCCCGGTGGAAGTGCAGGGTTCCCTTGGGCTGGCCGGTGGTGCCGGAGGTGAAGGCGATGAGGCAGACATCGTCCGAGGCGGTGTCCACGTTCTGGAACTGCGCCGGCTTGGTCGCCGAGAGTGCCTCCAGCCCCTCGGCCGCCTCCGAGTGATAGTGCACGATGTGCTGGAGCACCGCATGCTCGGCCTGCGCCCTGGCCAGCTCCTCGCTCAGGGCCGCATCACACAGGGCATGCGTGACCTGCGCCTTGGCGACGATCTGACCCAGCTCCTTGGCCCGCAGCAGGGGCATGGTGGCCACCGCGATCGCACCGGCCTTCTGGATGGCGAACCAGCAGGCCGCCAGCATGGGCGAATTGCCGCCGCGCAGCAGCACGCGGTTGCCGGGCTGCACACCCATGTCCTGCACCAGCACATGGGCGATGCGATTGGCCTCGGCCTGCAGCTGGGCGTAGGTCCAGCGGTGGCGGGTGCCGATCAGGCAAGACCTGTCCCCCAGGCCCTTGTCCACCCAGGCGTCCAGCAGCGCGCTGGCGCAGTTGAGGCGCTCAGGGAACCGCAGCGCGGGCAGATCGAACAGCAGTTCGGGCCACTGCTCGGGTGGCGGCAGCCGGTCCCGGGCAAAGGTGTCGACGTGGGCACTGCGATGCATGGACGGTCTCCTCGTGTTCTGTATGGTCGTCCGTCAATCGGGGATGGGCCAGTCTTCAGCCGTTCTTGAGCAGGTCGCGGCCGATGATCAGCTGCTGCACCTCGCTGGCGCCTTCGTAAATGCGCAGCGCGCGGATCTCGCGGTAGAGGGACTCGACCACCTCCCCGCTGCGCACGCCGCGCCCGCCGTGCAGCTGCAGGGCAGCATCGATGACCTGCTGCGCCGTCTCGGTGGCCATCAGCTTGGCCATGGCGGCCTCGCGGGTGATGGTCTGCCCCTGGTCGCGCTGCCAGGCAGCGCGGTAGACCAGCAGGGCCGAGCTGTCCACGCCGCAGGCCATGTCCGCCAGCTTGGCCTGGGCCAGCGGCAGGTCCGCCAGATGGCCGCCGAACATGGGCCGGGACTGCGCCTGGCTCAGGCCCTCCTGCAGCGCCCGGCGGGCAAAGCCCAGCGCCGCGGCGGCCACCGAGGTGCGGAAGACGTCCAGGGTCCGCATGGCGATCTTGAAGCCCTCGCCGGGCGTGCCGATCAGCTGGCTGCGCGGGATGCGGCAGTTCGTGAAGCGCAACCGCGCCAGGGGATGCGGTGCGATCACCTCGATGCGCTCGGCAATCTCGAAGCCCGGCAGGCCGGCATCGACGATGAAGGCCGAGAGACCGCGCGAACCCGGCGCCTCGCCGGTGCGGGCGAAGAGCACGTAGAAATCGGCGATGCCGCCGTTGGAGATCCAGGTCTTCTCGCCGTTGATCACGTAGGCGTCGCCGTCGAGCACGGCGCTGCACTGCAGGGCGGCCACGTCCGAGCCAGCGTCCGGCTCCGAGAGTGCAAAAGCCGCCAGCGCCTCGCCGGCGGCCACACGCGGCAGGTAGCGTGCACGCTGCGCCTCCGTCCCTGCCAGCGAGATCGCCCCGCTGCCCAGCCCCTGCATCGCGAACGCGAAATCCGCGAGGCCGTGATGCCGCGCCAGCGTCTCGCGCAGCAGACAGATGGACCGCGTGTCGATCACCTCCGCCGCCCCGCCCAGGGCGGTGCCCGCGACCGCATGCCGCAACCAGCCGCCCTGCCCCAGCGCCTTCACCAGCGCCCGGCATTCGGCATCGACATCCGCCCCATGCCCCGCCTGCAGATGCTCCGCGCACCAGGCCGCCAGGCCCTGGGCCAACTCCCGATGCCGCGCCTCGAAAAAGGGCCAGGCCAGATGCCTCAACGCCGCACGATCGTCATTCATCACTCATCCTTTGCAGTCCACAACTCACCGCGTGGAGACCAAGGATCCGGCTGCGCCGGTCCTCTGGTCTGCCTTGCAGGCCGCGCCGGGCCCAATGGCCCGGCCCTTCGCCAGGCGAAGGGAGTCCACCGGACTCCCTTTGTCCCGGCTCAGCCCCCTTGAGGGAGGTGGCGGAGCCAGCAGGGGGTGGTCCATCAATCGCCTTCAAAGACGGGCCTCTGCTTGGCCACGAAGGCGTGATAGGCCCGATGGAAGTCCTGGGTCATCATGCAGATGGCCTGCGCCTGTGCCTCGGCCTCGATGGCCTCGTCCACGCCCATGCTCCATTCCTGGTGCAGCATGCGCTTGGTCATGGCATGGCCGAAGCTGGGGCCGGTGGCGATCTCCGCCGCCCAGGCCAGGGTGTGTTCCAGCAGGTCGTCCGGCTCGACCAGGCGGTTGTGAAAGCCCCATTGCAGCCCCTCTTCACCGCCCAGCGAGCGGCCGCTGTAGAGCAGGTCCGAGGCTCGCCCCTGGCCCACGATGCGCGGCAGGATGGCGCAGGCGCCCATGTCGCAGCCGGCCAGGCCCACGCGGGTGAAGAGGAAGGCCGTCTTGGAACGCGCCGTGGCCACGCGCAGGTCCGAGGCCATGGCCATGATGGCGCCCGCACCGGCACACACGCCGTCAATGGCCGCGAACACCGGCTGCGGGCAGGCGCGCATGGCCTTGACCAGGTCGCCTGTCATGCGGGTGAAGGCCAGCAGGTCGGGCATGCTCATCTGGGTCAGCGGGCCGATGATCTCGTGCACGTCACCGCCGGAGCAGAAGTTCTCGCCCGCGCCCTGCAGCACGATGGCCTTGACCTCGTCCACATAGCAGAGACTGCGGAACAGGTCGCGCAGCTCGGCATAGGAGTCGAAGGTCAGCGGGTTCTTGCGCTCGGGGCGGTTCAGCGTGATCAGGCCGACGGCGCCGCGCTGCTCCCAGCGGAAGTGCTGGGGGGCATAGCCGGCCAGGCTGATCTTGTTGCCGTTGGCCAGGTGGGAACTGATGGGTTTGCTCATGGGCTTCCTTTGCGGCGCGGGGCCGGACTCGGGGTGGACGCCTTGCCAGGCTTGCCAGGCTTGCCTGCCTTGGGGGCCGGGCGGGCCTGCTCCAGACCCGCCAGATGCAGTTTCAGATGGGCCAGCAGACCGTAGACCTCGCCCTTCTGCGCGGCATTCCAGCCGCCCAGCAGCTCGACCACCCAGGCCTCGTGCGTGGCGGCCATGCGCCGGAAGAGGCGGCGGCCAGAGGGCGTGAGGGTCACGGTGAAGGAGCGGCGGTCGCTGGCGTGGGGCTGGCGTTGTACCAGGGATTCGGCTTCAAGCTGGTCCACCACGCCGGTGACATTGCCGCCCGTCACCATCAGGCGCTGCGAGAGCTCGCGCATGCTGAGGCCTTCCGGGTGGCGCTCCAGCTGGGCCAGCAGGTCGAAGCGCGGCAGCGTGGTGTCGAACTGCTGGCGCAGGCGGTTGCGGATCTGGTCCTCGACGCGTGTGGTGCAGGCCAGCAGGCGCAGCCAGAGCTTGAGGGCCTGGTGATCGTCGTCGACCACGCGGGACTCGAGGTCCGGCCCCAGTTGCGCAGCCTCGCCAGCCGCATCGGCGGTCTGTGCCTCGGCAGGCAGGTCGCTGTGAGGGCGGCTCATGTCACGCACTCGCCACCGTCGATGGCCAGGGCCTGGCCGTTGATGCCGGCCGCGGCAGGGCTGGCCAGCATCAGCACCTGCAGGGCGACCTCCTCGGGCTGGATGAGACGCCCCTGCGGATTGGCGGCGGCCAGTTCGGCGCGGGCCTCCTCGACGCTGCGGCCGGTCTTGGCCTGGATGGTGGCCACGGCGCGCTGCACGATCTCCGTCTCGGTGTAGCCCGGGCAGACAGCATTGACGGTGACGCCCTTGCGCGCCACCTCAGCCGCCATCGCGCGGGTGAGTCCCAGCACGCCGTGCTTGGCCGCGCAGTAGGCCGCCACATAGGCATAGCCCTTCAGCGCTGCGGTGCTGGCCACGTTGATGATGCGACCATGCCGCGCGGCCAGCATGCCCGGCAGCACCTCGCGGCTGCAAAGAAAGGTGCCGGTGAGGTTGACCTGCAGCATCTGCTGGAACTGGGCCAGCGTGGTGCGGGTCAGGGGCGCCGTCTCCACCTGGCCGGCGTTGTTGACCAGGATGTCCACGGCCCCCATGCGCTCCACGACCCGGGCGAAGGCGGACTGCACGCTGGCCTCCTCGCCCACGTCGCAGACCTCCTGGTGCAGGCGTTCCAGCGCGTGCGGGGTCAGGTCTTGCGCGGCGGCGGCCAGGCGCTGTGCATCACGGCCCATCAGCGTCACGCGGGCCCCCGCGGCCAGCAGCTGCCGGGCCACGGCCAGGCCAATGCCGCTGCCGCCACCGGTCACCACGGCGTGGCGGTCGTGCAGGTCCAGTGAGGCGAGCGGTGCCTGCGTCATCTTCAGACTCCCATCGCGCGGTTGGCCTGCTCCAGCGCGGAGAGACCCGACCCCTGCGCCGCCTGGGCACGCTGGCGCTCGTACTCCTTCTCCAGCTGACCCTTGCCGGAGAGATAGGGCCGGGGCCAGTCCAGGCCCGGGCCGGCCACATAGCCGATCTTCGCGGCCTCGTGCAGGGTCCAGGCCGGATTGGCGAGGTGGGGCCGGGCCACGGCGCAGAGGTCCGCCCGGCCGGCCGCGATGATGCTGTTGACGTGGTCCGCCTCGCTGATGGCCCCCACGGCGATGGTGGCGATGCCCACGCGGTTGCGGATGCTCTCCGAGAAGGGCGTCTGCCACATGCGGCCGTACACCGGCTTCTCGGCCTTGCTGACCTGGCCCGAGGACACGTCGATCAGGTCGGCGCCTGCGGCCTTGAAGGCGGCGGCGACCTGCACCGCGTCTTCCGGCGTGATGCCGCCCTCGACCCAGTCATGGGCGGAGATGCGCACGGACATGGGCCGCTCCTGCGGCCACACCTCGCGCAGCGCCGTGAACACCTCCAGCGGGTAGCGCAGGCGGTTCTGCAGAGAGCCGCCGTAGTCGTCCGTGCGCTGATTGGTCAGCGGGGAGATGAAGCTCGACAGCAGGTAGCCGTGCGCGCAGTGCAGTTCCAGCCAGTCGAAGCCCGCGGCGGCGGCGCGACGGGCGGCGGCGATGAAGTCGTCGCGCGTGCGGTCCATGTCCTCGCGCGTCATGGCCCGGGACCAGGCGCTGACGCCGTCCAGGTACTGCTGGGGCGAGGCCGAGACCAGCGGCCAGGCGCCCTGCTCCAGCGGCTGGTCTATGCCCTCCCAGGCCCGGCGGGTCGCGCCCTTGGCGCCCGCATGGCCCAGCTGCATCGCCACCTTGGCGCTGCTGTGCTGGTGGATGTAGCGCACGATGCGGGTCCAGGCGGCCTGCTGCTCGTCGGTGTAGAGGCCCGGGCAGCCCGGGGTGATGCGGCCGTCGGCGCTGGGCGCGGTCATCTCGGCGAAGACCAGGCCGGCACCGCCCATGGCGCGGGCGCCCAGGTGCACCAGATGATGGTCGCCCGGTACGCCGTCCTCGCAGCTGTACTGGGCCATGGGGGAGACCACCACGCGGTTCTTGAGCGTCAGGTCGCGAAGCCGGAAGGGCGTGAACATGGGCGGCACGGCCTGCTTGGGCAACCCCGCGCGCTCGGCCAGCCAGGCCTCGTAGCTGCCGACATAGCTCGCGTCCCGCAGGCGCAGGTTCTCGTGCGAGATGCGCTGCGAGCGGGTCAGCAGCGAGTAGGCGAACTGCTCAGGCGGCAGCTGGGCATGGCGCTCGATGTTCTCGAACCACTCGGTGCTGTTGCGCGCGGCGTTCTGGATGCGCAGGACCTCGATGGAGCGGCTGGCCTGGTAGGCCTCCAGGGCACGATCCAGGTCGCCCTGCGCATCGCCGAGGTCGCGGGCCAGGGCGATGGCATCCTCGAAAGCCAGCTTGGTGCCAGAGCCGATGGAGAAGTGCGCGGTGTGGGCGGCGTCGCCCATCAGCACCACCGGCACGCCGTCCTCGCGGCGATGCACCCAGGTACGGCAGACCACGCGCGGAAAGCGGATCCACTGCGCCGAGCCGCGCAGGTGCGAGGCATTGGAGATGAGCTTGTGGCCGTCCAGCACCTTGGCAAAGAGCTGCTCGCAGAAGGCGATGCCCTGCTCCTTCTCCATGCGGTCCAGGCCCGCGGCCTGCCAGACGCTGTCCGGCGTCTCGACGATGAAGGTGCTGTGCGTGCCGTCGAACTGGTAGGCATGGGCCTGGAACCAGCCCCATTCGGTCTTCTGGAAATCGAAGGTGAAGGCCTCGAAGCGCTTCTCGGTGCCCAGCCAGACGAAGCGGCACTGGCGCAGGTCGATGTCCGGCTGGTAGGTCGCGGCGTACTTGCTGCGGATGCGGCTGTTGAGGCCGTCGCTGGCGATGATGAGGTCGGCCTCGATGCCTTCGTCGTCCGGCTGGTCGTGCTCGTAGACCAGCTCCACGCCCAGCTGCTCGCAGCGCGCCTGCAGGATGTTCAGCAGCTTCTTGCGGCCGATGCCGCAGAAGCCGTGACCGCTGGAGCGCATGGTGCGGCCCTGGATGTGGACGTCGATATCGTCCCAGTGATTGAAGGCGGTCAGGATCTCCTCGGCCGTCTGCGGATCAGCTTCGCGCAGGCCGGCGAGGGTCTGGTCCGAGAAGACCACACCCCAGCCGAAGGTGTCACCGGGCTTGTTGCGCTCCAGCACCCGCACCTGGTGGGCGGGGTTCTGCTTCTTCATCAGGAGGGCGAAATAGAGGCCCGCGGGGCCGCCGCCGATGCAGGTGATGCGCATGATGTCCCGTCGCCTTTCAAGCTGGTCTGCGACGCACTTTAGGCATCGATAGTTTAGGTGTCAATTATTTTTGGAATGTGCCAGACTACGGACATTCCCTGGCCTGACGCGGTTTCAAGCCGACGCTCCGCGCCCAGTGAAGCCTGTTGGAATTAACCGACACCACAGCCCTGCAAAGCCCCTTAAGGTGCGCGCCGTTGACGAAAGACGCCCATGAAAAAGCTTTGGGACATCTCCCCCCTGGTGCACCCTGACGCATCCATCTTCCCTGGCGACGAGCCCTACCGCCTGCAATGGACAGCGCGGCTCTCGCCCCAGTGCCCGGTGAACCTGAGCGCGCTGACGATGTCGCCCCACGTCGGGGCTCATGCCGATGCGCCGCTGCACTACGCCGACGAGGCCCCGGACATCGCCACGGTCGACCTGGACGCCTACCTGGGCCCCTGCCGCGTGATCCATGCCATCGGCTGCGGGCCACTGATCCGCGTGGAGCACCTGGCGCATGCGGCCGAGGGCCTGCCGCCCCGCGTGCTGGTGCGCACCTGCGAGAAGGCCGACACCACCTGGCGCGAGGACTTCACCGCCTACGCGCCGGAGACCGTGGCCTGGCTGGCCGATCGCGGCGTGCGCCTCATCGGCCTGGACACCCCCAGCGTGGACCCCGCCACCAGCAAGAGCCTGGACAGCCACCAGCAGTTGCTGCGCACTGATCTGCGCGTGCTGGAGAACCTGGTGCTGGACGAAGTCCCCGCGGGCGACTATGAACTGCTGGCCCTGCCGCTGAAGCTGGCCGGCGCCTGTGCCTCACCCGTGCGCGCGGTGCTGCGCGAACTCTGAAGGAGCTCTCTTGATGAAGCAAAGACAAGACTGCCAGGCCCTGGACGCGGCCGATGCCCTGCGCCCGCTGCGCGACCATTTCAAGCTGCCCGAGGGCGTGATCTACCTGGACGGCAACTCCCTGGGCGTGCTGCCCGCCGCCACCGAGGCGCGGGTGCAGCAGGTGATCCGCCAGGAATGGGGCACGGACCTCATCAAGAGCTGGAACACCGCCGGCTGGATGGAGCTGCCCCGGCGCATCGGCAACAAGATCGCCTGGCTGATCGGTGCCGGCGAGAACGAGGTGGTGGTGGCGGACTCCACCTCGCTCAACCTCTACAAGGTGCTGGCCGCGGCCCTGCGCATCGCCGCCGAGGACCACCCCGAGCGCCGCGTGATCCTCTCGGAACGCAGCAACTTCCCGACCGACCTCTACATCGCCGAGAGCCTGGCCGCCCAGCACGGCTGCACGCTCAAGCTC
Source organism: Roseateles sp. DB2 (assembly GCF_051857535.1). Classification (NCBI taxonomy): domain Bacteria; kingdom Pseudomonadati; phylum Pseudomonadota; class Betaproteobacteria; order Burkholderiales; family Sphaerotilaceae; genus Roseateles; species Roseateles sp. DB2. The sequence continues at coordinate 392,375 of NZ_JBPZGY010000003.1, read as the reverse complement.
TTCGACCATGTGGATGAGCTGCCGGCCCTGATCAACAGCGAGCTGGCCGTGCTCATGCTCACCGAGGTGAACTACCGCACGGGCTACAAGCACGACATGGCCGGCCTGACCCGCCTGGCCCATGCCGCCGGCGCCCTGGTGATCTGGGACCTGGCCCATTCCGCTGGCGCCGTGCCCGTGGACCTCAAGGACGCGGATGCCGACTTCGCCATCGGCTGCGGCTACAAATACCTCAACGGCGGCCCCGGTGCGCCGGCCTTTGTGTGGGCCCATCCGCGCCACGTGGACCGCTTCTGGCAGCCGCTGTCAGGCTGGCTGGGCCATGCCGCCCCCTTCCAGTTCACGCCCAACTACACGCCCGCGCCGGGCATCACCCGCTACATCTGCGGCACGCCGGCCATCCTCTCCACCGCCGCGCTGGAATGCGGCGTGGACGTCTTCCTGGCCAGCGAGCCCCTGGGCGGCATGCCCGCCCTGCGCCGCAAGTCCATCGCCCTGACCGAGCTCTTCATCGAATTGGTCGAGACCCGCTGCGGCATCAAGGCATCAGGGGCCCAGGGCCAGTTCCGCGACCTGGGCGTGCGCCTGGCCTCGCCGCGCGATGCGGCCCACCGCGGCAGCCAGGTCTGCCTGAGCCTGGAGGCCCCGCTGCACGAGGCGGGCTATGCGGTGGTCCAGGCCCTCATCGCGCGCGGCGTGATCGGGGACTTCCGCGCCGGGGACCCCAAGCGCCTCGCCGAGGTCCCGCACATCCTGCGCTTCGGCTTCACCCCGCTGTACATCGGCTTCACCGAAGTCTTCGATGCCGTCGAGCACCTGCGCCAGGTCCTCGCCAGCGGCGAATGGAAGCAGTCCCAGTTCAACCAGAAAGCGGCCGTGACATGACCTGCCCCCACCACTCCCCCTCCGACAGCGCCAACGCCACGGGCAGCGGCAGCACCGGTGAAGCCATCGTCCACGAGGAAGGCGCGCAGCTCGATTTCTCCTCGGACATGAGTTATGGCGACTACCTGAAGCTGGACCAGGTGCTCGCCGCCCAGCATCCGCTCTCGCCGGACCACAACGAGATGCTCTTCATCGTGCAGCACCAGACCTCGGAGCTGTGGATGAAGCTGATGCTGCACGAGCTGCAGGCCGCCGTGCGCTGCGTGCATGAGGACGCCCTGCCCGAGGCCTTCAAGATGCTGGCGCGGGTGTCGCGGGTGATGGAGCAGCTGGTCCACGCCTGGGACGTGCTGGCCACCATGACACCGCCCGAGTACACGGCCATCCGGCCCTATCTCTCCAACAGCAGCGGCTTCCAGAGCTGGCAGTACCGCCAGATCGAATTCATGATGGGCAACAAGAACGCGGCCATGCTGCGCCCGCACGCCCATCGGCCAGACCTGCTGGCCGCCGTCGAGAAGGCATTCACCTCGCCCTCCCTGTACGACGAGGTGCTGCGCCTCATGGCCCGCCGCGGCATCGCCGTGCCCGCCAGCCACACGGAGCGTGACTGGACACAGCCCTATGCCGCCAGCGAGGCCGTCAAGGCGGCCTGGCTGCAGGTCTACCGCGATCCCAAGGCGCACTGGGACCTCTACCAGATGGGTGAGGAGCTGGTCGACATGGAAGACGCCTTCCGCCTCTGGCGCTTCCGACACGTGACCACGGTGGAGCGGGTGATCGGCTTCAAGCGCGGCACCGGTGGCACGGGCGGCGTCAGCTATCTGCGCAAGATGCTGGACACTGTGCTCTTCCCCGAGCTATGGGCCTTGCGGACCGAGCTTTGAGCGCCGGGGCTGGGGCGTCATTCGCCGCCCCGGCTGGCCATTGATCCGCCAGACGGGCCATTCGCCGCAGGAGGGCGGCATGCGCAAGCGCCCACAGGCACATTGCGTTCATCCACCAAGGAGGAACGCCCCATGAGCCCCAAGACCCTCTCCCTGCTGATCAGCGCAGTCTGCACCCTGGCAGGCCTTGCGAGTGGCCTGGCCCCTGCACGCGCCGACGCTGAGTCAGTCGTCGTCAGCATGAAGGCCTCAACCCCCGCGACGGGCTATGCCGCGGCTGCCTTCTCGTCCATTCAGCGCCGGCCTGCCCAGGGATGAAGCGCCGCGCCAGGGCGCCGTTCCAGCCGGCCGATCCGTGCGCATTCCGGCCGCTTGCCGCAGATACGAAGGGCGTTTCGCCCCTGACGAATAGCCGGCGGCTGGCATATCTCTAGAATGCTTGGCTTTCGCGGTGTGCACGACCTGCGCGCCGAGGAATCCCTTCTCGCGCCATCCAGGACCGGCCCATGACGCCGGTCCAGCCTCCGGAGACAGCCATGGACACCCGCACTTCCGAGATCAGCCTGCGCATCGCGCGCGTTCGAGACGAACTCCGCGCAGCCGGCGCCCACGCCCTGCTGGTGCCCTCGGCCGATCCGCATCTTTCCGAATACCTGCCGGAGCGCTGGCAAGCCCGGCAGTGGCTGTCAGGCTTCACGGGTTCCGTCGCCACCCTGGTGATCGGCCTGGACCGTGCCGCACTGTTCGCCGACAGCCGCTACTGGACGCAGGCCGAGGTCGAGCTCGCCGGCACCGGCATCGAGCTGGTCAAGGTCATGAGCGCCGTGTCCCCAGACTTCATGCACTGGATCGGCAACGTCCTGCAGGCCGGACAGACCCTGGCAGTGGACGGGCAGGTGCTGGGCCTGGGCCTGGCGCACCAGCTCCGTGGGCTGCTGGGGGCCAAGGGCATCCAGGTGTCCACAGGCCATGACATCCTGCAGGCGGTCTGGACCGACCGCCCCGGCCTGCCTGCGGCCCCGGTCTATGAGCACCTGCCGCCTCAGGCCACCGTGAGCCGCGCCGCCAAGCTGGCCGATGTCCGCGCCGCCATGGCTCGCCACGGTGCCAGCCACCACTTCATCTCCAGCGTTGACGACGTGGCCTGGCTCTTCAACCTGCGCGGCAGCGACGTGGAGTGCAACCCTGTCTTCATCGCCCACGCGCTGCTGGACGCGACGCAGGCCACGATCTTCATCGCCGACGGCAAGATCCCCGCCGAGGTGGCCGCCCGCCTGGCCGCGGACGGCGTGCAGTTGCGTCGCTACGAGGACGCTGCGAGCGCGCTGCGCGCTCTGCCGGCCAGTGCCGTGGTGCTGATGGACCCGCGCCGCGTCACCCTGGGCCTGCGCGAGGCCGTGCCCAGCGCCTGTGCCGTGGTCGAGGCCATCAATCCCAGTACCCTGTTCAAGAGCCGCAAGACCGAGGCCGAAGCCGCCTTCGTGCGCGAGTGCATGGAGCAGGACGGCGCCGCCATGTGCGAGTTCTACGCCTGGTTCGAGCAGGCGCTGGGCCGCGAGCGCATCACCGAACTCACCATCGACGAGCGCCTCAGCGCCGAGCGCGCCAAGCGCCCGGGCTTCGTGGGCCTGAGCTTCTCGACCATCGCCGGCTTCAATGCCAATGGCGCCCTGCCCCATTACCGCGCCACACCCGCCGCCCATGCGGTGATCGAGGGCAAGGGCCTGCTGCTGATCGACTCCGGCGGGCAGTACCTGGGCGGCACCACCGACATCACCCGCGTCTGGCCCATCGGGGAGGTCAGCGCCGCCCAGAAGCGGGACTACACCCTGGTGCTCAAGGGCACGATCGCGCTCTCTCGCACCGTGTTCCCCCGCGGCACCCTGGGCCCCATGCTGGACGCCATCGCCCGCGCGCCGATGTGGGTGCATGGCCTTGATTACGGCCATGGCACCGGCCACGGCGTGGGCTACTTCATGAACGTGCACGAGGGCCCGCAGAACATCTCCAAGGCCCTGCCTGACCCCAATATGGCGATGGAGCTCGGCATGATCACCTCCATCGAGCCCGGACTCTACCGCCCCGGCCAGTGGGGCGTGCGTATCGAGAACCTGGTGCTGAACGTGCCGTGGGCCACGCAGGAGCATGGCGCCTTTGGCGAGATGCTGGCCTTCGAGACCCTGACGCTCTGTCCCATTGACACCCGCTGCATCGACACCAGTCTGCTCAGTGCTGAGGAAACGGACTGGTTGAACCGCTACCACGCCGAGGTACGCCGCCGTCTGAGCCCGCTGATCCAGGGCCCGGCCCTGGCCTGGCTGCTGGCCCGCACCGAGCCCATCTGAATCGCCGTAAGCGCCGGCTGGCGCCCGTGACTACGCGACTTCCGGGTCGCGTTTTTCATGCGCACCTCAGGACACCGGCACTGGAAGCGCGTCTACCCATGGCCTAAATTCAGACCAGCCCTGCTCCATGCACCGCAGGGCAGGAGCGCATCATGACCAGCAAGTCCCTGCATGAGTTCTCCGACAGCGGCCTGCACACGGCGCTGCTGGTGGTCCTGTTGCTGATGGCTGTGGTGGGCATCGTCGACGCCCTCTTCTTCACGCCGGAAGGCCGGACACCGGTGATCTGGCGGCTCGAGACAGTGGTGGTGGACGGCAAGGCCACACCGCGCTGAACCATCCCCACGGGCGCAGAGGAATTCTGGGCCAGCAGGGCTTGCCGTGCCGCGTCGGATGACGCGGCCGGCCCGGCTCACATCTGCCGGAAAAGATGCAGATAGCTGCGACTGACCGGCAATACCTCGTTGCGCTTCTTCAGATGCAGGTCCGCCGTCTCATTGGGGCCGCGCGTCACGTGGCTGATGGCGTGCAGATTGACGACCACGGAGCGGTGCACCTGCACGAAATACTGAGGATCGAGCTGCTCGATCAGCTCCCGGATCGGTGTGCGGATCAATGCCTCGCCTTCTTCCCACACCACCAAGGTGTATTTCTCGTCCGAGCGCATGAAGAGGATCTGCTCGACCGGAATGAGGCGCAGGGTGCTGCCCACGGACGCGCGGATCCACTGGAGATAAGCCCCCCCCGGGGTCGCGCTGCGCACGCTGCCCAAGGGCAGGCCACTGCCATGGGCCAGGCGCTGCGCCAGTTGCTCTATCACGGCATCCAGGCCCGCGGGTCCGGGGGCCTGCCCCGCGCGCTGCAGGCGTAGGCGATCTTGCAGCCTTTGCACGGTATCCTCCAGGCGCACCGGATCCACGGGCTTGACCACGTAGTCCAGGGCCCCCTGCTCGAAGGCCTGCACCGCATACTGCTCATAGGCTGTGACGAAGACCAGTTGCGCACGCCGGCCGATCTGGCGTGCCGCCTCGACGCCATTGATGCCAGGCATGTGCACGTCCAGAAAGACGATGTCCGGCGCATGGATCTCGAAGAGTTCCACGGCTTCACGGCCATTGCGGGCGGTGGCCACCACCGTCAGCTCGGGCCAGTGCTGCTGCAGGGCCCGACCGAGGCTTTCGCGCAGCAGGGGTTCGTCGTCGGCGATCAGGGCAGTGGCTGCAATCATGGGCTGAACTGGATCTGGGCACGCAGGCCGTGGGGCTGATTCTCGGCCAAATCCAGGGAGGCCGAGGGCCCGTAGAACACCTGCAGGCGCTCGCGCAGATTGCGCAGTCCGGTGCCCGTGCCCATGGACTGCGCCAGGCCGACACCGGTGTCGCTGACCAGCAGCACGACGCCCGCGCCCTGGCGTTCGCCACTGATCACGATGAGGCCCCCTTCCTCGCTGGGGTCTATGCCATGGCGCACCGCGTTCTCCACCAGGGTCAGCAGGGCCATGGGCGGAAAGCGCAGACTGTGCAGCCCGGCGGGCACCTCGATGCTGAAGCGCAGACGGTCCGGCATGCGCAGGTGCATCAGGTCCAGATAGGCCCGCACCAAGCTCAGTTCATCGCCCAGCGTGGCCAGCTCGTCATGCAGGCGGGGCATTGCCGCGCGCAGGTAGGCAATGAGGCTGTGCAGCACCGGTGCGGCCTGCGGCGAGCCGGTCTCCACCAGGGCGCGTACATTGGCCAAGGTGTTGAAGAGGAAATGCGGCTCGATCTGGGCCTGCAACAGGCGCAGGCGCACGTCCAGAGCCCGTCGCTCCAGTTCGCTGCGCTCGAGCTCGAATCGCAGGGCCTGCGAGCGCGCCTCGGCATCACGCTGCCGGTAGAGCGCACCCAGCGCGATCAAGGGGCCCAGCAGCAGGCCGGAACCGACGATCCACTGGAAGCCCAGGATGCGGCCTTCGCTCTGCAGCAGGCGGTCCACGTCGCCCCCCACCGCCGCAAGGTACACGATGGCGGTGCCCACCGGCACGGCCAGCACCACCACCAACACCTGCAGCAGCCAACGCTCGATCCAGCGCGGCAGCCGCCTGGGCCATTGCCCCGCCGCCAGGAAGGCGATCAGCGCCAGGATGGCGACGAACAGCGTCCTGCCCAGCAGGACCGGGAAGGGCGTGATGAAGATGGAATTGAGGAAGCCGGCGGCGACGGCGCCTAGGGCCAGGGCGACCCCGACGCGGCGCGGATTGAGTTCGGCAAAGAACGCACGCCGGGCTTCAGCGTGGCTGGGCACGGGCGGGCTGGTCATCTTCTCCGATTGCATGGAGCGAGACGATAGCCGCCCGACACGCCCTCACCAAGGCACCGGCCCCAAGGAGGCGATGAGCGACGGTATGGCAAGCCTGAAATACGCCCGCCACGCTCGATGACGGCACTCGGCCTGTGGATGTGTGTCCGGACGTGTGCCGCCTGCTCAGGCCACCAGCGCGCCGCAGGGGCGTTGCAAGGAACGGCTGCTCACGGCGCGCTGTCCTTCGCGCACGGCATGGCGCAAGGCCTCGGCCGGCGATGGCCAGCCGTAGCCGCCCGCCATGTTTTCGTCCCTGAAGACCTCCTGATGCGGCCGCCCCTGCTCAAGGCGCATTACCACCACCGCAGCCACGTAGCCGTAGGCACGCGTGCGCTCGATGGCGCCCGCATAGATTCGGTAGTTCCCATAATCGATTTCCTTGAAATGCATGACCCACTCCATCACAGCCCAGGCGGCAGGCTGCAGAACGGACTGTCCTCTCATGCCGTGGCCAGAGTGGGACTCTTTCGGGGGCCCCCGAAAGTGGGATGCCCAGGCGCCACACGTACAGACGCCCGAGGTCAGGGACAGCGGGCCCATGCGACGACGCAGGCCGTCAGGCGCCTGCGGCTGCCTTCGTTCTGCCACAGCTCGTGCAGGAACTGCACGCGCTTGAACTATCTGTCGACAAAGAGCTAGCTGGCGGTATCCGTGCCGTCCAGCTTCGGGACATCAGGCCAAAGGCCGCAAGCGAGACCGACGACCTCACAGAGGCGTCAAAGCTGCTTGGGCATACCAAGGAGCAGATCACTCGCACCGTCTACCGCCAGGTCCGTGAGAAGGCCAAACCGACCAGGTAGCAGTAGTTGCGGAAATGGGTTGCGGAAATGGGTTACGGAAATGGAGGCCGGAAAACAAAGAAGCCCGCTTGCTGCGGGCTTCTCAAGTCCTTGCTAGACAAGGAATTTTGGCGGAGAGGGAGGGATTCGAACCCTCGGTACGTTATTCACGTACGCCTGATTTCGAGTCAGGTACATTCAACCACTCTGCCACCTCTCCTGATTCGGTGCTCGCGTGGTTGTTAGCGAGTAAGCCCACTAGTATAGCGGCATTTTTCGCCCATCCAAGCTTTTTCAGCTTGGGTGAGCGAAATATTCAAGCCTTCAGCAAGGCTTGCCCTCCCAGGTAGGGGCGCAGCGCCTCGGGCACGGTGATGCTGCCGTCGGCGTTCTGGTAGTTCTCCAGCACGGCCACCAGCGTACGACCCACGGCCAGGCCGGAACCGTTGAGCGTGTGCACCAGCTCGTTCTTGCCTTGGGCGTTCTTGAAGCGGGCCTGCATGCGGCGCGCCTGGAAGGCCTCGCAATTCGAGCAGGAGCTGATCTCACGGTAGACGCCCTGCGCAGGCACCCACACTTCCAGGTCAAAGGTCTTGGACGCGCCAAAGCCCATGTCGCCCGTGCACAGGCTCATCACGCGGTAAGGCAAACCCAGTTTCTGCAGGATGGCCTCAGCGTGACCCACCATCTCGTCCAGGGCTTCGTAGCTCTTCTCGGGATGGACGATCTGCACCATCTCGACCTTGTCGAACTGGTGCTGGCGGATCAGGCCGCGGGTGTCACGTCCTGCGCTGCCCGCTTCCGAACGGAAGCAGGGGCTGTGAGCCGTCAGCTTGATGGGCAGTTGCGCTGCATCCAGCACCTGCTCGCGCACGGTGTTGGTCAGGGAGATCTCCGAGGTGGAAATCAGGTACTGCTCCGCAGCCTGGTCGTCACCGCCGCGCAGCACCCAGAACATGTCTTCCTTGAACTTGGGCAGTTGGCCGGTGCCTTCCAGCACCTCGCGGTTGACGATGTAGGGCGTGTAGCACTCGGTATAGCCATGCTCGCTGGTCTGCACGTCCAGCATGAACTGCGCCAGAGCGCGGTGCAGGCGCGCCGCCGGTCCCTTCAGGAAGGTAAAGCGCGAGCCGCTGAGCTTGGCACCGGTCTCGAAGTCCAGGCCCAGCGGAGCACCCAGGTCCACGTGGTCCTTCAGTTCGAAATCAAAGGTCTTGGGCGTACCCCAACGACGCACCTCGACGTTGCCCGTCTCATCTGCACCCACCGGCACCGATTCATGCGGCAGGTTGGGCACGCTCATCAGCATGGCGTGCAGTTCCTGCTGGATGGCGTCCAGGCGCTCGGCGCCGGCCTTCTGCTCGTCGCCGATGCCACCCACCTCCGCCATCTCGGCTGAGGCGTCTTCACCCTTGCCTTTCTTCATGCCGATCTGCTTGGACAGCGCATTGCGGCGCGCCTGCAACTCCTCGGTGCGGGTCTGCACCGCCTTGCGCTCGGCCTCCAGGGCCTTGAAGCGTTCAACATCCAGGAAGGTCTGGGGATTCTTGCGGCTGTGCAGACGCGCGATCACGGCGTCCAGGTCCTTGCGCAACAGGGTCAGGTCAAGCATGGGGGGTCCTCGTCTCAGGGAGGGAATTCTAGGCAGCGGGCCGGCCGACTCAGGCGCGCCCGCTCAAAAAATGGCCTTGGGGCCGATCAGGGAGCAGCCAGCATCAAGATCGGGAAGCGGCGTGCTCGGCCATGGACTTGTCGCCCAGGCCCAGGGGCAGCGGGAAGCGCACGTGCTCCTCCACACCCGGCAGGCTGCGCACAGTGGTGGCCCCCAGGGCCCGCAGCCGGGTGATCACGGCCTGCACCAGCACATCGGGCGCTGAGGCCCCGGCCGTCAGGCCCACGCGCTGACGGCCTTCGAACCAGGCGGCCTGCAGGTCCTCGGCACCGTCGACCATATAGGCAGGCGTGCCCAGGCGCTCTGCGAGTTCCCGCAGGCGGTTGCTGTTGGAGCTGGTGGGACTGCCCACCACCACCACCACGTCCACCTGCGGCGCCAACAGCTTGACAGCATCCTGGCGATTCTGGGTGGCGTAGCAGATGTCCTGCTTCTTGGGCTCGCGCACCTGTGGGAAGTGCTGCTTCACCGCAGCCAGGATCTCGGCGGCATCGTCCACGCTGAGCGTGGTCTGGGTGACCACGGCCAGCTTGGCGGGGTCCTTCACGCGCACGTGGGGCACGTCGCCGACCTCTTCCACGAGATAAATGCCATCGCTGAGCTGGCCCATCGTGCCTTCGACCTCGGGGTGTCCCTTGTGGCCGATCATGATGAACTCGTAGCCCTCACGATGCAGCTTGGCCACCTCCACGTGCACCTTGGTAACCAGCGGGCAGGTGGCGTCATAGACCTGGAAGCCGCGCTGGGCCGCTTCCTGGCGCACCGCCTGGCTGACGCCATGGGCGCTGAAGATCAGCGTGGCGCCCGGCGGCACGTCCGCCAGTTCCTCAATGAAGATGGCACCCTTGGCCTTGAGGTCATTGACGACAAAAGTGTTGTGCACAATCTCATGGCGCACATAGATCGGCGCGCCAAACTTCTGCAGGGCACGTTCGACGATCTCAATGGCGCGGTCCACGCCGGCACAGAAACCGCGCGGCTCGGCCAGCAGGACTTCTCCCAGGGATTGCAGGGCCTGCTCGCTCATCAAAGCACTCCGATGATCTGTACTTCGAAGCTCACCGGCTGGCCTGCCAGCGGGTGATTGAAGTCGAACAGCAGCCAATCCTCGCCGATCTCGCGCACCAGGCCCGCGTAGCTGCCGGTGCCATCCGGCGTGGGGAACTCGATCACATCGCCGACCGAATAGGTCTGGTCGGGATCACCGAGCTCATCGAGCAGGGAGCGCTTGACCCGCTGCAGCATCTCTGGATTGCGCTCGCCGAAGGCCTCGCCAGCCGCCAGCTCGAATCGGGTGCGCGTCCCCTCTGTCAGGCCGATCAGCCGGGCCTCGATGGCCGGCGCCAATTGGCCCGCACCGAGGGACAGGGTAGCGGGCTTGTCGTCAAAGGTATTGACGATGTCAGCACCATCAGGACCGGCCAGTCGGTAGTGCAGGGTTAAAAAGGACCCTTGTTGGATGAGATTCATGCTGTCCCGGCGCGCAGGCCGGTGTCTTTGTCGCTGAGGCTGATTTTAGGCTGGACGACAATGCGCTTCCGTCCGCGCCCACATTCATTCCAATTCCATGGTCCTGCGCATGCTCTTTGGCATGCCTGTCCGCATATCCGTCCCCAAGCCCATTGCGTCCCATGCTGCATGAACTCCCCGCCGCCGCCAGGCCCCGCGAGAAGCTGCTGTCCCGCGGTGCATCGGCCCTGGCCGATGCCGAGCTGCTGGCCTTGTTGCTGGGCACCGGGATGAAGGGCAAGCCGGTATTGAGCCTGTCTCAAGAACTGCTTGACCGCTTTGGCGGGCTCGCAGGCTTGATGCACGCCGACGCGAAGGTTCTGAAGTCCGTCAAAGGCCTGGGGCCGGCCCGCCTTGCCGAGCTGGCCGCAGTGCTCGAGATCGCGCGCAGGACCCTGCAGTCCCGCCTGCAGCGCGGCGTCAGCTTCGTGACCCCCGACACGGTGAAGGCCTATCTGCAGCTGCAGCTGGCTCACCTGGACCACGAGGCCTTCGCAGTGCTTTTTCTTGATGCCCAGCACCGGCTCATCCGCATGGAAATCCTCTTTCACGGCACCCTCACCCAGGCCAGCGTCTATCCGCGCGAGGTCGTCAAACATGCGCTGACCCTGGGCGCCGCAGCGCTGATCCTGGCCCACAACCATCCCTCCGGCGTGGCAGAACCTTCGCGGGCGGACGAACTGCTGACCCAACAGCTCATCAAGGCCCTGGCCTTGGTGGAGGTGCGGGTGCTGGACCACATCGTGGTGGCGGCCGGGCAGTCCGTCTCGATGGCTGAGCGGGGACTGATCTGACATGAGCCGAAAGCCTGCCAGCCCTGCGCTGCAATGCCTCCAGGATCTCGGCCTCCTGCACAAGGAACTGCTGCGCCGTCAGCGCGAGGAAGAGGCTCGCCAGGAACGCGAAGCTGCTCACCGGCGCCTCATGGAACGCGAAGCACGCCTCTTCGAACTGAGCGTAGGCCCCGTCACCCAGCTGCCGGACAGTGGCCGTGTGTTGCTGCGTGCGGCACCGCCCCAGCCCGAACCCCGCCAGCGCGAGCTGGACGAACAGGCCGTGCTGCGCCAGGCCTTGTCGGACGACTTCGATGTCGAATCCCTGCTGGAGACCGACGAGACCCTGTCCTTCCGCCGCCCCGAAGTCAGCCTGGAGGTGGTGCGCAAGCTCCGCCGTGGCCACTGGGCACTGCAGGCGCAGATTGATCTCCATGGCCTGCGTCGAGACCAAGCACGCGAGGCCCTAGGCACCTTCATCCATGACAGCGCCCGCCGCGGCATGCGCTGCGTGCGTGTGGTGCATGGCAAGGGCAATGGATCGCCGGGCCGGGAGCCGGTGCTCAAGACCCGGGTGCGACGCTGGCTGGTGCAGAAGCAGGAAGTGCTGGCCTTCGTCCAGGCCCGCCCCAGCGACGGCGGTGCCGGCGCCCTGATGGTGCTGCTCAACGGTAGTTGAAGGCCCAACTCGACGAGCATCCCGGCGCAAGCTGAACGCCAGCTTGCAAGGCGTGCTGCTGTCGATGCCAAGCCACAGCCAGGCAGCCGGACAGACGCCCGCATCGCTTCCGATTGACGCCCACTCAGCACTCTCGTTAGTCTGGCCCTGCGGCGTGCACCGTCGGGAGGTTTCCCCGGCGGCCCACCAGGCGACCGCCGGGACGGTGCCACCGTGTAGTTCTCATTGACCCCAATCCTGAGAGGACCGCACATGAGCGACTTGCACACACTGGAACTCCCGAAGAGGAGCGCCAAAGGCATCAGCCTGGTCATCCTGACCCACGCCTTGATCATCTGGGGCCTGGCTTCGGGCCTGGCCACCCACTTCACGAAGAAGGAACAGCCGCCGACCTTGCTGATCGAACGGCCCGAGAAGACCGTCAAGCTGGAGCCACCACCCCTCGACCCGCCCAAGCCTGTCTTCCAGACCGTCAGGCCCGACCTGATTCCTCAACAGGAAATCCGGATCGACCAGCCACAGCCCACCATCTCGAGCATCACTGACACCGAGCCCTCAGTCACCGACGTGCGACCAGGCACGGGCAGCAAACCCATCGACAACGGCCAGGGCCAGACCACCGCGCCCTCGACCACCGGACCGCTTCGTGCAGAAGCCGTGTGCGACGTGATGGCCATGCCCGAGATGCCGCCCGTGAACTGGAGTGGCCGCGCGTCGCTGAAGGTCCAGGCCAGGCTGGTGGCTGGCCGCGTTGCGGAAGTGCAATTCCTGAGTATGGCTGGCGGCATGGATGCGCGCACCCGTCGCGCACTTCAGACGGCGGTGCAGGCCGCGCTGGGCGCCTACCAGTGCCGAGGCAACCAGGCCTTCGAGCAGGAGTTCGTCTTCAGCATCCAATGAATCGGTGCAGCTGACACCCAATGAAATGCCAGCGGGGGCCTTCGGGCCCCTGTTTTCATCGTGGGCAGACGCGTCCATCTGAACCAAGCTGCGAGTTCAATGGCCGGCGTTCCCGGTTCCTCAGGCATCAGCCGCTGTTGTCGCGCGCTGGGATGGCAGCGGGGTCGCCCGCAGTCGCACCTGCCAGAGCAACTGCGCCGGCAAGAAAGCCGAGCGGGCTGCAGCCTGGGGGCTTAGCCACCGATATTGCGCATCCAGTCGGCAGTGCCCATGAAGGCCTCATCCAAGCGGGCCTGCAAGGCGGGATCCAGGGCCAGTTCGGCCATGGCCTGACGCATGCAGGCCACCCATTGGTCCCGCTCGCGGATGCCGATGCGAAATGGCAGGTGGCGGGCGCGCAGACGCGGATGCCCAAAGCGTTCGACGAAGTAGTCCGGCCCCCCGAGCCAACCGCAGAGGAACCAGAACAGCTTGTTGCGCGACTCCGTCATGTCGCCGGGATGCAAGGCCCGCAACTCGGCATAGGCCGGTTCCAGGTCCATGAGGTCGTAGAAACGGTCCACCAGGCTGCGGACCGACTCTTCGCCGCCCAGCCATTCATAGGCGCTGCGCGGCGTCGTCTCGTTCGGTGCGGAATCAGTCATCCCGCCAGCTTAGCAGTGCCGCCCGAAGCGGACACTGCTGCGAAGCTCAGCCGAGAAGGCGGTTGGCCAAGGCCTTGATGGACTGCGCAGCATCGCTGCCGGGGAAGTTCTCCAGCAGCAGCTGGCGCTTGAGCACGGCCTGGCGCACGGCCAGGTCCGACTTCACCTCCCCCAGCAGCTCCAGCTTGAAGCCCTGCCCGGGAATGGAGCCCACGAAGCGCTGCAGCACCTGCTGCAGCTGCCCGCAGATCAGCTTGCCCTCGCCGGGGCGCGAGGCCTGGTTGAGCACCAGGCCGACATGGCGGCGATCCTGCTGGGTGGCCAGCACCTTGATGGTGGCGTAGGCGTCCGTCAGGGACGTCGGTTCCGGCGTGGCAACGACGAGCACGTCAGTCGCCAGGGAGACGGCAAAAAGCACCACGTCCGAGATGCCGGCGCCGGTGTCCAGCAATACCCAATCAAAGCGCGGTTTGACGAGCTCGATGATCTGCAGGAGCTTCTCGCGGACCTCGGGCGTCAAGCGCGAGTACTCCACCATGCCCGAGCCCGCCAGCAAGACGTAGAAGCCGCCCGGCGCCGGGAGGATGGCCTGCTCCAGCGTCGCCTTCTCGGTGAAGACGTCATGCAAGGTGATCTTCGGATGCAGGTTCAGCACCACGTCCAGGTTGGCCAGCCCCAGGTCGGCGTCCAGGACAAGCACACGCTGGCCGCGAGCGGCCAAGGCTGCAGCCAGGTTGGCAGTCACGAAGGTCTTGCCGACGCCCCCTTTGCCGCTGGTGACGGCCAAGGTCCGGGCACCGCCTCGGCTGGGCCGGGTGGGAGATGCAGCAGGCGCTGGGGTGGTACTCATTCGCTTTCCTGTTGCGTTAGTGCAAACAACATGCTTTTTTCGTCGGCGCTGACCAGGGAGTCAGGCTGGGCTTCCAGGCAGGCGCGGTTGCGGCCTTCGGCCTTGGCCCGGTAGAGCTGGCGGTCGGCGCGCTCCATCCACAGCAAAGCCGAGGAGCGCACCCACTGCGGTGCGAAGGCGCCGCCCAGGCTGACCGTCACCTGCAGGGACTGGCCAGCTGTCACGGGGATGGGCAGCGACTCCACCGTTTCCCGGATCCGCTCCGCCACCGTTATTCCGAAGGTGGCCGGGCAGTTCGGCAGGATGATGGCGAACTCCTCGCCGCCCACGCGGGCCACGGTATCCATGGGGCGCACGGTCTGCATGAGTGCCTTGGCCACGCCCTGGATGACCACGTCGCCCGCGGCATGGCCGTAGGTGTCGTTGACCGCCTTGAAATGATCGATGTCCAGCACAAGCAGCAGGGCGGGCTCGCCGGACCGGGCCACCCGGTCCACTTCGCGCGACAGCGCCATCTCGAAGCTGCGCCGGTTGTCCAGATGGGTCAGGGCATCCTTGCTGGAGAGGTCGCACAAGGCATCCAGCACAGCTTGCAGCCAGGCCTGGCTGTGCGGCTCGGCGTCCGGCAGCATGGCGCCGGCTTGCTGCAGCAACTGCAGCGCGGGCTCCAGGCGAAGATCCTGGATGTCGATATGAGTACGGGATGGACTGGATGGCAAGAGCGTCCCCTGACGATGCCAGAGCAGTCTAGCAGCGCCCAAGTGCGCAAACTGGCACGAATTGGCCCATTCTCCCCCTCTAGTTTTTACATTCTTGCCACGGCAGGCTCACAGACACTGCAAAAGACCCGAGAATCGGTTCGACAGGGCCACAGAAGCCCTTGCCGACCAACCAGGAGCAGCGAGCAATATCCATGCGGCCCACCCTGCCAGCGTCCCCCGTTGCCGAGTCCGTGGACCACGAGTTCAGCTTCAGCCGCAGCGACTTCGACCGCGTGCGTCAACTGATCTACCAGCATGCCGGCATCAGCCTTCATGACGGCAAGCACGCCATGGTCTACAGCCGCCTGTCCCGCCGCTTGCGAGACACCGGCCACAACTCCTTCGCCAGCTACCTGCAGTGGCTGGAATCCTCCAGCGGCGCCCAGGGCGAGCAGGAGTGGCAGGAGTTCGTCAACTGCCTGACGACCAACCTGACCTCCTTCTTCCGCGAGGAGCACCATTTCCATGCCCTGGCCGATGATCTGAAGCCGCTGATGGGCAAGCCGGTGCGCATCTGGTGCTGCGCCGCCTCCACGGGCGAGGAACCCTATTCCATCGCCATGACCTGCTCCGAGGCCCTGGGCAGCAGTGCTCAGGTGCAGATCGTCGCCAGCGACATCGACACCAACGTGCTCAACACCGCCCGGCGTGGTGTCTACAACGCCGACTCCCGCGGCCTGTCGCCGGCGCGGCTCAAGAGCTTCTTCATGCGGGGCACGGGTGCCAACGAGGGCCGGATCCGCGTCAAGCCGGAACTGCAGCGCTGGATCGATTTCAAGACCCTCAACCTGATGCACAACCAGTGGCAGTTGGGCGAGCCCTTCCACATCGTCTTCTGCCGCAACGTGATGATCTATTTCGACGCCCCGACCCAGCGCAAAGTGCTGGAGCGCATCCACAAGGTGATGCGCCCGCACGGTCTGCTCTTCGTCGGCCACTCCGAGAACTTCACCGAATCCAAGGATCTGTTCCGACTGCGCGGCAAGACCATCTACGAGCGCGTCTGAGCCGGGCTGCGGCCCGCCCCTTCATTTTCTTGAGCCCTCCGGCCGAAACACCATCATGAGCACGCCTTCCCCCTCATCAGCCGTCAGCGCCTTGCAGGCCAGCGGCGTCGGCGCCGCGCGTGTGGCCCAGTTGAAGGCACAGCCCCGCAAGCAGGGTGAAGCCTCCTTCTTCTTCTACGACGCCCATTTCAAGAACGCCGCTGTCAAGGTCCTGCCCGGCGAGTACTTTGTCGACAGCGAAGACCTGCTGGTCATGACGACCCTGGGATCCTGCATCGCGGCCTGCCTGTGGGACCGCCACGCGCAGGTTGGCGGCATGAACCATTTCATGTTGCCCGAGGGCGCTGGTGATTCGGGACGCTACGGTTCCTTTGCGATGGAATTGCTGATCAACGAGATGATGAAGCGTGGAGCCTCCAAGGGCCGCATGGAAGCCAAGATCTTCGGCGGCGGCGCCGTGATCAGCGGCATGAACACCATCAATGTCGGTGAGCGCAACACCAATTTCGTGCTGGATTATCTGAAGGTGGAGCGCATTCCCGTGGTGTCGAAGGATGTCATGGATGTCTACCCAAGAAAGGTCTGCTTCCTGCCCCACAGCGGCAAGGCCATGGTCAAGCGGCTCGCCCCCACCAACACCGATGCCCTGCTGCAGCAGGACCGCGCCGCCGCCCAGAAGGCGCAGCCTGTTGTGGCGACCGGCGGCTCCATCGATCTGTTCTGAGGCGCAACAAGGGAAAGAGCAATGGCCAAGACCAAAGTCGTGGTGGTCGATGACTCCGCACTGGTGCGCAGCATCCTGACCGAAATCATCAATCGTCAACCGGACATGGAGTGCATAGGCGCGGCGGCCGACCCGCTGGCCGCCCGCGAGATGATCCGCAACCTCGATCCGGACGTCATCACGCTGGACGTGGAGATGCCCAAGATGGACGGGCTGGACTTCCTCTCGCGGCTGATGCGCCTGCGGCCCATGCCCGTGGTGATGGTGTCCACCCTGACCGAGCGCGGCGCCGAAGTGACGCTCAAGGCGCTGGAGCTGGGGGCCATCGACTTTGTGGCCAAGCCCAAGATCGGTGTGGCCGATGGCATCCGCCAACTGGCCCAGGACATCACCGACAAGATCCGCGTGGCCTCCAAGGCCCACATCCGTCGCCACCACGCCCCCGCACCGGCTGCGGCGCCCGGCGAGGCGCCCGTCGTTCCCAAGCCCGTCACTGTGGCCAACATCGGCCGGCTGTCGACGGAAAAGATCATCTTCATCGGCGCCTCCACCGGCGGCACCGAGGCCACCAAGGACGTGCTGGTCAACCTGCCCCCAGACAGCCCGGCCGTGGTCATCACCCAGCACATGCCCCCCGGCTTCACCAAGAGCTATGCGGCGCGCCTGGACGGCCTGTGCAAGATCCGGGTCAAGGAAGCTCAGGACGGCGAGCGCATCCTGCCCGGCCACGGCTACATCGCCCCGGGCGGCATGCACCTCAGCGTGGAACGCTCTGGCGCAAACTACATCGCCCGCGTGCAGGACGGCGAGCCCGTCAACCGGCACAAGCCCTCCGTCGAGGTGCTGTTCAATTCAGCCGCACGGGTGGTCGGCCCCAATGCCCTGGGCATCATGCTGACCGGCATGGGCGCCGACGGCGCACGGGCCATGAAAGTCATGAAGGACGCCGGCTCCTACAACTTCGTGCAGGACGAGGCCACCTGCGTGGTCTTTGGCATGCCGCGCGAGGCCATCAATGCGGGCGCCGCAGACGAGATCCTGCCCCTGGGCCAGATCGCCCCCCGCCTGATCGAACGCCTGCGCAGCACGGCCGGCTTCTCGACCAACCGCGTCTAGGCGCCGTTGCGCACCACCTGCCGCTCCCAGGCGGCGGGGGGCGTGCGGATTGCGGATTTATTCACGGCCTGACACGATTCGTATCACGTCAGGATCGGGTTCGTCAGTCTGTCATCGACAGCGACGACAGTGGCGGCCATGTCCCTGGCCTCTCCCGTTCTTGACACCGCCTGTGCCCCGACCAGCGTCCGAGCACTGATAGACAACGAGCAACTGCGCACCCTCTTCCAGCCCATCGCCTCACTGGACTGCAGCAGCATCCACGGGCACGAGGCCCTTGTGCGCGGGCCAGCGGGCAGCCTGCTGGAATTTCCCGATGCCCTCTTCGAAGCCGGCCGGCGTGAAGGCCTCAGCGTCGAGCTGGAAGTCCGCTGCGCCATGCTGGCCATGCGCGACTGGGCCCAGGCCCGGCTGCCCGGCAAGCTCTTCATCAACATCTCCGCCTCGGCGCTGTGCATGGCGCTCAGCGAGCAGAACTGGCAGCGCGGCCTGGGCCTGTGCGAGCGCTACGGCATCACGCCCTCTGACGTCGTCGTGGAGTTGACCGAGCACGAGCGCGTCAGCGACATCGACAGCCTGCGCCGCGGCCTGGTGCGCCTGCGCCGGCTGGGCGTGGGCATCGCGCTGGACGACTTCGGCGACGGGCGCTCCAGCCTGCGGCTGTGGTCCGAGATCCAGCCCAATCTCGTCAAGATCGACAAGTATTTCACCCAGCACCTGCCGGCCCACGCGGAGAAGCTGCAGACCTTCCGCGCCCTGCTCCAGTTGGCCGAGACCTTCGGCGCCCAGCTGGTGGCGGAAGGCATCGAGCAGCCTGAGGAGCTGCGGGTGCTGAGAGACCTGGGTGTTTCCTACGGCCAGGGCTGGCTGCTGGGCCGTCCCAGTGACGGCGGCGCACGCGAGTTGCTGCCGGCAGCCCGTGCAGTGCTGGCCAGTGCCGACATCGCGGTGCTGCCCGAGCTGCGCCGCGCCGGCGGCCCCGGCATCACGGCCGAAAGCCTGGCCCAGCAGGCGCCTGCACTGCCGCAGTCGACCACGCACGAGCAGCTCTACCGCTTCTTCAACGAGCAAGAAGGCCTGCAAGCCGTCGCCGTCCTGGACGCCCGGGACCAGCCCGTGGCCCTGGTCGATCGCAGCCAGTTCCTGAACCGCTGGGCCAAGCCCTTCTTCAATGATCTCTACGGCCGCCACGCCTGCACGCTGTTCGCCAACACCTCGCCCCTGGTCGTCGACGCCCAGACCGGCCTGGACGCCCTGACCCGCGTACTGACCTCGGCCGACCAGCGCTATCTGCGCGAAGGCTTCATCATCACCCGCGAAGGCCGCTACCTGGGCCTGGGCACTGGCGAGCAGCTCGTGCGCTCGGTGACCGAGGCCCGGATCGAGGCCGCTCGCCACGCCAATCCGCTGACCTTCCTGCCGGGCAACATCCCCATCAGCCAGCACATCGGCCGCCTGCTGGCCAGTGGTCGCAGCTTTGTGGCGGCCTATGCCGACCTGAACCACTTCAAGCCCTACAACGATCTCTATGGCTACTGGCGCGGCGACGAGATGATCCGCCTGGCCGCACGCGTCATGAGCAGCCACTGCGACAGCCAGCGGGACTTCCTGGGCCATGTGGGCGGCGACGACTTCGTCATCCTGTTCCAGAGCGACGACTGGGAAGCACGCTGCGAGCAGATCTGCGCCCGCTTCAACGAGCTGGCGCGCGGCCTCTTCGACCCCGAAGCCCTGGCGGCCGGAGGCATCATGGCCGAGGACCGACATGGCAATCTGCGCTTCCATCCCTGCACAACGCTGAGCCTGGGCGTGGTTTGCATCAGCCCGGGCACTTTGCACCGGGCTGAGGATGTCGCCAGCGCCGCCGCCAACGCCAAGAGGCATGCCAAGCATGCGCAGCAGAGCGTCTATGTGATGGCGGCCTGAGCGGACCGTGTTCAGGCGCTCAGGAACAGCTCCTGAAGATCGCTGAGGAAGTCGAAGCCCCGCGGCGTAGCGCAGACACGGGCCGGATCAGCCAGCAGCAGGCCCTTCTCACGGCCCGCCGCCATGGCCCGCGCGATGCTGGAGGGTGGCAGGCCGGTGCGCTCCAGGTACTGCTGCAGGCCCACGCCGTCCTTGAGGCGCAGGGCGTTGAGCATGAACTCGAAGGGCAGCTCGGATCGCTTCACCTCGTGCTCGTTGGACACGGCCTTGCCGGCCATCGCCTCACGCTGATAAGCCGCCGGTTCGCGCCAGCGGACCTGGCGCAGCACCCGATGCGGGAAGGACAGCTTGCTGTGCGCCCCCGCGCCGATGCCGAGGTAGTCGCCAAACTGCCAGTAGTTGAGGTTGTGGGCACAGCGATGCCCATCGCGCGCATAGGCCGAGACCTCGTAGCGCCGCAGGCCCTGGCTGCCGGAGCGCTCGGTGATCAGGTCCAGCATGTCGCTGGCCAGGTCGGCATCAGGCACAGGCGGCGGCTCGACGGCGAAGCGCGTGTTGGGCTCGATGGTGAGGTGATAGACCGAGAGATGCGGCGGACTGAAAGCCAGGGCCTGGCTCAGGTCCTGATCCAACTCGGCCAGGGTCTGGTCCGGCAGCGCGTACATCAGGTCGATGTTGAAGGTCTCGAAGACCTCGGCGGCTTCCGCCACTGCCGCAAGCGACTGTGCGCCGTCATGCACGCGGCCCAGGCGCTTGAGCTTGGCATCGTCGAAGCTCTGGACACCGATGGACAGGCGCGTCACGCCGGCCTCACGGAAGCCGCGGAAGCGGTCCTTCTCGAAGGTGCCGGGATTGGCTTCCAGCGTGATCTCGCAGCCAGGCTCCAGCGGCAGGCGGGCACGAATGTCCGACAGCAGCTCGGCAATCTGCTCGGGCGCGAAGAGGCTGGGCGTGCCGCCGCCGATGAAGATGCTCACCACGGGGCGGCCCCAGATCAGGGGCAGCGCGGCTTCGAGGTCAGCACGCAGCGCGGCCAGGTAGGCGCGCGCCGTCTCCACCGGCAGGCTGGCACTGCCACCGGCCTCGGCCCGCCATTCGTGCGAGTTGAAGTCGCAGTAGGGGCACTTGCGCAGGCACCAGGGCAGGTGCACGTACAGCGAGAGCGGCGGCAGGGCAGGCAGGCTCAGCGTGCCGGGACGCATCAGCTCGGTCAGCCGATCGGGATGGGACATGGTCAGACTCCTGGCGCCGCCCAGCGGCCGGCGACCATCACATTCAACGCAGCTGCCAGACCTCGCGGAACTGCTGCAGCAGACTGGCAGAGGCCAGCGCGCGGTGGCTCAGGCGGTTCTTGGTCTCAGCGTCCAGCTGAGCCACCGACTGCCCCAGCGCAGGGATGAACATCAGCGGATCGTAGCCAAAGCCGCCCTCGCCCGCAGCCTCGCGACGGATCTCGCCATTCCAGCGGCCCATGGCCACCAGGGGCTCCGGGTCGTCGGGGCTGCGCACGGCGACCAGGGCGCAGACGAAACGCGCGCTGAACGGCGCCGCCTGCGCGCCCTGGGCCAGCTGCTCCAGCAGCACGCGGTTGTTGTCGGCATCGCTCTTGGGCTGGCCGAAGAGCGTGGCATAGCGGGCGGAAAGCACGCCTGGCGCACCGCCCAGGGCGTCGACGCTCAGACCAGAGTCGTCCGCCAGCGCTGGCAGGCCGCTGGCCGCCGCGGCATGGCGTGCCTTGGCCAGGGCGTTCTCGACGAAGGTGTGATGCGGCTCCTCAGCCTCGGCAATGCCCAGCTCGCCCTGCGTGACGAGTTCCAGACCCAGGGGCTGGAACAGGGCCTGCAGTTCCTTCAGCTTCTTGGCGTTGTTGGAGGCCAGCACCAGCTTCATCGTCAGTTCCTCACGAATGCGTTCAGGCCAGGCCCAGGGCCTGGCGCTGGGCAGCGAGCAGTTCGCGGATGCCCTTGTCGGCCAGGTCCATCAGCGCATTCATTTCCGCACGGCTGAAGGCCGCGCCTTCGGCCGTGCCCTGCAGCTCGACGAAGCCACCGCTGCCGGTCATGACCACGTTCATGTCGGTGTCGCAGGCCGAATCCTCGATGTACTCCAGGTCCAGCAAGGGCGTGCCCTCGACGATGCCCACGGAGATGGCAGCCACGGCGTCCTTGATGGGAGAGCGCGAGATCTTGCTCTGCGCCAGCAGCCAGCTGACGGCATCATGCGCAGCCACATAGGCCCCGGTGATGGCGGCGGTACGGGTGCCGCCATCGGCCTGGATCACATCGCAATCCAGGTGGATGGTGCGCTCGCCCAGGGCGGCGAGGTCGAAGACGCAGCGCAGCGAGCGGCCGATCAGGCGCTGGATCTCCTGCGTACGGCCGCTCTGCTTGCCGCGGGCGGCCTCACGGTCGCCTCGGGTGTGGGTGGCGCGGGGCAGCATGCCGTACTCGGCGGTGACCCAGCCTTCGCCCGAGCCCTTCTTGTGCGGCGGCACGCGCTCCTCGACCGAAGCTGTGCACAGCACCTTGGTGTTGCCGAACTCGATCAGCACGGCACCTTCGGCATAGCGGGTGTAGTGGCGGGTGATGCGCACAGGGCGCAGGGCATCCGCGGCGCGCTCATCGGCGCGTCGGAAAGTCGCAGTCATGGGGAAACCTTTCAGGCTTGTTTCTTGCCAGCGCGGCGGATCGCTTCCTGGATCTCGCGCACGCTGTTCTCGATCTCGGCTTCGCTCAACTCGGCGCCGGCCTCGCCACGCGCCTGGATGGTGGAGGCGAAGGAGTCTTCGTCCAGGCCTTCAGTGGAGATGGAGTCCAGGGCTTCCTGTTCCTCGTCACCTTCCCATTCGACAGCCAGGGCGGTGACGTTGTCGCAGCGGGCGCCGCCATTGCGCAGGGCCTGCTCGACCAGCTCGGGCACGGCATCGGAGATGACGCGGGCCGAGAGGCATTGGGCGATGCTGGTGTCGGCCACGGTGCTCCACAGGCCGTCGGAGCACAGCAGGATGCGGTCCCCGGCTTCCAGCGGGATGGGGCCGCAGATGTCCACCATGGGCTTGCCGGGACTGCCCAGGCAAGTGAAGAGCACATTGCGGTTGAAGCGCTCGGCCCCCTGCGCGGCATGGCGGCCAAGGGCTTCCTGCAGCTCACTGTAGGAATGATCGCGGGTGCGGGCCATGAGCTCGCCGTTGCGCAGCATGTAAAGGCGCGAATCGCCACAATGGGCCCAATAGGCCACACCGCGCTGCATGGCGCAGACCACGATGGTGGTGCGCGGCGTGTCCGGCAAGCCCTTTTCCTGGCTGTAGCGCAGCAGTTGCTGGTGGGCGATCTGCACCGCGTCGTCCAGGAACTGGGTGGGATTCTTCAGCACGGGCTGGGCCTCGCGCTGGAACATGCTGGCCACCGTGACCAGGGCCATCTGCGCCGCCACCTCGCCCTCGGGGTGCCCGCCCATGCCGTCAGCCAGCACGAAGAGGCCCGCGTCGCGGGTGTAGCAATAGCCCATGCGGTCTTCGTTCTTCTCGCGACCGCCACGGCGACTCACCTGGTAGACGCCGAACTTCACGCCTTGGCTCCGGTCTTCAGATTCTCCAGCTGAAGCTTGAGACGCTCACTGAAGCTCAGCTTCGTGTAGCGCCGCTCGGTTTCACGAGCCAACTCCTTCTGCAACGCAAAGACGCTTTGCGGGCGGGACAGCGGGTCCAGAGACATGCACCATTCGGTGACTTCGATGAGATTGTCCGAATACACGTTGCGCAGGCGCGAGAGGCTGAGGCTGAGTCGGTCTTTTTCCAGACGCTGGGGAGCGTCGTTGGGCGGATAGCCCTGCATGCAGGCGTAGATGCAGGCGCCAATGGCGTAGATGTCGGTCCAGGGGCCCAGGGACCCATCACGGCGATACATCTCCGGCGCAGCAAAGCCCGGGGTGTACATGGGCCGGATGAAGTTGCCTTCCTTGGACAGCACTTCACGGGCCGCGCCGAAATCCAGCAGCACGGCCTTGTTGTCGTTGGTGATGAAGATGTTCGCCGGCTTGATGTCCAGGTGCAGCATCTTGTGCTGGTGCACGATGCGCAACCCCTTGAGGATCTCGTCAAACAGCGAGCGGATGGTGGATTCGCGGAAGACCTTGTCGCGCTTCAGGTCCCGGGCGGTCACGATGAAGTCCTGCAGGGTGTCCCCTTGCAGGTAGTTCATGACCATGTAGACGGTCTCGTTCTCGCGCAGGAAGTTCAGCACGGAAACGACGCTGGGGTGGGAGATCTGCGCCAGCGAGCGGCCTTCCTCGAAGAAGCTGCGCAGGCCCAGGCGGTACAGAGGCTGCTTCTCCGGCTTGACGCGCGGCGTCAACTCGCCGGGCGAACGCTCGGCCAGGGAGGCAGGCAGATACTCCTTGACGGCAACAAGGTGGTGGTCAGGATCTTCAGCGAGATAGACCACGCCGAAGCCGCCTGCTGCCAGTTTCTTGACGATCTGGTAGCCCCCAACCACGGTTCCCGCGGGCAAAGGCGCCGGTTTCGGCTTTGACATAATCGAGTTTTGCTTGCTCCACCGATAGCTCATGCCAGTTTACAGCATGACGGGTTACGCCAACGCCTGTGCGCAACCCGTCCCACACCCCGAAACCGGCGTCCAATCCGCTGCCAGCGTGAGCGTGGAGGCCCGTTCCGTCAATGGGCGTTTCCTCGATCTCAGCTTCCGCATGCCAGAAGACCTGCGTGGTCTTGAACCCGCATTGCGTGACATCGTCGGGCAACACATCAAGCGCGGCAAGATCGAGATTCGTATCAACACGCAACGAGATGCTGACAGTGCGTGGCCTCACCCCCAGCCCGAGCAGCTCAACCGGCTGGCCCGCCTGGAGGGCACCGTGCAAGCCTGGCTGCCCAAGGCCCAGGGCCTGACGGTGCATGAAGCCCTGCAGTGGTGTCGCGGCGGCACGCCCAGCGAAAAGCTGGACGAAGCGACCGTGGACGCCGCCCGGCGCTGCCTGCAGGGCCTGGTGGAAGCCCGGGAACGCGAAGGCGAGAAGCTTGTGGCCATCCTGATGGAACGCATCGACGTCCTGCGCCAGCTGGCCGACCAGGCAGAGCCACTGGTGCCGGCCGTGGTGCAGCGTCAGCAGCAGCGATTCCTGGAACGCTGGCAGGAAGCCCTGGCCAGCACTGGCGCCGCTCAGACCCTGCCGGAAGAGGCGTTGCGCGAGCGCGCCCTCAACGAAGCCGCTGCCTATGCCATCCGCATCGACGTGGCCGAGGAACTCGCCCGCCTGCGCGCGCACCTGGACGAGATCAGCCGCCTGCTCAAGAAGGGCGGCGAACTGGGCAAGCGCCTGGATTTCCTGATCCAGGAACTGCATCGCGAAGCCAACACCCTTGGCTCCAAGTCCGCCGCACTGGAGCTGACCAACGTCTCGGTGGAGATGAAGGTCGCCATCGAGCAGATGCGCGAGCAGGTGCAGAACATCGAGTGATTGCCCGAGGGTGTCCCGCATGCCGGGACACCCCAGTGGCGATTGAAGCCCCGGAGCGGCGCTCGGCCTCGGTGCCACGTCCTCGCTCGCAGGCTGCGCCAGCATGCCCTGCCCCGGCTGCTTCGCGATGAAGCAGTCCTGCGCCCCAGACGCCCTCGCCCGCCGCCCTTCGTGATGTGCCCGCTGGGCAGGCCAGACCACCACAACGACGCAAGCCCCTGCCCGAGGGCGGTTCGAAATCGCAACCCCCTCCCTTCGAATGCCGGCAGCAGCCGAGCTGCATTTCGCGAGGCGCGCTCCATTGAGCAAGGACGCTGACATTCAGCGTTACTTCATGGCATTTCACCGCGGCGTGAAGAGCTTTCAGTCCCGTCACGCAAGCCTCTGAGCCAGCGCTCCGTGACGCATGAACACACAGCGGCCCTCCCTGCCTGGAGAGGTGTCGCAGCACCAGACTGATTCCTAGACTGGCCTTGCCATATGCAGCGACTGGCGCATGGCTTCAACAGTCATTCATAGGAGAACCGTCTGATGAGCACGACCACCACTGAAATCAGCCAAACCCTGAAGGCATGCCTGAGCGGCCTGGCGCAGGGCGGCTCGGAAGTCGACCTGGTGAACGAGGACACCAACCTCTTCGACGTCGGCATCGACTCGATGAACATGACCGAGCTGGTGCTGCGCATCGAAGAGCGCTTTGGGCTGATGCTGATGCCCGAGGAGCTGTCTGCCGACCTTTTCACCCGCTACAGCCGCCTGGTTGATTTCGTCCAGCGGAAGCTGACCCATGAATGAGATCGGCATCGTCGCTTCCTCGGCCTATGTGCCTGCCGCCAGCCGCAGTCTGGCCCAGCTGCTGGCCGCAAAGCCCCCACGCGCCGCGAGCCGCACGGCTCGCTTCCTTCAGAAATGCTTCGAGGAAAACCTGCGCATGCACGGCATTGCGGGGACGGCGCTCAACGCTGCCCAGGCAGGCCATGACGCGCAGCGCCTGCAGGAGGCAACCGGAATGACCACGGTGGCACAGGAGCAGATCCTCGAGGCCTCAGAAATGCTGCTGCGGGTGACGCGCGAGTTGCTGCAGCCGGCCGAGGGAGCGGCGATGCCGGCAGCGTCGACCTTTCTGGTCTGCCATACCTGCCTGGAGAACGACGTCACCATCTCTGCCGCCTGTCGGCTGCAGTCCGAATTCCGCCAGGGCCGCGTGCCCTTCGCCATCGGGCAGCTCCAGGGCGCGACCTTTCTCATGGCCCTGTCCCTGGCGGCAGATCTCATGGCCACGAGCACGGACGACAGAGTCGTCATCGCCGCGGCTGAACGCTGGTCCTGGCCCTACACGCGGGTGGTGGGTCAGACCACGGTGCTTGGTGACGGTGCCGGCGCTGTGCTGATGGAACGTGGCTGCACGAAGGGCTGGATGCTGCGTGCCATCCGCGTGCAGACACCGCCGCCTGCGGCCGAGGTCTATCGCCACATCGTCCATGGCGCTGCGCTGCCTCTGAATCTGGACGGCCTGTGCGCGTTGATTTCGGACACCCTGCGCGACGCCGGCTGCAGCCCCAGGGACATTGCCATCCTCGTCCCCCACCAGATCAGCCGGCACCTCGCCGACTGCGTGCGCAGACGATGCGGGCTGCAGGCGGCCTGGTGCGGACCGGCCGACATCCTGGACGGTGGCTATCTGTGCGCCGCGGAAATTCCAGTCCGCATGCACAGGCTGCTGCAGCAGGCCGACGCCCACACGGGTGACCACATGCTGCTCTGGGGTGTGGGCTTCGAAGGCGCACTGGCCTGCGCGGTACTCGAATTCGTGGATCAAGGAGTGAGCCATGGGGAGCATTGAGAACCTGCCTGCAATCGGCATCCCGGACCTTGCCTGCTACCTCCCCGAGCGAGTGGTGTGCGTGGAGGAGTGGGGGCGGCGCACGGGGCAGTCCTTGCAACGCATCGAGGCCATGCTGTCCAACGGCGTGCGCTGCTTCCACGACGCAATGTCCCAGTCACCAGTAGACATGGGCATCAAGGCCGTCCGGCTGCTGCTGACCAAGGCCCGGATCGCGCCTCGCAGCGTGGACCTGCTGATCTACACGCACACCGTGCAGAGCAGCATTGCGCCGCCGCCCACCAGCACCGCCGGGCACATCCAGGCGGCCTGCGGGCTGCAGAACGCGCTGAGCTTCTCCATTGCGCAGCAGAACTGCGTGTCCCCGATGCTGGCCGTTCGCATCGTCCGGCAGATGATGGCGCGGCATCGGCATATCCAGCGCGCGCTCGTCGTGTCGGTGGACCTGATGGGCACGGCGGCGGATGGCATTCGCGGCATCCTGGACCTGTCGCTGCACAGTGACGGCTCCTGCGCCTTCCTTGTCGAGCGAGAGGCGCCCCGCAACCAGGTGCTGGGCTACCACTTCTTCACCGACGGGCGTTTCTTCCGCGGCACTGACGAGAACCACGAACTGGTGCCCGACGAGAAGTACCACTGGTCCTGCTTCGCCACCATGCGCTCGGCACTGCAGCAAGCGGGGCTGCGCGCAGAGGACCTCAACCGCATCCTGCCCAACCACGTGAACATGGACGGCTGGCGCCTCGTCCTGTCCATGCTGCGTCTGCCCCTCGAGCGGCTTTACGCCGCCAACTTCAGCCGCCTCGGTCACGTGTTCGGCAGCGACCCCTTCATCAACTTCCTGCACGAGCGCAAGGAGCCCGGCGGCCACTACCTGCTTTTCAGCAGCGGCCTTGCTGGCTGCTTCGGCGCCCTCGTCCTGAAACATTGAGCCCCCGACAGGCCCCCTCATGAACCGCTATACCTACAAGGCCCAGGCAAGCCGCAGGCCCTGGTTCGATGAAGCCCGCGCCTCCCTGTCCCTGAGCGGCCACCTGCTGCTGGGGCAGGTCTCGCTGATGCTGATGCCGGTGATGGACATCTTCGCGGTGGCCTCACTGGGCTCGTCCACGCTGGCAGCGGTAGGCCTGCTCAACAGCTTCAGCGCCTTGCTGCTGCTGTTCTGCTTTGGCGTGATGCAGGCCATGGCACCGCTGGCGGGTAGCGCACTGGCTTCGGCCGACGGTCAGCGGACCGCGCGGCAGATCCTGTCGCAGGGCCTGCTGCTGGCTTCAGCCATGGGCCTGACGGCAGCCATCGCCACCCACTGCTTTGCCTACATGATGCCTCGGCTCGGGCAGGAAGCCGCGGTCGTGCAGGCAGCGCGGCGCTATGCGGATGTGCTGGCGCTCGCCATGCTGCCGGCCGCCTGGCTCACGGCCTGGCGGGTCAGCTACCCCCTGCTGGGGCAGGCACGCCCGTTGGCACTCACCTTGATCGCCTGCACGCTGCTGCATGGAATGGCCAATCAGTGGTTCGTCCATGGCATGGGCAGCCTGGCGGGCCAGGGCATCGCCGGGCTGGGATGGAGCTATGTGCTGAGCTATGGCCTCGCGGCCGTCTGTTTCGCCATCCTGGATCGCAGGGCCGGTGCCAGGCACTGCATCGCGCGAACGGCCCCGTCGGAGAAGCCCCGCGAGCAGGCCTGGATCAGAAGGCTGCTTGCCATCGGGCTGCCCATCGGCGCCGTCATGGCCATCGAGTACACCCTCTTCACGGGCTCCACGCTGCTGATGGGTCGACATGGAGGTCAAGCCCTTGCGGCGCATGCCGTCGCGCTGCAGTGGGTCACCCTGGCCTTCATCGTCCCGCTGGCCATGTCCAACACGATGCTGACGCGGCTCTCGCTGGCCATCGGGAAGATGGACCCCGAGGAAGTCAGACGTGTGGTGTGGGTGTCGTGCAGCATCGCCCTGGGCTTTCACGCAGCCATCGCGGTGGTCTACGCCCTGGCAGCGCTCACCCTGGCGGGCTGGATGCTCCCCGCCAACAGCCAGGACCGCGAAGCCCTGATGGCCCTGACAGCACCTCTGATGCAGCTGGCCGCGCTGCTGCAGGCATTCAATGGCATGGCCGTGGTGTTGGCTGCCGTGCTGCGAGCCTGCCGGGACACCCGCGCCCCGCTGCTGCAGGTGTTTGCTGGCTACTGGATCGCCGGCCTGGGCAGCGCATGGATGCTGGGAACGCTGCTGGGCCCCATCGGCGTCTGGCTGGGCATGTGCCTGGGCTTCGGACTGACCATCGTTCTCCTGCTGCGCCGCGTGCGCCGGCGTCTGCTTCACCTGTCTGACATCTTCCCGCAATCGGAGGTAGCTCATGCGAAATCTCGTTGAACTCATCTGCAACAGTGCCGCGCGCACGCCAAGGGCCGAGGCCCTGGTCGACGGCGATCGCCGTATCGACTACGCCACCTTGCGCAACAGGGTGCTGGCCGCGGCGGCCGGACTCAGGGCTCGTGGGTTGGCGCGCGGTGAACGCGTCGGCCTGCTGCTGGACAAACGCCAGGAGACAGTCGAGGCCATCTTCGCGATTGCCGCTGCCGGCGGCGTCTGTGTGCCCATCAACCCACTTCTCAAGGCAGACCAGGTCTCCCACATCCTGAGCGACAGTGGCGCGCGCGGGCTCATCAGCTCAGCCACAAGGGTGGCCCTGCTCGCGGCCGACGGTCTTCAGCTGCCCGAACTCCGCGAGGTCTTCCTTGTCGACCAGGTACGCAGCACGCCCGTGACGCTGGGGCAGGCCGCCACCGTGCGGTGGTCGGTCCTGCTGGACCACGCCCCCGGCGATCCCGGCGACAGCGGCACGATCGACAGCGACCTCGCCGCCATCCTCTACACCTCCGGTTCCACAGGCATGCCCAAAGGCGTCATGCTGACCCACCACAACCTCCTGGAGGGAGCCTGGAGCGTGGCGCACTACCTCGGCAACAAGCCCGAGGACCGCATTCTGTCGGTGCTGCCGCTGAGCTTTGACGCAGGCCTGAGCCAGCTCACGACTGCCTTCCATGCCGGGGCTGCCGTGGTACTGCTCAACTACATCGCCCCCAACGACGTGGTCCAGCTGTGCGAGCGCGAACGCATCACCGGCATCACCGCCGTGCCGCCGCTCTGGATACAGCTCTGCGGTGCCAACTGGCCCGCGGCAGCGACCCGGCATCTGCGCTACTTCGCCAACACCGGTGGCCGCATGCCACGCCCCGTGCTGGAGCGCCTTCGCTCCCTCTTCCCCCAGGCCAGCCCCTTCCTGATGTACGGCCTGACAGAGGCCTTCCGCTCGACCTACCTGGATCCCAGGGAAGCGGACCGGCGTCCAGACTCCATCGGCAAGGCCGTGCCCAACGCGCGCATCCTCGTGGTCAGGCCGGACGGCAGTCCCTGCGCAGCCAACGAGGTGGGCGAACTGGTGCATGTCGGCGCCTTCGTCACCAAGGGCTATTGGCGCGATCCCGAGCGTACGGCCTTGCGATTCCGTCCCTCGCCAGAGCCCAGACTCTGCCCAGATATGCCGCCTGAAACCGCGGTCTGGTCCGGCGACCTGGTACGCCGCGACGCCGAGGGATTTCTCTATTTCGTCGGGCGCAACGACGGCTTGATCAAGACGTCCGGCTATCGGGTCAGCCCCGAGGAAGTCGAGGAAGCCGTGCTGGCCAGCGGGCTGGTGGGCGAAGTCGTCGCACTGGGCCTGCCGGACGACAGGCTCGGTCAGGTCATCACACTCGTCATGGCCCCCGTCCCCGGCCTCGCCGCGGATCCCGAGGCCATCCTGGCGCATTGCAGGCAAAGACTGCCTCCCTACATGGTCCCGCACAGTGTCCATGTGCGGGACGCCATCACCCGCAACCCCAATGGGAAGTTCGATCGCACAGGTCTGCTGCATGAGTACAGCGGCGGCAAGGAGTCGGCATGAGCATCTTTGAAAGCTTCAACGCACCGGGCGGCATTCTCGAGATCGGCGGGCTGCCACTGCCACGACTGGCAGAACGGGCCGGCCAGACGCCGTTCTTCGTCTACGACCGCAGCAAGCTCAACGAGCGCGTGGGCCTGCTTCGCCAGATGCTGGCACCGGAACTGCGGATCCACTACTCGATCAAGGCCAACCCCATGCCCGCCCTGGTGCAGCACATGGCGTCCCTGGTCGACGGCTTCGATGTGGCCTCTGCAGGCGAGATGCGCATGGCCCTGGATGCTGGCATGCAGGCCAGACATGTGTCGATGGCCGGCCCGGGCAAGTCCGACCATGACCTGCGCAGCGCCGTGGGCGCCGGCGTGACAGTCACGCTCGAATCAGCTCACCAGCTCGAAGCGGTGGAGCGCATCGGCCGTGACCTGGGCGTGCGGCCGCGCGTCGGCCTGCGCATCAACCCCGACTTCCAGCCCCGCAGCAGCGGCATGCGCATGGGCGGTGGTCCCCGCCAGTTCGGCGTCGATGTCGAGCAGGCACCGAGCCTGCTGAAGATCATTGCTGAACGCGACCTCGACTTCGTGGGCTTCCACGTGTTCTGGGGATCCCAGTGCCTGGACCCCGAAACCGTGATCGCTGCACAGCGTCATGTGGCTGAACTGGTGATCCGCCTGGCCGACTTCGCCAGGAATGGCCTGGAGTTCGTCAACATGGGTGGCGGATTCGGCATCCCCTACTTCGACAACGAGCGTCCGCTCGACGTCGGCGCCGTGGGCGCAGCCATGCAGGAATGGCTGACACCGCTGCGTCGGCGCCTGCCAGGCACGCGCCTGGTGCTGGAGTTCGGCCGCTATCTGGTGGGAGAGGCCGGACTCTATGTGTGCCGGGTGCTGGACAAGAAAGTCTCCCGTGGCGAGACCTTCCTGATCACCGACGGGGGCTTGCACCACCAACTGGCTGCATCCGGCAACTTCGGACAAGTCCTGCGGCGCAACTATCCCGTGGCCATTGGCAACAGGATGGGCTCAGGGCGTGCTGAGACCTGCCATGTCGTCGGCTGCCTGTGCACGCCGCTGGACCGGCTGGCCGACAACGTGGTCCTGCCGGCGGCTGAGATCGGCGATCTGTTTGTCGTGGCCCAGTCCGGTGCATACGGCCGCAGCGCCAGCCCCAGCGCCTTTCTGAGCCATCCCCTGCCGGTCGAGATGCTGGTGTAGACCCCGACGAGGAGCTGACATGCCGATTCAAACCGAGACCCAGGCGGCCGAGCAGGCCGGTCCTATCTTCTCTTTGCACATCAGCGACGACCAGCGCCAGATGCTGGAACCTGTGCGCCGCTTTGCACGCGAACGTCTGCAACCGCTGCTGAACGAGGCGGCCACTGACTCAAGACGTCAGGCAACCATGCACACGGTCAGCCAGCTCGGGCTGGGCGGCGCGATGATGTCCGAGCGACAAGGCGGCTTGGGCATCCAGGCCTTTGAGCTGTGCCTCCTTCTTGAAGAGCTGGCAAACGGCCCCCTGGGCCTCGCGGCAGAGCTGACGGTGTCCCTGCCAGCGCTGGCGGTCAGCCGCGATCACGAATGGATGAACCGCTTGCTGCCTCCGGACACCGAAGCCCTGCTCGGCGGGCAGCAGTCCTTGCCGCTGGCAGTGGCAGCGCCAGAACAGCGGCCCACCTTCGCTTTGCTGCCCAGGCAGTCGAGCGGCCTGCTGCTGCTGGCTCCCGACACGGCGGACCGCTGGCGCCTGCGCTGGCTGGATCCCGAGGCCATGCAGGAGCTGCTGACCAAGCCGGCAGCCGACTCAGCGACCGAGGGGCTCCGCCTGGTGCAACTGCCACCCGCTGCCGACATTCACGGCACCGGCTTCAGCACCGCACTGCCCGCCGGAGCCTGGCGCCCCGTTGTTGTCTGGCAGGGTCTGTGGCTCGCGAGACTTCTCGCGGGAGCCGCCCGCGCAGCCACCGCCTTTGCCTTCAGCTATGCACAGACCCGCACGGCCTTCCAGCGGCCCATCATCCATCACCAGGCCGTCTCGCTGAAGCTGGCTGACATGGCCATCGCCACCGACGGCCTTCGCTTGCAGGTCTGGGACGTCGCCACACGGCTGAGCTCGCATTCCCTGCCAAAGGGGCACTTCGCCGCGATGGCCAGACAGGTCGTCAGCGCCAGCCTGGAGATCCACCGCCATGCGGTGCAGGTCTGCGGCGGACACGGCTATGTGGAGGGATTCCCGCCCTCGCGCCGCTTCCAGGACGCACGGGTCCTGGGCCTGATGCTGCTGGAGCTCGCCCAGACCGCTGCGCAGGAGGAACTGCACTCTGATCCGGCCACAGAGGCCGCAGCCCATGCATGCAAGGACGGCTTGTGAACGGGCCCGCGCGCTTCTTCCTGCGCAGCCCAGGTCCGAACGACCTGTGCCAGGTGCGGGACTGGATGGAGGATCCGTCCGTCCATGGCTGGTTCGACTTCGGCCAGGGGCGCCAGCAGGTCAGCACGGTCGCCCTGTCCATGATGGCCCGCAGCCCTCAGTACTGCATGAAGGTCTTTGGCGAGCTGGGGGCGGACGCCCCCATGGGCATCGTGGTGCTGAGCGAAGTACTCCATCCCTTCGGCACTGCGCACTTCTGGGTGGTGCGGGATCGCAGTCGGTCGTCCTACCCGGGCCTCACGGCGGACGCCACCCGGGCATTGATGCATGAAGGCTTCAGCCGGCTGGGACGCAGTTCCATCAACGCCTGGGTGGTTGAAACCAACGAGCGCTCGCTGCGCCTCCTGCAAGGCGTTGGATTCCAGATCTACGGCATCCAGCAGGCCTGCCACCGGATGGGCGATCGCCTACTGGGCCGTGTGCACCTGGAGCTGCTGCCCGACCGCTTTTACAGACAGGCATAGAGAGCCGCCAGCAGGAGCTTCTCGTGCATTCGAAGGAGTTGTGATGAGTGAGATGTGGCGATGCACCGTGACAGGCAGCAGCCTGTGCCTTCCCCATACCCGGTCGTGGTTCCAGGGCCTTCGGGCACAACAGCGCACGCCCAGCAGCCTGTACCTGACCGAGCCCGGCAGCGAGTACAACCTGCCCTTCGGCCGCTGGGGCGATCCGCCCTTGCCCCCAATCGAGGCCATGCACACCACGGCCCCCATCCTGCTGCACATGGCCGAACCCGGCGTCAGTGCGTCGGACCTCGCCCTGATCGCTGCGCGCGCCGCGCTCAGTGAAACAAGGGCTGCCGGCCGCGACAAGCGCGGCGGGGTCGACATCCTCATCTACTGCCACACATCCGCCAACGAAGACATCGCCGACGCGATCGGCGGACGCCTGCAGTACGAGCTGGGACTCACCACGCCCTTGGTGTTCTGCCTCTCCCAAAACCTCTGCAGCGCCATGATGGCCTTGCGACTGGCCAACGCACTGCTTCAGGAGGAGCCGACCCTGGAGCGCGCCCTGATCGTGGCCTCGGAAAAGTGGATCTATCCCTTTGTTCGCAGCTTTGGCCAGGCGGCCGTCTTCGAGGATGGCGCGGCCGCCGTGCTGGTCGAACGGGCCGGCCGGCCGGGCTGGCAACTGGGTGAGATCTACCACGTCAATGCGCCAGAGGCCCCCTCACCCTTCGAGAGCACGGTCCCCGCCATGCTGCGCCTCATGAGCGAACAGGCGCCCAAAGCCATACGCAGCCTGCTCGAAGCTGAAGGCGTGGCCCCGGCCGACCTCAGCTTTGCAAGCTTGCCGTGCCTTGATGGTGCCCTGTGCGCCCAAGTGCTTAGAGACGCCGGCCTCGGTCACCTGCGCCTGATGCAGGACAGCGATAGGCGCGGGCACCTGGCATCGGCGGAAGCGTTGGCGAATCTGCACCAGGTCCGGCGCGGTGGGTCGACACACCGGGGCCAGATCGGCTTGCTCTGGGGTGTGGGCCTGCAGGGCGAGGCGGCCTGTTGCCTGCTTGGCCCCGCCCAGATCGAGAAGGAGGACCCACAATGAGCGCGCCGCGAAGCAGCTTCGGCATCGAGGCCGCCAGCCACTACCTGCCGCCCCGAGTCTCCTTGCAGGAGTGGGCCAGAGTGCACCAGGTCCCTGACGAAACCCTGCAAGTGCTGCACGACAACGGCATGCGCTACTTCCACCAGGCCGGCGACGCAACCGTAGAACAGATGGCCATATCGGCGCTGCGCAGCTTGCGTGAGCGTCACGACTTCGACCCGGCGTCCGTGGACCTGTTGATTTACGTCCACTCCCTGCCGACCAGCGCCCCCGCGGCCCCTTGCAGCCTGCCGGCGAAGCTGGCGGCGACCTTCGGGCTGAGCCAAGCCCGCAGCTTCGCCATGGCCGGACAGAACTGTGCCGGCCTCCTGGCCGCCCTGCGCATCATGCGCAGCCTGTTCATTGCTGACCCAAAGGTAAACAAGGTGCTGCTGGTCAGCGCTGATCGGGCGTGTGGCGAGCGTTATCGCGATGTGGGCACCTTCTCCTTCGAGAGCGACGGCGCCTGCGCGCTGCTGCTGTCCCGCCACCATCCTTTCAACAGGGCGATGGCTTTTGCCGGGCACGTCAACGGGAGGCATCACGGCGGCTTCAGGCGCCCGCAGGCACGCATTCACGAGTACCGTGCGATGTACGGCCTGGTGGCCCACCGCCTGATCAGCCGCACCGCACAGGCCTGTCAGCTGATGCTGGATGACTTTCGGCACCTCCTGCCCATCAACCTGGACCGGCATGTGTTCGAACGCCTGGCGATCAACCTGCACATGCCACCCGACTGGGTGTTCACTGCCAATATCGCCGAGCATGGGCACGTCATGTGTTGCGACGTGGTCGTCAACCTGCTGGATCTCTGGGATCGCCATGCCCTGGACACCAGAGAGAACCTGCTCTTCTTCATGTCCGGCAACAACGGGTCCTTTGCCACTATGGCACTTGGCAACTGTCAATCATTCCAAGGAGGTCAACCCCAGGCCTGTTGAATGCCAGTGTTAGCCTCAGTGCACTGTGAGCTGACACGCCGCGCATAGAGATCCTGCTTGACGGCTTGGACATGGAGGGCAAGGACTGACAAGGCCCCAATGGCCATCGATGTGCAACTCACCGGAGGGCCTGCGAGCTGATGCGGGAATCGTCGAAAGAACGATCCAGCGGCTCGCGATGTTGTGGGAGCTTCTGATGCGCGAATTCATCGAAGAATCTGGCCAGGCCAGTGATCTGGCCGACCTCGTCGAATCCTTCGAGCGAGCGATCCGCCGCTTGAACTTTGAGCACTATTCCTTCAGCTACTGTGTAGCAAAGCCCAACTCTGGTGCAGCATCGCAGCCTGAGCATCGCGTCCTCGCATTGAACTACCCGAGCCATTGGGTGGAGCACTACCGGGACCAAGACTACTTCCGCAGGGACCCGGTCATCCGGCATGCCCGCGCCACCGTCGCACCCTACCAGTGGACGGAGCTGCCGGTTCAATGCGACCGAGAGCTCCTTGTCCTGCAAGAAGCCAGCGATGCCGGCCTGCGCGAAGGCCTTGCCATTCCGATTCATGAACCTTGGGGCCGCGTCTTTCTGGCGACCTTGGCCACAAAGCAGGCCCAGACATCGCAAAGGGCGGCAGATGCACAAGTGCAGATCCAGGCCCATGTGCTGGCCGTCATCTTCCATTCACGCTATTCGGCACTTTGCGGCGCGCAAGCCCAAGACCCCCTGATCGGTCTGACGCCGCGCGAGAGCGAATGCCTAGGCTGGGTAGCGCAAGGCAAGTCGTCGTGGGACATTGGCCAGCTGATGGCGGTGTCCGAGCACACGGTCAATTTCCATCTCAAGAATGCCATGCGCAAGTTCGATACCGCCAGCCGGGTAACGGCAGCGGTGCGGGCCGCCAGCCTGGGCCTGATCGAGCTGCCCTGATCGCTGCCGGCACCGCCCTTTCGAGCTGACCGGGCGCCCCCGCCGCCTCATTCCCCTTGCCCTTGCACCCTCGGTCGAGCAAGCGATCGCGCTCGGGCCAGGCCGAGCTTGGCCGCGATAGGCCAGGGCGCTTTCCATGCCAGCCCCTTTCCGCCCTCAGCCACCTTTGCCCGAGCAGTCCCGGCCAGGCAATCCTTGAGCTGTCATGCAAGCGGCCCAGTCGCGTCATCGCAAGCCCTGCGCCGCATGGCCTGCTTGCACCGGCCTGGGCCAGGCGCGGACTCGCTCTCGTGGCAGCTACGCACGATCAAGCTATCTGCCTGGGTAGGTGACTGCGGGAAGCGGCTTTTTCTAGCATCCCCGCATACCTATGGGAGCCCTCCATGATTGAAGTCCATCAGGCCTTGCCCGCCGATTCCCCCGTGGCGCAGGATCTCTACCACTTCCGCTACCGAGTCTTCGTGAAGCATGCTGGCTGGAATCTGCCCTGCCAGCAGCAGCAGGAGCGGGACCAGTTCGACACCGACCGCGCCGTCCACCTGGTGAGCCGCGCGGCCAATGGGCGCATCGCGGGCCTGCTGCGGCTGCTCCCCACGACAGCGCCCTACATGATTGAAAGCCTCTGGGCCGATCTGCTGGGCCCCTACGCTGCGCCTCGGTCTCCAGAAATCTGGGAGGTCACGCGACTCGGCACCGATCCGGACCTGGCACATCGCGAGCGCGGCCAGACCGTCGCTGAACTCGTCACGGCCTGTCTGGAATACGGCCTGGACCAGGGCATCCGGCAAATGCTGGCCGTGATGACGGAGGAACACGCCCGCAAGGTCGTGCTGGGCCTGGGCTGGTCCTACGAGCGATGCGGACCCGTGCGCACGCTTGGGGACATGCCCGTCATCGCCCTTCGCCTCTTGCTCAGCGAAGGCGCACTCAGCAAGGTGCGTCAGCGCACGCGCCTGTGCCATCGCCTGTGCCAACAGATGCCCTCGTCGCGAAACCCGTTCGCCCCCGCCCTGCCCGCCTGAGAAAGGACCCTCGCCATGAATCTGAGTACCGACATGCAGCAGGACATGCTGCGCCAACGCCTTCAATCCCTCGGCCTGCCTGCGCAGACCCTTTGCACTGCCATGAAGCAGCATGCCGCGCGCACTGACGAGACCGGCGACATCCCTTCCAGTTTCTGGGAGCAGGTCAACGTCCGGGCGCTCAATCTGAACCTCGTGCCGCCTGAGCATGGCGGCGATGAAGGCCTGTGGCCGCTCATGCAGCGCGTGCTGCTGATGGAGCAGCTGGGCTATGCCGACCCTGCCCTGGCGCTGGCACTCCCGGGTCCTGGCCTGGCCACGCCCCCACTGCTGGCACTTGCCTCAAAGGAGCAGCAGCGTGCCCTGTTCGGTCGCTTCCAGAGTGATGCCCCCGTCTGGGGCGGATTTGCCATTACGGAGCCCGATGTCGGCTCAGACGCGACCGCCCTTCGCACCAGCGCCAGAGAATGCAGCGATGGCTACGTGCTGAACGGCACCAAGTGCTTCATTACCAATGGGGCGCGCGCCGACTTCGTCGTCACCTTCGCCACTGTGGACAAGGGCCGGGGGCGCTTCGGCGTGCGGGCTTTTGCTGTCGATCGCCGCACCCCCGGCTTCCAGGTCGTGCGTCTCGAAAAGATGCTGGGCCTTCGAGGGAGCCAGTTGGCGGTGTTGTCGTACGCCGACTGCCTCATTCCCAAGGAGAACTTGCTGCAGCGCGGGGATGAGAGCCGGCTTCATGATGCCTTCTCAGGCGCCCAAAGCTCCTGGGACTATTTCCGCCCGGTGCTGTCCTCGGTGATCGTTGGCAGTTGCGCGCGTGTGCGGGATGAACTGGCAGAGTATCTCGAGGCGGCCAGCCCAAAAGCCGTTCGCTGGCGGCGTCTCCACGTCGCCGACATGCTGAGCAGCATCAGCGGCAAGATCAGCGCGGCAAGGCTGCTATGCCACAAGGCAGCCTGGCGCTACGAGCAGGGTCTGCCTGTGTCCAAGGACTCGTCCATGGCCAAGGCCTACGCCTCCCGCATCGCCATGGAAATCGCAGAGGCCATTCTCCAGACCGTTGGGCTGGAAGGACTGCATGATCGCCCCGTGTTCGAGCGTTTCTACCGGGATGCCAAGGCCTACGACATCCTTGAAGGCACAGGTGACATGCAGCGCCTGATGGTCACGCGGCTTCATCAGCGTCAGGGCGTCGAAGACGGTCTGCTGGTGTGAGCAGCGCCATCGGCCTCAGGCACAGCGGCCGGCGCAGGCCGCCGGGCTGCTGCTCAAGCCTTGGGTTGCCTGCGCAGGGCCAAGGAGGGATCGCTCGCCCGCGGCAGCCCGGCTCCCAGGCGCAGCTCTGAGTCGAGGACAAGGCGGCTGCGCAAGCCCGCCTGCAGCAGATCCAGATGCCGCTGGTTCTCCACGATGTGAGCCAGCATTACTTTGCGTACCTGGTCGGCGTCGGCCTTGCGGATCGCGGCCAGTATCCTGCGATGGGCCAGCCAGGCGGCCTCACCCAGGCGTTGGTGCTCGTCCTGGGTGGCATGCAGGGAAGACACCACCATCGTTTCCAGCATGCGATTGATCAGCCGGCACTGGAATCGCAGGAAGGGGTTGGGGCAAGCTTCCGCCAGGATGTCATGGAAGTGCAGGTCCTCCACCCGCTGCATGGCCGCCGGGTGGGTGTTTTCCTGGCTCGGATTGGAGATTTCGATGCTGCGCTCCAGCGCTTCCAGATCGGCCTCGCTCAGGTGCGGTACCGCTAGCGCAGCCATCTCAGGCTCCAGTATGCGGCGCAGGGCGTAGATGTCGCCGATGGTGATGTCCTGGAAGAACAGGTAGTTCTGCAGGAACTGGAAGGTACGATCCAGTGTGACACGCTCGATCGTGGCACCACCTGCAGGCCCGGTACTGAGGCTGATCAAGCCCTGAACCTCCAAGGCCTTCAGGGCTTCCCGCATCGTGCCCCGGCTCACACCGAACATCTCCTGCAACTCGGCTTCTTTGGGGAGCTTTTCGCCTGGGTTCAAGTTCCGGCCGGTAATCCAGCGCTTGATTTCCTCAACGACCAAGTCCCCTCTCTTGAGGCCGCGCTGCGCAACCTGTTTCTTCGTCACCGCCGCTCCCGGCTGTTCTGGCTGCGGGCGATGATACCGTAGCACCTACCTGCGCCAGGGCCACGCGAGGGCTGCGCCACCTAATGCTGCGGCTGAATGCGGGCCAAGGGGCGCCCACCCTCAGCCAGCACCAGCGCGACCACGATCTCCCGAGGCAAAGGGGCGTCCGCGATGGAGAAGCTGACGGCATCGAAGTGGTCGAAGCTCCAGGGATCGAGGATGTTGTGGACAGGCACGTCGAGCACAGTGCCTGGCGACGCGCGCTTCACCGTCGAAGGCATCACGGACAGGGCCTGCATCAGGCGCGCCCGCACCGCCTTGCCGAAAAGGGGATGTATCAATGCAGCCGCATGCTCGAGCTCGCCAGAGGTGCCCACAATAGCGCCCTTGCCATAGGCTTCGACCACAGGCATGTCCCCGCCCAGCAGTTGGAGTGCAGACACCGTCAGCTGCTGACCAAGGTCCCGGCCGAGCCCGTAAAGCGCGGACAGATCCTCCTGCCAGCGGCCCGCATACTCGTTCTCTAGCACTGCTGCCGTGACTACGCGGCGCACCGGCCGACCGACCCCGCGCCCCTGCTCCTCGTGGATCTCCTCCAGTTGGCTGAAGAATTTACGAATCCTCATGACAGCTCCTCGCTCGCCAAAACCATGGGGGGCGCCGGAAAGGCACCGCGCGCACGCTCATAGCCGCGGCACACTCGCAGGACCAGCCCGTCGTGGAAACGCGGACCGATGACCTGCAGCCCTATGGGCAAGCCTTCCCTGCTCAAGCCGCAAGGCACGCTGGCCGCTGGCTGCTGGGTCTGGTTGCACCATGAGGTCAGGGGCGGTGCCATGCGCATGTTCGGCGGCAAGCCCGGCGTCGGCGGCGGCATGTGATGAAAGCTGGGGCAGACCAGCACGTCATAACGATCAAAGAAGGCATGCATGGCACTCGCCAGTTCCATGCGTGCCTGCAGAGCGTCCATGAGCCGAGGAGCACTCAGGCGCCGGCCGCAGTCCGCCAAGGCAAGAATCTCCGGGTCCATCAGCTGGCGCTGCGGCTCGGGGGTGCGCCTCACCAGTTGCTCGGAACGGGCCATCCAGAGAATCGAGTGCATCTCACTCTTCATATAGCCTTGCAGGGGCTCCACAGCTTCCAGCCAGCTCACGCGGGCCCCATGCTGTTCCAGGAGACGCGCAGCGTTGCAGGCGGCGCTTGCGATCTGCGGGTCCACCTCAATCACGCCCAGTGACACGCTGAAGGCCACCCGCAGCCCTTCAACGCCCCGGTTGAGCCCACGGCAGAAGTCCTCGACCGGACCGCCGAAGGACTGCCAGTCCGATGGCCAAGGCCGGGCCATGGCATTGAGCATGAGGGCCAGGTCTTGCACACAGCGTGCCATGGGCCCAACGTTGGAGAGTTCCCCCACGTTGTGAGGCTCCTGGGTGGGTACGCGCTTGAAAGAGGGCTTCAAGCCACAGACGCCATTCCAGGCTGCAGGCACCCGTATGGAACCACCACCATCCGTGCCCACGGCCAGCGGACCCATGCGTGCCGCCAGCGCAGCACCCGCGCCGCTGCTGCTGCCACCGGCGCTGAGCGACAGGTCCCAGGGATTGCGGGTCACTCCGGTCAACGGGCTGTCACTGACGATCTTGTTGCCAAACTCCGTGGTGGTGGTCTTGCCAAAGATCACCGCGCCTGCCCGACGCAGCAGGTCGACACACGGAGCATCGACATCCGACAGATGCCCCTGGGGAAGGGTGCAGGAGCCAAACATGGTTGACATGCCACGGGTGGCCACCATGTCTTTCACGGAGACAGGCACACCGTCTAGAGGGCCGCAGGGTGTCCCGCGCAGCCAGCGTTGCTCGGACGACGCTGCATCACGCAGCGCGCCCTCCTCGTCCACAACACGGAAGGCATTGATGTGGGGATCCAGGCTCTGTACCTGGTCAAGCACCGCACGCAGGACCTCGACAGGGGACAAGCTGCTCCCCCGATAGGCGAGCACAAGTTCGCTCGCAGACATTTCAAGCAGCTCGTTCATCATCCGGCCAGGCAGTGGACAGGGACGGTCGGCGTCGTGTCCAGCAATTGGAACGTGCCGTCCGCGCGAGCGCGCGCGACGAGCGCCACACCATTCAGATGTGATCCGCCCGGCCCCAGCACGACGCGGCCGCGCGGCGCGTTGATGACGACGCCCGTCACAGCGGCCTTGATGGAGGAGGCATCGGCTCTGCCCGTCTTGGCCACCGCCGCGGCAAACAGCTTGGCGCCGGTGTAGGTGCTCTCACCGTGAGGCAGCATCACGACATGCCCGCCAACGCGCAGCGGAGTGGAGTCCGCAAACTGCCGCGTATAGGCATCGAGAAAGCGCTGGTTCTCTGGCGTAGGCACGCCCATGAAATAGGGTGACACCCCGACGTTGCCAGAGGACGCGCCCTCCGTCGCCATGGCCAGGGACTCATGAGTGATGTCGGTGATCAACTGCGGCTTCATGCCGAAGCTGTTGTACTGCTTGACGAAGCTGACCGGGTCATCGCCAATGCTGTGCCAGACCACATCCGGCGCCAGGGTCTGGATTTGCTGCAGCACAGGGCCGTAGTCGCGCGTCCCGAAAGGAAAGTAGCGGGTGCCTACGAGCTTGCCGCCGCTGCGATCCACCGCAGCCTGGATCTGCGGCATCAACACACTGCGGTTGCTGCCGATGTCGGAAACCAGCACGAAAAAGGTCTTCCCCCCTTCCTTTGCTGCCCAGTCCACCAAGGGATCGACCCGCTGATTGCTGGACAGGCCTGTCGTCAGCAACAGGGGATGACAACGTCCTTCGTCAAAGTTGGGAAAGATCACCAGGCGCTGCACCCGCCCTGCCACTTGCAAGGCTGCTTCACGCTCGAAGGGCAGCACCATGCCGGTGATCATGGACACGCCGTCACCAATGAGCAGCTTGCGCGCCTTGTCCAGCGCCACCTTGGCCGACATCTGTGTGTCTTCGACGATGATCTTCACTGGCTGGCCCAGCAAGCCGCCTGCGGCGTTGATCTCGTCAACCGCCAGCTTCAGGCAGTTCCGGTTGGTCTCCGCCACGCGCGCCAGCGGACCGCTGAAGGGCGCCAGCAGACCGATACGCATCGGCTCGGCGGCCTTGACAATGGCCGGCGCTGCTCCGCAAGCAATACCGGCAAGCGCACCACGAAGCAGCGTGCGGCGATAGATGTCTGCATTGATCATGAGAGGATCCTTTCCTTGCATGGAATGGTTTGGGGTTGTCACGGGCATCGTCTAGACGCCCAGGAGTTTTTCGAGCGTCTCGATCTCGCCAAGGCCGTTGAGGCGGCCTTCATGAACGATGCGGCCCCGCTCCAGCACCAGCCAGCGCTGCGCCGCATTCATGACCAGGTCCAGGTTCTGCTCGACCAGAACGGCCGAGATCGACAGTTCCTTGCAGAGGCTGGGAATGAGTTCGCCCAGCATCTGGACGACGTTGGGCTGCACGCCGTCGGAGGGCTCGTCCAGCAGCAGCACCTTGGGCCTGGCGCACATGGCCCTGGCGATGGCCAGCATCTGCTGTTCGCCGCCGGACATGGTGCCGCCCATCTGCCGCAGGCGGTGCTTCAGTACGGGAAAGTAGCTGAAGATGATGTCGGGAGGTTCGGTCCTGGCGGGACATGCGGCCTGCAGGTTCTGAAGAACGCTCAGGCGGGGAAAGATCCAGCGCCCCTGCGGGACCAGGCTGACGCCGGCCCGCCCGATGCGGTAGGTGGGCAGCCCCAGCAGCTGCTGTCCTCGGAACTCGATGCTGCCGCTGGTCTGGGGCAGCATGCCCATCACGGCC
Source organism: Roseateles sp. DB2 (assembly GCF_051857535.1). NCBI lineage: Bacteria > Pseudomonadati > Pseudomonadota > Betaproteobacteria > Burkholderiales > Sphaerotilaceae > Roseateles > Roseateles sp. DB2. Next base: position 348,485 of record NZ_JBPZGY010000003.1, on the reverse strand, counting down.
TTGACCAGGGTGGACTTGCCGGCGCCATTGCGTCCGAGTATGCCCAGGACCTCACCCTTGGCCAGGTGAAACTGGACCCGGTCCAGCACCTGCACGCCGCCGTAGCCAGCGCTCAGATCACGCACGTCGAGCATGATGCACCTCCTTCCCACGGCCGAGGTAGATGCTCCGGATCTGCTCGTCCTGCTCGATGTCAACGAAGGCCCCCTCCCGAATGACCTCACCTTGATGCATGACCAGCGTGCGACAAGCCAGCTGGCGGACAAAGCCGATGTCATGCTCGATCACGACCACGGCGATCTCCCGTGCCAGCCGCCTCAGCAGGTCTGCCATGCGGCGGGTGCCGTCCACGCTCATGCCAGCGGCAGGTTCATCCAACAGGAGCAGACGGGGCTGGCACATCAGAGCCATGCCGATCTCCAGCCACTGACGTTCGCCGTGGGGCAGGCATTCCGCCATCTCGTCGGCACGGTGTCGCAAGCCCGTGAGGCCGAGGATGTCCTGGAGATCCGGCATCGGGACACTGCGGTCAGCCGCCACACCCTGGCCCGCGACGATGAGGTTGTCCCGCACGGTGAGCCACTGGAAGACGTTGGTCCCCTGGAACTTCCGGATCACGCCTCGCCTCGCGAATTCATGGGGCGGCTTGCGGGTCAGGTCCCTGCCGTCGACCAGCAGACGCCCCGAGTTCGGCCGAAGGGTCCCTGACAAGAGGCCCAGCAAGGTGCTCTTTCCTGCACCGTTGGGCCCGATGACACACAGCAGTTCCGCGGGCGCGATGTCCAGTTCGACCCCCTTGACGGCATGAATGCCGCCAAAGGCCACATTTACGCTCTGTGCCTGCAGCAAGCATGGGGCGTTCATGGCTCAACTCCTGCGCCAGCAACGGTGTCAGGCACCGGCGGCGGCTCGGCTCCGGCCTTCCTGCGAGATCGCAGCAAGCCCACGATGCCGTGCGGTAGCGCCAGCACGCACACCAGGAACAAGATGCCCAGGATCAGCGGCCACAGATCAGTGCTATAGCTGCTGACCTCCTGCTGGACACGGGTGAAGAAGACCGCAGCAATCACCGGCCCTATCAGCGTTCCTCGCCCGCCGACAGCCACCCAGAGAATGACCTCCGTGGACAGCAGAATGGAGAAGAGATCCGGCGCCACCACGCCTGCCGTACCCGCATACAAGGCGCCGCTGAATGCCGCGAGGGCTGCGGACAGCGTGAACACAAGCACCAGATGCCAGGAGGTATCAAAGCCGCAATGCTTGGCCCGGAATTCATTCATGCCGATGGCTGCAAGGACCAGGCCGTATCGCGTCCGGATCAGGGCCCAGACGAGCAAGAGGGCAAGGACAAGAGCGAGCAAAGCTGCCAGATAGGACGAGCGTTCATCCGAGAGATCGAGGCTCCAGCCCGGCAGGTCGATACGAATGCCAGGAATGCCCAGAATGCCCACGTCACCACCTGTCACGGATTGCCAGCTGGTCGCCAGTTGACGGGTGATGAGCAACACCGCCATGGTGATGATGGCGAAGAAGTGCAGGCGCACCCCTGCGTACAGCAGGAAATAGCCCACGGCGGCAGCCAAGAGGACAGCCGCAGCCAGCCCGATGCCCATGCCCTGAAGCCAGCTCCATTCCAGCTGCGTAGTGCCAATCGCCACGCCATAGGCCCCGACGCCGAAGAAGACCGCATGGCCCAGCGTGAGCACCATGGCCTTTCCCCACAGCAGGTCATAGCTCAAGGCGAAGATGGCCAGGATCAGGGCATCGCGCATGGCGGTGGTGGCATATGAGGAGAGAAGCCATGGAACGCTAGCCAGGGCGAGCACCAGCAGCCCGCCGACCCAGAGGCTTCGTTTCTCGCCGCGTGCAATGCTGGGCTGACTCAACAATGTGGTCAGCGCGTGCAGACGATGACGCATGGCTCACCCCTTGCCCAGCAGTTGGTGGGCGGCACTGAAGCCAGGCACCAGACCCTGTGGCCGGACCCGGATGAGAGCGATGGCCATGATCAGCACCAGGGCCGAAGCCAGTGAGGGGTCCACGTGGTAGTTCAGCAGCGTCTCGACACTGCCGATCAATGCGCTGCCCGTCACGGCCCCGAGCACAGAACCGATTCCGCCGACCACGATCACGAAGAAAGCCTTGCTGAGGTAGCTGAGCCCCAGATGGCTTTCCACCGAAACGAGCGGGGCCACAAGGACGCCGGCAAAGGCAGCCAGGGCCGCTCCCAGCGCAAAGGCGGAGCGGTTCATCTTTCGGGTATTGATGCCCAGGCCCTCGGCCATGCAAGGGTTCTGGATCACCGCTCGAAGGTGGATGCCGAAGCGCGTGCTCGTGAAAACCAACGCGCAGAAAGTGATCACCGCCAGACTCATGACGATGACAAAGATGCGATAGGCCGGGTACTCCGCACCAAGCAGGGCCAATGAGCCGCTCAGCGGTGTCTGGACCAACTGGGGATGCTTGCCGAAGCTCAGTTCCAGCAGCTTTTGCACGATGAGGCTGACCGCATAGGTCGCCAACAGGGTGTCCAGCGTCCGGTGATAGAGCAAGCGGATGACGCTGACCTCAAGCAGCCACCCGGCCGCGGCGCCGACCAGCGGAGCCACCACCAGCGCCGCCCAGTAGGCCTGGGACCCGCCGGCCTGCTGCATGGCCGCGAGCGTGAAGGCGCCCAGGGTGACGAAGTCACCGTGGGCAAGGTTGACGATGTCCATCATGCCGAAAACGATGGCAAGTCCCAGAGCGACCAGGGCCAGAACGCATACCTGGCTCAGCACATTGAGCAGCAGCACCACGCTCTCACTCATGGAACACCCCCCCGGTGCAAACCGCGACGGCCTCGCCAGGGCGCCCGAAGCGCTGAAGTCCATGACGCTGATTCCGCGCCGAGGCGCGCTGGACGAGCCAAGACCCCGGGTGCAACTCTCGTGAGGACTCTTGCACGAACCCGTGCGAGTGCTCTTGCCGCACCCCAGTCAGGCCGCCCGATCCCTTCTTCGATGCTCTTTTCATCTTTGCTCCTGTGTTAATTTATGATCATAATAGACATGTCAGCACAAAGAGTCAGATAGGTGCTTACCCTTTATCAAGGCCACCAATGCGGCACAAAGCAGAACAAAGCAGCACGAATCGGCATAGAAAAGTGGAAATGCAGGATCAGACAAGAACGAGGGGCATGACAAGCCCCGGGGAGAGTCTTTCTCATCAATCCTATTTATTAGCATGATTAACCTAAGGAACGACAATGCCACCGTTGCACCACCTGAGCGCCACTGAGCTGGTTGGCCACTACGCGACCAAGACCTTGTCACCTGTCGAAGTCGTTCGCGCCCTGCTGGACCGGCATGACGAACTGGCAGACGAACTCAACGCGTTCTGTTTCATGAACCGGGACAGTGCACTTCAGCAGGCGCGCGCCTCCGAGGCGCGCTGGCGCGCAGGCAAGGCCCTGAGCACGCTCGACGGCATTCCGGTGTCCATCAAGGACAACCTGGGCACGGACGACATGCCCACGCGCTTCGGCTCGTTGGCCGTAGACGCCGATCGCATCCAGTTGCCCGACAGTCCGGCGGTCCGGCGCCTGCGCGATGCCGGCGCGGTGATCTTCGGCAAGACGACCCTCCCGGACTTTGCCCACAAGATCACCACGGACAGCCTGCTCAGCGGCGTCACACGCAACCCCTGGAATCTGGCGCGCAGTCCGGGCGGATCCAGCGGCGGCGGCGCGGCCGCAGTGGCCGCCGGGCTGGGCCCGTTGGCACTGGGCACCGATGGCGGCGGGTCCATCCGCATTCCGGCTGCGTTCACCGGCATCTATGGCTTCAAACCCAGCTTCGGGCGCGTCCCCCACCACCCCCGCGGCGCGTTTGCAATGCTGAGTCATGTCGGCCCGATGGCGCGAACCGCGGAAGACGCGGCAGCCATGATGAACATCATTTCGCGCCCCGATCCCCGCGACTGGTACGCCCTGCCTTACGACCCGACTGACTACCGCTCCTCCCTGAGAACGCCACTGCCCCGCCTGCGGGTGGCCTTCAGCCCCTCGTTAGGTCTGGAAAAACAGGCCGATCCAGAAATTCAGGCCGCACTGAAGCGCAGTGCCCGCATCCTGGAGTCGATGGGCGCCCACGTCGAGATGAAAGACCCGCCCGCCGTGCTGCAGTGCCTGCAAATCCACGGTGTGCTGTGGAGCGCCTTTGCCGCGAGGCTCGCGGATTCACTGGGCGATGCCGCCCACAAGCTGGACCCCTCCTTGAAGGACTTGGTAGAGGCGGGCCAGCAACTACCTCCGCACTGCATCCTGGACGCCCTGGCGCGCCGGGGCGAGGCGGGCCGTGAAATCAACGAGTTCTTTACACAGTACGACCTCGTGCTTTGCCCGGTCCACCCAACTCTGCCGCCGACGCTCAGCACCGATTTGCGACTGAGCCCTCCCTATCCGGTCTACACCCCCTGGTGCAATCAACTCGGACTGCCGGCCGCCAGCCTCTATGCCGGCAACAGCGCCGAAGGCCTTCCCATAGGCCTGCAGTTGGTGGGGCGCCAGTACGACGACACCACGGTATTGAAGGCGAGCCACGCCTTTCAACAGGCTGTCGGCCATTCCAAGCTGGCCGAACCGCCCTTCAGGATGGAACCGGCTGACGCCCTACTCCAGGAACGGGATCGCAATCCAGCCTGACCCGCCCTTCCAGCGCACCAGGCTTCCGCCGCCAGAACGCCGCAGCGGCAGCCACTACCAGCATCGATGACAGCGCCAGCATCCCCCTCGCCGGCCTCCGTCGATGACGCCCTCCCTGCATAGAGGCCGCTGTACTTCCGACACATCCGGCGACTCTCACGCAGAGCCTCCGGCCAAAGCAGCGAAGCACTCAACGACCGCGAATTGACGGCCCATGTCTACTTTTCGCATCGCCAGTTCGGGTTTTCCCCGTCGGTCTATTTCTGATCATAAATATGATCCACAAGCACCCACTTCTGCATTCAAAGGGTGGGGGATCTTGTCAACTCAACAAAGGAAATCACTATGAAATGGACTTCTGCCATCAGCGCGGCGTCATCTTTATTTGTTGTAATGAATTCAGCCTACGCACAGAACAGCGTCAAGCTGTATGGGCTCGTCAATGCGGGCGTCGGCTCCTACCAATTGGCGGGAGCGAACCGGATCAAGGCCGTCAGTTCGGGAGACATGAGCACCAGCTTCTGGGGCATCAGCGGTGCGGAGGATCTGGGCAGCGGGCTCAAGGCCCAGTTCGCGCTGGAGAGCTTCATCGGCATGGACACGGGCGCCGCTGGGCGTTTCGCTGGCGATGCCATGTTCGCCAAGAATGCCTACGTCGGGCTCAGTGGTGGCTTCGGGCAACTGCGCGTGGGCCGTAACACCAGTCAGATGTTTGTTTCGCTGCTGCTGTTCAACAGCTTTGGTGACTCCTTTGGCTTTTCGCCGACGCTCCTGCATTACTACCTTGACGGCCGCGACATCCCCATCAGCAAGACAGCCCGCCTTCAGAACGACACCGCTTGGCGCAACTCGGTCAGCTACATCAGCCCCATGATGTCCGGGCTGCGCGTGAATCTGCAAGGAGCGCTGGGTGAAGGCACCGGCAAGTCCAGCTATGCCGCCACGCTGCAGTACTTCGGCGACCCGTTCAGCGCGACGCTGGCCTACCAGGCCGTCGGCACCGATGCCGCCGCCCCCACCAACGGCAATCGCGAAAAGACCTTCAATCTGGGCGCTTCCTACGACATCAGGGTCATCAAGTTCTATGCCCAGTACGGCCAGATCGACGATGAGTCCTACGGCAGCAAGCTGCGCATTTACGACATCAGCGCAGAGGTCCCCGTCAATGGCAACGGGAAGATACTGGCCGCCTGGGGCCACTCCAAGGTCCGCACAGGGACGTTCACCGGCATCATTCCCCTGCGGACAGGCAACACCCACAAGACACTCAGCCTCGGCTACGACCATTCCCTGTCCAAGCGCACCGATCTCTACGCCGTCTACATGAACGACAAGATCGACGGGCTCCACAACGGGAACAGCCTGGCCGTGGGCCTGCGCCACAGTTTCTGATCAACGCGGCCCGGCTTCCCCTTTCGTCTTCACGGCTCATCCGCCAGCGAAGCCGCGCGGGGCCGCGCAAGCTGCCCACAAGGCAGCCGCCACCCGCCAGGCCTGCCCCGCCGGGCTTGCTGGAGCCCCGGCTGCCAGGTGAGCGACAATCCGCAGATGGAATATCCTGGCAATCTCTTCGTGGTCGCCGCACCCAGCGGCGCCGGCAAATCCAGTCTGGTCAAGGCCTTGCTGGAACTGGACGCCAAGCTGGCAGTCTCGATCTCCCATACCTCGCGCGCACCTCGCGGCCAAGAGCAGCACGGTCGCGAGTATTGGTTCATCACGCCCGATGAATTCCGCGCCAAGACCCAGCGCGGTGAGTTCTTCGAGTGGGCCGAAGTGCATGGCAACCTCTATGGCACCTCCCGTGCCGCCATTGAGGAGCGCATGAAGCAAGGCGAGGACGTGGTGCTGGAGATCGACTTCCAGGGTGCCCTGCAGATCAAGCAACTCTTCCCCTACGCAGTGCTGGTCTTCATCCTGCCGCCGAGTTGGGAGGAACTTCGCCAGCGCCTGACGCGCCGCGGCGACACGGCCGAGGAGGTCATCGAACGCCGGATGGCCAATGCCCGCGTCGAGGTTGCCCAGGCGCACAAGTTCGATTTTGTCGTGGTGAATGCCGTGTTCGAGACCGCACTTTTCGACTTGAAGGCCATCGTGCACGCGCAGCGGTTAAAATACGCCTCTCAGCGTCGCAGCAAGTCCGCCGTCTTCAAGGCTCTGGACTTGCCCTAAGTCTGGGTTTCAGCCCTGAGACCCCGACTGCAGACCTCCCTGAACATCATCACTGGAACCCCCCATGGCCCGCATCACCGTCGAAGATTGCCTGACCAAGATCCCCAACCGCTTCCAGCTGGTGCTCGCTGCCACCTATCGCGCTCGCATGCTGAGCCAGGGTCACAGCGCCAAGATCGAGAGCAAGAACAAGCCGGGCGTGACCGCCCTGCGCGAGATCGCCGCAGGCGAAGTCGGCATCGAAATGCTGCGCAAGGTGCCGGTCTGAGGTTTGGCCGTGCAGGATGAAGGCGCCCAGACGGGCGCCTTTTTTCATGGTTTGCCCGCATCCGTGCGGCGGGCATGCAAGCTTCCCCGTCGCAATTTGTCCTGCTGCCTGCGGGCGGCCCTGGGCTTGTGTTAATTTCGCTCCATGGGTCTTCGCTCCTTTGCTGCCTCCTTGCCCGCCGCGCTGATGCCGGGCCTGCACAAGACCGCCCCCGAGCCCACACAGGCCGAGGCGGCGTCCTTTGACGCCCTGCTGCACCGTCTGAGCTACCTGCCCAAGTCCGACATCAAGCGCATCCGCGAAGCCTACAAGTTCGCAGACGAAGCGCATTTGGGCCAGTTCCGGGCCAGCGGCGAGCCCTATATCACCCACCCGATCGCCGTGGCCGGCATCTGCGCAGAATGGCGGCTTGACGCGCAAGCCATCATGGCCGCGCTGATGCATGACGCCATGGAGGACTGCGGCGTCACCAAGACGGAACTCATCGAGCGCTTCGAGGCCCCGACCGCCGAGTTGGTGGATGGCCTCACCAAGCTGGACAAGCTGCAGTTCTCCACCAAGGAAGAGTCGCAGGCCGAGTCTTTCCGCAAGATGCTGCTAGCGATGGCGCGAGATGTGCGCGTCATCCTGATCAAGCTGGCGGACCGTCTGCACAATATGCGGACCATGGGCCACATGGCCTTCGAGAAGCGCCGCCGCATCGCGCGCGAGACCCTGGACATCTACGCCCCCATCGCCCATCGCCTGGGCCTCAACGAGATCTACCGGGAGCTGCAGGAGCTGTCCTTCCAGTACATCCATCCCTGGCGCCATGGCGCCCTGTCCAAGGCCATCGCCAAGGCGCGCGGCAACCGGCGCGACCTGGTGTCGCGCATCGAGCGGGATGTGGTCAAGGCTTTTGCAGACGCCGGCCTGAAAGTCGAGATCCAGGGGCGCGAAAAGACGCTCTTCTCCATCTACAAGAAGATGCGCGAGAAGCACCTGAGCTTCGCGCAGGTGAGTGACATCTTCGGGTTCCGCGTTGTGGTGGACGAACTGTCCCAGTGCTATCTGGCCCTGGGCGTGCTGCACCAGCTGTACAAGCCGCAGCCTGGCCGCTTCAAGGACTACATCGCCATCCCCAAACCCAACGGCTACCAGAGCCTGCACACCACCCTGGTCAGCCCCCTGGGCACGCCGGTGGAGTTCCAGATGCGCACCGAGACCATGCACATGGTGGCCGAAAAAGGTGTGGCGGCACATTGGCTGTACAAGGCCAAGGGCAATCCACAGGCCGTGCAGCAGCTGGGCTCGCGCTGGCTGCAGTCCCTGATCGACATCCAGGACGAGACCCGCGACGCCAGCGAGTTCCTGGAGCACGTGAAGATCGACCTCTTCCCCGACGCGGTCTACGTCTTCACGCCCAAGAGCAAGATCATGGCCCTGCCGCGCGGCGCCACGCCGGTGGACTATGCCTACGCCATCCACTCGGACGTTGGCGACCACTGCGTCGCCGCCAAGGTCAACGGCGAACCCGTGCCCTTGCGCGCCGAGTTGCGCAGCGGTGACGTGGTGGAGATCATCACCGCCACCGGTGCCCGTCCGAATCCGGCTTGGCTCAGCTTTGTCCGCACGGGCCGCGCCCGCTCCAAGATTCGTCATTTCCTCAAGAACCTGGAGCAGGAGGAGTCGCGCGAGCTGGGCCAGAAAATGCTCGCCCAGGCCCTGCGCGCCGAAGGCCTGGCCCTGCCCAGCCTGGACATGGAAGACCACGAAGCGCATGCGCTGTGGCAAGACCTCGCCAAATGGGCCGGCAACCGCAATGTTCATGAGTTGCTGGTGGAGGTCGGCCTGGGTCGCAAGATAGCGACCATCGTGGCCAAGAAGATGGCTCGCATGCTGGCGGCTCAGGGCCAGCGGCCGGACGCGGTCACCCTCACCCTGGGGCGCTTCGGTGCCACCGATGACCAGACCACCCAAGGCCAGATCACGCTGGACGGCAGTGAGGGCGCTTCGGTGCGGTTGGCAAGCTGCTGCCGGCCCGTGCCGGGCGACGACATCAAGGGCTATCTGGGTCGCGGCGAGGGCCTGATCGTCCACACCGCGGAATGCCAGGTCGGCCGGCGCCTTTTCCAGCGCGACAGCGAGCACTGGATCGCCGTAGCCTGGGCCGACGAGATGACTCGCAGCTTCGAGGCTGCCATCGGCGTGCTGATGCGCAACGGCAAGGGTGTGCTGGCCCAGATCGCCACCGCTGTGAGTACCGCAGAAGCCGACATCACGCACATCTCCATGAGCGATGAATCACAGGCCCGGGAGACAGCCGAAATGCAGCTGCTGATCTCGGTACGCGATCGCCTGCATGTGGCGGAGGTGCTGCGCATGCTGAAGCGCTCGCCCGCAGTGCTTCGGGTCTGGCGCATCAAGCCCTGACGATCCTGGCGTCGTCTGCTTGGCCCATCCAGGGGGTCAGGTCTTGCCAGGTGCAGGGTAGCGAACCTCCAGCACCTCCAGCTGCTCCAGTCCGCCAGGCGTCATCAGCTGGACTTCGTCGCCTTCGCGAGCCTTGAGCAGAGCCCGGGCGATCGGTGAGACCCAGCTGACCTCGCCCTTGAGGCTATCCGCCTCATCGATGCCCATGATGGTGATGGTGCGCTCCTCGCCTTTGCTATTGGCATAGGTGACTGTCGCGCCGAAGAAGATCTGGTCGCTGCCATGGTGCAAGGCCGGGTCTGCGACCTCGGCGATATCCAGTCGTTTGGTCAGGAAACGCAGACGGCGGTCGATCTCTCGCAGCCGCTTCTTGCCGTAGAGGTAGTCGCCGTTCTCCGAACGATCCCCGTTCTTCGCGGCCCAGGATACCGTCTCTACGATCTTCGGACGCTCGACATCCAGCAGCTCCATGAACTCCGCGCGCAGCCGGGCATAGCCCTGGGGCGTGATGTAGTTGCGCGTGCCCGCCGGCAGCGGCGGCAGACCGGGGACGTCATCGTCGTCATCCCCGTCGTTTTCCTTGGTGAAGGCCTTGCTCATGCGTGTATTGTCTCGTCAAGTCACAAGAAAGCGCTGGGCCGCCCCAGGCCTCTCTGCCCGCTCGGGACAACTGGCACGAAAGGGCAAGTCCGAGGTCCGGCGACGAGGAAGCTTGGGGACATTCATTCGGTAGTCCGGTTCTAAAGGAGCAGCATGGCAGCGGGACCTTTAGCAGGTGTGCGAATCATTGAGCTGGCCGGCATAGGCCCCTGCCCGTTTGCCGGCATGCTGATGGCAGACATGGGTGCCGAGGTCATTGTGGTGGAGCGTCCGGCGGCGCAGCGCAGCCTGGGCGGCGGCGGAGCCATGAACCGTGGCAAGCGCTCCCTGGTGCTGGACCTGAAGAAGCCTGAGGCGCGGGAAGCACTACAGCGGCTGGTCCAGCGTGCCGATGGGCTGATCGAGGGCTATCGCCCTGGTGTCATGGAGCGCCTGGGGCTAGGCCCCGCCTCGTTCGAGCAAGACCATCCCCGCCTGGTATTCGGCCGGGTGACCGGTTGGGGCCAGACAGGCCCCCTGGCCCAGGCCGCTGGGCATGACATCAACTATGTGGCCCTCAGCGGTTTGCTAAGCCTCAGCCAGCGCCCCGGACAGGCGCCTACCCTCCCCGCTACCGTTGTGGGTGACATGGCCGGCGGCGGACTCTTGCTGGCCTTCGGCATGGTGTGCGCCCTGATGGAGGCCAGAATCTCTGGCCGCGGCCAGGTGGTGGATGCAGCCATGCTCGACGGCGCCAATCTGCTGGGCAGCCTGGTGCGCAGCCTGGCAGGTCAGGGCCATTGGCCTGACCTGCCCGCGCAGAATTTCTTCCTGCACAGCAGCCCTTTCTACGACAGCTTTGAATGCGCGGACGGGCGATTCCTGAGCCTGGGCGCCATTGAACCCGCCTTCTACCAGGAGCTGCTGCAGCGCCTCGAGCTCACGGATGTGGACCCGGCCTTGCAGATGTGCAACGAGCACTGGCCGCGCCTGCGGCAGCGGGTCGCACACCGGCTGAAGGAGAAACCCCTTGATGCCTGGGTGGCCCTGCTGGAAGGTACCGAAGCCTGCGCAGCCGGGGTATTGAGCCTGGACGAAGCACCCTTGCATCCCCATCAGCTGGCACGCCAGGCCTTCACCCAGGTCGGTGGGCAATGGCAGGCGCAGCCGGCGCCCCGCTTTTCGCGCAGCCACACCCGAAGCCCCGGCGCACCACCCCAGGCGGGCGAGCAGAGCGCGGACATTCTGTCCGAATTGAATCTACCTGAAGCCGTAATCGCTGTACTGCTCAAGGACAGCTTGCCCAGCGGACAGCCCTGAAGGCTGGAGGCGGTCCGCCCCGCCTCGTGGCGGGCAACGTCAGCACCTTCGGCACGAAGGCCAGCTTGCGCGCAGTGCAGGGGATTTGCCGGACACACTGCAGTGTTGAACGAAGGAATGGCGGTCGAGCGGAAGGCGGTCGAGCGATAAGGCGGTCGAGCAACAAAGCCGCCCGATAAAGACACCCGATAAAGCAGCAGCCCAAAACAAAAAAGGTCTGTGATTTCTCACAGACCTTTTCATTTCTTCTTGTTATTGGCGCGGCTGGCAGGATTCGAACCCACGACCCCTTGGTTCGTAGCCAAGTACTCTATCCAACTGAGCTACAGCCGCTTGTATTTAGTTGAGCCCTAGATTGTAGCGCGATTTTTGATTGAACCGCAAGCCAGAACTCATATTTTTATTCCGGAGTGTCTTGATACTTTTCAGTATCTCGACGCACACCTCAAACTCAAAACTCGTGAAAAACAGCGCCATGCAGCAGCAGTTTTTCGTCGCTTTCCGGAGTGCTTTCTGGAGATTTTCCAGATTTCCCAGATTGCTCAATTTTTGAAATTTTGGCGCGGCTGGCAGGATTCGAACCCACGACCCCTTGGTTCGTAGCCAAGTACTCTATCCAACTGAGCTACAGCCGCCGAAGCCTTGAACTATAGCATGGGTTTTTGAAGAGATGCAAGTTTCAGTTCATTTTTCCTCTTGCAGATCTCATCGGCACGCTATGCCCCCCCTGAGCACCCCTGAGCACCCGCCCGACGCCCGAGATGATCCCCGGGGCGCCCCCCCCCCCCAGAGTGCGCCCAATTCAAGCCAGCAGGGCCGCGGCCTCGAAGCAGCGGGCACGGCGCTCAGCATCGCCATCGTTCTCGGCAAGATCGGCCAGCTTGAGCCAGCTGCGGCGTCGCGCGGCAATGCCCAGTTGGCGGTCTTCGGCAGCCTGCTCCAGCATGAGCCTGGCCTTGCCCCAAAGTTGTCGCTCAGCAAGGGCATGGCCCAGCGCATACGACAGGCCCGGGTCACGCGCATGCCGCTGCATCAGCCCCTCCAGGCGCTGCAACCATTCCGGTCCCACGCCCGGCATGCACTGCACCAGAGCCTCGGCCAGCGCAGCACGTTCCTCGCCCTGCAGATCGCCGTAGTTGTCCCAGGACGGACGCAACCAGCCGCGGCCATCATCCGGCGCACCCAGGCCGGCAGCACATTGCGCCGCACGGGCAGCCACAAAAACATCGCGACGGTCCGCCGCATCCAGTTGCTGCCAGCTGGCGCGCAGTTGGTCGATGTCGCGGGAGGACTCCAGAGCCTCCACCGCGAGGGAACGCAGCAGGCCCTGGGCGGCCGATTTGGAGAAGCCCTGATGCTTGGCCAGCAGGCGCGCGGTGCGCAGGGCCTCCAGGGGCTGGCGGGCCAGGCGCGCGGCCTGAAGCTTGAGTCGCAGGGCCTGGGTGCGACGGGCGACACCGGGCGTCAACTCGGCGAGGATCTGACTGGCGCGATGGGCGTCGCGGTCGTCCAGAGCCCACTCAGCGGCCAGCAGCTTGGCGCCCTCTTCCTGGGCCTTGGCCTGGGAGGACGACTGCGCGAACTGCAGGGCCATCTGCAGTTGCTCATCCCGACGGCGCTTGTCCTGGAGCCTGTGGGCGCTCTGGGCCGCAAGCAGATGGCTCAGGGCCATGAAAGCCTGGTCCTGCGCCAGGTCAGGCGTCTGCGACTGGATGTTCAAGGCACGCTGCACCGCCTTCTGGGCGCGACCGTAACGGGCACCGAAATACTCGGCCAGAGCCTCGCGCAAGGCCAGCTGAGCGCTGCGCTCGCGCTGTGAAAGGCGCCACTCTCGGGCGCGACGCGGAAGGGAAACCAGGGAATTGACGGTCTGTATCAGCGTCACCAGCGCAAAGCAGCCCGCTACCAGGGTCAGCAAGAAGAGGTTGAGCGAGACGTCCAGCCGCCAGCCATTCCAGTAGAAGCTCGCCAGGCCATCATTGCTGCCCAGGGTCAGCGCGGCCACCACCGCCGCCGCAAAAAGCAGCACCAGCCAGATCACGGTACGCATGGACCTGCCTCCCTCAGCGACCAGCCGCGGCCAGGGCCGCGAGGCTGTCATCGGGACGCGGCACCGCCACCTGGCGCGCCTGCCCCTGCACTTGGCGAAGCAGCTCGGCGGCAGACTGGGCCTTGCGGGAACGCATGTCGACATAGCGATCCAGCAGGGCCAGGGCCTCGCGCAGGTCCGACTGCGCCGTGTCGTACTGGCGACTCAGCAGTGCCAGCCGCGCATTGAGCAGACGCAGTTTCAGGTTCTCACGGAGGAAATAGCCCTGTTCGGGGGTGATCAGTGCGGCCTCCGGATGGCTGATCCGCGTGACCCGCACCAGCGACTTGGTTTCCTGCCAGACCTGGCTGCTCAGCGCCTGCCAGCGGCTCTGGGCCAGGCCCCACCAGGCATCCCAGCCTTCCGGGGCTGCGGCCGGCCTGGCGCCGGGGCTGGCCACCTTGCGGGGCTTGGCGTCAGGCTTGGCTTCGGAGCGCGCCGCGCCCTCGGCCTGCACCGCCCTTTCGGCCACCGACAGCAAGGGCAGCTCATCGGTCAGGCGGGCGACCTCATCCAGCTTGATGCCCAGCGTGGCCACGTCGACCACGCTGACTGCCTTGACCCGGTCCAGGTCGCGGATCACCGCCCGGCGCACGCCCTCGAGCCGGGGCTGCTTGTAGCGCTGCAGGCGTTCGTCTGCCTGCTTGAGTGCAGACACCAGCGGCTCGGCGCTGCCGGTGATGCTGGTCTGCTGCAGTGCCACACGCAGCGAGGCCTCGATGTCGCCCAGCACGTTCTCGTCGCGCGAGCGGGACATGGACTGGATCAGTTCCTCCAATTGCCCCCGCTGCAGCGACACCTCGGCGAGCCTGGCGTCCACCAAGGCCAGCTTCGCTGACGTTTCCTGGGCAATCTCCTGCGCCCGGCTGGCCATGCTGCGGGCATCGGAAGCCTGGGTCTGGCTCTGCTCCTGGCGACGCACCAGCTCCTGCTCCAGTTGCCGTACACGGCTGTGCCCCTGCCAGGCCACGCCCAAGGCGCCCAGGGACAGCACACCCAGTGCCATCAGGACCAGGGTCAGCGAACCCGGCGTGCCGGCGCGGGCCGGCACTTTCTCGGGCAGCACGGAGGCGCTCTCGGGCTCGGAAGCCGGGGCGCTGCGGGGGATGTCTTGCTCGCTCACAGTGCCGCGGATTGTAGGGTTCAGTCCCAGGGGCCTTGCAGGGCCATGGCCACGGCTGCTGCGTCCGGTCGCGTCAAAACCACATGGCCCAGGCCCAGCCGCCTCGCGCGCTCGGCAATACGCTCATGCGTCCCGATGGCGCGGCTGTGAGACCAGTCCACTGACGCCCCCGCCAACTCGGGCAAGTGATCAATGGCTTCCGCGCTGCTGAAGAGCCAGACATGCGCCCGGGGCTGGGCCAGGGCACGATCCAGCACCGCCCGCTCCGCAGGCGTCCAGCGCGGTGGCTGCCGGCGGTAGACGCTCAGGGCCTCCACGCGGGCGCCGGCCTCCCTGAGGCGCTCTGCCAGCCACTCCCGCCCACCGTCGCCGCGAACCAGCAGCACCTGGCGGCCGCGCCAGTCCTCGGCGGACAGCACAGGCCACAGGTGCTCGGAATCCAGGCTCGGCGAATCGGCCGGGGGCTGCCGCAACAGCTCCGGCGGCACGCCCTGACGCAACAAGGCCTGCGCACTGCCCGGCCCGACCGTCGCGGCCAGGGTGCGTGCGGGCCAGCGCTGGCCTGCAGGCCGGGCGGCGAAGAAATGCTCGACCGCATTGGGGCTGACGAACATCAGCAGTGACTGCGCGCCCAGGCCTTCCCAAGCCTGGCGGACCGGCGCGGGATCCAGCGGCGCGATGTCCAGCAAGGGCAGGCAGTCGCAGGCCACACCCAGCCGGCCCATGCGCTCGACCCAATCCTGGGCCTGAGCGCGGGGACGGGTGAGGATGAGCCGCGGCACATCGCCGCGGGGATCCCCCGCCTGACCCGGCCTGAAGGGATCAGGCACAGCGCAGATAGCCCTCGGCTCCCTGCGCTCGCAGGGCGTCTGCGGCCTGCAGGCCCAGGGCGCGCGCGGCCGCCTCGTCAGCGGGGCTGCCCTGCAGCAGCGCCCTCAACAGTGGTCGCTCAGGCTGCTCCGGATGGCCCAGGGCCACATCCAGATGCAACTGCGCGCCCTGCCATTGCGCATGGGCAGCCAGGGGTACCGAGCAACTTCCGCCCAGGCTGCGCGAGACCGCGCGTTCGGCCTGCGTGGCCAGCCAGGTGCGAGGATCACTCAAGGTCGCCAGCGCCTGAGCAAGCGCCGAAGCGTCGGCACGGACCTCCAGGCCCAGCGCGCCCTGCCCCGCGCAGGGAATCATCTGGTCCACGGCAAAGCAGGACCGGATGCGCTGTTCCAGGCCCAGGCGCTTGAGCCCTGCCGCGGCCAGCACGATGGCGTCATAGCCGCCCTCGTCCAGCTTGCGAAGCCGGGTGTCCAAGTTGCCGCGCAGCGGTTCGACACGCAGGTCCGGCCGCAAGTTCTTGAGCTGCACCACGCGGCGCAGGCTGGAGGTGCCCACCAACGCGCCCTGCGGCAGTTCGTCCAGGCTGGCGAACTTGTTGGACACAAAGGCATCGCGCGGGTCCTCGCGCTCCAGGATGGCCACCAGGGCAAAGCCTTCGGGCAGGTCCATGGGCACGTCCTTGAGCGAATGCACGGCCAGTTGGGCGCGGTCTTCCGTCAGCGCCGTTTCCAGCTCCTTGACGAACAGGCCCTTGCCGCCGACCTTGGACAAGCTGCGGTCCAGGATCTGGTCCCCCCGGGTGGTCATGCCCAGGAGTTCCACGGCAGCCCCCAGGCGCTGTTCCAGCAAAGCCTTCACATGTTCGGCCTGCCAGAGGGCGAGCCTGCTTTCGCGCGTTGCGATCACTATCTTTTCCATCATGGTGGGATGCTAGCGCAGCGCCGTGGCCGCTCAGCCACGCTCCTGTCAAAGAAACTGATAAAGTCAAACAAAGGTAACTTGGTTACATTGCCGAGTCGAGGCCGAAATGCCTCGGCCATGGCAAGCACGCTACCCTCCGCAATTCCCAGCACCCGCGCTCCGGAACCCGTCTCCGGACGCCAACCCCGAGCCGCCATGCCAGCCCGTCCTGACGCTTCCGCCCCCGATCGAGCCCCTCGCGCCGCTGCCGCCAGCACCCCGTCTGGCACCCCGTCTGGCACCAGGGCCGGCACCAGGGCCGGCACCAAGACTACCGGCAAGGCAGCCAAGGTGCGCACGCTGACCCCGCGGCAAGCAGAGGACAAGAACCAGCCCCTGATGGAGGACATCCGCCTGCTGGGCCGCATCCTGGGCGAGGTGATACGCGAGCAGGAGGGTCGCGAGGCTTATGAGCTGGTCGAGCGCGTGCGCAAGCTCTCGGTAGCCTTTCGCCACAAGCACGATGCGCAGGCCGGCAAGACCTTCGACAAGCTGCTCAAGAGCCTCTCAGGTGAGCAGACAGTCAGTGTGATCCGCGCCTTCAGCTACTTCTCGCATCTGGCCAATATCGCTGAGGACCGCCACCATGTCCGCCGCCGTGAGATCCACGAGCGCGCCGGCAGCCTGCAGGCCGGCTCGCTGGCCTATTGCATGGAACGCCTGCACGAGGCCGGGGTGCGCCCCGCCGAAGTGGCCCGCACCCTGCAGCATGGCTTCATCTCGCCGGTGCTGACAGCCCACCCGACGGAAGTGCAGCGCAAGAGCATCCTGGACGCCGAGCGCGCCATCGCGGAGCTGGTCGAGCAGCGCGACCGCCTGCAGACCGAGCGCGAGCGGCGCGACAACGAAAACCTCATCCGCGCCCGCATCACCCAGCTGTGGCAGACGCGCATGCTGCGCTATTCCAAGCTGACGGTGGCCGACGAGATCGAGAACGCCCTCTCCTACTACCACGCCACCTTCCTGCGCCAGATCCCCAAGCTCTACGGCGAGCTGGAG
Source organism: Roseateles sp. DB2 (assembly GCF_051857535.1). Taxonomy (NCBI): domain Bacteria; kingdom Pseudomonadati; phylum Pseudomonadota; class Betaproteobacteria; order Burkholderiales; family Sphaerotilaceae; genus Roseateles; species Roseateles sp. DB2. The sequence continues at coordinate 331,051 of NZ_JBPZGY010000003.1, read as the reverse complement.
GAGGCCCTGCCTGGCCATGAGCTCAACAGCTTCCTGCGCATGGGCCATTGGATAGGCGGGGACCGCGACGGCAATCCCAATGTCACCGCAACCACCCTGCGCCATGCGCTCAAGCGCCAGAGCGAGGTGGCCCTGCGCCACTACCTGACCGAGCTGCACGAGCTGGGCGCGGAGCTGTCCATCTCGGCGCGGCTGGCCCAGGTCAGCCCGGCCATGCAGGCGCTGGCAGAGCGCAGCCCCGATCGCAATGAACATCGCATGGACGAGCCCTACCGGCGCGCCCTCACCGGCATGTACGCCCGCATGGCCGCCACGCTGCACGCACTGACGGGCACCGAGGCATTGCGTCATGCCGTCGCGCCGCAGGACCCCTACCTGACGCCCGAGGAGCTGCTGGTCGACTTGCGCGTGATCGCCGACTCGCTCCAGACCCATCACGCCGGCGCCCTGATTGCTCCGCGCCTCAAGCCCCTGATCCGGGCTGTGCAGGTCTTTGGCTTCCACCTGGCCACCCTGGACCTGCGCCAGAGTTCGGACCAGCACGAGCTGGTGATCGCAGAGCTGCTGGCCACCGCCCGCGTCTGCCCGGACTACGCCACGCTGGACGAAGCCGCGCGCCGCCAGCTGCTGCTGGGCCTGCTCAACGATGCCCGGCCGCTGCGCGTGGTCGGCGCCGAGTACAGCGAGCGCTGCCAAGGCGAGCTGGCCATCTTCGAAGCAGCCCGCGAGTCCCTGCAGCGATTCGGCCGCGAGGCCATCCGCCACTACATCATCAGTCACACCGAGACCGTCAGCGACCTGCTGGAGGTGGCGCTGCTGTTCAAGGAGGTGGGCTTGCTGCGCGGGGTGCTTGACGGCGAGGCGATCAGCGACCTCATCGTCGTGCCCCTCTTCGAAACCATCGGCGACCTGCGCGAGGCGCCCTTGATCATGAGCGAGTACTACGCCCTGCCCGGCGTGGCCGCGCTGGTGAAGCGCTCTGGCGCCGAGCAGGACATCATGCTGGGCTACTCGGACTCCAACAAGGACGGCGGCGTCTTCACCAGCAACTGGGAGCTCTACCGCGCCGAGATCGCCTTGGTGGGCCTCTTTGACCAACTCAAGGCCCGCCATGGCATTACCCTGCGGCTCTTCCACGGCCGCGGAGGCACGGTGGGTCGCGGTGGCGGCCCCAGCTACCAGGCCATCCTGGCCCAGCCCCCGGGCACGGTGAACGGGCAGATCCGGCTGACCGAACAGGGCGAGGTGATCGCCTCCAAGTACGCCAACCCCGACATCGGCCGGCGCAACCTCGAGACCCTGGTGGCCGCGACACTGGAGGCCACGCTGCTGCACCCTACCAAGAGCGCACCCAAGTCCTTCCTGGATGCCGCCCAGCAGCTCTCGGATGCCAGCTTCGCGGCCTACCGCGGCCTGGTCTACGACACCAAGGGCTTTGCCGACTACTTCTTCTCGTCCACGCCCATCCGGGAGATCGCCGAGCTCAACATCGGCTCGCGACCGGCCTCCCGCAAGGCCACCCGTGCCATCGAGGACCTGCGCGCCATCCCCTGGGGCTTCAGCTGGGGCCAGTCCCGCGTGGCCCTGCCGGGCTGGTGCGGCTTCGGCTCGGGCGTGGCGAGTTTCCTGGAGGCTGATCCGGCCCAGCGGGAGCAACGACTGGCCCTGCTCAGGCGCATGCACAAGCAGTGGCCCTTCTTCCGCACCCTGCTGTCCAACCTCGACATGGTGCTGGCCAAGACCGATCTGGGCCTGGCCCAGCGCTACGTGGACCTGGTCGAGGACAGGAAGCTGGGCAAGCGCATCTTCGCGGCCATCGAGGCAGAGTTCCGCCGCACCCAGCAGGCGGTAGCCATGATCAGCGGCGAGAAGCACAACCTGGCCAGCAACCCGGCCCTGGCGCGCTCCATCGCGCACCGCTTCCCCTACATCGACCCCCTGCACCATTTGCAGGTCGAGCTGATGCGCCGCTACCGCGCCATCCCGATCGAGAAGCGGGCCGAGGACCCGAGCATGGAACGCGTGCAGCGCGGCATCCATCTCTCCATCAACGGCATTGCTGCCGGCCTGCGCAATACCGGCTGACAGGAGGTGGCGGGGCTCAGCGCCCTCCCGCCGCCGTGCCGCTGGCCAGCGCCTCCCTCACGACCGCTACCTGGCGCCGCGAGACCGACAGCCACTCATCCACCGGCGCCACGCGCACGGCCCAGCCCTCGCCGGACTCCGCATCCGGCTCGCCGCCAGGCTGGGCCAGGTGCCGCCCCAGCTCGCGCAGGGCCTTGCGTGCCACCAGGGCATTGCGATGGATGCGCAGGAATCGCTCGCACAGGCGCTGCTCCAGCTCGGTCAAGGAGCCTTCCATGATGTAGCTCTGCCCAGCGGTGCGCACGGTCAGGTACTTGAGCTCGGCCTTGAAATAGAGCACCTCGGCCAGGGGTACACGGATCAGCCGCCCTCGCTCAGCGATGGTCAGGAACTCTCCGTCCGGCAGTGCTTCAGTCTCGGCTTGCGCGCTCTGCCAGGTGGCGGCAGCCAGACGCTCGTGCAGGCGGGCGCGGGCACGCTCCACGGCCGACTGCAGCCGTTCGCGACGCACCGGCTTGGTCAGGTAGTCCAGGGCCTCGATCTCGAAGGCTCGCAGCGCATGGCCGGCGTGGGCCGTCACGAAGATCACGATGGGCCGATGAAGCAGCCCCTCCAGGGACTGCGCCAGCTGCAGTCCATCCGGCCCGGGCATCTGGATGTCCAGGAAGACGAGGTCACAGGCGTGCTCCTTCAGCCAGACTAGGGCCTGAGCAGAGGAAGCCGCCTCCCCCAGCACACGCACGGGCAGCCCGGGCAGGCCTTCCAGCAGGCCGCGCAGCCGCAGCCGCGCCAGGGGCTCGTCATCGACGATCAGCGTGCGCAAGGGGGCCTCACCGGGCGGCGTCATCACAGGCATCATCAGGACTGAAGAGGCAGCAGGATCTTCACGACATAGCGCCCGGCTTCGGCATGAAGCTCGAACTGGGCCGCCACATCATGCATCAGCAGCAGGCGCTCGCGGACGTTGTCCAGGGCCAGGCCATGCCCGGGTCGGGAAGGCCCCTGGCCCACGGTATTGCTCACGCGGACCTCGACCTGCCCCCCCCTGCGGCGGGTGAGCACTTCGATCTCGCCGCCCTCATCATTGGGCTCGACCCCATGGCGCACGGCGTTCTCCACCAGGGGCTGCAGCATCAGCGGCGGCACCTGCACGGCGCCGGCCTGCGGGTCCAGCCGCCACTGCACGCGAAGGCGCTCGCCAAAGCGTATCTGCTCGATCTCCAGGTAGCGCCGCGCCAGTTCTATCTCTTCGTCCAGGCTGACCGCAGCGCCGTTCTCGCTGAGCGCCACGCGAAAGAGCTCCGCGAGGTCCTCCAGCACCTTCTCGGCGCGCTGCGGATCCAGCTGAACCAGCACGATGGCAGAGTTCAGGGTGTTGAAGAGAAAGTGCGGCCGGATGCGTGACTGCAGCTCCACCAGTTGCGCCAGCGCTGCCGCCGGGCGTTGCCAGCGCTGCCGGCTGCGCAGCCACAGCCACAGCGACGAAGCCACGGCCCCACCGCTGAGCGCCACCGCCGTGAAGCGGAACAGGGTACCGGGTTCCCCGGCGGCCGCGTTGAGCAGGCGCCAGGCCAGGCTGGCACACAGCGCGCCCAGGGCGGACAGGATCAGCCACTGCCCGCCGCTGCCCAGGCGCCCCAGCAGGTGCTTGCCTGCGCAGACGAGGACCAGCCAGGCCAGGACCGCCGTCATGGAGACGAAGCTGGCACTGGACAGCTGCCATAGCCACTGCTGCAGGTCCGCCGCCTGCAGGGCGATGCCCAGGGACAGGAGGATCTGCACACCCAGCACGGCACGCAAGGCCAGCCCCATGTGGCAGACATCGAAGAGCTGGGCGCGGCGCGCCGCGTCCTCAGCCTGCGCCGCGCCGGGCGGCTCCGGGAGCATGGGCGGCAGCAGCGTCGTGCTGGTGTCCGGGACAGACGTGAGCGGAGACGAGGGCGGCTGCTTCATGAGCTTCGAAGGCTGGGCGGCGACAAGGCAGGGTCTGGCCTGGTGGGCAGTCTTTAGAATCGACGGCCATTCTCCCCCAGCCCAGGGGCCGCTTCGCCCGGAGCCCGCCCGTCGCCTTGCAACAAACCATGTCCGACAACCAACTCGCCAACAAGTCCCAAGCCTGGTCCGCGCTGTTTTCAGAACCGATGAGCGAGCTGGTCAAGCGCTACACGGCCAGCGTCTTTTTCGACAAGCGGCTGTGGAAGGCGGACATCGAAGGCAGCCTCGCCCACGCCGAGATGCTGGCCGCCCAGGGCATCCTGAGTGCCGAGGACCACGCGGCCATCCAGCGCGGCATGGCCCAGATCCGCGAGGAGATCGAAGACGGCCGCTTCGAATGGAAGCTGGACCTGGAGGACGTGCACCTGAATATCGAGGCCCGCCTGACCGAGCTCGTCGGCCTGGCCGGCAAGCGCCTGCATACCGGCCGCAGCCGCAACGATCAGGTCGCCACCGACGTGCGCCTGTGGCTGCGCGGCGAGATCGACGAAATCGCCCAGTTGCTGAACGCCCTGCAGCTGGCCCTGGTCGATGTGGCCGAGAAGAACGCCGAAACCATCCTGCCCGGATTCACCCATCTGCAGGTGGCCCAGCCCGTGGCCTTCGGTCACCACCTGCTGGCCTATGTGGAGATGTTTGCCCGCGACGCCGAACGCATGGCCGACGTGCGCCGCCGCGTGAACCGCCTGCCCCTGGGCGCCGCCGCCCTGGCCGGCACCAGCTACCCGCTGGACCGCGAGCGCGTGGCCCGCAGCCTGGGCATGGAGGCCGTGTGCCAGAACAGCCTGGATGCCGTCTCCGACCGCGATTTCGCCATCGAGTTCTCCGCAGCGGCTGCGCTGGTGATGGTGCATGTCTCGCGCCTGTCCGAGGAGCTGATCCTCTGGATGAGCCAGAGCTTTGGCTTCATCGACCTGGCCGACCGCTTCTGCACCGGTTCGTCCATCATGCCGCAGAAGAAGAACCCCGACGTGCCCGAGCTGGCCCGCGGCAAGAGCGGCCGTGTGGTGGGCCACCTGATGGGCCTGATCACCCTGATGAAGGGCCAGCCCCTGGCCTACAACAAGGACAACCAGGAAGACAAGGAGCCGCTGTTCGACACCGTCGACACGCTCAAGGACACCCTGCGCATCTTTGCCGAGATGGCTGCCGGCATCACCGTCAAGCCCGAGGCCATGGAGCGCGCGGCCATGCGCGGCTATGCCACCGCCACCGACCTCGCCGACTACCTGGTCAAGAAAGGCCTGCCCTTCCGCGATGCCCACGAGGTCGTGGCCCATGCGGTGAAGACGGCCATCGCCCAGGCCCGCGATCTCTCGGCCCTGAGCCTGGACGAGCTGAAAGCCTTCGATGCGCGCATCGAGGCCGATGTCTTCGAGGTGCTCTCGCTGCGCGGCTCGCTCAACGCCCGCAACATCCTGGGCGGCACGGCGCCGAACCAGGTGCGTGCCCAGGTGGCCCGTCACCGGGCACGCCTGGCCTGAGTTCCGGCGTCAGCCGCGACGGCGCCGCCGCGGCAGCAGGCTCAGCGCCAGCCCGGCCAGCGCCAGGCTGCCGGGCTCGGGCACAGCCCCGACCGTGGGGGCGAAGGTGCTGAAGAGGCCTGAGATGTGGGTGTGTCCCATGTCGGCCACGTCCATCAGGCCCGAGAAGTCGTAGGCGGTGGCGTCGGTATCCAGGAACATGAAGTAGGACGACTGGTCCGCGCCCAGGCCCGTCAGGCCGCCGGCGTCGTTCATGCGCTGGAAGTTGAAGTTGATGTCACCGCTCATGACGCCGGAGAAGCGGTGGGCATTGGCGGGGGCCTTGTCACCCAGGCCGTCATTGCGCCAGTTCACGCGGTACTCGCTGGTGAACAACTGGCCCAGGCGGAAGCTGCCGATGTCGTCCGCGGAGCCGGCGTCGCTGGTGACGCGCCAGTAGAAGTCCACCGTGCCGTCGATGGCCCGCACCACGCGCGACTGGATGCTGCCGGACACCGTGCCATGCGCGCTGCTGAAGCTGAAGGCATCGGTACGGTCCTCGACGATGGCGCCGGCCAGGTGGGGCTCGGCAGCCGCGCTGGTGCCCGTCAGCAAGGCCACGGTGGCGCCTTCCAGCAGCACATCGGCATGGGCCAGGGACGGCGCGGCCAGGGCCGCCGTCAGCGCCAGGGCGCCGCACAGGCGATTGAGCAGGGGCTTTTGAGCGTTCAGGACAAGATCGGTCATGGAACCTCCTGGGTTGTCGACTCGGGTGGTCCGAACCTTAGGGCCGATTCGCGGACACGCGTCCCCCTAGGTTTGCAGACTGCCCCGCAAGCAGGGGGCCTGGGCGTCGTCGACCAACGACGGCCGGCAGGCGGGCCAGATCCTTGATCGATCGCAAGATTCCCGCGGGCGGCGGGAGCGGCGCCAGGCTTTGTCAGGCAGCTCAGGTATCGTTCGGCCCATGAGCCTGATCACCTGGACCCCCGAGCTCGCGCTGCAGCACACCGAGCTGGACGACACCCACGAGGAATTCGTGGGCCTGCTGAACGACTTCGCCGCGGCCCTGGCCAGCGGTGACGACCCCATGCCCGCCTTCGAGGCCCTGCTGGCCCACACCGAGGCGCATTTCGCGATGGAAGAGCGCTGGATGGCCGCCACCGGCTTCGCGCCCGAAAACTGCCACAGCAAGCAGCACGAGATGGTGCTGGACACCCTGCGCGAGGTCCGGCGCTATGCCCTGGAGCTGAAGGACCTGGAGCCCATGCGCATCATCGGCCCCGAGCTGGCCCAGTGGTTCCCGGCCCATGCCGAGATGATGGACGCCGCCCTGGTCTTCCACATGCAGCAGGTGGGCTACGACAGCGCGACCGGCGTGCTGCTCAAGCCCGAGGCGAGCGAGGCGACGGCCGCCCAGGCCGGCCAGCCCGAGAAGGCCATCACCTCCTGCGGCAGCAGCAGCTGCGGGCACTGAGGCCAGGCCCTGATCAGCGCGCTGCTGACAGCGCCTGTCAGGGCGGCAGCGCGACAATGCCGCCATGACTGAGTTCAAGCGGCCCCTGGATGCGGCAGCGCCTCCCCGGCGCTGGATCGCCCATCTGGACATGGACGCCTTCTATGCCTCTGTGGAGCTGCTGCGCTACCCGGAACTCAAGGGCCAGCCGGTGGTGATCGGCGGCCGGCGCATGCATGCGCCGCGCACGCTGGAGGACGGCAGCCGGCAGTACGCGCGGCTGCGGGACTACACCGGCCGCGGCGTCGTCACCACCTCCACCTATGCCGCCCGCGCCCTGGGCGTGCATTCGGCCATGGGCCTGATGAAGGCCGGCCTGCTGGCGCCGGACGCCATCCTCCTGCCCACCGACTTCGACTCCTACCGCCACTATTCCCGCCTCTTCAAGGCCGCCGTGGCCGAGATCGCGCCCGTCATCGAGGACCGCGGCATCGACGAGATCTACATCGACCTCAGCGCCGTGCCCGGCGTGCAGGAATCCGTGGGTCACGACCCCCTGGGCGGCGTGCGGGCCGTGGCCCGCGAGATCAAGAACAGCGTCACTCGAGCGACCGGCCTGAGCTGCTCCATCGGCATCACGCCCAACAAGCTGCTGTCCAAGATCGCCTCCGACCTCGACAAGCCCGACGGCCTGACCGTGCTGACCGAAGAGGACATCCCCGGCCGCATCTGGCCGCTGCCGGTGCGGCGCATCAACGGCATCGGCCCCAAGGCGGCCGCGAAGCTGGAGACCCTGGGCATCCAGACCATCGCCGAGCTGGCGGCCGCCTCGCCGGCCCTGCTCCTCGAGCGTTTCGGGCGCAGCTACGGCGCCTGGCTGCATGAGGCGGCGCACGGGCGGGACGAGCGGCCGGTGGTGACGCACAGCGAGCCCGTGTCCATCAGCCGCGAGACCACCTTCGAGCGCGACCTGCACGCCAGGCACGACCGCGAGCTGCTGGGCCGCATCTTCACCGAACTCTGCGAGCAGCTCGCGGCGGATCTCCAGCGCAAGGGCTATCTGGGCCGCACCGTGGGCATCAAGCTGCGCTTCGAGGGCTTCCGCACCGTCACCCGGGACCAGACCCTGTCCCTGCCCATCCAGGACGCTGCCGCCATCCGGCAGGCTGCCGGCCAGTGCCTCAAGCGCGTGGACCTGAGCCAGCGCCTGCGCCTGCTGGGCGTGCGCATGGCTTCGCTGAGCCGGCCCGGCGACGCCCTGCCCCCGCCGGCCCGTGCCGCGCGGCCCGCGCAAGCCCGCATGGAGAACCTGTCGCTGTTCTGAGGCGCCCCCGGACTTGCGTGCTGGTCGCCGCCGCACACCCTCGGTATCCTGGAGGCCGAACCTGCCTGACAAGGGCTGCCAGGCGTCCAAGATCAAGGAGCGGCATGCAGCAGTACCAGCCCTCGCCATCCACCGGCCTCCAGCCGGACCAGCCCGGCCTGCCCCCCTGCGACGACGCCGCGGCGGCCGGCCTCATCCGGGCACTGGCCGTCGCCGGCATGCGACATCCGCGCTGCGCCCTGCCCCTTTACGAGCGCGCGCTGCAGCGTGCGCAAGACCTGCCCCTGCTGCGGCGCGTACAGCTGCTGCAGGGCCTGTTCTTCTCCAGCGAACGCCTGGGCCGCGCCGCCCCCTTGCGGCCCGCGCTGCATCAGGCCCTGGCCGAGGCCCAGGACGCTGGTCTCATCCGCCAGGTCACGCGTTTGCATGAGGCCCTGGGGCGGCTGAGCTACCAGGCAGCCGAGTACCAGCAGGCCAGCGCGCACTGGTCCGAGGCGCTGGACCTCGCCACCCTGCAGCCTGGCAGCCTCGAAGGCGTTGCCCCCTGCATAGGACTGGCTCAGCTGCACTTCGCCCTGGGGGACTGGCAGACCGGCCAGCACCTGCTGCTGGACGCACAGAGCCAGTTGCGCATCGGCGCCCCCCAACTCGCCGCGCGCTATCTGCAGGCCAAGCTGCTGATCAACCTGGGCGTGGCGCAGTTCAACCGCTCGGAATTCGCGCAGGCCCGCACCAGCTTCGAGCAAGGCCAGCGCTGGGCCCGCAGCATCGGCCACCGTGACTACGTGGCCGAGAGCCAGTGGCATCTGGCCCGCTGCGCCCAGGCCAGTGGGGAGGAGTCGGCGGCACGGCAGCTGTGCGAGCAGGCCCTGCAATCGGCGCGGCGCTGCGGCTATGTCTGGCTGGAGGCCATGGCCAGCGCCACGCTCACCGAGCTGGCCATGGAAGGCAAGGACTGGGACCACGCCATCCAGAGCGGCGAGCAGGCCCTGGCCCTGGCACGCAGCCTCGGAGCGCGCCGCCAACAGAGCAGCGCCCACAAGGCCCTGGCCCAGCTCTACCAGCATGCGGGACGGCTCAGCGAGGCCCTGGACCAGCTCTGGCAGCATCAAGCCCTGGAGGCCGAGCTCTACCGCCTGAGCCTCCCCGAGCGGCTCAGCGCCCTCGTGCGCTTCGACCACCTGCGCCAGGGCCCGGAGGAGCGCATGCTGGCGCTGTCCAACCAGCACTTCAGCGTGGAGACACCGGAGGATCTGCGCCTGGCCCTGCTGCAGATGCGTGAACAGGTCCTGGCCATCATGGGTCTGGATGACTGGACGGTCTGGTGGGACGAAGGCAGCCAGCAGCGGTTCGTCAGCATTGCCCAGGCCGGCAAGCCCGAGGACCTGGGCCTGGATGCCGAGCACTGCGGCGACTACCTCCAGATGTTGGCGGACACCCAGGAGCCGCTGGTGATCCGCGACATGCGCTTGCATCCCCACGGCGCGCTGCTGCTGCATCGACCACGTGCGCAGTCCAAGGGCGGGCGCATCGAGGTACCGCTGCGCCTGCAGCAGCAGCTGCGGGGCATCCTGTGGCTACAGCGCGAGAGCATGGACCGCGCCTGGACGCGCGAGGACCTGCTCAGCGCCAGCCACCTGGCCAAGATCTGCGAGCGCCTGCTGCTGTCGCTGGACCTCACCCGGGCCAAGGCGGCGCGCCAGGAGCTGGAGCAGGAGAAGTTTGCCTCGCTGGGCCGCATGGTCGCCAGCATCGCGCACGATGTGAACACGCCCATCGGCGTGGCCATCACCGCAGCTTCGGGCGTGGCCGACCATGCACGCCGCCTGGGCCGCGTCGCCGACGGCAGCGAGAAGCTGACCCGCAGCGAGCTGCAGGCCCTGGCTGCGCAGCTCTCCAATGCCGCGGATCTGGTGGACCGCAACCTGCAGCGGGCCGCCACGCTGATGGGCGACTTCAAGCGCATCGCCGTGGACCAGAACGCCGAGGCCCCGCAGCGCCTGGCGCTGAAGGACTATCTGCAGAGCGTGCTGTCGGTACACAGCCCGGCCCTGCGCCGCGCCCGGGTCGATTGCCGGCTGGAGGTGGAGGACAGCCTGCAGGTCCAGACCGTGCCAGGCCTGCTGAGCCAGATTCTCTCCAACCTCATCATGAACAGCCTGACCCATGCCTTCCCCGAGGGCCAGGGCGGCTGCCTGAGCCTGCGCGCACAGGCCTGCGGCCCGCAGTTGCGCATCGACTATGCCGACAATGGCGTGGGGCTCAGCGAGGCCGCCCGCACCCATGTATTCGAGCCCTTCTTCACCACGCGGCGGGGCCAGGGCGGCTCGGGCCTGGGCATGTACATCGTGGCCAACCTGGCCAAACGCCTGGGCGGCCAAGCTCTGCTGATGCGGCCCGACCGGGGCTTTGCGCTGCGGCTGGAGCTGCCGCTGCAGGGAATGCCTGCCTCAGGCGACGGCCGCTGAGCACCTAGCGGGCGTTCAGGCGCTCACGCGTGGGCAGCTTCCACATCCACAACCCCACAGCCAGGCAGCAGGCGGCCGGCACCCAGCACCAGGCAAGCGGCAGACGCCAGGCAGCCAGTGCCGAGCCCAAGGCCATCATGACCCAGGCGAGCTGCTTGGCCCGCCAGGGGATGGCGCGGTGGGCGCGCCAGTCGTGGATCATGGGACCGAAGCGCGGATGGCCCAGCAGCCAGGCCTCGCAGCGGCGGCTGCTGCGCGAGAAGCAGAAGGCCGCCAGCAGCACGAAAGGCGTGGTGGGCAGCAGGGGCAGGAAAATGCCGAGAATGCCCAGGCCCAGACTCAGCAGTCCCGCCACGCCCCACAGCACACGGCGCCACAGCGGCCGAGGTGCCATTGCCTCATCGTCGAAAGCCTTGTCCATGAATCCATCTTCGCATGCCCCGTCTCTGGCTCCGGACCTGCGCCTGCCCTCCCTCGAGGGCTTGCGCGCCTTCCAGGCCGTGGCGGCGCTGGGCATGCTGGACCCGGCCGCGGAGGCCCTGCACATCAGCGCCAGCGCGGTGGGCAAGCGCATCGGCGCTCTGGAGGAGCTGCTGGGCCTGGCCCTGTTCCAGCGCCAGGGCGGGCATTGGAGCCTCACGGCCGGGGGGCGCGAATACCTGGAGCAGGTGCGCGCGGCCCTGGACTTGCTGGCCGCGGCCCCCCAGCACCGGCGGCCGCAGCAGCGCCGCGAGCGCCTGCGCCTGTGCGCCCCACCCACCTTCGCGCGCCAGATCCTGGTGCCGGCCCTGCCCGCCTTCAGCCAGGCTTTCCCCCACCTGGAACTGGAACTCGTGCTGAGCGTGCCTTACCTGGGCGACGGCGCGCCGGAGGCCGAGCTGCAGGTCTACCACGCGCCCCAGCCGCCCACCACCGAGCTGCTGCTGCGCGACCGGGTGACGCCCCTGCTCGCCCCGGCCCTGGCGGCCCGCCTGCCCGAAGCGCCCCAGCCCGCCGAGCTGCTGACCCTGCCCCTGCTGCGCACGCCCCTGCAATCGTGGCTGCCCTGGCTGCAGGCCGCCGGCCTGCCGGCCCGGGAGCCCGACGATGGCCCGCGCTTCATCGACCTCGGCCTGGTGCTGCAGGCCGCCGAATGCGGTCAGGGCGCGGCCCTGGTGGGGCTCTCCCTGGCCCGCCGACTGCTGGATCAGGGCCTGCTTCTGCGCCCCTGGGCCCTGGAGGTCCCGGCCGCCCAGGCCTATGCCCTGCGCCCGCTGCCGGCCCACGCCTCGCCGGGGCTGCAGGCACTGGCGGACTGGCTGCGCCTGCATTGCCGCGCTCTCGCGCGAGGCTGAGCAGGAAACCGGAGCAAAGGGACTGATCTACCGATCCGATCCAGGTGACTGACACAGCACCATCGCCCTCGGAATCTCCTTCCTCAGTGCTCGGCAGCAGATTCCGCCCTGCGCCACAGGCCTGCCACTAGGATCGCGCCTGTACCCGAATTCCCCTGGCAAGCAAGCGGAGACCCCATGGCCGTCATCACCTGCATCGAAGACCTGCGTCAGCTGGCCCAGCGCCGCGTGCCCCGCATGTTCTACGACTATGCCGATTCCGGCAGCTGGACCGAAAGCACCTACCGCGCCAACGAGAGCGATTTCCAGTCCATCAAGCTGCGCCAGCGCGTGGCAGTGAACATGGAAAACCGCAGCACCGCCACCACCATGGTCGGCCTGGCCGTGTCCATGCCCGTGGCCCTGGCGCCCACCGGCCTGACCGGCATGCAGCACGCCGATGGCGAGATCCTCGCCGCCCAGGCCGCCGAGGCCTTCGGCGTGCCCTTCACGCTCTCAACCATGAGCATCTGCTCCATCGAGGACGTGGCCGCCCACACCAGCCAGCCCTTCTGGTTCCAGCTCTACGTGATGAAGGACCGCGGCTTCATCGAGAGCCTCATCGACCGCGCCAAGGCGGCCCGCTGCAGCGCCCTCGTGCTCACCCTGGACCTGCAGATCCTGGGCCAGCGCCACAAGGACCTGAAGAACGGCCTCTCCGCGCCCCCGAAACCCACGCTGGCCAACCTGATCAACCTGGCCACCAAGCCGCGCTGGTGTCTGGGCATGCTGGGCACGCCGCGCCGCCAGTTCGGCAATATCGTCGGGCATGTGAAGGGCGTGGACGACATGGGCTCGCTGTCTGATTGGACGGCCAAGCAGTTCGACCCCGCACTCTCCTGGGATGACGTGGCCTGGATCAAAGAGCGCTGGGGCGGCAAGCTCATCCTCAAGGGCATCCAGGACGTCGAGGATGCGCGCCTGGCCGTGCAAAGCGGGGCCGATGCGCTGATCGTCAGCAACCACGGCGGCCGTCAGCTGGACGGTGCCGAGTCCAGCATCCGCGCCCTGCCCACCATCGTCGAGGCCGTGGGCTCGCAGATCGAGGTCCACATGGACGGCGGCATCCGCAGCGGCCAGGACGTGCTCAAGGCCTGGGCCCTCGGCGCCCGCGGCTGCTACATCGGCCGCGCCTTCCTCTACGGCCTGGGCGCCATGGGCCGCCCCGGCGTGGCCAAGGTGCTGGAGATCATCCACAAGGAACTCGACCTCAGCATGGCCTTCTGCGGCCGCACCCGCATCACCGAGGTCGACCAGAGCATTCTGCTCAAGTAGCCCCAGCGCCCCCAGAAATGCAGAAGCCCTCCGTGGAGGGCTTTTTCCTTGGCCAAGCGTTTGAACTTGAACGGCCCCTGAGGCTCCGCGAAGCACGGCGCCCGCAGCAAAGCGCACGCCCAAAATACAAAACGGGACCCATCGTAGGTCCCGTTTTGTCCCCAGCGGCGCCCGAGGATCCGGCTTTGCCGGGCCTGCGGGCGCGCCCCCTGGGGGCTGAGGTCGGACACAAACGCCTTGGCGTTTGTGCCTACCGGAAGGGCCAGGCCTCTGGCCTGGCGCGGCCTGCAAGGCCGGCGAAGCCGGTAGGGGGGGTCAAAGTGCTTGCATTTCCTTGAGGAGACGGTCAGCGCGATCCACATACTTCATCTGCCACTGCATGTAGCGGGCGTCCAGGCAGATGCTGCGGGTGGTCTTCTCGTTGAAGTCCCAGTCCGAGATCACGGCGTCCAGGGTGCCGTCGAACAGCAGGCCCACCAGCTCGGCGTTCTTGTTCAGCACGGGCGAGCCGGAGTTGCCACCAGTGGTGTCCAGGGTGGCCAGGAAGTTGACCGGCACCGAGTTCAGGGACTTCATGCCGTACTTGCCGAACTCGCCAGCCTTGATGGCGGCCAGTTGCTCGGCAGGCGCGTCGAAGTCGCCCTTGCCCTGGTGCTTGGCCGGGATGCCGCGCAGGGTGGTGAAGGCGGTCCAGGTGCTGCCGTCCGCGCCGTCGCGGCCGGCGACCTTGCCGAAGCTCACGCGCAGGGTGCCGTTGGCGTCCGGATAGACGGCCTGGCCCTTGCTGCCCTTGAAGGCGATCAGGGCCTTCATCACGTCGGCATAGGCCTGCTGGATGTGGCCGCCGATCTCCTTGGCGCGGTTCTCGCGAGCCTCGGTGTCAGCGTGCAGGGCCACGGCAGCGGCGATGAAGCTGTCGCTGCTCTTCTCGAAGTCCTCGCTGCCGCGCTCGAACCAGGCCAGGCGCTCGGCCTTGTCGGACAACTTGCTGCCGGCATAGAGCGCGTCCACGCGGGCCTTGAGGGCGTCGGCAGGCATATTGGCCTGCAGGCCCAGGCCCTTGAGCACGGCCTGGTTGAGCATGTCGGCCGGCTGGGCCAGGTACTGGGCCAGGAAGTGCACGGTCTTGGCCTTGTCGGTCTGCTCGTCATAGCGACGATCCAGGGCTTCCAGACCCTGGCGGCGGCGCAGGGCGTCGCGCTCCTGGAAACCCAACTTGCGCTCGGCATCGGGCAGCTTGCGCTGCACGGCGCCTTCATACAGGCCGGCGGCGGTGTTCAGCAGCGTGGGCATGCTCAGGCCCAGCAGCACTTCGCGCTTGGCCAGCGCCTGGCGCTCGGCCAGCAGGCGGTCGACGTTCTCCAGGCTGGCGCCGAACTGCTCGCGGCGCTTGGCATCGGCGTTCACCCAGGCCTTCAGCTCGGCGTAGGCGGCGGACTTGCGGGCAAGGATGTCGCTGCCGTCGTAGCTGGCCTGCTGGCCTTGCCAGTTCTTGTAGGCATTGCCCAGGCCGGCCACGGTACCGGCCATCTTGATCTCGCCGTCGCGGCGGCCTTCGGTCTCACGCTTGATCAGGTCCAGGTACTCGCCGAAGGCCTTGATGCTGGTGGGGCGCTCCCAACCGAAGGTGAAATCCACCTCGGACGGCAGGCGATAGCGGTTGGTGCGGCCGGGGTAGCCGGTGACCATCACGAAATCGCCTTCCTTCAGCGGGCTGCTGGCCAGCTTCAGGAAGTGCTTGGGCTGGAAGGGCTTGTTGTCCTTGCTGTAGTCGGCCGGCTTGCCATCCGGGCCCACGTAGGCGCGGTAGAAGCTGTAGTCGCCGGTGTGGCGAGGCCAGATCCAGTTGTCGGTATCTCCGCCGAAGCGGCCGACCATGTCCGCCGGGGCGTGCACGAGGCGCACGTCACGGATTTCCATCTGCTTGATCAGCTGGAACACCAGGCTGCCGTAAAAGGCGCTGACGGTGCAGCGGTGGCCCTTGTCCTTCTCGCACTCGGCGATCAGGGACTTCTGCTTGGCCTCGATGGCATCGGTGCGGGCCTTGCCCTTGAGCGCCTGGACCTTGGCGTCCAGCACCTCGGCGCTGACGTCCTTGACGTCCACCGTCACGAAGACGCGGCTGCCCGGGGCAGCCGGCAGCTCTTCCTCGAAACTGTTGGCCAGGAAGCCCTTCTTGATCAGGTCACGCTGGGGGGTGGAGTTGTACTGGATGCTGCCGTAGGCGCAGTGGTGGTTGGTGACCACCAGGCCCTGGGGCGAGACGAAGGAGGCCGTGCAGCCGCCCAGGCTGATCACTGCGCCCATGGGGAACTCGGTCAGCTTGTTGAGCTTGGCCGGGTCCATGGCCAGGCCGGTGGCTTTGAGGTCCTTGGCGATCTGGGGCAGCTGCTGCGGCATCCACATGCCTTCGTTGGCATGCGCCAGGCCGGCGGCCAGCGCGAGAGGGGCCAGCGCGAAGCGGGTCAGGGTGACTGCGTTCATGGGTCGGGTCATGGATTGAGAAGAAGCCGCGACCATACACGCATTCCAGGCCCCGCAGATGTGTCGTCCGGCATTGGGTCATTCCCCGAAAGGCAGACGGCCGAGGCGGTGGCAAGACCTGTTCAGGGGACAGGCGCCAGGACAGGCGTCCTGGCGGATTCCAAGGCCATCGCCGATAAATAAACTGACGCGAAGCTGACGGAGAAGAGCCATGACCCTGAGCCAGTTGGCCAGCATCAAGCGCTGGCTGCTCCTGCATTCGGCGGCGCATGGCGTCGAGCTCTTCGCCTGGAACCTGGTGCTCACGAGCTGGCTGATGGGCTGGGTGGGCCTGCCCGGCACCTTGCTGTCCGGGGAATGGACGGCCCTGCCCCTGTGCTTCGCGGCCTCCATCAGCCCGCGCTGCTATGTGCAGGTGCGGCGCCGGCTGCACCGCAGCGGACGGCTGCGCTGCGACTGGCTGACAGCGATCTGAAGGCCGCAACGGAAACGACAAGGCCCTCGCAGGGAGGGCCTGGGGGGGATGCGGCGCAGCGCTCAGTGCATCAGCCCGATCCACTCCCCGCGCGCCTGGTAGGCGTCGAAGATGTGCAGGGCCATGCGCTGCAAGGCCTCGTTGCCGCTGCCATGGGCCAAGGCCAGGCAGTCGAAGGCGTAGAGGCGGTCGTAGATCATGCGGGTGGGCTGCAGGGGCAGACCCTGGGCTTCCATCAGGCGGCTGAAGGCCTGCAGTTCGGCCATGTCAATGCCGGTGCTCAGCGTCAGGCCCAGGCCCAGGCCGAGATCCGGCAGGTCCGCCAGGGCGCCGTGGACGTGCAGCTCGGGCGCCGCGGGGGCGCTCGCCTTGGGAACCAGGTGCAGGGGGAAGCTCATGGGGGACCTCGGATGGTGGTACTGCCTGGACCCATGATGCCGGCGCCCCGGAAAACTTGAGCGCGAAAAAGCCGGGTCTTGCCCGGCTATTTCGATTCAAGTGCCGCCCCGGAGGGTCGAGGATGCCGGCTGCTCAGGCCTTGGGCAGGGTAACGCCCACCTGGCCCTGGTACTTGCCGCCGCGGTCGCGGTAGGAGGTCTCGCAGACCTCGTCGCTCTCGAAGAACAACACCTGCGCGCAGCCTTCGCCCGCGTAGATCTTGGCCGGCAGCGGCGTGGTGTTGGAGAACTCCAGCGTCACATAGCCTTCCCATTCCGGCTCGAAGGGGGTGACGTTGACGATGATGCCGCAGCGCGCATAGGTGCTCTTGCCCAGGCAGATGGTCAGCACATTGCGCGGGATGCGGAAGTACTCGACGGTGCGGGCCAGCGCAAAGCTGTTGGGCGGGATGATGCAGACGTCGCCATGGAAGTCCACGAAGCTCTTCTCGTCGAAGTTCTTGGGGTCGACAACGGTGCTGTGCACATTGGTGAAGATCTTGAACTCCGGCGCGCAGCGGATGTCGTAGCCATAGCTGGACGTGCCGTAGCTGACGATCTTGCGGCCGTCGGCCTCCCGCACCTGGCCGGGCTCGAAAGGCTCGATCATGCCGTGCTGCTCGGCCATGCGGCGGATCCACTTGTCACTCTTGATGCTCATTGCTCGTCCTCTGGGCCCTGGGCCCATGTCCCCATGTCTTGCCCTCTGGCCGCCACGACTGGCGCCATCCGGGGTGTCCCACTGTTGCGCGGATTCTAGGCGCAGCTGCCGCCAGCTCCTTGCGGCAGCGCAGCCTCCCTAGAATCGCCGGCTGTCGCGGGATCTAGAGGCAGGAGCTGGCATGGGCCTGGCAGAGATGGTGAGGAAGTCGGTCTGGGGCCGGGGCTTGAGTGCCCTGGAGCTGGAGGCCGTGATCGCGCAATGCCACCAGAGCGAGGTCGCCGCCGGCCAGGCCATCGTGCGCGCGGGCGAGCCCGCCCTGCACTGGCTGGGCCTGATCAGCGGCGTGGCCTGCATGAGCGTCAGCATGCCCGACGGCAAGGAGACCAGCCTCGCCAGCCTGGCCGCGGGGGGCTGGTTCGGCGAGGGCACGCTGATCAAGCGCGGGCACTGGCAGTACGACGGCCGGGCGCTGAGCGACTGCCTGGTCGCTCTCATGCCCCTGGACTGCTTCGAGCACCTGCGCCGGACCAGCCTGCCCTTCAACCACTACCTGCAGCAGCTCATGAGCGCGCGCATGGGCGGCTTCATCGCCAAGCTCTGCGTGGATCGCATGCTGGACTCCACCGCCCGCATCGCCCAGTCCCTGGCCGGGCTCTACCAGCCCGAGGTCTATCCCGACCCAGGCCCCCTGCTCCACCTGAGCCAGGCCGAGCTGGGCCAGTTGGCCGGCGTCTCGCGCCAGCGGACGAACATCGCCCTGCAGACCCTGGAGCGCGCCGGCCTGATCAGCGTCAGCCGGCGGGGCATCCGGGTGCTGGACCTGGCAGGCCTACGCGCCTATCGCAGCAACGCGTCGGCGGCCGAAGCTCAGTAGTCCATCGCCGGCGTAGCGATCTCGCCAGGCACGCTGCGGCGTGCCAGCAGCACGTACATGGTGGGCACCACGAAGATGGTCAGCAGGGTGCCCAGGCTCATGCCGCCCACGATGACCCAGCCGATCTGCTGGCGGCTCTCCGCGCCCGCGCCCGTGGCCAGGGCCAGCGGCAAGGCGCCCAGCACCATGGCGCCGGTGGTCATCAGGATGGGGCGCAAGCGCAGGGCCGAGGCCTCGACCACAGCCGCCATGGTGTCCCGCCCCTGCTGGCGCAGCTGATTGCTGAACTCCACGATCAGGATGCCGTGCTTGGTGATCAGGCCCACCAGAGTGATCAGGCCGATCTGCGAATAGACGTTGAGCGTGCCGCCGCTCCACTGCAGCGCCGCCAGCGCGCCCACCATGGACAGCGGCACCGACAGCATGATGATGAAGGGATCGACAAAGCTCTCGAACTGCGCCGACAGCACCAGGAAGATGAACAGCAGGGCCAGGACGAACACAAGGCCCAGTGCACCGCTGGAGGCCTTGAACTCGCGGCTCACGCCGTTGAGCTCGGTGGCATAGCCCAGGGGCAGCACGCGCTCGGCGATGCGGTCCATGTCCTGCAGGGCCTCGCCCAGGGCATAGCCCGGGGCCAGGCCGGCCGTGATGGTCACCGCGCGGCGTTGGTTGAAGTGGTTGAGTTCCTTGGGGCTGACCGCTTCGCGCACCTTCACCACCGCAGACAACGGCACCAGCGCGTCCGTGCGGCTGCGCACATAGAGCTGCTCGATCTGCTGCGGCGTGCTGCGGGCCTGGGCCTCGGTCTGCACCAGCACGTCGTACTGCTCGGCATCGCGCTTGTAGCGGGTCACCACGCGGCTGCCCAGCATGGTCTCCACCGTGCGCGCCACCTGATCCACCTGCACGCCAAGGTCGGCCGCGCGCTCGCGGTCCACTTCCATGAAGATCTCGGGCTTGTTGAGGCGCAGGTCGTTGTCCACCTGCACGAAGCCGGGGTTCTTGGCCATCTCGGCCTGGAACTGCTGCACGACCTTGTTGAGGTTCTCGTAGCTGTCCCCGCTGACCACCACATAGCTGATGGGCCGTGCATTGAAGCCCTGGCCAAGGCTGGGCGGGGTGATGGGAAAGGCATTGACGCCCGGCAGTTGGCTCACCTGAGGGATCAGGGCGCGTGCCAGGTCTTGCGTGCTGCGCTTGCGCTCATCCCAGTCGACCGTGCGCAGGATGGACATGCCCTGGGACACCGTCGAGCCGCCGGCAAAGAAGAAGCGGCGCTCGAACTCCGGGTACTGCGAGGCGATGCGCTCGACGGCATCGAGGTAGCGGGCGGTGAACTCCAGCGTCGCGCCATCGGGCGCGGTGATGGGCATCACCACCACGCCGCGGTCCTCCATGGGCGCCAGCTCGCTCTTGGCATGGGTGAACAGCCACCAGCTGCCGCCCGCGGCACCGGCCATCACCAGCAGCACCAGCCAGCGCTGGCCCAGGGCGAAGCGCAGGGCTGAGGCGTAGCGATCGCTGATCCAGACCAGGATGCGTTCCATGCCCGCGTCAAAGCGCGTGGGCTGCTCCACATGCCGCAGCAGCTTGGAGCACATCATGGGCGTGAGCGTCAGGGCCACGAAGCCCGAGACCAGCACCGCACCGGCCAGGGTCAGCGCGAACTCCACGAAGAGCCGGCCGGTGCGGCCCGGCGTGAAGGCCAGCGGCGCGAAGACCGCGGCCAGCGTCAGCGTCATGGCCACCACGGCGAAACCGATCTCGCGCGCGCCGCGCAGCGCGGCCTGGAAGGGCGACAGCCCCTCTTCGATGTGGCGAAAGATGTTCTCCAGCACCACGATGGCATCGTCCACCACCAGGCCGATGGCCAGCACCAGGGCCAGCAGGGTCATGGTGTTGACGGTGAAGCCGGCCGCCGCCATCAGGGCGAAGGAGCCGATCAGGCTCACGGGAATCGTCACCAGCGGAATGATGGAGGCCCGCACCGTGCGCAGGAACAGGAACACGACCAGGGCCACCAGCACCACGGCCTCGGCGATGGTGTGGTAGACGGACTTGATGGAGCGGTCGATGAAGATGGCGTTGTCGCTGGCCGGCCGCACGGTGATGGCGGGGGGCAGGTCTTGCTGCAGGCGCGGCATCATGGCCGTCACCGCCTCCGAGACCTCCAGCGGATTGGCCGTGGCCTGCTTGATCACGCCCAGCGAGACCGAGGGGATGCCGTTGAGCCGCACCCGTGAGCGCTCGCTGGCCGCCGCTTCCTCGATGCGGGCCACGTCAGACAGCTTGACCGTGTAGCCATTGAACTGGCGCAGCGCGATGCCACGGAACTGGGCGACGGTGTTGAGGTCGGTGCGCGCGGTGACGTTGAACTCGCGCTGCTGGCTTTCCACACGGCCGGCCGGCACTTCGAGGTTCTGCCTGCGCAGCGCGTCCTCGATGTCCTGCACGCTCAGCCGGTAGGCGGCCAGGCGGTCGGCGTCCAGCCAGATGCGCATGGCGTAGCGGCGGTCGCCGCCGATCTCGACATCGGCCACGCCGGGAATGGTCTGCAGGCGCGGCTTGACCACGCGGTTGACGAGGTCGGTGACCTCCAGCGGATCCATGGTCTCGCTGGTGAAGGCCATGCGCAGCGTGGGCTGGGCGTCGGCCTCGACCTTGGCGATCACCGGCTCGTCCACGGCCGTAGGCAGGCGACCGCGCACGCGGGCCACGCGGTCGCGCACGTCGGCGGCGGCGTTGTCGGGGTTCTTCTCGAGCTTGAAGCGCACCGTGATCTGGCTCTGCTCGGAGCGCGAGATCGAGGTGACGGTGTCCACGCCCTCGATGCCGGCGATGGAATCCTCCAGCGGCTTGGTGACCTGGCTCTCGATCACCTCGGAGGAGGCGCCGGTCAGCCGGGTGTTGACGGTGACCACGGGTTCGTCGATGCGCGGGTACTCGCGCAGCGAGAGCTTGGAGAAGGACACCATCCCCACCAGCAGCAGCATCAGGGACATGACGGTCGCGAAGACCGGGCGGCGGATGGAAATCTCGGACACACGCATGGGGGCTCCTCGCTCTGCCGCTTCAGCCCTTGGACGGCGCGCTGGCCGGAGCACCCGCCGAGGCACTCGCGGCACCGGGCCTCGCGCCCTGCTGGTCCACGTCCACCCGCTTGACGGCCTGGCCGTCGCCGCGCATGAGCTTGGCCTGCCCGGCGGTGACCACCCAGTCGCCCGGCTTCAGGCCTTCGGTGATCTCGACAAGACCTGGCACCCGCAGACCCAGCCGGGCCTCCAGGCGCTGGGCGACCTGGCCCTGGCCTTCAGGGGCCGGCACCAGCTTGATGAGGTACTGCTTGCCGCCCATAGGCACCAGGGCCTCCTCGGGCACGACCACGGCCTGCTGGCGCTCGCCCAGGCTCAGGCGCACGCGGGCGAAGAGCCCGGAGCGCAGCTCGGGCCCGGGCTTGAGCACCTGGGCCCGCACCAGCAGGGAGCGGCCGTTGGCGTCCAGCTGGGCGTCCAGGGCCTGCACGCGGGCCTCGAACTGCCGGCCGGGCAAGGCGTCCAGACTCAGCTGCAGAGGCTGGCCGGGCCGCACGCGCGGGGCCTCGCGCTCGGGCAGTCGGAAATCGACCCAGACGGTGGAGCTGTCTTCCAGCGAGACCAGTTCGGCGCCGTCCTTCACATAGTCCCCCAGGCTCACCGTGCGGATGCCGGCCACGCCGTCAAAGGGGGCCAGCACGCGCATGCGGGCCAGTTGGGCACGGGCCAGGGCCAGCTGGGCCTCGGCCACGTCCAGGGTGGCCTGGGCCTGGTCCAGGGCACTGGGGGTGACGAATCCCTGGGCCAGCAGCTCCTTGTTGCGCTGCAGCTGGGTGCGGGCGATGTGGGCCTGCGCCTCGGCCTGCTGCAGCTGGGCGGCCTGGAGGCTGTCGTCCAGCTGGATCAAGACCTGACCCTTGCGCACCCGCTGGCCATCCTGGAAACCCAGCTTGACGATGCGGCCGGCCGACTCGGGCTTGAGCACCACGGACTGATGCGCGCGCAGGCTGCCCACGGCCTGGGTGTCGTCGCTGAGCGTGCGCAGCTGGACCTGCCGGGCCTCGACAGGCACGGGGCCGGCAGCCTTGGCGTCCTTGCCGTCCCTGGGGGCAGGCGCGGCCTTGTCGGCAGCCTTGCCAGCCTGCAGCCCCAGCAGCGCGCCCGGCCGCTGCCAGACATAGGCCACGCCCACCGCGGCCAGCAGACCGACCACCACCAAACCCTTGTGCAAGCTCTTCTTCATGCGCGACATCCTGGAGAGATCGCGCAATGTA
This sequence comes from Roseateles sp. DB2, assembly GCF_051857535.1. NCBI lineage: Bacteria > Pseudomonadati > Pseudomonadota > Betaproteobacteria > Burkholderiales > Sphaerotilaceae > Roseateles > Roseateles sp. DB2. The sequence goes on along the minus strand of NZ_JBPZGY010000003.1, from coordinate 308,369 downwards.
GCGGCGGCGGGCTCACGCGGCGCTGACATGTCCCTTGAAATGCGCCAGGGCACGCAACGGGCGGCATGAATGGCGGTCGGCCTTGCCGCCCGCCTGCGGCGCCCCCATCAGCGGCGGCCGGCCTCCGCGACGCCCTTGTTGGCCAGCGCATCCGCGCGCTCATTGCCCGGGTCGCCCGCATGGCCCTTGACCCAGCGCCAGTCCACCTCGTGCAGCTTGCGCAGCGCATCCAGGCGTTGCCACAGCTCGACGTTCTTGACCGGCTTGCCGTCGGCCGTCTTCCAGCCCCGGCGCTGCCAGCCCTGGATCCATTCGGTCATTCCCTTGCGGACGTATTCGCTGTCCGTGTAGAGCGTGATCTTGCAGCTGCGCTTGAGCGAGGCCAGGGCCTCGATCACGGCGGTGAGCTCCATGCGGTTGTTGGTGGTGCCCATCTCGCCGCCAAAGAGCTCCTTCTCGTGGCCCCCCGAACGCAGCCATGCGCCCCAGCCGCCCGGGCCGGGATTGCCCTTGCACGCGCCATCGGTGTAGATCAGCACCTCGGGCTTGGCGATGGTGGGGGCGGGCTTCTTGTCGGTGTCGCTCATGAATCAGGGGAGTGGAGATCGCGGGGATGGGGATGCATGGCCACGGCCGGCGCGGCCTTGGCGGAAAGCTTCTTGTTGCGGGCCAGGCCCACCAGGCGCATGCCGTGCACGCGCTTGACGGCCACCATGAAGTAGACGGCGCCCAGCACCGTCCACCAGCGCATGCCGGCGCCCTCCATCCACTGCCAGCGCTTGAGCCAGGGCTCGGTGCGCAGGGGCGGACGGTAGCAGCCGAACTGCGCGCGCTCGACCTCGAAGTTGAGCAGGCGCAGCCAATCGCGCAGGCGCCAGTAGCCGATGAACTCACCGGCCCGCGGCAGGAACAGGCCCTCGGGGCTGCCCGGCCACACATGGCGGCGCAGGCGGCCCAGATTCTGCCTCAGGCCCCAGAGGCTGGCCGGATTCAGGCCCAGCACCACCAACCGCCCTTCCGGCCGCAGCACGCGCTCGACCTCGCGCAGGGTCTGGTGCGGATCGTCGGCCAGCTCCAGGGCGTGAGGCAGCACGATGAGGTCCAGGCTGTTGGACTCGAAAGGCAGGGCATCGAAGGCGCAGCGCAAGGTGGGCGCGGCTTCCATCAGCAGGCTGCTGCTGTCGAACTGGCTGAAGCAGGCCTGCTCGGCCGGCTCCGCGCCGTCGGGCGCTGGCGGCGCCGGCAGGGCGAACTGCTCAGGGCTGTCCAGGGCCAGCCAGCGGTGGCGCATGCGGTTGGCGCGCAGGCCCTGGAGTTCCGGCAGGCCCAGTTGCAGGGCATTGAAGCCGAAGAGGTCCACCACGGCCTCGTCCACCTGGCGCTGCTCCCAGTCCAGCAGATAGCGGCCGGGCGGCGTCTGCAGCCAGCGGGCCAACTCTACAATCTGCGCTTCCCGACTGCTCACCCCCGCCCCTCCCCATGCCCGCAGCCCTTGAGCTGATCGCCCTCCCGGCCTTCACGGACAACTACATCTGGATGCTGCACGATGGTGTTCAAGCCCTGGTGGTCGATCCGGGCGAGGCCGCGCCGGTGCTGGATGCGCTGCAGGCCCGGGGCCTGCGGCTCGCCGCCATTCTAGTGACGCACCACCACGGCGATCACATCGGCGGTGTGGCGGGCCTGCGCGCCGTGCTGGAGGGTCAGGTCTTCGCCCCGCCCCATGCGCTCAATCCGCAGCCCTGCGAAGCCGTGCAGAACGGCCAGGTGCTGACCTTGCTGGGCCAGCGCTTCGAGGTGCTGGGCACGCCCGGCCACACGGCGGACCATGTGAGTTACCTGCTGAAACAAGCGAGCGAGGCGCCGCTGCTGTTCTGCGGGGACACGCTGTTCTCTGCCGGCTGTGGCCGCGTCTTCGACGGCAGCCTGGCCCAGTTGCACGCCTCGCTGGAGCGCCTGGCCGCCCTGCCAGATCAGACCCGCATCTGCTGCGCCCATGAATACACCTTGTCGAATCTGCGATTTGCGAGGACCATTGAGCCCGCCAACGAAGCCCTGGCCCGACATGAGGCCTGGTGCGAGGCCCGCCGGGCGGGGCAAGACCCGACCCTGCCGGCCCTGCTGGCGACCGAGTTGTTGATCAATCCATTCCTGCGCTGCCGGGAACCTGCCGTGAAGTCTGCGGTCCAGGCCCGGCTCGCCTCCGAACCTTGCGCCGTCAATGGCGATGCGGACGAGCCCCTGGCCGTCTTCAGCGCCCTGCGTCTGTGGAAGAACGAATTCAGATGATGAAGCTGCCCGCCCTGCCCCTGCTGTCCCAGCCGCGAAGCGCTCTTGGCCTGTGCGCCCTGCTCCTGCTCGGTGCCTGCGCCCAGGCCCCGCGTACGGCAGACGGCCTGGCGGCCGGCGCAATGGTTCCCACTGCCGCCGGCCCGGCCGGCAGTGCCACCGAGCTGCCTCCCATCGTCCAGCACGCTCCCGCTGCCCTGGACTACGGCCTGCTCGAGGACACCCTGAATCCCGGCGAGAAGATCGACCTGGCCGACGCCAACGCCCGCGCCGACCTCTGGGCCCGCGTGCGCAAGGGCTTTGCCATGCCCGAGCTGAGCAACGAGGGCGTGCGCAAGGCCGAGGCCTGGTATGCCGCCCGCCCTGACTACGTGCAGCGCATGACCGAGCGCGGCAGCCGCTACCTCTACCACGTGGTGGAAGAGGTCGAGAAGCGCGGCATGCCCACCGAGCTGGCCCTGCTCCCCTTCGTGGAGAGCGCCTTCCGCACGGACGCCCAGTCCACCGCCAAGGCTGTGGGCATGTGGCAGTTCATGCCGGCCACGGGCCGCGACTTCGCCCTCAAGCAGAACATCTTCCGCGACGACCGCCGTGACGTGCTGGCCTCCACCCGCGCTGCGCTGGACTACCTGGGCCGCCTGAACAAGATGTTCGACGGCGACTGGCAACTGGCCCTGGCCGCGTACAACTGGGGCCCGGGCAATGTGCAGAAGGCCGTCAAGCGCAACCAGGCCGCTGGCCTGCCCATCGACTACGACAGCCTGCGCATCCCCGACGAAACCCGCTACTACCTGCCCAAGCTGCAGGCCGTGAAGAACATCGTGCTGCGCCCCGAGGCCTATGGCCTGGCCCTTCCCGAGGTTGCCAATCACCCCTACTTCCTGACCGTGCGCATCGAGCGCGACATGGACGTTGACGTGGCTGCCCGCCTGGCCGGGATGGAGGTCGAGGCCTTCAAGGCCTTCAATCCGCAGATGAACAAGCCGGTGATTCTGGCCGCCAGCACGCCGCAGATCCTGCTGCCCTACGACAACGCTGGCGCCTTCGTGGCCAATCTGGCGGCCCACGAAGGCCCGCTGGCCACCTGGACGGCCTGGGTCGTGCCCAAGACCATGAGCCCGGCCGATGCGGCCAAGCACGTGGGCATGCACGAAGGCCAGCTGCGCGAGGTCAATACCATCCCGCCTCGCATGCTGGTGAAGCAGGGCTCCACCCTGCTGGTGCCACGCACCGCGCACCGAGACCAGGACGTCTCCGAGCACCTGGCCGAGAACGCCAGCATGGCCCTGACGCCCGACACCCCTCCCCTGCGCCGCCTGCAGTTCAAGGCCGCCCGCGGCGACACCGTGGCCAGCCTGGCAAGCCGCTACCGCGTCAGCGTGGACCAGTTCGCACAGTGGAACAAGCTGAGCAGCAAGTCCTCGCTGAAGGCCGGCCAGCTCCTGGTGGTCTACAGCACCAGCGCTGCGCCGGTGCGCGTGGCAGCCAATGGTGCCTCCACCAGGAAGTCCGGCAAAGCCACGACGGCGAGCCGCGTCACCAAGGTCGGCAGCAGCAAGCCCAGCGGCACTCGCCTGGCCCTCAACGGCCGCAACAGCCCGACCATGGCCCAGCGCTGAGCCTGCGGTTCACGGCATGGGCCCATGCTCCGGGCTCATGCAGCCCGTGCAGGGCGATCAGCGCAGGAAGAACAGCCCGATCGAGCACGCCAGGCCCAGGGCCCAGACCAGCGATCGCAGGGTGGCCAGGTCAGCCAGATAGACGCCGATGTAGGCCAGGCGAATCCCGATGAAGGCCGCCGCCAGCAGATCGATGCGATCCTGCGGCGCCTGCATCTGCTGGGCCGCCAGCACACCGGCGATGAACAGCGGCAGTGCCTCGAAGCTGTTGGCCTGGGCGGCATTGGCCCGTGCCTGCCAGCCCTGCAGGCCGGCCATCCAGGCACGCGGGTCGTGGTTGTCATAGCCACCGTCGCGGCGCCGCTTTCCGAAGCCCCGGGACTTGGCCAGACCGGCGCAGACAATGGGCAGCAGCGCTGCGATGATGATGCAGGTATTGGCGAGGGTCATGTCTTGCCTTTCAAGGCCGGATGCGGGGCCTGGCGTGCCGCAGCAGGTCTGCGGCGATCAGCGACGATCCACCAGGGCGTGCGCGATGGTACCCAGATCGACGTATTCCAGCTCGCTGCCCACCGGCACGCCGCGTGCCAGGCGGGTGGCCCTGACCCCGCGCGAGCGCAGGGCCTGGGCCAGCACATGAGCCGTGGCCTCGCCTTCGGCGGTGAAACTGGTGGCGAGGATGACTTCCTCGAGCGCGCTGTCCTGCACCCGTTCCAGCAACTGGCTCACGCCGATCTCTCGGCCGCCAATGCCGTCCAGCGGGCTCACCCGGCCCTGCAGCACGAAGTAATAGCCGCGATAGGATCCGGTACGCTCCAGCGCCGCCTGGTCCGCTGGCGTTTCCACCACGGCCAGCAGCCGGGCGTCCCGCGCCTCGTCCTGGCAGATTTCGCACAGGGCGGCCTCGCTGAAGGTGTAGCAGCGTTCACAATGCCCCACCCGCTCCCCTGCCGCCCGCAAGGCCTCAGACAGGCGCGTCGCGCCAGCCCGGTCATGCTGCAGCAGGTGGTAGGCCATGCGCTGCGCTGACTTCTGCCCCACACCCGGCAGGCATCGCAGCGCGTCGATCAATTGCTCAAGTGCGTTCAATGACGTGACTTCCGGGAATCCGACTGCGCCGCCCCTGCGCATCGGCCTCCTCGATAGAACAGGCGAGGCCCGAAGGGCCAATGCCTGCACATCCAGCGACATCCGAGGATCCGGCTCTGCCGGTCCTACGGATGTGCCCCCTGGGGGGCGGGCGCAGCCCGTAGGGAGGGGACCTTAAAACGGAAACTTCATTCCCGGCGGCAGCGGCATCCCTGCGGTGAGCTTGCCCATCTTCTCGGTGCTCACCTGCTCGGCGCGGCGCACGGCGTCGTTGAAGGCGGCGGCCACCAGGTCCTCCAGCATGTCCTTGTCATCGGCCAGCAGGCTGGGATCGATGGTGACGCGCTTGACGTCGTGCTTGCAGGTCATGACGACCTTGACCAGACCGGCGCCGGACTGGCCTTCCACCTCGACCAGGGCCAGTTCATCCTGGGCCTTCTTGAGGTTGTCCTGCATGGCCTGGGCCTGCTTCATCAGGCCGGCGAGTTGTCCCTTCAACATGATTTACTCCTAATTCGTTCAGTCGGTGTGGGGAGTGAGCGGCTGGGCCGGACGCCCAGATGCTCAGTGAGGCTTGATGGACCCGGGCACGATGCGCGCCGTCTTGAACTGCGCCAGCAGTTCCCGGACCAGCGGGTCTTCAAGAATGATTTGTTCGGCGCGGCGCTGACGGGCCTGAGCCTCGGTGGCGTCGCGCAAGGCCGGGGAGTCGGTGGCAATGCCGGCTTCGAGCTCGATGCGCACGTCCGCTTGCAGGTGCGCGGCCAGCGCGGCCTGCAGCTTGTCTTTGAGCGCCGGCTGGCGCAGGGAGTCACGCTCCACGCGGAAGCGCCACTGCTGCGGCTGCACGCTGTCATCGATGGCCAGGCACTCGGCCTGCATGCCCAGTTCGCGCGGGAGGGCGGTGAGGCCCAGTTGCTTCATGATGGCGGCCCAGCGCTCCCCCAGAGGCGTGCCTTGCAGGGCGATGGTTGCGCCAGCGGTCGAGGCATAGCCCCCGTCGCTACGCGGCGAAGGGTCTGGAAGGTCCAGGCCCGCATCGCCAGACATGACGGCCCCCTCCTCGTCGGCCGGCGGAGCGTCCAGCCAGGGCGGCGGCTCATCGCCCGCGGCCTCCGGCGACTCCACATGCACCACCGGGCGCGGGCGAAGCCGGGCGCTGGGAGAGACGGCATCGCCCGCTCGCGTGCGGGCCAGCAGCGAGGGCGCGGGCTGGACAGCGGCCGGCACCGACGCTGGGGATGGCATGCCGGCCGGCGAGGCCGCATTGGCGGGCGGCTCCACCGGGACGGCGTCAGGCAGCACGGTGGCGGCCGGAGGCATGGCAGCAGGCTCATCCGCCGGCAAGGCGTGTTCAGCAGGCGACGCCGCCACCGATTGCAGGGCCTCCGGGGCGAGATCAGCCCTCGCAACAGGGGTCAGGTCTTGCGCCACCGGGGGCGCATCGTCCACGACGGGGGGCGTCGCAGCCACTGCAGGTTCAGCAGCGGCGGCCTGCGCAGGTATGGTGGCGGGGGTGGTGGCGGGCGCAGGCATGCGCGCCGGTACGGCCATCGCCGCCGCGGCAGCAGGGCGCAGCAAGGGCGCGGCAGCAGTTGCTGATGCCGTCACCATGCCGGCCGCAACCGACGCCGCCCCGCCCGCATTCAGCGCAGCGCCGCCCTTGGGGCGAAACGCCAGCATGCGCAGCAGCACCATCACCAGACCGGCATATTCATCCGGCGCCAGCGGCAGCTCCTGGCGGCCATGCAGGGCCATGCTGTACATCAGCTGGATCTCATCGGGTGGCAAGGCAGCGGCCAGGCGCTGGGCCTCGGCGCTGTCCGGGTCCTGCGGATCCAGGGCGCCCGGCGCGGCCTGGGCGATGGCCATCTGCTGCAAGGTCGTCGCCAGATCCTCCAAGGTGCCGGCGGCCGAAAGGCCCAGGTCCCGCAGGCGGTCCGCCGCGGCAACCACGGACGGGCCGTCCGCGGCGATCAGGGCATCGAGGATGGCAATCACATGGCTGCGATCCACCGTACCCAGCATCTGGCGCACACCCTCCTCGCTCAGCGAGCCCGAGCCGAAGGCGATGGCCTGGTCGGTCAGCGAGAGCGCATCCCGCATGGAGCCGCGCGCCGCGCGGGCCAGCAGGCGCAGGGAGCCTGTATCCACAGGCACCTGCTCGGCCTCCAGCACGCGGCCCAGGTGCATCTGCACGTTCTGCGGCGCCATGGGGCGCAGATTGAACTGCAGGCAGCGCGACAGCACGGTGACCGGCACCTTCTGCGGGTCGGTGGTGGCGAGCACGAACTTGAGGTACTCCGGCGGCTCCTCCAGCGTCTTGAGCATCGCGTTGAAGGCGGTGTTCGAGAGCATGTGCACTTCGTCGATCATGTAGACCTTGAAGCGCCCCACCACCGGCTTGTAGACCGCCTGGTCCAGCAGCTGGGAGATTTCCTCGACTCCGCGGTTGGAAGCGGCATCAAGCTCCACATAGTCCACGAAGCGGCCGGCGTCGATGTCCCTGCAGGCAGGGCACACACCGCAGGGCTGGGCCGTGATGCCGCCCTGGCCGTCCGCGCCGGTGCAGTTCAGGCTCTTGGCCAGGATGCGCGAAACCGTGGTCTTGCCCACGCCGCGGGTCCCGGTGAAGAGGTAGGCATGATGCAACCGCTGCTGCGTGAGCGCATTGGCCAGCGCCTGCACGACGTGCTCTTGGCCCACCAGTTCCTCGAAACGGTGGGGGCGGTACTTGCGGGCGAGAACCTGGTAGCTCATGGCGGCGGATTCTACGGGGCGACAGGCCTGCCGCCGGACGCTTCGGGGAAGTCCCGGCCATGACCGATAATCCCGCCCCATGAGCACGCACGCCCCCTCCTCTCCCGACACGCTGAGCTACGAACAGGCCGGCGTCAACTACGACCTCATCGACCCCCTGAAGATCAGCGCCCAGCGCGCCGCCGCGGCCACCGCGGCTCACCTGGGCGGCCATGGCTTCACTGAGGTGAAGGCCTCGCGCGGCGAGTCGGCCTATGTTGTGGACGTGGGCCCCTTCTACCTGGCCTCCATCGTCGAATGCCTGGGCACCAAGACCCTGGTGGCCGACGAGATGTCCAAGCTGACCGGCAAGAGTTTCTACGCCGGCATCGCGCAGGACACCATCGCCATGGCCATCAACGACCTGATCACCGTGGGCGCCACGCCCCTGGTGGTGCAGGCCTACTGGGCCGCCGGCGGCTCGGACTGGTTCGGTGACACGCTGCGCGCCCAGGCCCTGGTCGAGGGCTGGAAGAAGGCCTGCGACACCTGCCAGGTCGCCTGGGGCGGCGGCGAGACACCCGCGCTGGCCGGCATCGTCGAGGAAGGCCGCATCGACCTGGCCGCCTCCTGCACCGGCCTGATCAACCCCAAGGAACGCCTCTCGGTGGGCGACAAGCTCGGCGCTGGCGACGCCATCGTGCTGCTGGCCTCCAGCGGCATCCATGCCAACGGCCTGTCCCTGGCCCGCAAGCTGGTCGAGCGCCTGCCCCAGGGCTACCTCACCGAGATCAGCCCCGGCCTGAGCTATGGCGAGGCCCTGCTGGCCCCGACGGTGCTGTACTCGCCCGTCACCGAGGCCCTCTACAAGGCTGGCATCATCCCGCACTACTGCGCCAACATCACGGGCCACGGCTGGCGCAAGCTGCTGCGCCACCCCGGCCAGTTCACCTATCGCATCCACACGGTGCCGCCGGTCACGCCGGTGCTGAAGTTCATGCAGGAGCATGCCAAGCAGGACGACCGCGAGGCCTATTCCACGCTGAACATGGGCGCGGGCTTCGCCATCTTCGTGCCGGCGGACCAGGCCGCGAAGGTGGTCGAGATCTCCAAGGCCTGCGGCATCGACGCCTGGGTCGCGGGCCAGCTCGAGGACGGCGAGAAGCAGTTGCTGATCGAGCCCCTGGACATCCGCTTCAGCGACAACGACCTGCAGCTGCGCTGATCCCCACCGGTTCCGCCCAAGACCTGCCCAGGCATGCTGCCTCGGCAGGTTTTTTCATGGCTGGATCCTGGCCTGCCCGGCTTGACAGCGCCTTGCCCAACGGCACAAGCTCCCCCAGGAGAGGAGACACGACAAGATGGACTGGTTCTACAGCCAGATGGTGTTCATTCACAGCCTGCTGGCCTGGTGCAGCGTAGCGCTGTTCCTGGTGCGCGGCCTGGCCTTCCAGTTCGGGGCCGAGTGGTCCATGGACGTGCGGCTGCGCGCTGTGGTCTTCGGCGTGGACACCATGCTGACGGTCTGCGGCCTGAGCCTCTGGGGCTCTATCGGCTACTCCCTCACCCGCGACACCTGGCTCACCGCCAAGCTGCTGGCCTTGGTGGGCTACACGGCCTGCGCCCACTGGGCCATGGGCCGCGGCGAGTTCCGCCTGCTGGGCTACCTGCTGTCCCTGCTGCTGCTGGCCTACATGATGGGCGCATCGATCACGCGGTCGGCTTGGCTGGGGATGTGAGCCCCTCGCCCAGGCCCGCCCCGCTGGACGCGGGCGGGCCTGGGCGGTCCCCCGAGGGGACGGCATTGCTTGCGGCCGTGAGGCCGCAAGCAATGCCAAGGGGGCCGGCTTGGGGCGGCCCGGCGCTCGGCCCTTTGGGGCTGGCGCCCCTTGCCCCCCGAGGGTGGCATTGGTTGCGGCGTTGAGCCGCAATCAATGCTGGCGGGGTCGGCAGGCTTTATGAAACTGCCGGGGCGGGCGCATGCGCTGGAAAGGTTGTGGCGCGGGGTGGTCCATCCCTCGGCCCTTTGGGGCTGGCGCCCCTTGCCCCCCGAGGGTGGCATTGGTTGCGGCGTTGAGCCGCAATCAATGCTGGCGGGGTCGGCAGGCTTTATGAAACTGCCGGGGCGGGCGCATGCGCTGGAAAGGTCATGGCACGGGGCGGGCGGGTGGCGTGGTCTCGTGAGCGGCAGGACAGGACCCGGCCCTCAGGCTGACAGCCGCCAGCCCTGTGTCCACAGAGCCTGCACAGCGGCGCGGCGCAGGGCCTGCAGCAGCTCGGCAGGTCGTTCGCCAGCACGGGCGGACAGCGGTGGGCTGATCCACAACGGGCCGGTGTCGCGGCCCAGACGGGGCTGGCCGTGGCGGTCCGCGCGGAACAGCGCAAGGCGCCAGACGGGATTCAGCGCGGGCTGTGCGCCCTCCTCGGCCAGCGCACCACACCAGTCGCCAGCTTGCAGGCGATGGGCTGCGGCAAGGATCTCCACCAGGCTGGGCTGGCCCTGCCAGTGGCCGACGACCTGTCCCTGCGGATCACGCAGCACGCGGGGCGGGAGGACGGGAGCGGCCTGTCGACGCAGCCAGTGGCGCGAGGAAGCGACGTGGCCGCTGAGAAGGCGATCGAAATCGGCGAGACCGTGCATGAAAAAACTCCGAGTGCCCTCATCACCGGCGTTTGCCGGCCCGGGGCATCATCGGAGCCGCAACGCTTTAGCCGTACTTGTTGACCGCCCGCAAGTAGTTGGTAAATCGGCGGTGTGCCAGACGCAGGTCTCAGCACGGGCCGGATTCTACAGACCTCGCGCCCGGCAATGGAAGCCCCCGCTTGTCCATTCGTGCGCCACGCACACGGGCAGGTCAGGGGTCTGTGCAATCCTGCGCACACGGCCAGGAAGCCTCCCTCGGTGCAGGAGCGCACCGGGCTTTCCCTGGAGCGGCCGCGCAATCGCATACAATGCGCGCTGACGGGCCTCCTCGCATGGAAGCGCGGCCAACCGGGTCAGGTGGGGAACCAAGCAGCCCTAACCGTTGTGACCAGTGCCGGGGGTAAGGCTCGTCAACCCCAACACCAGTGAATGCCGCCCCCGGCGGACTTCATGCAGCAAACCCGGCCTCGGCCGGGTTTTTTGTTGCCCGGCCCCTGATGCCCGGCCCTGCGCCGATCGCGCATTCAGCTCGCCTGCTTGAAGGCCATCACGGCCTGGTTGCGCAGGGTGCGCAATAGGGAGAGTTCCTTTTCGTCCAGCGTCAGGCTGCCGGCTTCGACGCGGTCTGCATAGATCATCGCAAAGCTGCTGCCCTTCATCACCAGGGGCAGGATCAGGAAGCTGGCGCCATGCACGCTGCCCTGGAACCAGGCCGGCAGGCGCTCGGCGATGCGAGGCTGCGAGGCGTCGGCAATCAGGGTGTCAGCCCCCTTCTGGCAAACAGCGGTGAACAGATCGGCCTGCCGCCCCTCCGCCACCTGCAGCGGCACCCGGAACAGCGACACCACCTGCTCCACCTGTTCACCCAGGCCGAAGCGGCCCGTCAGCACATTGCTGCGAGGGTCACGCAGGCAGAACACCACGCGGCGGAAACCCAGGCCGCGGTAGATGGTCTCCAGAATCATGCGCAACACTTCATTGAGCTTGAAGTTCTCCACCATGACGTTGGTGACATCGTGGATCCCTGCCGCCAGCACCTCAGCCGCAGGCGGTCGCGGCGCGGTCTCATGCGCCAGCACCTGGGTGGGCTCGTAGAGAGCTGTCGCGTGCAGTTCCAGCGGCGACAGGCTGTCGTCGTCCGCCGCCGCCAGCGGCGCCAGAAGACGCTGGGCCTGCGAACTCTTGGGCAGGCGGATCTCCATGGCGTCAGCCAACTGGGACAATCGCTGCCGAGCTTGGTCAGTGGCCTGGTCGACGCGTTCGGCGCTCAGGCCCAGCGCCCGCGCGTAGCGTTGCCCCATGTGGCGCACCTTGGCATGGGCTTCGGTGGGCTCGCTGTGCAGGATCACATCCGTCACGTCGTTGGCGGCCCGTGCCAGCCAACGCAGGCGCTCGGTGCCCTGCTCCAGCAGCCGCGGCGGGGCTTCCCCCTCCGGTCGGCTCATCCCGCGCTGAAGTGCATCAGGCAGCCCCCATTGGCGGGCCACGCCCAGGCCCAGTTGCTCGAAGCTGAGGCCCAGCACCTGCTGCGAGGCCGCGGCCTCGCTGATGGGAGCCGCCGCCGCCGCCCCCTGCCCGCGCTCGGGCCGCACGAAGCGCCGGATCTGCTGCGCCTCCTCGGGGAAGTAGAACTCGGTCAGCAGCCGCCCCAGGTTCTGCAGCATGCCAACGAGAAAAGCTTCCTCGCTCTCTCGCTCCGAGGGGCACAGCTCTCGCGCCAGCGAAGCTGCCATCAGCGAGCGCAGAAACTCCTCGCGCAGCACCCGCGCATGTGCCTTGTTCTCCATGCGCTCCAGAAGGATCAGGGACAGTGCCAGGTTGCGGATGCCCGCAAAACCGATCAGCGCCGCCGCACGCGACACCGTGCTGATGCTGCCCCCGCCGGCATGCGTGTATTGCACTGTATTGACCAGGCGGAGCAGCTTGTGGGTCAGGGCCACGTCCTTGAGGATCTCGTTGGACAGGCTGTTGAGACTTTCGTTCTCCGACGAGGTGATGCGCTGGATGCGCGTCATGGACTCAGACATCGCCGGGAAGTCCGAACGATGGCGCATACGCCGCATCAGGAAGTCCAGGGTGCCGTTGTCCGCCGGACTGCTGCTGCTCATCACTGGCGGATGCAGCCACTCGGCCAGGGCGTCATGCAGGGCGCGCGCCGAGGGCCAGCGCAGCGCCGGGTCGCGGGCCAGGCCACGCTGGACGATGGCCCTCAGTGCGTCGTCCACGTCCGGGTCCAGGCCCTCGGGCAGTTGCAGGTCCTCATCGACCACGCGGCGCACCGCCTTCCAGGGATCTGGGTCGTAATTGAGACGGCGGCCACTGAGCATCTCGGACAGCATCACAGCCACGGCAAAGACGTCCATGGCCGGCGAGGGGGCAAAGCCCTGTGCCGCCTCGGGCGACAGATAGCCCGGCGTGCCCACCACGCGGCGACGATGGCCGGGGTCGCTGGTCCAGTCGGCAATGCCGAAGTCCAGGATGCGGGCCCGGCCCTTGGCATCGACGAGGATGTTGCTGGGCTTGAGGTCGCGGTGCACCACGCCGGTCTCGTGAGCGGCCATCAAGCCGTCGAGCACGCCCAGCATCAGCTCCACCGCCTCGCGCGCCTTCATCACCGGATTGCGCTGCAGCTTCTCCGTGAGGGTGAGGCCCGCCACGTACTCGAAGACCATATAGGCCTGGCCGTCCTGCTGGTCGGCCTCGAAGACCGGCACGATGTGCGGATGCATGAGGCGGGCAACCGCACGCGCCTCATGCAGGCCGGCATCAATGAGCGCCGGGTCCGCCGCGGGCGCCAGCACCTTCAGGGCAACGTCTCGATCCAGTCGCGGGTCATGCGCCAGCCAGACCGTGGCTTGCGCACCTCGCCCGAGTTCACGCAACACGCGGAATCGTCCGATTTGCGGTGCTTGGTCGGGGCTGGTGCTTGGTGGCATGAAAGGCTGCTGAGTGACGGCGCTGCGGCGAGCGGGGATCAGCTCCGCTCAGGAAGTGGGCTGGACGTGCCGTCCTCGCCCGCCCCGGCGAGGCGCTTGCGCAGGGCGGAGGCCTGTGCGCCGTCGGTCGGTGCAGAGGGAACGAGGGGAGGGATGTCCAGATTGGCCGTGAGGGTGAGATTGGCCGAGCCAATTTCCCGCGCGGCCTCTGGGCCGTGGCTGACGGCCGCCTCCTTGCGCGCCGTCTCTGGCTTCAGGGCCTCCATCACCTCGCGCAAGCCCAGACCCAGCACCCGGGCGTAGCGCCGCGTGGCCAACTCCAGCGCCTGCTTGCGGCGGCCTTCGGGCTGCACCATGGCATCGACCAGTTCGTTGGCGAAACTGCAGGTGAGCCGGATGATGTCGGTGTCATGGCCGGCATGGCGCACCGGCGCGTCAGGCGAGGCCCGGTGCATCATGTGCTGCACGTCCTCGTCCAGGCCCCAGTACCGCGCCACGGCGCTGCCCAGCGCGTCCAGGTCGCAGCCCAGCACGGCATAGGCCGCGGCTTGCTCTCCCATGCCCGTGGGGTGCGGCCTGTCTTCCGTGGGCTCGGGTGGCAGCATCAGCTGGCGGATCTGCTGCGCGTCGTCCGGGAAGTGGTACTGAAGCAGCAAGCGCCCCAGGTTCTGCAGCAGGCAGACCAGGTAGATCACCTCGGGGTCGTAGCCCGCCGGACGCAGGTTCTGCGCGATGAGGCCCGCGCGGTGCACCCGCCTCATCAGGCTGCGCATCACCGTGGCCTGCAGTTCCGACAGCGGGCCCGGCCAGGGCTTGAGCGAGCGCACTGCCGCCTGCAGGCCGTTCAATCCGATCATGGCCACGGCACGCTGCATATTGAGCATGGTGCCGCTGTTGGAGGCACCGCTCTGCTTCAGCGCATTGTTGACGCGGCGCAGCAGTTCGAGGGCCAGGGCCATGTCGTCCAGCACCAGGCTGGACAGGGCCGCCGCATGCTGCCCTTCGAGACCGGCAGCGCCCAGGATGCGCGACAGGCGGGTCGAACTCGCGGGCAGGTGGCCAAAACGCTGCAGCTTGTCCATCAGCAGGGCGATGGGCCCGCCCTCGTCATGAGCAGCCGCCGTGCGCCAGCCTTCAAGGGCGCGCAAGAAGGTGCGGGCCTGGTGGTAGCGCTGACTGGCCTGGCGGTCGGTCGAACGGTTGGCGATGGCGCGCAGGGCCTCGGGAATCGGGTGAGGTGTTTCCCAACCCAGGCGGATCAGCTCACGCCCCTGGGGCTGCATGAGGTCCAGGACCATGCGCAGGTCGGTCTGATCCAGGACCGGCTTGCCGCTCAGCAGGCGATGCAGCAGCAGGCCCACGCACAGCACGTCCTGCTCGGCAGCCTCGCGAACCGCGCTGCGGCTTTGCGTGTTGAAGTCCTGTGCCGGGCCAGCCGGGTCCTGCGCCACCTCCAGGCCCAACAGGCGAATCTGGTCCGTGGCGTTGATCAGCACATGGGCCAGCTGAAGGTCGCGGTGCACATGGCCGGCCTCGTGGGCATAGGCCAGGCCCTCCAGCAGCTGGCAGACCCAGGCGGCCACGTCCAGCGGCAGCGGCGTGGGCTGGCGGCGCAGGCGCTCCTCCAAGGTTTCGCCCAAGGCCCGGTCATAGGCCAGGTAGGGCCACAGTTCCACCTCGCCCTGCTCGACGACATGGGCCAGGTTGGGATGGCTGATGCGGGCGCCAGCGTCAGCCATGCGCTTCCACTGCACCAGGGCTTGCGCACTGGCGGGCTTTTCCCGGGGCATGGCCAGCAGCAGGTCCTGGCCGTTGCGGGGGTCGAACACCAGCCACAGCAGGCTGCGCGGCGTCTTGCTGAGCAGGGCACGCAACTCGAAGCGGCCGAAACGTCGCAAGGGTGCAGCCGGTGCAGCAGTGGCGGTGGAGGCGGGCGTAGAAGACACGGACTGACTCTGGACCTAGGTAATGTGGCCGGGACCCGAGCGGCCCGACCCCCAACTTGCTCTATTTGAGCGCGAAGCGCCAGCCGGGCATAGCCTGAACTGGTGCCGCCATGACAGCTTTTTCAGCTTCTCGGCCCTGGCGTGGCGAATTCACGCCCTCGGCTCAGGGACTGCTTCCTGGCTCAGTGGCTCAGCTGCGTCCAGACCTTCTCCAGGCGCTTGACGCTGACCGGCTGGGGCGTGCGAAGTTCCTGCGCGAAAAGGCTGACGCGCAACTCTTCCAGCTGCCAGCGGAAATCATCCATGCGCGCATCTGCAGCCCCCTTGAGCTCGCTCAGCCGGCGCTGCCAGCGCTGCTCCAGCGGTCGGTACTCGGCCATCCACTTCGCGTCCCGGGCGGCATCGGCCCTCAGCTTGTCCAGCCGCAGGGTGATGCCCTTCAGGTAGCGCGGGTAGTGCTGCAGCTGGGTCCAGGGAGTCTGCAGCACAAAGCGCTTGCCGCACAGGCGCTGAAGCTGGGCCTGGATGTCCTCGGCCACCTCCTTGGGGGCCCTGCTGTCCTTGAGCTTGCGCAATGCCGCCTGGTACTCGATCAGCACCGTGCCGCTCAGACGTGCCACCTCCTGAGCGATGAGGTTGAGCCGTGTGCGGCCCTCCTCGATGCGGGCCTTGAAGCTGAACTCGTCCGTGGGCAGAGGGTCGCCCAGGAAGGCGCGGTCCAGGGCCACGTCGATGATCTGGTCGCGCAGTTCCTCGGCCGTGCCCAGGCTCATGAAGGCCACGGCCATCTTCTGGAGATCCGGGATGTTCTTCTCCAGGTACTTCAGCGGCTCGCGGATCTGCAGGGCGACGAGGCGGCGCAGACCGGCGCGGTGCCGCGCGGCCGCCACCTCGGGCTCGTCGAAGACCTCGATCTCCACCTGCGCACCCTTGTCGATCAGGGCCGGGAAGCCGATCAGCGTCTGCCCGCCCTTCTGGATCTCCATCAGCTCGGGCAGTTCGCCGAAGGTCCAGGCGGTGTAGGCCTGGGCCGCCTGCTGCGGCTTGGGCGCGGGCATGCGGACCTCGGCACGCAGTGCCCTGCCGCCACCCGCGGTGCTGATGGGTGCGGGCGGGGGCGCAGCTTCAGGCGTGGCCTGCCCCTGCAGCTTCAAGGCCGCCAGGGCTTGGAACGCGGAACGAGCCTGCGCGCCGAGTTCGGCCTTCAGGCCGGCCAGGTTGCGCCCCTGCCCCAGCTGGCGGCCGTGCTCGTCCACCACGCGGAAGTTCATGAAGAGGTGCGGCGGCACCTGCTCCAGCTTGAAGTCGTTGCGCTGCACGGCGATCTGGCTGCGCTCGCGCACCGCCTTCACCAGCACCTCCATGAGGCTGCCCTGGGCGAAGGGATTGAGTTCCACGAACTCGGCCACGAAGTCCGGCAGCGGGGTGAGCCGAGCGCGGGGCTTCTGGTAGAGACTCTTGAGCAGAGCCAGGACCTTGGCCTCCAGCATGCCCGGCACCAGCCACTCGCACTGGTCCTCGTTGACCTGGTTGAGCGCGAAGATGGGCACGGTGACGGTCACGCCGTCGCGCGCATCGCCGGGCTGGTGCAGGTACTCGGTCTTGCAGTCCACGCCGCCCAGACGAAGCATCTTGGGGAAGGCATTGCTGGTGATGCCGGCGGCCTCGTGACGCATCAGCTCGTCGCGGCTCAGGTGCAGCAGGCGCGGATTGCCCCGGCTCGCCTCGCGATACCACTTCTCGAAGCTCGCGCCTGAGCACACCTCGGCCGGCAGCTGCTGGTCGTAGTAGGCGTAGATCAGGCCCTCGTCCACCAACACGTCCTGACGGCGCGACTTGTGCTCCAGCTCCTCGACCTTGGCGATCTGCTTCTGGTTGTGGCTCAGGAAGGGCAGCCGGGTGTCCCACTCGCCGTTGACCAGAGCCTCGCGGATGAAGATGTCGCGCGCAGCCACAGGATCCACCCGGCCGAAGTTCACGCGGCGGTTGTTGTAGATGACGATGCCATAGAGCGTGGCCCGCTCCAGCGCCACCACCTCGGCCGCCTTCTTCTCCCAGTGCGGCTCCAGCAGCTGGGTCTTGAGCAGGTGGCCGGCCATGGGCGCGATCCAGTTGAGGTCGATGTTGGCGAGCCCGCGACCATAGAGGCGCGTGGTGTCCACCAGCTCGGCGGCCACGATCCAGCGCCCCGGCTTCTTGGACAGATGCGCGCCGGGATGTCGCCAGAACTTGATGCCGCGCGCGCCGAGGTACCACTCGTCCTCGTCACTCTTGCAACCGATATTGCCCAGGAAGCCCGCCAGCATGGACAGATGGACCTGGTCGTAGGTGGCCGGGCTGCCATTGAGGCGCCAGCCGTGCTCGGCCACCACGGTGTGCAGCTGCGAGTGGATGTCCCGCCATTCACGCACGCGGCGTGGGCTGACGAAGTTGTCACGCAGCAGCTGCTCGTAGCGGCGGTTGGAGAGCTTGTGCTCGCCCTGCCCTCCGCGCGACTCCTCGATCCATTTCCAGAGCTTGAGATAGCCCATGAACTCCGACTTCTCGTCGTCGAACTTCTTGTGCTTCTCGTCCGCCTGCTGTTGTTGCTCCATGGGGCGGTCGCGCACATCCTGGCCGCTGAGGGCGCTGGCGATGATGAGCACCTCGGAGAGCGCATCGCGGCGCCTGGCCTCCAGGATCATGCGGCCCACGCGCGGGTCCAGCGGCAGCTTCGAGAGCTCCTTGCCGATGTCGGTCAGCTCGTTGCGTTCGTCCACTGCGCCCAGCTCGGCGAGGAGTTGGTAGCCGTCGGCGATGGCCTTGCGGGGTGGCGGCTCGATGAAGGGGAAGTCCTCCACCGTGCCCAAGTGCAGGGCCTTCATGCGCAGGATCACGCCGGCCAGGGAGGAGCGCAGGATTTCCGGGTCGGTGAAGCGCGGCCGGCCGAGAAAGTCCTTCTCGTCGTAGAGCCGGATGCAGATGCCGTTGGCCACGCGGCCGCAGCGGCCGGCGCGCTGGTTGGCCGCTGCCTGGCTGACGGGCTCGATCTGTAGCTGCTCGACCTTGTTGCGGTAGCTGTAGCGCTTGACGCGGGCCGTGCCGGCGTCGATCACGTAGCGGATGCCCGGCACCGTCAGCGAGGTCTCGGCCACATTGGTGGCCAGCACGATGCGCGGCGCACCGCCGGTCTCGAAGACGCGGTCCTGCTCCGGCTGCGACAGCCGTGCGAAAAGGGGCAGCACCTCCACGCCGGGCGGGTGGTGCTTGCGCAGGGCCTCGGCGGCCTCGCGGATCTCGCGCTCGCCGGGCAGGAACACGAGCACATCGCCCGAGCCTTCGCGCCACAGCTCGTCCACGCCGTCGCAGATGGCGTTGTTGAGGTCGTACTCGCGGCTCTCCTCGAAGGGCCGGTAGCGCTGCTCGACGGGGAAGGTGCGGCCCGAGACCATCACCACCGGCGCCGGCCCCTTGGCCGAGGCAAAGTGCGCGGCAAAGCGCTCGGCATCGATGGTGGCCGAGGTCACGACCACCTTCAGCTCGGGCCGCCGGGCCAGGATCTCGCGCAGATAGCCCAGCAGGAAATCGATGTTGAGGCTGCGCTCGTGGGCCTCGTCGATGATGAGGGTGTCGTAGGCCTTGAGCAGCGGGTCGGTCTGGGTCTCGGCCAGCAGGATGCCGTCCGTCATCAGCTTGACGCTGGCGCCGGGCTGCAGGCGGTCCTGGAAACGGACCTTGTAGCCCACCACCTCGCCCAGCGGCGTTTTCAGCTCCTCGGCAATGCGCTTGGCCACGCTGGAGGCTGCGATGCGCCGCGGTTGCGTGTGGCCGATCAGCCCGCCGCCGTTGGCCCGGCCGCGCCCCAGGGCCAGGGCGATCTTGGGCAGTTGCGTGGTCTTGCCCGAGCCCGTTTCGCCGCAGACGATGATCACCTGGTGCTCGCTCATCAGCCGGGCGATTTCCTCGCGCCGCGCCGAGACCGGCAGGCTCTCGGGGAAGGTGATGGGTGGCAGCGGGTTGGCCGGCGTCTCGCGCTGCGGGCGCCGCTCCCGCGGCTTGTCCGGTTGGGCGCTGCGCGTCTCCGGCCTGGCGACCGGGGTGGCGCTGTCACCCGACGCCCCCCCACGGGCGCCACGATCACCCGAAGGCCGCGGACCGCCCCCTCGCGGCCGATGTCCGCCAGCCTCTGTGCCCGCCGCCCGTGAAGGCCTGCGCTGCGGATGAGCAGGCCCTGGCTCCGCAGGCGGCGTCTGCGCTGGATGGCTGGGGCGTGCAGGCGCGGCGGCAGGCGTCGGCGGCTCGACGGGAGGGCGTGACGCGGCCTCGGCAAAGGCCGCGGCGAGCGCGGAGGGGGGAGTCTTCTTGGAATTCACGGCGCGCGGATTATCCGTGCCCCGCGCCGGGCCGCCAGAAAGACAGGCCTCCGCTCGTCAGCCCTCACGGGGAAAGTAGCTGATCACGCTGATGGCAGCGCCCTGCGGGTCCTGGATGCAGGCCATGCGCCCGACCGTCGGCACGTCCATGGCCGGCATCAGCACCTTGCCGCCCAGGGCCTCGCAGCGTCGGACGGCGTCGTCCACATCGGCTACCGTCACGTAGCAGCTCCAGGCCGGTGGCATGGCGGGAGCGCCCTCGGGGCAACTGGCCATGCCACCCACAGCCACCTCGCCCACTTTGGCCACGTAGTACTTGCCCATGGGCATGTCCATGGCCTCGATGCTCCAGCCGAAGAGGCTGCCGTAGAACTCAGCCGCCCGTGCGGGGTCCTGGGTCATCAGTTCCGACCAGCTGAAGGCACCGGGGGTATTGAAAACGTCCATGATCAATCTCCTGCCAGGGATGAAGTCTGGGGAGGGCCATCCTCCTGCCATGCGTGACCGTGCGCAAGTGCCTGCCGGCAGGGTCGCCGGCCCGCGAACTGCCGGCGCCTGCGGCACAATCGCGCCCCATGAGTCTGGTATTCCCCCACACCTTCGTGCCCTGGTTCCGCGCCGTGGCGCCCTATATCCACGCCTATCGCGGTGAAACCTTCGTGATCGGCATGACGGGGGAGCTGGTGGCAGCAGGCAAGCTCAATGCCTTCGTGCAGGATCTGTCCATCATGCACGCCATGGGCATCAACATCGTGCTGGTGCACGGCTTCCGCCCCCAGGTGAACGAGCAACTGGCTGCCAAGGGCCAGTCCTCGCGCTACAGCCACGGCATGCGGGTGACAGACGCCATCGCCCTGGACTGCGCCCAGGAGGCCGCCGGCCAACTTCGTTTCGAGATCGAGGCGGCATTTTCTCAAGGCCTGCCCAATACCCCCATGGCCAATGCCGCCGTTCGGGTGGTGTCGGGCAATTTCCTGACGGCGCGGCCAGTGGGTATCGTCGACGGCGTAGATTTCCAACACAGCGGCCTGGTCCGGAAGGTGGACGCCACCGCCATCCAGCGAGCCCTGGATACCGGCGCCGTGGTGCTGCTGTCGCCATTCGGTTTCTCCCCGACAGGCGAAGCCTTCAATCTCAGCATGGAAGATGTGGCGACCAGCACCGCCATTGCCCTGCAGGCGGACAAACTGTTGTTCGTGTGTGAAGTGGCCGGCGTGCCGGAAAATCCCAATGACCCCGAAAGCGCCATCGATACCGAGCTGGCCCTGGCCGATGCTGTTCGCATGCTGGCCGGCAAACCCGCGCCCACGGATCCGCTGGACGTGAATTTCTACCTCCAGCATTGCGTCAAGGCCTGCCAAGCCGGCGTGGAACGATCCCACATACTGCCGCTTTCTGTGGACGGCGCCCTGCTGCAAGAGGTTTACACCCATGACGGCATCGGCACCATGGTGGTGGACGAGAAACTCGAAAGCCTGCGCGAGGCCACGTCCGACGACATCGGCGGCATCATTGCGCTGATCGAGCCCTTCGAGCGTGACGGCACCCTGGTCAAGCGCGACCGTACGGAAATCGAGCGGGATATCGAGCTCTATTCCGTGATCGAGCACGATGGCGTGATATTCGGCTGTGCGGCCCTCTATCCCTATGTGGAAGCCAAGACCGCCGAAATGGCAGCCCTGACCGTCTCGCCTGCCGTACAAGGCCAGGGCGACGGGGATCGCATCCTCAAGCGAGTGGAACAGCGCGCCAAAGCCATGGGCCTCAGCAGCATCTTCGTGCTGACCACCCGCACCATGCACTGGTTCATCAAGCGAGGCTTCGCACAGGTCGATCCCGACTGGCTGCCGGAGGAGCGCAAACGCAAATACAACTGGGATCGCCGCTCCCAGGTTCTGGTCAAGAAGCTCTGAGGCGCACCGCGCCCAGCGCGCCTGCGACCCTGGTTTCCCCAGGTTTTCTGCCACACGCTACAGTGCGGCATCGCATTCAACCCCACCGATTTCGAAGAGGAATACCATGGCCCGCACCGTGCAATGCACCTATCTGAACAAGGAAGGCGAAGGCCTGGACTTTGCGCCCTACCCTGGCGAACTGGGCAAGCGCATCTACGAGAACGTCAGCAAGGAAGCCTGGCAGCTCTGGATGAAGCACCAGACCATGCTGGTCAACGAAAACCGCCTCAATCTGGCCGACCAGCGTGCCCGCCAATATCTGGCCCGCCAGATGGAACAATTCTTCTTCGGCGGCGGCGCAGAACAGCCCGCCGGATACGTGCCGCCCTCGGCCTGAGTCGGGATACTCCCGCACCCACGCTGCACTGCAGGCCAGGTACCCCTGGCCTTTTTTTCGCCTTCTTGGCTCCCTGATGGCCGTAGAAATAGGGGGCCGCAGATTCCCCGTGAATGCAGTCGCCTCGTTGCAAAAAAATCAAATCGGGCCGGAACATATTCGTCGGCACACGCAAACGGGAATATTTATCTACAATCCGCGGCAGAGACAATTGGTTCTCGGTACCGCGCGAGGGTTGAAAAATGGCTTCACTGAAGGAATTGCTGGCTCAACGAGCCGCGCTGGATCAGCAAATCGCTGAAACCAAGGACAAGGAGCGTAGCGAGGCCATCGCCAAGGTTCGCTCGCTGATGGCCGACTACGGCCTGACCGTGGCGGATCTCGGCACGCGTCCGCCCAAGGCCGTGAAGGCGGCCAGCAAGGTGGCTGCCAAGTACCGCAACCAGGCCACCGGGGAAAGCTGGAGTGGTCGGGGCCTGCAGCCCAAGTGGCTGAAGGCAGCCATCGCTGCCGGCGCCAAGCTGGAAGATTTCCACGTCTGAATGCCTGGCTGACCGCACTGCACGCAGGCGGGAGACAGTTCATCTGAAAGCGGCTACGGCCGCTTTTTTCATTCCGGACGTCAGCCAGGCGCAGGAACAAGCCATCCGCTGCACTCCCAGCAAGGCGCTCCCCTGCGTCTGCCTGCCATCGGTGCAATCCCGCCCCTTGCCTGAGTGCCCGGCAGCTAGACCGGGGCATAGACCCTGCTGCTAGCATGGCCTGCTCCCCCCCATGCGCCCGCAGTGGGGCGCTTCATACTTCCGAGTCAGCCTCGCTTGACTGTCCGCAACGCCAGGCCGGCGCGCCACGCCAGCAGTCCCATCACACAAAGCCTTGCCGTCGCGGCGGGGGTCTGGGTGCTGCTTTATCTGCTGATCCGGCTTTCGCAGCGCTTCCATTTGCCCGTCGACCATGCCTGGCCCCATGCCGGCCTGGTCAGTCTGTTCCTGATCGGCCTGCTGCGCGGACGCTGGATCACGCTGCCGATGATGGGGCTCAGCGGGCTCGCGGTGCTCCAACTGCATGCCAACACTGCCATGGCAGCCCTCAGCCAGATCGGCAATGCCCTGCTGGCCGCAGCAGCAGCCCATGCCTTTCTCCGCAGGCAAAACTTCAAGCAATCACTGGACGAGAGCCGGGACCATGAGCTGAGCCTCGTGGCTTGCCTGGGCATCGCTGCGCCCCTGGCCGGCCTGCTGCCCTGGATGCCCGGCATGGAAGGGTTCGAGCAGCTCTGGACTGCCTGGAAGAGCGACCCCGGTGACGCCAGCCTGGCCCTGCTGTTTCGCTGGGCGGCAAGCAGCACGGCCATGACGCTGACCCTGCCTTTGGTATTGAGCCTCTACCCGCGCCCGGGCAGCCCACGTGAGCCAGCCTCCACCGGCGCCATTGCGGCCGCCCTGGCCCTGACTCTGTGCCTGGCTTCCAGCTGGCTGCTGCACTGGCCGCCCTTGCCTGCCCTGTGGCTGGTACTGCTGACCTTGCTGGCCTGGCAGGCCCCGCCCTGGATCAGCAGCCTCGCCGCCCTGGCCGTGGCGACCAGCCTCGGACTCCACCACGAGGCCGGAGGACGGCCTGATGGGGCGGTGCATGGCGAAGAAGCCGCGCTGGAAATGGCCTGCGAGCTGCTGGCCGCAGCCATGCTGCCCATGATCGTGCAGCTGATGCGGGCGCGGCAGCGTCAGCAACTGCAGCAATGGCAATCGCTGTTTGACGCCAGCGGGCTGGGGCTCATGGTCTGGCGCGCCAGCGAACAGCTGCCCCGTCTCAGCTTGCGCTGGCAGGCCCTGAGCGGCAGCCGGGGAGGCAAAGACCTTGAACAGTGGCTGGAGCATGCCCATCCGCTGGACCGGCCTCGTCTGGCCCAGGCTCAGGAGTGTTTGCTGCAAAGTGAGGCGGGCGATGCCCGCAGCGCCAGCCTGGAGCTCCGCGTGCGGCCTGCCGGCGACTGGCGCTGGCTGCATTGGCAGGCGCAGGTCATGGAACGAGACACCTACGGCCACCCCTCCCTGCTGGTGGCCAGCCTGCGCGACATCACCAGCCTCAAGGTTGCCCGCGAGCGCGAGCAGCTCAGCGCCCACCTGTTCCAGACCGTGCACGAGGGCATTCTGATGAGCGACCCGCAGCACCGCATCGTGGACATGAATCCCAGCAGCTGCGCCATCCTGGGCCACGACCGCGAGTCCTTGATCGGCACGCCCTGCCAGTTGGTGGATCCGGAGGTGCTGCAGCACAACGGCATCCAGCCGGACACACTGACCGATGCCTTGTCCCAGGAAGGACGCTGGGAGGGCCCGCTGCGCCTGCGCAATGCCCTGGGGCAGACCAAGGTGCTGCAGGTGCGCCTGAACCTGCTCCATGACGACGACGGCCTGCTGCGCTACCACGTCTTCGCCCTGCAGGACCGCACGCAGGAAGAGTGGCAGCAGAGCCTGCTGCTGCGCCAGAACCAGTTTGATGCCCTGACCGGCCTGCCCAACCAGACCAGCTTCGTCGCCCAGCTGGGCCAGGCGCTGGAGCTGGCACGCCGCGAGGGATTCATGCTGTGCGTCTGTAATCTGGACCTGGACCACTTCAGCGCCCTCAACGAGCGTCAGGGCCGCACGGCGGGCGATCAGACCCTGGTCGAGATGGCCCGCCGCCTGCGCAGCAGCCTGCGCCGCACAGAGCGATGGACCGACCAGATGGCGCGCATCGGCGGCGATGGTTTCGGCCTGGTGCTGCGCTGCCGAAGTGAAGAGGAGGCGAAGCTGGCGCTGGGCCGCCTGCTGGACGTGGTGCGCGCACCGCTCTACGACATCGCCCCTGGCAGCCCCCTGCACCTCACGGCCAGCCTGGGTGCAACGCTGTTTCCACAGGACGCTTCGGACACCGAGACCCTGATGCGACACGCTGCCCATGCCCTGTATCGGGTCAAGCGCTCCGGCCGGGACGGCTTCGAGCTCTTCGACACCGACAAGCGCCAGCGCAGCGAGGCCAAGGTACTGGCCCTCGGCCGCATGCAAGAAGCGCTGGACCTGGGCGAGCTGCAGCTGCACTTCCAGCCCAAGGTGGACCTGCGCCGTGGCAAGGTCCTCGGCATGGAAGCGCTGCTGCGCTGGCACGACCCCGAGCGCGGCCTGCTGCTGCCGGGCCATTTCCTGCCCCTGGTCGAGCATACCGGGCTGGGCGTACGCATTGGGGACTGGGTCATCGAGCAGGCCTTGAAGCAGGCCGAGCAATGGGCTGCCGACGGCCGCCCGCTGCGAGTGGCGGTCAACGTCACGGCGCGGCACCTGCAGTCGCCGGACTTCGCGCAGCGCCTGGACGAGCTGCTCGCACGCCACCGCCCCGGCCTGGCCCGTCTGCTGATGCTGGAGGTGCTGGAGTCTGCGGCGCTGGCCGACGTGGCAGCAACCCAGCGCCTGATCCAGCACTGCCGCGGCCTGGGCGTGCAGTTCGCGCTGGATGACTTTGGCACCGGCTACTCCAACCTCAGCTACCTCAAGCAGCTGCCTGTGGACCTGCTGAAGATCGATCGTTCCTTCGTCCAGCAGATGCTCAGCGATGCCCACGACCGGGCCCTCGTCGAGGGGGTGATCGGCCTGGCGCGCACCTTCGGCTGTGACGTGATTGCGGAAGGCGTGGAGTCATCCGCCCATGCCCAGGCCTTGCTGGCCCTGGGCTGTGAGCAGGGCCAGGGCCATGGCATCGCCAGTGCAATGCCGGCGGAGCTGGTGCCCCTCTGGGTGCAGGCCTTCGAACGCTCGCCGGACTACGACGGCCGCATCGGCGTGCCAACACCCCTGGGCGAGTTCGCCGGAGCCAGCCAGGGCTAGGGCCGGGCGGTACACCCCTGCTTTCCGATAGACTGCCGCGGTGATTCCACCCGGCTTTATCCAGGACCTGCTCGCACGCGTCGACATCGTCGACATCGTGGGCCGCCACGTCGAGCTCAAGAAGGCAGGCATCAACCACAAGGGCCTGTGCCCTTTCCACGGGGAGAAGTCTCCCAGCTTCATCGTCAGCCCCAGCCGCCAGACTTACCACTGCTTCGGCTGCGGCGTGCACGGCAACGCCATCGGCTTCCTGATGGAGCATACCGGCGCAGGCTTCATCGAGGCCGTCGAGGACCTCGCCCAGCAGGTGGGCATGCAAGTGCCACAGGACGAGCGCAGCCCTGCAGAGATCCAGCGCGCCCAGGCGCAGAAGGCTCACCAGCTGAGCCTCACCGATGTGCTGGCCAAGGCGACGGAGCACTACCGAAAGCAGCTCAAGGGCAACGCCAGAGCTGTCGACTACCTCAAGCGGCGCGGCCTGACAGGCACCATCGCCGCTCATTTCGGCCTGGGCTATGCCCCCGACGGCTGGCGTGCCCTGGCCAGCGCCTTCCCCGCTTATGACGACCCGCTGCTGGTCGAATCCGGCCTGGTGATCCTCCAGGACGATCCGGGCAAGAGCGCCGAGGAGCAGCGCCGCTACGACCGCTTCCGCGACCGGATCATGTTCCCCATCCGCAGCGTTCAGGGGGAGGTCATCGGCTTTGGAGGCCGGGTGCTGGACAAGGGCGAGCCCAAGTACCTCAACTCACCCGAGACGCCGGTATTCAGCAAGGGGCGCGAACTCTACGGCCTCTACGAGGGCCGCACGGGCCTGCGCCAGCGAGGCTACGCCCTGGTGGTCGAGGGCTATATGGACGTGGTGGCCCTTGCCCAGCACGGCTTCAACAATGCCGTGGCCACGCTGGGCACGGCCTGCACGGCGGACCATGTCCACAAGCTGTTCCGCTTCACCGAGTCCGTGATCTTCAGCTTCGATGGCGATGCCGCGGGACGCCGCGCCGCTGGCCGCGCGCTGGAGGCCGCCCTGCCCCACGCCACAGACACTCGCAGCATCAAGTTCCTCTTCCTGCCCAGCGAGCATGACCCCGATTCCTATGTTCGCGAACTGGGCAGCGAGGCCTTCGAGCGCTGCGTGGAGCGCGCCATCCCGCTGTCACGCCAGTTGGTCGACCACTGCGGCGACGGCCTGGACCTGGGCAGCGCCGAAGGCCGCGCCCGCTTGCTGGCCAACGCCAAGCCGCTGTGGCAGCAGCTCCCCCAAGGCCTGCTCAAGCGCCAACTGCTGGGCGAGCTGGCCCGCATGGCGCAACTGCCGGACCAGGAGCTGATGGACCTGTGGCAGGCCACGGAAGGCCGTCGCCCGGCCGCCCGGCAAGAGCGCCGCAGCAGCCCAGCCTCCGACGACGCACCTTGGGACGGCCCCCCGCCTGACCTGGATGAGCTGGCCTATGTCCAGTCCGGCCAGGGCGAGTTGCCTGATGCAGGCGCAGCGCCTGCCGGCAGCCCGCCCGCCCGCAAGGCCAGCGGTGGCGAGAAGAAGCCCTGGCGCTCGGATCGCAAGGACTGGAAGGAATGGAAGAAGCGCGAGCAGGACGAAACCTACGGCCTGCCCCGCCACCAGCCCGCCTCGCCGCGCGACCACGCCCTGCGCATGCTGCTGCTGCACTGCGCCTGGTGGGAGTTGCTGAGCGACCAGGACCACCAGTTGCTGCATGAGCTGCCGGGCGAGCATGGCGAGGTGGTGGCCTGGCTGGAGCGCTATCTGGTCAACCATGGGCCAGGCCCCTGGTCCGTGCTCCAGGCGGCCCTGGAAGAGGACGGCCTGCTGGAGCTGGCGCAGCGCGCCAGCGGCGGTCGCCTGCATGCCAGCGACGACGAACTGCAGCTGGAGGACTTCCAGCGCCTGCTGCGCAAGCTGTGGATCTCGCGGCTGGAGGAGGAGTCCCGCCAGCTGAGTGCCGGCCCAGTGACGCCGTCAGTGCTGGAGCAACTGCGAAGCCTGCGCCAGCGCATCCAGGAACTCAAGGCGGACTGATCTGCCGCGGGCGGGCAAAGTGCCGCCCCGGGCTGCCGCGGGCGGGCAAAGTGCCGCCCCGGGCAAGTCCTCAGGGCCCTCTCTTTGAAAAGCACCCGTTCTTGATGGATAATTAAGGGTTTTCGCGCGTCAAGAGTGACGGCAGCGCCTCCCGGACCCGGCCACCCACTGACCCTGGGCACCAAATGAAGGTATCAAGGCCACCTTTATCCGCTTGAGGGCTGCACTCTCCAACGTACACGCTAGCCTTGTACGCGCAAAGCCCTGGCACTCGCCTTGAATGGCTGGCTCACGCCACCATCTGGGTAGAACCGGGGCCCATGTTTGTGCCGCCTGGGCGGCGCCTGACAGCAGGCGCTCGCAGGTGGCCGCTTGCATTGCGCACCCACTCCACTCGAGGAACTGCATGACCGCCAAGAAGACCGCGTCCAAGGCAACCGCCCCCAAGGCCGAGGAACTGGCCGAAGACACCAAGAAGCCTGCGCGCAAGAGCGCCAAGGCAGCGGCTGCGCCTGCGGCCGCCAGCGCTGGTGATGAAGCCAAGCCCAAGCGGGGTCGCAAGCCCAAGGCAGCCACCGAGACCAAGAAGGGTGCCAAGGCCAAGCCCGAGGCCGAGGAAGAGGACTTCTCCGACATCGAGGCCGAGCTCGAAGGCGAACCCGAGGGCGAGATCAGTGCCGAAGTCGAGGTCGAGGACAGCGTCGAGGACAAGCCCAAGGCCAAGCCCCTGCGCATGAAGGTCAGCCGCGCCAAGGAGCGCGCCCTGATGCGTGAGTTCGGCCTGGACGAGACCGCGCTGACCGAAGAGGAAGTCGCCAAGCGCCGCCAGGAGCTGAAGACCCTGATCAAGATGGGCAAGACCCGTGGTTTCCTGACGCATCAGGAAATCAACGATCACCTGCCCGAGAAGCTGATCAACGAGGAAATCCTCGAGGCCATCGTGTCCATGCTGAACGACATGGGCATCGCGGTCTACGAGCAGGCGCCTGACGCCGCCACCCTGCTGATCCAGGGCAGCACCTCGCCCACAGCCACCGAGGAAGAAGCCGAGGAAGCTGCGGAAGCCGCGCTGTCCACCGTGGACTCCGAATTCGGCCGCACGACCGACCCGGTGCGCATGTACATGCGCGAGATGGGCACCGTCGAGCTGCTGACCCGTGAGGGCGAGATCGAAATCGCCAAGCGCATCGAAGGCGGCCTGCAGGCCATGATGCTGGCCATCTCCGCCTCGCCGACGACCATCGCAGAGATCCTCTCCATGGCCGCCAAGATCCGCGCCGGCGAGCAGCAGATCTCCGAGGTGGTCGACGGCTTCGTGGCCGAGGACGAGGCCGACGACTACGTGGCCGAGGAAGACTTCGACGAGTTCGACGAAGACGATGACGACGACGGCAACGGCGGCTCCAAGGCCCTGACCAAGAAGCTGGAAGAGCTGAAGAACGCCGCCCTGGTCAAGTTCGACGCCCTGGACAGCAACTTCGAGAAGATGCGCAAGGCCTTCGAGAAGGACGGCTACCGCTCCGCCGCCTATGACAAGGCCCAGCACGCCATCAGCGCCGAGCTGATGACCATCCGCTTCACCGTCAAGACCATCGAGCGCCTGTGCGACATCCTGCGCTCACAGGTGGACGATGTGCGTCGCTATGAGCGCGAGCTGCGCAAGATCGTGGTGGACAAGTGCGGCATGTCGCAGGAGCACTTCATCAAGACCTTCCCGCCCAACGCACTGAACCTGCAGTGGGCCGAGAAGGAAGTCGCCGCCGCCAAGCCCTACTCCGCCGTGCTGGGCCGCAACCTGCCCGCCGTGCAGGAGCTGCAGCAGAAGCTCATCGACATCCAGGCCAAGGCCGTCGTGCCGCTGGACGATCTCAAGGAGATCAACAAGCGCATGAACGAGGGCGAGAAGGCCTCGCGGGACGCCAAGAAGGAGATGATCGAGGCCAACCTGCGCCTGGTGATCTCCATCGCGAAGAAGTACACCAACCGCGGCCTGCAGTTCCTGGACCTGATCCAGGAAGGCAATATCGGCCTGATGAAGGCGGTGGACAAGTTCGAGTACCGCCGCGGCTACAAGTTCTCGACCTACGCCACCTGGTGGATCCGCCAGGCCATCACGCGCTCGATCGCCGACCAGGCCCGCACCATCCGCATCCCGGTTCACATGATCGAGACGATCAACAAGATGAACCGCATCTCGCGTCAGCACCTGCAGGAGTTCGGCTACGAGCCGGACGCCCCGACCCTGGCCGAGAAGATGGAGATCCCCGAGGACAAGATCCGCAAGATCATGAAGATCGCCAAGGAGCCGATCTCCATGGAAACGCCGATCGGGGACGACGACGACAGCCACCTGGGCGACTTCATCGAGGACACCAACAACACCGCGCCCATCGAGGCCGCCATGCAGGCCGGCCTGCGTGACGTGGTGAAGGACATCCTTGACAGCCTGACCCCGCGCGAGGCCAAGGTGCTGCGCATGCGCTTCGGCATCGAGATGAGCACGGACCACACGCTGGAGGAAGTCGGCAAGCAGTTCGACGTCACCCGTGAGCGGATCCGTCAGATCGAGGCCAAGGCCATCCGCAAGCTGAAGCATCCGAGCCGCAGTGACAAGCTGCGCACGTACCTGGACAACCTGTAAAGCTTGGCCAGGGACGTGTCTTGCGGCGCCTGGGCGCCGCAAGATGCCGCGCAGCGGCAACCGCAGTTTGCGCCATGGCTCGCGCCAGCGAGGCATGGCACAAACCAGTGGCAGCACTGCCGCTCTGCCAGATGCCTCGCAGCGGCAACCGCAGCTCGCGCCAGCAAGACATGACCCCCACCAAGCCGATGCCCCGCGCATCGGCTTTTCTTTTTGCAACAAGGCGTCACCCCACCCCGCCCGGCCCCAGGGGGCGCCTGAAGATGGGTGACCCAGGCTGGCGTTATCGCCAATCAGAGGCCTCCGCCACGCCGCTACACTGCGACTTCTGTCACGCAGTATCGACACCCCTCACCCATGACCCAGATCAGCGAACGCATCGTCCTGTTTGCCGACTTGCGCGGCAGCACGGCCTTGTTCGAGACCCTGGGCAATGCCGAGGCCACGTCGGTGGTCACCCACGCGGTCAACCTCGTGGGGCGCGCCGTCGGGGACTGCAACGGCAAGCTGATCAAGACCCTGGGCGATGGTCTCATGGCGGCCTTCAGCGACGCCAGCGACGGTATCAAGGCCGCGGTGCAGATGCATGAAGCCCTTCAGCGCATCGTCTCACGCGGGCAGCAGCACGGCGCCTCGCCGGGCCTGCGCAGCCTGAAGCTCCAGGTGGCGCTGGCCCGTGGCGAGGTGGTAGAGATGAACGGCGACTGCTTCGGCGACGCCGTCAACGTGGCGGCCCGTCTGCTGGACCATGCCGGAGACAACGAGACCCTGATCACCAAGGAGGTGCTGCAGGGCCTGACCGTCACGCAGCGCCTGCGCTTCCGCAGCCTGGACCTGATCGCCGTACGCGGCCGGGCCGAGCCCGTACACGTCTACGTGCTGGACAACTACGCCTATAGCAGCGAGCCAGCCGCCGCCACGCAGTTCGGTGATCCCATGCCCACCGTCGACCCCGATGGCATCCGCCTGGTCTGGCTGGACCTGGACCGCATCTTTGACATCGGCAGCATGCCGGTGATCCTGGGCCGCAGCACGCAGGCCACCTACTGCATCACCGATGTACGCGTCTCGCGCTCGCATGCGCGCATCGACTGGCACGGCGGCAGCTTCTCGCTGACCGACCTCAGCTACAACGGCACCTTCGTTCGCTTCGGCCGGGACAGCGAGATCGTCTCCCTGCGCCGCGGCTCCTGCACCCTGCACGGCAGCGGCGTGATCGGCCTGGGCGGCACGCCCTCCGATCTCTCGGCGCCAACCGTCCGCTTCGAGGTGCTGCACTTCGCCGACACCGAGCCCCGCACCATCGGCCAACCCCACGGCCGCAGCTGAGCCCGGCCTGCGGGACAATCCTGGCATGAGCTTCAAGACAGAACCGGGCTACCGCCATGGCAGCCCCCTGAAGACCGGCGTACTGCTGTGCAATCTGGGCACGCCGGAAGCCCCCACCGCCCCGGCCCTGCGCCGCTACCTCGCGGAATTCCTCAGTGACCCGCGCGTGGTGGAGATTCCCCGCCTCGTCTGGCTGGTGATCCTGCACGGCATCATCCTGCGTGTGCGCCCGGCCAAGTCCGCCGCCAAGTACGCCACGGTCTGGACCCAGGAAGGCTCGCCGCTGAAGGTCTGGACCGAACGCCAGGCCAAGCTGCTGCAAGGCCTGCTGGGCGAGCGCGGCCACCGGCTGCAGGTGCGCCACGCGATGCGCTACGGACACCCCTCCATCGCCAGCCAGCTGGACGCGCTCAAGGCCGAAGGCGTAACGCGCGTTCTGGTCCTGCCAGCCTATCCGCAGTACTCCGGCGCCACCACCGGCAGCGTGATCGACGCCGTGGCCCGCTGGGCCCTGCAGACCCGCCATGTGCCCGAGCTGCGCTTCATCAACCGCTACCATGACGATCCCGCCCACATCCGCGCGCTCGCCGACAGCGTGCGCCGCCACTGGGCCACGCGCGGCCAGGGCGACAAGCTCGTCATGAGCTTCCACGGCATGCCCGAGCGCACCCTGCACCTGGGCGACCCCTACC
This sequence comes from Roseateles sp. DB2, assembly GCF_051857535.1. NCBI lineage: Bacteria > Pseudomonadati > Pseudomonadota > Betaproteobacteria > Burkholderiales > Sphaerotilaceae > Roseateles > Roseateles sp. DB2. Next base: position 275,906 of record NZ_JBPZGY010000003.1, on the reverse strand, counting down.
ACTGCGAATGCCACAAGACCGGCCGCCTGCTGGCCGAGGCCCTGGGCCTGCGCCAGGACCAGTACCTGGTGAGCTTCCAGAGCCGTTTCGGCAAGGCCAAGTGGCTGGAGCCCTACACCGAACCCACCCTGCGCCAGTTGGCGGCGGGCGGACTCAGATCGGTGGACCTGGTCTGCCCAGGCTTCAGCGCCGACTGCCTGGAAACGCTGGAAGAGATCGCCCAGGAGGCCAAGGAGGCCTTCGAGACCTCCGGCGGCCAGCGCTTCAGTTACATCCCCTGCCTCAACGATGACCTGCAAGGCATGCGCGCCCTGGCAGACCTGGCCGAACGCCATCTTCAGGGCTGGCCAACGCGCGAGGCAGCCGATCCGGCCTCCTTGGACGCCCAGGCCCAGCGCGCCCGCGCCCTGGGGGCCGCCGCGTGAAGGCCCTGCCCCTTGCCGCGGACGTGCGCCTGGACAAATGGCTCTGGGCCGCCCGCTTCTACAAGACGCGCGCCCTGGCTGTCGAGGAAATCAGCAAGGGCCGGGTGAGCGTCAACGGCCAGCCGGCCAAGCCTTCGCGCGAACTCAAGCCGGGGGATGTGCTCCAGCTACGCCAGGGTGTGGTGGAGCGGGAGGTCGTCGTGCGGGCCCTGTCCAGCGTGCGCGGCCCGGCCCCACAGGCGCAGACGCTTTACGAGGAAACCGCCGAGAGCCTGCTCAAACGCGAGCAGGCGGCCGAAAGCCGCCGTCTGGCGCCGGAGCCGGCGTCCACCATCGTCCAGGGCCGCCCGACCAAGCAGGACCGCCGCCGCCTGGCCGACTGGAACCGCTGGAGCGCCGAGGCCGAACCCGACTGAGCCTCCCTTCGCGAGAATCAAGGGTTTTCCCTTCAGAAAAATTGTCCAATTCCCCTCTTGAACTGCAGGGCATCGCCCTCAGCTAGCCCGCGTCGCCCCGTTTCATGGCTGGACCATGATCTGCCGGGGCTCATTTACGCCCACCATCCATGAGCACCGAGAACCACACCCCCGACACCGCCGCCGAAGCCGCCACCTCCGCGCCAGAGCAGAGCCCGGAGCAAAAGCTGGCCGATCTGGAGGCCCGCCTGGCCGAGATGTCCGACGCCTACCTGCGCGCCAAGGCCGAGGTGGAGAACATCCGCCGCCGCTCGGACGAGGACATGTCCAAGGCCCGCAAGTTCGCCGTGGAAGGCTTTGCCGAGGCCATGCTGCCTGTGATGGACAGCATGGAAGCCGCCATCGCCCGTCCGGATGCCCGCGTCGAGCAGGTCCTGGAAGGCGTGCACGCCACGCGCCGCCAGTTGGCTGCGGCCCTGGAGCGCAACAAGGTGCTGGAGATCAATCCGGCCACTGGCAGCAAGTTCGATCCGCACCAGCACCAGGCCATCTCCGTGGTGCCTGCGGACCAGGAGGCCAACACCGTCGTCGCGGTCCTGCAGAAGGGCTATTCCATCGCCGAGCGTGTGTTGCGTCCGGCCCTGGTGACGGTCGCCGCCCCCAAGTAATTCACGGTACGCGGCCCTTGAAAGACCGCGACCCAACCGCATTTCGTCCTTAACGAAACCAGATTCAGGATCAGGAGAAAAATCATGGGAAAGATCATCGGTATTGACCTGGGCACCACGAACTCGTGCGTGGCCGTCATGGAAGGCAACACGACGCGCGTGATCGAGAACGCCGAAGGCGCTCGCACCACCCCGTCCATCATTGCCTATCAGGAAGACGGCGAGATCCTGGTCGGCGCTTCCGCCAAGCGCCAGTCGGTCACCAACCCCAAGAACACCCTGTACGCGGTGAAGCGCCTGATCGGCCGCAAGTTCACCGAGAAGGAAGTGCAGAAGGACATCGACCTGATGCCCTACACCATCGCGCCCGCCGACAACGGCGACGCCTGGGTGGAAGTGCGCGGCAAGAAGTTCGCGCCCCCGCAGGTCTCGGCCGAAGTGCTGCGCAAGATGAAGAAGACGGCCGAGGACTACCTCGGCGAGGAAGTGACGGAAGCCGTGATCACGGTGCCGGCCTACTTCAACGACGCCCAGCGCCAGGCCACCAAGGACGCCGGCCGCATCGCCGGCCTGGACGTCAAGCGCATCATCAACGAGCCCACCGCCGCGGCCCTGGCCTTCGGTCTGGACAAGCACGGCAAGGGCGACCGCAAGATCGCCGTCTATGACCTGGGCGGCGGCACCTTCGACATCTCCATCATCGAGATCGCCGATGTCGACGGCGAGATGCAGTTCGAGGTGCTGTCGACCAACGGCGACACCTTCCTGGGCGGCGAAGACTTCGACCAGCGCATCATTGACTACATCATTGCCGAGTTCAAGAAGGAACAGGGCGTCGACCTGACCAAGGACGTGCTGGCCCTGCAGCGCCTGAAGGAAGCCGCCGAGAAGGCCAAGATCGAGCTGTCGAACTCCTCGCAGACCGACGTCAACCTGCCCTACATCACGGCCGATGCCTCGGGCCCCAAGCACCTGAACATCAAGCTGACCCGCGCCAAGCTGGAGTCCCTGGTGGAGGAGCTGATCGAGCGCACCATCGCCCCCTGCCGTACCGCCATCAAGGATGCCGGCGTGGCCGTGGGCGAGATCGACGATGTGATCCTGGTCGGTGGCATGACCCGCATGCCCAAGGTGCAGGACAAGGTCAAGGAGTTCTTCGGCAAGGACCCGCGCAAGGACGTGAATCCCGATGAGGCCGTGGCCGTCGGTGCCGCCATCCAGGGCCAGGTCCTGGGCGGCGAGCGCAAGGACGTGCTGCTGCTGGACGTCACCCCGCTGTCCCTGGGCATCGAGACCCTGGGCGGCGTGATGACCAAGATGATCAAGAAGAACACGACCATCCCGACCAAGTTCAGCCAGACCTTCTCGACCGCTGAAGACAATCAGCCGGCCGTGACCATCAAGGTCTACCAGGGCGAGCGCGAGATGGCGCAGGCCAACAAGAGCCTGGGCGAGTTCAATCTGGAAGGCATCCCGCCCGCCATGCGCGGCACGCCCCAGATCGAGGTGACCTTCGACATCGACGCCAACGGCATCCTGCACGTCAGCGCCAAGGACAAGGGCACGGGCAAGGAGAACAAGATCACCATCAAGGCGAATTCGGGCCTCTCCGAGGCCGAGATCGAGAAGATGGTGAAGGACGCCGAGGCCAATGCCGCCGAGGACAAGAAGAAGGTCGAGCTGGTCCAGGCCAAGAACCAGGGTGACGGCTTGGTGCACTCGGTGCGCAAGTCCCTCGGCGAGCACGGCGACAAGCTGGAAGCCGGCGAGAAGGACAAGATCGAAGCCGCCATCAAGGAGCTGGAAGAGGCCCTGAAGGGTGACGACAAGGCCGCCATCGACGCCAAGTCCGAAGCCCTGATGACCGCCAGCCAGAAGCTCGGCGAGAAGATGTACGCCGACGCCCAGGCCCAGCAGGCCGCGGGTGCCGCCGAGGCAGGCGCCCAGGCCCAGCAGCAGGCTTCCGCCAAGCCGGCCGATGACAACGTCGTCGACGCCGAGTTCAAGGAAGTCAAGGACAGCAAGTAATCCGACGGCCACCCCCGCAGGCGCCACAGCCCGCGGGGTGTGCTGACCCGCCGCGCCAAAGCCTGGGCTCACCCCTTGGCCCCCGGCGCGGCGCAATTGTTTGAGAAGCCAGGATCCGCCCATGGCAAAGCGTGACTATTACGAAGTCCTCGGCGTCGCCAAGAACGCCAGCGAAGAGGACATCAAGAAGGCCTACCGCAAGCTGGCCATGAAGTACCACCCGGACCGCAACCAGGGTGAAGGCGCCGCTGCGGCCGAGGAGAAGTTCAAGGAGGCCAAGGAGGCCTACGAGATGCTCTCCGACGCCCAGAAGCGCGCTGCCTACGACCAATACGGCCATGCCGGCGTGGACCCGAACGCTGGCGGCTTCCGGGGCGGCCCGGGCGCTGAGGGCTTCGGAGGCTTTGCCGAGGCATTCGGCGACATCTTCGGCGACATCTTCGGCGGTGCCGGCGGCCGTCGCGGCGGCGGTGGCCAGCAGGTCTATCGCGGTAGCGATCTGTCCTATGCCATGGAGATTACGCTGGAGGAAGCCGCCCGCGGCAAGGAAACCCAGATCCGCATCCCGGCCTGGGAGTCCTGCGAGACCTGCAATGGCAGCGGGGCCAAGCCAGGCACCTCGGCCAAGACCTGCGGCTCGTGTGGCGGCTCAGGCACGGTGCACATGCGCCAGGGCTTCTTCAGCGTGCAGCAGACCTGCCCGCACTGCCATGGCAGCGGCAAGATCATTCCCGACCCCTGCACCAGCTGCAACGGCCAAGGCAAGATCAAAAAGACCAAGACGCTGGAGGTCAAGATCCCTGCCGGCATCAACGAAGGCATGCGCATCCGATCGGCGGGCAATGGCGAGCCTGGTGTGAATGGCGGCCCAGCGGGCGACCTCTACATCGAAATCCGCATCAAGCAGCACGAGATCTTCGAGCGCGACGGCGACGATCTGCACTGCACCATGCCCGTGGGCATGACCACGGCGGCGCTGGGCGGCACCATCGAGGTCCCGACGCTGGGCGGCAAGGCCGAGATCGACCTGCCCGAAGGCTCCCAGCACGGCAAGACCTTCCGCCTGCGCGGCAAGGGCATCAAGGGCGTGCGTTCCAGCTATCCGGGTGACCTCTACTGCCACATCAGTGTGGAGACCCCGGTCAAACTCACCGAGCACCAGCGCAAGCTGCTCAAGGAACTCGACAAGAGCTTCAGGGACGGCGGCGAACGCCACTCGCCCAACGCCAAGAGCTGGACGGACCGGGTCAAGGATCTGTTCAAGTAAGCCCCTGACGCGCCTGCCACCGTGCGCATGGAGCCCCTCGCGGGGCTCTATTTCATTGCATCGTGGTAATTTGGCCGCAGCCTTGCGGGATATTGAGCATCAAGTCACGCATGAATTGGTCGAAGATCGCCAGAAGAGTTCAGGATTGAATCGCCCCATGGTGGGACGCCGCCATTGACCCATGCAGATGCTCGACAAGGACATCCAGGACGCCAGCGCCCTGGTCATCGACAGCAACGCCACCTCGCGCAGCCTGATGGCGGCGCAGTTGCGTGAGCTGGGCGTAGGCACGGTGCGCCAGGCCACGCGGGTCAAGGACGCCCGCATCATCCTGGAGCACAAGGCCTACGACATCGTCCTGTGCGATTACCACTTCGACGGCTCCGACATGTCCGGCCAGGACCTGCTGGACGAGTTGCGCCGCGAGAACCTGCTGCCCTACTCCACCGTCTTTGTGATGGTGACCGGTGAGGCCACCTACGCCAAGGTGGCCGAGGCCGCCGAGGCCGCGCTGGATGCCTACCTGATCAAGCCCTACACCAGCGCCTCGCTGGCGGACCGGCTGAGCAATGCGCGCTACCGCAAGCGCGTGCTCAAGGACATCTTCGAGGCCATCGAGCAGCAGAACTTCGAGCTAGCGGCCCAGCTGTGCCTGAAGCGCTTCGAGGAGCGCGCCCAGTTCTGGCTCTATGCCGCGCGCATAGGCGCCGAGTTGCTGCTGCGCCTCAACCGTCTGGAAGACGCCCGCAAGCTCTACGACGCCATCATCGAGGCCAAGACCGTACCCTGGGCCCGCCTGGGCGTGGCCCGCACCGAGCTCGCTTCGGGCAATCTGGTCGCGGCCAAGCGTACGCTGGAGGCCCTGATCGGTGACATGCCCGACCACGCCGACTCCTACGACGTCATGGGCCGCGTGCAGATGGAACAGGGCGAGATCACCGATGCCTTGCGCACCTACCGCACCGCCGCCAACCTGACACCGGGCTGCCTGCTGCGCCAGCAGCGGGCGGGCACGCTGGCCTTCTATGCGGGCGAGCGCGACGAGGCACTCAAGCAGTTGGAGCGGGCCATGATCCAGGGCCTGCGCTCCAAGCTCTTCGATATGTTCACCCTGGTCCTGATCGCGCTGATGCGTTTCGACCAGCGCGACGGCAAGAACCTCAAGCTGGTGCATGAGGCCATGCTGCGCGAGATCGAGCGAGCGCCCAAGGCCACGCGCCTGCAACGCTTCGGCACGCTGATCCAGGGCCTGCGCCTGCTTTACGAGCGGCGGGTGGCCGACGCCCTGCAGCTGGCTCGCGACATGAGCCGGGAGCTGGACAGCGAGGCCTTCGACCTGGAAGCCGCGAGCCTGCTGCTCGCGTTCTGGATCCGCTTCTCGGGCCAGGAGATCCAGCTGGAGGAGATCAAGGACCTGATCACCCGGATCGGCCTGCGCTACTGCACCTCCAAGGCGAGCACTGAGGTGCTGATTGCCATGTGCGAGAAGCAGGAGATGGCCATGACGGAGCTGCGCGAATGCCATGCACGGATCTTCGGCATCGCCGAGACAGCCATGCGGCACACCATGCGAGGCAACGCCCGCACGGGCGTGGAACTGCTCATCCAGCAGGGCGCGGAGACCCGCAATGCCAAGCTGATCGACATGGCCCAGGCCGTGCTCAAGAGGCATGCCGAGAAGATCGAGGATGCCGAGAGCCTCAACACCCAGATCGAGGCCCTGCAAAAGCGTTTCGTGCTGCCCCTGGGCGTGACCATCTCCCGACGCAATGTCCGTCAGGCAGGCGGCCTGGCCCTGCGCGCCTGACGCGCCTCAGAAAGCGGCGGTCGGGCCGCGCGCTCCCCGCGCCTTCACCGGTCTGGGCCACAATGCCGGGCGTCTCCCGCCCAGGTCTCCTGCATGAAGCGTTCCGAATTCCAAGTCCCGGCCAGGCACTGGTCCCCCCTCGCCCTGAGCTGGCTCGCCGCCTTGTGGATGGGCCTGCTGGCCAACTGGCCGCTGTGGCAGCGCATGCTGCTCCTGCCCGAGCTGGAGGGTGCCAAGGGCTGGGGCTTCATCGCCTTGTTCGCAGGCATGGTCATCGCCTTGCACGGTGCGCTGCTGAGCCTGCTGGCCTGGCCGCGGCTCTTCAGGCCGGTGCTGGGGCTGTGCCTGCTCAGCGCGGCAGCGGCGGCGCACTTCATGGGCGCCTACGGCACCGTGATGGACCCGACCATGATGGTCAACGTCCTGCAAACCGACTTGAAGGAAACGCGTGACCTGCTGAGCCTGCGCCTGCTGCTCAGCCTGCTGCTGCTGGGCCTGCTGCCGGCGTTCTGGCTCTGGCGGCAGCCGGTGGCGCCGCAGTCCTGGCTGAAACGACTGGGGCTGAATCTCGCGGGTTTCATCGGCGGCCTGGCCCTGATGGTGGGGTTGGCCATGAGCAGCTATGCCGACCTGGCCTCGACCATGCGCAACTACCCCTCGCTGCGCTACATGATGAACCCTCTGGCACCTTTCTGGTCCCTCGGCGTGGTGGCGGTCGAGTCGGGCAAGGCACCGGACGGCCCGCCTGCAGTCGTCGCGGCCGATGCCCGCTGGCAGCCCGCCAATCCCCAAGGGCGGCCGCGCCTGCTGGTGCTGTTCGTCGGAGAGACGGCCCGGGCCGCCAACTTCTCGCTCAACGGCTATGAACGCCCGACCAACCCGCGCCTGTCCACCCTGGACGTCCTGAGCTTCCGCCAGGCCACCTCCTGCGGCACCAGCACCGCAGCCTCACTGCCCTGCATGTTCTCGCACCTGGGGCGCAGCGACTTCCTGGACCACGGCGCAGACCAGGAGAACCTGCTTGATGCCCTGCATCGCGCCGGCCTGGCCGTGCTGTGGCTGGACAACCAGAGCGGCTGCAAGGGCCTGTGCGATCGCGTCCCGCATGCCCATGCTGCCGAGGCAGCCGGCAAGATCCCGCTGCCCGCCGGCCTGTGTGCAGGTGGCGAATGCCTGGACATGGCCCTGCTGCACGACCTCGACACCCGCCTGCAGGCCCTGGACGCCAAGCGCCGTGAGCGCGGCGTGGTGCTGGTCCTGCATCCCATGGGCAGCCACGGGCCGGCCTACTTCAAGCGCTCGCCCGAAAGCCAGAAACCCTTCACCCCCGAGTGCCGCAGCAACGCCCTGCAGCAATGCCCGCGGGAGCAGGTCGTCAACGCCTACGACAACAGCATCGTCTATGCCGACACCGTGCTGGCCGAGACCATAGGCTGGCTGGAACGCCAGAAAGGCTTTGACGTGAGCCTGCTGTACGTTTCGGACCATGGCGAGTCCCTGGGCGAGAACAAGCTCTACCTGCACGGTGTGCCCTATGCCGTGGCGCCCAAGGAGCAGACCCAGGTACCCTGGATCGTCTGGCTACCCGAGGCCAGCGCACAGCGCTACGGCGTGGACAGGCGCTGCCTGCGCGAGCAGTTGGAGACCCCCATTTCCCACGACTGGCTGAGCCACACCGTGCTGGGCCTGGCCGAGGTGCACAGCGCCATCTACCGGCCGGAGTGGGACCTGATGCGCCGCTGCCGCCGAGCGCCATGAGCTCTGCAAGCCTGGCCGCGCAGGACCCGGGATCCGTGCCCTAGAAAAGCTCGCCTTGCGCAGCCGGCGGCGTTGTAGCCCGCAGTGAAGGCCGCATGAAGAGGGTCAGGTCCATGGGCGTGCGCTCCCTGTTCAGGCCCAGGCGCGCACAGGCCTTGCGCATGCGCTGCTGCAGCAACTCGGCCCACAAGCCCTCCCCTTGCATGCGGCTGCCGAAGCGCGGATCGTTGTCACGGCCACCACGCAAGTCGCGCACCCGGGCCATGACCCGCGCTGCGCGATCCGGGAAGTGCTGCTGCAGCCAGTCCTGGAACAGCGGATTCACCTCCCAGGGCAGGCGCAGCGGGATGCTGAAGGCGGCGCGGGCGCCTGCCTCGGCCGCTTGCTCCAGGATGCGTTCGAGCTCGGGCTCGTTGATGAAGGGGATCAGCGGCGACACGCTCACCCCCACCGGCACACCTGCGGCCGCCAGCGTGCGAAGCGCCTGCAGGCGTCGATGCGGCGCCGCCGCGCGGGGTTCCAGGATGCGGGCCAGGGCCGGATCCAGCGTGGTGATCGAGACATACACCGCCACCAGCCCCTGCGCCGCCATGGGCGCAATGAGGTCGAGGTCCCGCTCCACGCCCGCGGACTTGGTCACCAGCGAAAAGGGATGCCGATGCGCCGCGAGTACCTCGATGAGCTGCCGCGTGATGCCCAGCTTGCGTTCGATGGGCTGATAGGCGTCCGTGGCTGTGCCGATGCACAGCAGGCGCGGCTGGTAGCGCGGGCGGGACAGCTCGGCCTGCAGGCGCTCGGCGGCGTTGACCTTGGCCACCAGGCGGGTCTCGAAGTCCAGGCCGGGCGACAGATTCAGGTAGCTGTGGGTCGGGCGGGCGAAGCAGTAGATGCAGCCATGCTCGCAACCGCGGTAGGGGTTGATCGAGAGGTCAAAGACAATGTCCGGCGACTGATTGCTGCTCAGGATGCTCCGCACGCGCTCCTCGACCACCTGCGTCTCGGGCGGCAGCGTTTCCTCCTGCACCTGCTGTTCCAGGGTGCCCCAGCCATCGTCATAGGCCTCGCGCTGGTCCCGTTCGAAGCGATGGGCCAAGACCAAGGCACTTCCACGCCCCTTGATGGCATGCGGCCACGGCAGCGGCAGAGCCTCTTCGCGGTCAGCGAAAAGGTCGTCATCCTGGGGAGTTGGAGGCATTGTCATACTGTATATTTATACAGTAATTCCCTCGGTCACGCGAATGACCCGTCAGGCAGCGCAGCCACTGGCGCCAGCGGCACGGGCAGCAAAAAGCCCGGCGTCGCGCCTTGCGCTTCGCCGGGCCGGTCAGGCACCGTCAGCTGCTACCGATCAGTATTCGTCCCCCGCCGGACCCACATAGCCCGGGGCCAGGTTCTCGAACTTGGTGTGCATGCGCTGGAAGGCCAGCTTCACCGTGCCCACGGGGCCGTTACGCTGCTTGGCGATGATGATCTCGGCCACGCCCGGTTCCTTGCACTCTTCCTTGGTGTAGTACTCGTCGCGGTAGATGAACATGATGATGTCGGCATCCTGTTCGATGGCGCCCGATTCGCGCAGGTCGGACATCATGGGCCGCTTGTCCGGCCGAGTTTCCACGCTTCGGTTCAGCTGCGAGAGCGCGATCACCGGGCAGCGCAGTTCCTTGGCCAAGGCCTTGAGGCCGCGGGAGATCTCGCCCACCACGGTGGCGCGGTTCTCTTCGCTCGCGCCGCCATTGCCGCTCATCAGCTGGAGGTAGTCGATGATGATGAGCCCCAGCTGGCCGCACATGCGGGCCTGGCGGCGGGCGCGGGCCCGCACTTCGCTGGGAGAGAGGCCGGGGCTCTCGTCGATGAAGATGGAGGCCTTGCCGAGCTTGTCCACGGCCTCGGAGAGCCGGCTCCATTCGTCGTCGGCCAGGCGGCCGGTGCGCAGATGGCCCTGGTCGATGCGGCCGATGGAACCCACCATACGCAAGGCCAGCTGGGCGGCGCCCATTTCCATGGAGTAGATGACCACCGGCAGGCCTTCGTTGATCGCCACGTTCTCGCCAATATTGATGGCGAAGGCCGTCTTGCCCATGGAGGGGCGCGCTGCCAGGATGATCAGGTCGCCCGGCTGCAGGCCGGCCGTCATGCGGTCCAGGTCATAGAAGCCGGTGCGCACGCCGGTGACGTCTTCGGCGCCCTGTTCGGCCAGCTCGTTGACACGGTCGATCAGCTGCACCACCAGCTGGTCCATGGACTGGAAGCCCTGCTTGCTGCGCGAGCCTTCCTCGCCAATACGGAAGATCTTGCCTTCGGCCTCGTCCAGGATTTCCGTCACTGCGCGGCCCTGGGGCGCCAGGGCCGCGGTGGCGATTTCGTCGCTGGTCGTGACCAGCTTGCGCAGGATGGCGCGCTCCCGGACGATTTCCGCATAGCGACGCAGATTGGCGGCGCTGGGCACGCTCTGCGCCAGGTCATTGAGGTACTTGAGGCCGCCGCAATCGGCCGCCTTGCCCAGGGAGGTCAGCTCCTCGAAGACCGTCACCACGTCGGCCGGCTTGCCCGCGTTGATCAGCTTGCCCAGGGCGGCAAAGATCTGCTTGTGCTCGAAGCGGTAGAAGTCCGTCTCGGTGAGCAGATCACCGGCACGGTCCCAGGCGGAGTTGTCGATCAGCAGGCCGCCCAGCACGCTCTGCTCCGCCTCGACGGAATGCGGCGGCACGCGCAGGCGGGCCACTTCTTCGTCGCGAGGGGTACCAGGGGTCGGAGAAACGATGGCGTTCATGAAACTGCGTCGGTCGGTGGCACGCCCTGCCCGCCCCTCGGGCCGGCCAGCGGCGCGCGGGGCTGTGGACAAGTCTGTGCATGACATGGGGGCAGGCCTGTATAAGTGCCCGCCCCAGAAATGACAAAAGCCGACGGCCAGGGGCTGTCGGCTTTGCTGATTGTGCGCAGTACCGTGGGCACCGCGCAATCAGGATTTGGCGAAGGCTTACTCGGCCTCGGCCACCACCTGGACGGTGATTTCCACGACCACGTCGGTGTGGGCAGCGACGTTCACGGGGAACTCGCCCACAGCCTTCAGCGGGCCGTGAGGCATGCGCACCTGGGCCTTGACCACGGAGAAGCCACCCTTGTTCAGGGCTTCGGCGACGTCGGCGTTGGTCACGGAACCGAACAGACGGCCGTCCACGCCAGCCTTCTGGGCGATGCGGATGGTCTTGCCGGTCAGGCTTTCGCCCAGGGCTTGAGCAGCGGCCAGCTTCTCGGCGGCAGCCTTTTCCAGTTCAGCGCGCTTGGCTTCGAATTCCTTGATCGCGGCCTCGGTGGCACGACGTGCCTGGCGGGTCGGGATCAGGAAGTTGCGGGCGTAGCCGTCCTTGACCTTGACGATGTCACCCAGGTTGCCGAGGTTGGCCACCTTTTCAAGCAGGATCACTTGCATGGTGTCTTAACTCCTCAAACCTTGTGCTGGTCGCTGTAGGGCAGCAGAGCCAGGAAACGGGCGCGCTTGATGGCGACGGTCAGCTGACGCTGGAAGAAGGCGCGCGTGCCGGTCAGGCGAGCGGGCGTGATCTTGCCGTTTTCAGCGATGAAATCACGCAGCGTGTCCACGTCCTTGTAGTCGATCTGCTCGACACCGGCGACGGTGAAGCGGCAGAAACGCTTGCGGCGGAACAGCAGCGATTGTTGGTTGCGCTTGGGCTTGCGGTCCTTGGAGAACCGACCCTTACCACGTGCTGGGGGCATAGTGTGACCTCTTAACTTTTCAATCCGGATACGAATCAGGCGCTGCGAGCCTCATCCAGGGCGGTGACATGGAACAGGGTTCCACGGCCATTGCGCTGGGCACTGAGGAAGCCACTGAAGCGGGCTTGGCCTCCGATGCCGAGCGTCTGGATGCGCTTGACGATCTCTCCGATCACCACGGCCCGGATCTCCAGGGAGACCTTGCGGGGCCTTCCGGCTTCCTGCACCTCGGATTCGGCCTTGAGGCTGAAGTCCAGGGCTGGCATGCCAGCGGGGGTGTAGCGGATCAGACCGACTTCCTGTACCTGCGCGGTGAGCAATAGCTGATTCACTGCAGACGCGGGTACGGCTCGCGACAGAACCTGGGGCTTAGGCTTCCTGAGGAGCCTTGCGGGCTTCCTCGCGCTCGACCGCCTTCATCATGACGGAGGGAGCGGTCTCGGCCTTGCTCTTGACCACGGTCATGTGGCGCAGCACGGCGTCGTTGAAGCGGAAGCCGGTCTCGAGTTCAGCCAGGGTTTCCTTGCTGCATTCGATGTTCAGGCACAGGTAGTGCGCCTTGGCCAGCTTCTGGATCAGGTAAGCCAGCTGACGGCGGCCCCAATCTTCGACGCGGTGAACCACACCACCACCGGTGGTGATCAGGCCCTTGTAACGTTCCAGCATGGCCGGAACCTGTTCGCTTTGATCCGGATGGATCAGCAGAACGATCTCGTAGTGACGCATAAACACTCCTTGTGGATTCCAGCCGAGCTCTCGAGATGACAGCCTGGCTGAGGAAGCCGAACCCCAGCGTCTTCTCTGGGTCCGGCAAGGGAAAGCCCGCGATTGTAGCCGCAAAACGCGGCACTTACCAAATCCGGCCCATCCCCCGCTCATCCGGCAGGAGCAGCGGCCTGTGTGACGAGGCCTGCAGCCTGTGCCGCGCCGGCCCTGCCCCACCCGGCCGGCTCCGGGAGGAGGCCGGTGCCCGACGGTCCGCGCTCAGGGCGGCGGCGGCCGGTGCAGCAGGGCGATGCGCTCGCGCACCAACTGGCTGGGCGCGGGCGTGAGCCCACTCACCAGCAGCATGGCCAGCACGCCGGCCGGGATGCCGAACAGGCCCGCCGAGATGGGCTGGATGCCCCACCAGGTCTGGGCCGGCCCGGGCACGCCCAGGCTGGTACGCAGCATGGCGCTGGCATGGACCATGTAGTACACGGTCACGCACAGGCCGGTCAGCATGCCGGCCAGGGCGCCTTGCTTGTTGGCGCGGCTCCAGAAGATACCCAGCACCAGGGGTGGCACCAGGGTCGCGCCGGCCAGGGAGAAGGCGGCGGCCACCATGAAGAGGATGTCCGCGGGCTTCTGCGAGGCGATGGCCGCCGCGCTGAGCGCCGTGGCCAGCAGCAGGGCCTTGGAGAGGGTCACGCGCCGGGTCGCCGAGGCGCGCGGATTCACGCCGCGATAGTAGACATCGTGCGTCAGTGCACTGGAGATGGTCAGCAGCAGCCCGTCCGCCGTCGACAGGGCTGCCGCCAGGCCGCCGGCCGCCACCATGCCGGAGATCACGTAGGGCAGCCCCGCCAACTCGGGCGTGGCCAGCATGATGATGTCGCCGCCGATGCGCAGCTCGGCCAGTTGCAGGATGCCGTCGCCGTTGACGTCGGTGATGGACAGCAGGCCGGGGTCCACCCGCATCCACTGCCCAATCCAGCCCGGCAGCTCCGCGATGGGCGTGCCGATGAGGCCGTTGAAGATCTCGTACTTGACCATCACCGCCAGGGCCGGCGCGGTGAAGTAGAGCAATGCGATGAAGAACAAGGACCAGGCCACGGAGTAGCGCGCCTCGCGAACCGTGGCCGTGGTGTGGTAGCGGATCAGGATGTGGGGCAGCCCCGCCGTGCCCACCGCGAGGCAGAAAACCAGGGCAAGGAAGTTGCGGCGCGAGCGCTGGAACTCCTCGCGCTCGTCCAGTGTGCCGTCCGGCTTGCCGGCAAAGGGCTGGGCATGGGGCGGCATACCGGCCAGGGGCTGGGCCAGGTGCTCGTCCTGCTGCTTGGCGCGCGTCCAGCGTTCCTCGGCCTCGGCAGGTGTCTTGGGCAAGGCTGCGCGCTGCTTCTCTGCCTGCTGGATCTGGGCCAGCGTGGCCTCGCGGGCCTTGAGCTCGGCAATGCGGCGCGAGGCTTCCGCACGCTCGCGGGCCAGGGCCTGCTCGGGGTCCTGGAGCTTGCGGTCGTAGTCGCGGGCGCGGCTGGCGAAGAACTCGCGCACCGAGGTCTCGCCCGGGTCGCGCACCAGTTGCTGCTCGCGTTCGGTGATGCGCTGCACCTGGTAGCCATACACCGCCTGCGGGATGGGCACGCCCGTCTGCTTGATCGAGAGCCAGACCACAGGCACCAGGTAGGCCAGGATCAGCACGATGTACTGCGCGACCTGCGTCCACGTGACGGCCCGCATGCCGCCCAGGAAGGAGCACACCAGCACGCCCCCCAGGCCCACGAAGACGCCGATCTCGAAGGTCAAGCCGGTGAGCCGCGTGGTGATCAGGCCCACGCCGTAGATCTGGGCCACGACATAGATGAAGGAGATGGCGATGGCCGCGGCGGCGCCGAAGAGGCGCACCCACTGGCTGTCATAGCGCTGCCCCAGGAAGTCGGGGATGGTGAACTGGCCCAGCCGCCGCAGATAGGGCGCCAGCAGCAAGGCAACCAGGCAGAAACCGCCGGTCCAACCCAGCACAAAGGCCAAGCCACCATAGCCGCTGAGGTACAGCGTGCCGGCCATGCCGATGAAGGAGGCCGCGCTCATCCAGTCCGCGCCGGCCGCCATGCCGTTGTAGAAGGCCGGAACCCGGCGTCCGGCCACGAAGTACTCCTCCGGGTCCGTGGTGCGGGAGATGATGCCGATGCCGGCATAGACCAGCACCGTCACCGCCAGGAAGCTGAAGCCTATCCAGCTCTTGGGCATGCCCCACTGCTCCAGCAGCGCCAGCAGGGCCACGAAGAGCACAAAGCCCAGCGTGAAACCGGCATAGATGCGGTTCAGTCGGGGCAGCAAGGGGCGGGAGGACATGGCAGCAATGATGCGCGAGCGCGGCCGGCCGCCGCATCAAGATCAACCCGGCAGGCATCCGACCAGACCGGCGTCCTTGCCACTGGATGCGCAAGCCAGTGGCGTCGCGCCCCCAGCGGCGCCCGAGGATCCGGCTCTGCCGGGCCTACGGGCGCGCCCCCTCGGGGGGCCGAGGTCGGCCACAAACGGACGCCGTTTGCGCCTACCGAGGGGTCAGGCTGCTGGCCTGACGCGGCCTGCAAGACCGGCGAAGCCGGCAGGGGGGTCAACGTTTTGCCAGGCGCTGCCAGGTGTCGATCACGCTGTCAGGGTTCAGGGACATCGAGACGATGCCTTCCTGCGCCAGCCAGTCGGCGAAGTCCGGGTGGTCGCTGGGCCCCTGGCCGCAGATGCCGATGTACTTGCCAGTGGCGCGGCAGGCCGTGATGGCGCGCGAGATCAGGGCCTTGACGGCCGAATCGCGCTCGTCGAAGTCACCGGCCAGCAGCTCAAGGCCGGAGTCACGGTCCAGGCCCAGGGTCAGCTGGGTCAGGTCATTCGAGCCGATGGACATGCCGTCGAAGTGCTCGAGGAACTGCTCGGCCAGGATGGCGTTGCTGGGCACCTCGCACATCATGATCAGGCGCAGGCCGTCGGTACCGCCATCGGCGGCACGCTTGAGGCCGCGCTCAGCCAGCATGGTCACCACGCGCTCGGCCTGGCGAACGGTACGCACGAAGGGCACCATGATCTCGACATTGGTGAGGCCCATGTCATTGCGCACACGCTTCAGGGCTTCACATTCCATGGCGAAGGCGTCGGAGAACTCGCCGCTGATGTAGCGCGAGGCGCCACGGAAGCCCAGCATGGGGTTTTCTTCGTCAGGCTCATAGCGTGAGCCACCGATCAGCTTGCGGTACTCGTTGCTCTTGAAGTCGGACAGTCGGACGATCACCGGGCGCGGGAAGAAGGCGGCGGCGATGGTGGCAATGCCCTCGGCCAGCTTGTCCACGTAGAAGGCGCGCGGCGAGGCGTGGCCGCGGGCCACGGACTCGACGGCCTTCTTCAGGTCGGCATCGATGTTGGGATAGTCCAGGATGGCCTTGGGGTGGACGCCGATGTTGTTGTTGATGATGAACTCGAGACGGGCCAGGCCCACGCCGCTGGACGGCATCTGGGCGAAGTTGAAGGCCAGCTGCGGGTTGCCCACGTTCATCATGATCTTGACCGGGCAGTAGGGCATCTCGCCGCGGTGCACCTCGGTGATCTCGGTTTCCAGCAGGCCGTCGTAGATGTGGCCGGTGTCGCCTTCCGAGCAGGCCACAGTGACCAGCTGGCCGTCCTTGAGCTTCTCGGTGGCGTCGCCGCAGCCCACCACGGCCGGGATGCCCAGCTCGCGGGCGATGATGGCCGCGTGGCAGGTGCGGCCGCCGCGGTTGGTGACGATGGCGCTGGCGCGCTTCATCACCGGCTCCCAGTTGGGGTCGGTCATGTCGGTGACCAGCACGTCGCCAGGCTGCACGCGTTCCATCTCGGAGATGTTGTGAACCAGGCGCACGGGGCCGGTGCCGATCTTCTGGCCGATGGCGCGGCCCTCGGCCAGCACCACGCTATGGCCCTTGAGCTTGTAGCGGTGCTCGACCTGGCCCTCGGCCTGGCTCTTCACGGTCTCGGGGCGGGCCTGCAGGATGTAGAGCTTGCCGTCGACGCCGTCGCGGCCCCATTCGATGTCCATGGGGCGGCCGTAGTGCTGCTCGATGATCAGTGCGTACTTGGCCAGCTCGATGACCTCGTCATCGGTCAGCGAGTAGCGGTTGCGCTGCTCGGGGGCGGTGTCTACGGTCTTGACCAGCTTGCCGCTGGTGGCCTTCTCCTCGGGCGTGCTGAACTCCATGCGGATCAGCTTGGAGCCCAGATTGCGGCGGATCACGGGGAACTTGCCCTTGCTCAGCGCCGGCTTGTGGACGTAGAACTCGTCCGGGTTCACAGCGCCCTGCACCACCGTCTCGCCCAGGCCGTAGCTGGAGGTGATGAAGACCACGTCCTTGAAGCCGGACTCGGTGTCGATGGTGAACATCACGCCGGCCGAGCCGAGGTCGGAGCGCACCATGCGCTGCACGCCCGCAGAAAGAGCCACCTCGCTGTGCTCAAAGCCCTTGTGGACGCGGTAGCTGATGGCGCGGTCGTTGTAGAGGGAGGCGAAGACCTCCTTCATCTTGTGCAGCACTTCTTCGATGCCATGCACGTTCAGGAAGGTCTCCTGCTGACCGGCAAACGAAGCGTCGGGCAGATCCTCGGCGGTGGCGGAGGAGCGCACGGCGAAGGTGGCGTCGAGGTTGTCGGCCGTCAGCGTGGCGAAGGAGCTGCGGATGGCCGCTTCCAGGTCCGCCGGGAAGGGCTGGGCCTCGACCCAGCCGCGGATCTCGGCGCCGGCCTCGGCCAGCGCGCGGACGTCGTCGGTGTTGAGATCGGCCAGACGCTTCTGGATGCGGGCATCCAGGCCCTGGAACTTCAGGAACTCGCGGAAGGCGTGGGCCGTGGTGGCAAAGCCGCCCGGCACGCGCACGCCGGAAGCGGCGAGCTGCGAGATCATTTCGCCGAGGCTGGCGTTCTTGCCGCCAACGACCTCGACGTCGCTCATTCTCAGATTCTCAAACGGGACGACCAGGGCGGCCGCATCGAAGCGAGAGGACATGGGAAAACTCCGTGATGTTGTGAAACCGGGGTTCCCACGCCGGGCGCAGCAGGCTCGCGGAGGGCGAGCGGCGCATCCTTCGGCGCAGCACTGGCAGCAGACTTCACCCGACGAAAGACATGCGCGGCTCCACCATTTCTGGGTTCTGCTTGGAGGAGGAGCGGCTGCATGGCTCTGTGCGTGCCTGGGTGTGGCTTTCCAGCGATCGAATGCGGCCGATTCTACGGGCATCAGCTTCTATGATGGAACACCACGAAACCAGGTTTGCCGGAGAAACAGGACATGCCCAATCGCACCGTGTATTTCGTCTCGGACGGCACCGGAATCACCGCAGAAACCTTCGGGAACTCGATCCTTGCGCAGTTCGGCGGCAAGCCCCGCCACGTGCGCCGCCCCTTCATCGACAGCGCCGACAAGGCCAGGCAGGTGGTCCGCGAGATCAATGACTTGTGCGATAGCGAAGGCCAGCGGGTCATCGTCTTCGCCACGCTGGTCAATACCGAGGTGCTGGAGGTGGTCCGCGCGCAATGCAAGGGCCTTCTGCTGGACATGTTCGGCACCTTCATCGCGCCGCTGGAAGAAGAGCTGCAGATCAAGTCCAACCACCGCGTGGGCCGCTTCTCGGACGTGGCCAAGAGCCAGGAATATCACGACCGCATCGAGGCCATCAACTTCTCGCTGGCCCATGACGACGGTCAGTCTGCCAAGAACCTGGACGCTGCCGACGTCATCCTCGTGGGCGTGAGCCGCTGCGGCAAGACACCCACTTCGCTGTACCTGGCCATGCAGCATGGCATCAAGGCCGCCAACTACCCGCTGATCCCCGAGGACTTCGAGCGCGGCAGGCTGCCCTCCACGCTGAGCCCGCACAAGCGCAAGTGCTTCGGCCTGACCATCGATCCGGAGCGCCTCTCGCAGATCCGCAACGAACGCCGCCCCGGCAGCAAGTACGCCGACATCCTCAACTGCCGCTACGAGGTCAACGAGGCCGAGACCATGATGAAGCGCGAGGGCATCTCGTGGCTGTCATCGACGCACAAGTCCATCGAGGAGATCGCCACCACGATCCTGCGGGACATCCGCCCTGACCGACTGATCTATTGACCACCCCCTACGCGCTTCGCAACCTTGCAGGGCGCACCGGGCCAGAAACCCAGTCCTTCGGCAGGAACAAACGCCACGGCGTTTGTGCCCGGCCTCAGCGCCCGCAAGGGGGCACGGACGGCGGCCCGGCAGAGCTGGATCCGCGTCCGTCGTGCGGGACGGAAAGGCCCGGCTGCGTTGCAGCGGGTCTTTCCTTTTTGGGGAGAGCAGCTGTCAGCGCAGCAGTCGCTGGCGGGCGCTCTCGTAAAGGCAGATGCTGGCCGCACTGCCCACATTGAGGGACTCCTCGCCGCCCGGCTGGGGGATGCCCACCGTCAGCGTGCAGCGCTGCATCAGCTCAGGCTGCACGCCCTGCCCTTCGTGACCCATCACCCAGGCACAGGGGCTGGGCAGCTGCACGCGGTGGAGCTGCTCGTCGGCATGTGAGCTGGTGGCGATCAGTGGCAGCTGCAGGCGGTCCAGATCGGCTGGCTGCAGCCCCTCGACCAGGCGCAGGCCGAAGTGCGCGCCCATGCCAGCTCGCAGCACCTTCTGCGACCACAGAGCCGCCGTGCCCTTCAAGGCGGCGATCTGGCGAAAGCCCATGGCGGCAGCACTGCGCAGGATGGTGCCGACATTGCCCGCGTCCTGCAGGCGGTCCAGCACCACGGTGTCCACGCCAGGCCGCAGGATGGCATCCGAAGGCAGGGCCATCTCGAAACCCATGCGGGCGGGGCTCTCCAGGCCGCTGAGGCCCTGGAACAGGGCCTCGCTGACCACCAGCACCAGCGGCGCTTGCTCGGCCAGCGCCAGCAGTTCGGTGTCCTGGCAGGCACCTTCGGTAATCACTGCCATGGACGGCCGGCAGCCTCGCTGCAAAGCAGCACGCGCAAGGTGGTCCCCTTCCAGCCAGACGCTGCCCAGCTTTCGGTAGGCCGAGGCCTCCTGCGCCAGCTTGCGCAGGCGCTGCAGCTTGGGGTTGTCGCGGGCGCTGATGTGCTGGAGCTGGGGCTTCATTCGAGGAGTGCTTTCACGGGGCCGAAGCTGCGGCGGTGCCAGGGTGTCAAGCCGTGCTCGCGCAGGGCCTGCAGGTGCTCGGCAGTGGGATAGCCCTTGTGGCCGGCAAAGCCGTACTCGGGATGGCTCGCATGCCACTGCTGGCACAGGCGGTCGCGGTAGACCTTGGCCAGGATGGAGGCTGCCGAGATGGCCTGCACCTTCGAGTCGCCCTTGACGATAGCCTCGGCTGGGATCTTGAGCGTGGGCAGGCGGTTGCCATCCACCAGCACCTTGGCGGGCTTCAGGCGCAGGCCCTCGACAGCGCGGCGCATCGCCAGCATCGTGGCCTGCAGGATGTTGAGTTCGTCGATCTCCTCGACACTGGCCTCGGCGATGCAGCAGCACAGGGCCTTGGCACGGATTTCGTCGAAGAGCTGTTCGCGGCGCTTCTCACTGAGCACTTTTGAGTCGGCCAGGCCGGCGATGGGGTGTTCGTCGTCCAGTATGACAGCCGCAGCCACCACGGGCCCAGCCAGCGGGCCACGGCCGGCCTCGTCCACGCCGGCCATCAGGCCCGGTGCGTCCCACAGCAGGCCCAGCTGCTTCGGCGGCTCAGGACGCGAGGACTTGCGCGATGGCATCGGCGGCCCGCTGCGCCGTGTTGCAGCGCAGGGTCTCGTGTTGCTGACGGAAGGTGGCGACGGCCGCCTCGCAGCGCGCGGGGTCGTCCAGCCAGGCCAGGCCTTCGTGGGCCAGGGCCTCGGGGGTGCAGTCATCCTGCAGCAGCTCGGGCACCACGAAGCGCCCGGCCAGCACGTTGGGCAGGCCCACCCATGGCTGCAGGCGCTTGCCCTTGATGCGCCACCAGTTCAGCGCATGCAGGCGGTAGGCGATCACCATGGGCCTCTTGAAGAGCGCCGCCTCCAGCGTGGCCGTGCCGCTGGCCACGAGGGTGATGTCGCAGGCGGCCAGGGCCTCGTGCGACTGCCCGTCCAGCAGCTGCAGGTCCAGACCGGCGGCATGCTGGCGGGCCAGGGGCTGGACGAGGTCCTGCAGTCCCGGCACAACGGGCATCACGAAGCGCAGCCCGGGCCGCGCCTGGCTCATCAGCGCAGCGGCCTTCAGCAGCGGCTCCGCGATGTAGCGGATCTCGCTCTTGCGGCTGCCAGGCAGCAGGGCCACGACGGTGTCGCCCTCCCCCAGGCCCAGCCGGGCGCGGGCAGCCGCCCTGGGCGGCTCCATGGGGATGACGTCAGCCAGCGGATGCCCCACATAGCTCGCCGCGATGCCGGCCTCGGCCAACAGGGCGGGTTCGAAGGGGAAGAGACACAGCACGTGGTCGGTCGAGGCGCGGATCTTGTTCACCCGTTCGGCCCGCCAGGCCCAGATCGAGGGGCAGACAAAATGGATGCTCTTGATGCCCGCGGCCTTGAGCTTCGCCTCCAGCGCGAAGTTGAAGTCAGGGGCGTCGATGCCGATAAAGGCCCGCGGCGGATCCGCCAGCAGCCGCTCGCCCAGGGCCTTGCGGATGCCAAGGATCTCACGCAGGTGCAGCAGGGCGTCGACATAGCCGAAGACCGAGAGCTTGTGATGCGGCCACCAGGCTTCAAAGCCCTGCGCAGCCATGCGCGGGCCGCCAATGCCGTCCGCCTGCAGGCCAGGCCAGCGCTCGCGCAGGCCTGCCAGCAGCAGGCCGCCGAGCAGGTCACCGGAGGCCTCGCCGGCCACCAGGCTGAGGCGGGGCGCGACCTCAGGCATGTTCAGCGGATGATGCCGCGCGTGGCGGTGTTGAGGAAATCCAGCATCAGCTGGATGGTGTCGCGCGCTGCAGCCTGCTCACCCTGCAGGGCCATCATCTCCATCTTGGCCTGATCCACGGTGAGGCCGCGGCGGTAGAGGATGCGGTACATCTGCTTGACGGCATTGAGCTGCTCGGGCGTGAAGCCGCGGCGCTTGAGGCCTTCGAGGTTGAAGCTGCGGGCCTCGGCCGTGTTGCCGGCGGCCATGATGAAAGGCGGCAGATCCTGGAAGAGGATGGAGCCCATGCCCGTCATGCTGTGCGCGCCGATGTGCACGAACTGATGCACCACGGTGAAGCCGCCCAGAATGGCCCAGTCCCCCACGTGCACATGGCCGGCCAACTGGGCGTTGTTGGCAAAGATGGTCTTGCTGCCAACCATGCAGTCATGGGCCAGGTGGACGTAGGCCATGATCCAGTTGTCATCGCCCACGCGGGTGATGCCTGCGTCCTGCGAGGTGCCCCGGTTGAAGGTGCAGAACTCGCGCACGACATTGCGATCCCCCACGATCAGCTGGGTGGGCTCGCCGGCGTACTTCTTGTCCTGCGGCGCAGCGCCGATGGAGCTGAACTGGAAGAACTGGTTGTCGCGGCCGATGGTGGTCGGACCTTCCAAGACACAGTGCGGGCCGATGCGCGTCCCGGCGTCGATCTTCACGCCCGGCCCGACGAGGGTGTAGGCACCGACCTCGACCGAGCTGTCCAGCTCGGCCTTGGGGTCCACGATGGCGGTGGGATGGATCTTGCTCATCGACTGCGTTCCAGAGTCCAGGGGTGACCGGTGAAGGGCTCGCGGGAAGGCCTCAGGCCTCGATGCGACGCATGGTGCACATCAGCTCGGCCTCGCAGGCGATGTCCTCGCCGACATAAACCCTGCCGGTGTACTTGAAGATGGAAGCCTTGGCACGATTCAGGGTCACGTCCAGGACCAGTTGGTCGCCCGGCTCCACAGGGCGCTTGAAGCGGGCACCGTCGATGCCGGCGAAGTAGCAGACGGTCTTGTCATCCAGCTCGGTGTCCAGGCTCACCAGGGTCAGCACGGTGGCGGCCTGAGCCATGGCTTCCAGCATCAGCACCCCAGGCATCACCGGGCGATGCGGGAAGTGGCCCATGAAATAGGGTTCGTTGATGGACACGTTCTTCAGCGCACGGATGCGCTTGCCCTTCTCGATCTCCAGCACACGGTCCACCAGCAGGATGGGGTAGCGGTGGGGGATCTTGGCCAGGATCTGGTGGATGTCCATCTTGGTATCGGTCGTCATTCTTTTCTCTCTAAGGCGCGCAGTCGGTCGCGCATGGCATGCAACTGTCTCAGGGTTGCTGCATTCTTTTCCCAGCTGGCATTGTCGTCGAAGGGGAAAACGCCGCTGTACTGGCCCGGCTTGGTGATGGTGCGGGTGACCACGGTGGCGGCGGACACATGGACATGGTCCGCCAGACTCAGATGGCCCAGCACGATGGCGCCCCCGCCAACGGTGCAGTGCGCGCCGATGCGCGCACTGCCGGCCACGCCGGCGCAACCAGCCATGGCCGTGTGTGCGCCCACATGGACGTTGTGGCCGATCTGGACGAGGTTGTCGAGCTTGACGCCCTCCTCCAGCACGGTATCCCCCAGGGCCCCCCGGTCGATGCAGCTGTTGGCACCGATCTCGACGTGGTCCCCGATGCGCACTGCGCCCAGCTGCTCGATCTTCTCCCAGCGGCCCTGGCTCAGCGCAAAGCCGAAGCCATCTGCGCCGATCACCACACCGCTGTGCAGGATGCAATGCGCGCCGATCTGGCAATCAAAGCCGACGGTGACGCGCGGGCTCAGGCGGCTGCCAGCACCGATGCGGGCTCGGGCCTCGACCACGCAATGGGCACCGATGCGAGCGCCTTCGCCGATCACGGCCCCGGCCTCGATCACGGCCAGGGGGCCGATGTCCACGCCCTGCCCCAGCTGCACGTCCTCGGCGATCACCGCGGACGGGTGGACACGTGCAGGCGGCAGCGGGCGCACCTTGCGGGCCCACCACTGCGTGAGCCGAGCGAAGTAGAGATAGGGATCTGGCGTGACGATCACCGCGGCACCGGGCTGGCGCTGCGCGGCGGTCTCGGCCAAGGCCGGCGACACGATCACGCAGGCAGCCAGCGTGGTCTTGAGCTGGGACTGGTAACGCACATTCGCCAGGAAGGCGATGGAGTGGTCATCCGCCGTTTCCAGCGCCGCGATGCGATGGATGGGTGTTTCGGGCGCACCAAGAAGATCGCCGCCCAAGGCGGCGATCAGGTCTGCCAGGGTGACGGCGGTATCCAATCACTTCTGAGCGTTGAGCGCGTCGATCACTTTCTTGGTGATGTCCACGCGGTTGCTGACGAAGCTGGCGTCCTGCAGGATGAGGTCGTACTTTTCGTTGTCGAAGATCTGCTTGACGATGCGGTTGGTGCGCTCGATCAAGGTCTGCAACTCCTCGCCACGGCGCTGCTGGAGGTCTTCGGAGTACTCGCGCTTCTTGCGCTGCAGGTCCCGCTCCTGCTCGGCCAGGTCGCGCTGGCGGCGGCTGCGGTCGGCCTCGGCCAGCAGGGTCGAGTCCTTGTCAAACTTCTCGGCGGCCTGGCGCAGCTTCTGCTCGGCATCCTTGATGTCCTTCTCGCGCCGGCTGAATTCCGTTTCCAGCTTGGTCTGCGCGGCCTTGGCGAAATTGCTCTCGCGCGTGACGCGCTCAAGGTTCACGTAGCCGATCTTGAGTTCCTGGGCTTGCAAGGTCATCACCGGCGCAGCCACCAAGGCCAGTGCGCACAGCGATTTCATCAAGGTGCTCTTCATCAGAATGCAGTCCCGACTTGGAATTGGAATTTCTCGATTCTATCTTTCGCGTCCTTGCGGATGGGCTTGCCCATGCTCAGCTTCAGCGGGCCCATGGGGGACATCCAGCTGATGCCGATGCCAGCCGCCACGCGCACGGAATCCAGGGACACCTTGTAGTACGGGTTCTTGGTGTCCCACACATTGCCGGCGTCCAGGAAGGTGAACAGACGGAAAGACTTGTCATTGCCTGCACCGGGAACGGGCAGATAGAGCTCGGCGTTGACATTGGCGCGCAGATTGCCACCGATGTTGGAGCCCGTCAGGTCCACCGGCCCCAGGGAGTTGGCCTCGAACACCCGCACTGAGCCCAGACCACCGGCGTAGTAGTTCTTGAAGATGGGGTACTTGCGCCCCCCCAGGCCAACGCCCCAGTCCAGCTGCGCATTGATCATCCAGCTGAACTTGTTGGTGATGGGGAAGAACTGTTGCCACTGCAGGCTGGCACGCGCATAGCGGGCATCGCCCAAAGCGCTCATCTCGAGGTTGACGCGCTGGTACTTGCCGGCAGTGGGCGAGATGATGCTGTCGCGCTGCTCGTTCTGCCAGCCTATGGTCAGGGGAATCGCCAGGCTGTTGTTGCCCTGCTCCAGCACCTGCAGCTTGTACATCAGCGGGATGCCGGCATCGGTCGAGATCTTGGTCTTCTCGACGCCCAGGCCGAAGAAGACGGTATCCAGCTCCGAGAAGGGCACACCGAAGCGCAGCGAGCCGCCATAGGAGGCGAACTCGTAGACGTCACCGAAGCTGTTGTAGGGCTTGCTGGTGCGATAGAAGATGTCCACGCCGCGGGACACGCCGTCCACCGTGAAATAGGGGTCCACGGTGGAGACCGACAGCGCACGGCCCGTCTTCGCGGTGTTCACCTCCAGGCCCAGGTAATTGCCCGAACCGAAGACGTTCTCCTGACGAATGGAGCCAGTGAAGGAAACGCCCTGCTGGCTGCTGTAGCCCGCACCCACCATGATGTTGCCGGTGGGCCGCTCGGTGACGGCGAGGGTGACGTCCACCTGGTCCGGAGCGCCCGGCACCTCATTGGTGTCGATCGTCACATCCTTGAAGTAGCCCAGGCGTTCCACACGGTCCCGCGAGAACTTGATGCGTGCGCCGTCGTACCAGGCGCCCTCGAACTGGCGGAATTCGCGGCGGATGACTTCGTCGCGCGTGCGCGTGTTGCCGGAGACCAGCATGCGACGCACGTAGACCCGGCGACCGGGATCGACGCTCAGGGCCACGACGACCTGCCCGGTGCTCTTGTCGATCTCAGGCCGGCTTTCCACGCGCGCAAAGGCGTAGCCAAAGGTGCCGAGGTAATCGGTGAAGGCACGCTTGGTGGCCGTCACGGATTCGTCCTTGTAGGCCTGCCCTGGCTGCACCGCCACGAGGCGCTTGAACTCTTCCTCACGCCCCAGCAGCTCGCCCTCAAGCTTGACTGCCGTCACGGTGTAGGGCTGGCCTTCCTTGACGGTGATGGCGATGTTGATGCTCTGCTTGTCCGGCGAGATCGTGACCTGGGTGGACTCGATCGAGAACTCCAGGTAGCCGCGGTTCAGATAGTAGGAGCGCAGGGTTTCCAGATCAGCATTGAGCTTGGTGCGCGAATAGCGGTCGCTCTTGGTGTACCAGGTCAGCCAGCCGGAGGTGGTCTGTTCCAGCAGGCCCAGCAGGGTGCTCTCGGAAAAGACCTTGGAACCGAGGATGCGGATGTCGCCAATCTTTGCAGGATCACCCTCCGTCACCGTGAAGGCCACGTTGACGCGGTTGCGCTCCAGCGGCGTGATGGTCGTCGTGACCTCGGCGCCATAGAGGCTGCGAGTCAGGTACTGCCGCTTGAGCTCCTGCTCGGCGCGGTCCGCCAGCGCCTTGTCAAAGGGCTTGCCCTCGCCGATGCCGATATCCTTCAGCGACTTGGTCAGCGCCTCGGTGTCGAACTCCTTGAGCCCGACGAAGCTGACGGCGGCAATGACGGGGCGCTCGTCGATGACGACCACGAGCACGTCGCCGTCGATGTTGATACGCACGTCCTTGAACAGGCCCGTGGCGAACAGCGCACGCAAGGCCGCTGCGCCCTTTTCATCGTTGTAGGTGTCGCCGACGCGGAAAGGCAGGCTCGCGAAGACAGTGCCAGGGTCGGTGCGCTGCACGCCCTCGACCCGAATATCCTTCAGCACGAAGGGATCGACAGCCCAGGCATTGCCCGCCTGCAATGCAGCAGCGAGCGCGAGGGACAGGACAGAGGGGCGGATGCGCGCGCGCTGGGTCAGGTGTGGAGACATGCAGGTGAGAGATCAGTGCAGACCCAGCTTGCGGGTCACGTCGTTGGAAAGGGCCAGAGCCATCATCAGCAGCATCAGAAAGAAACCGGCGCGCTGGAGCCGCTCCAGCCACCACTCGGACACGGGGCGGCCGCTCAGACCCTCGAAAAGATAATACATCAGGTGCCCCCCATCGAGCATGGGCAGCGGCAGCAGGTTCAGGACGCCTAAGCCGACGCTAAGCATGGCCAGCAGGCTCAGGTACTGAGGCAGCCCCACGCGAGCAGCCTGCCCGGCCGCATCGGCAATGGTGATGGGGCCACTCAGGTTCTTCAGCGAGGCCTGTCCGATCAGCATGCGGCCGAAGATCTTGAGCGTCATCCAGGATTGCTCCCAGGTCTTGCGCAGGCCGATCAGCAGGGCCTCGTCCAGCGCATGGCTCACCAACACCGTCTGCGGCGCCGAGCCCACCATGGCCTGGATGCGGCCAATGCGCACCGCGCCCTCCTGCTCGACGGCCGGCGTGACCTCAAGTGACAAGACCTGGCCCTGGCGTTCTATGCGCCAGCGCTGGCCCTGCGAAGCCTCTGCCTGAGCCTGAGGGTAGGCTCGTATGATGCCGACCAACTGGGCCGCATCCAGCATCGCTTGGCCATCCACCTCAAGCACCCGATCCCCCGTGCGCAGGCCGGCCCGCGCAGCCGCACCGTCCGCCTTGACCTCACCCAGCACCGGCTCGCGCAGGGGCGCGCCCAGGCCCAGACGGGTCAGCGCGGCGAGGTCCGGCTCACGCGTGCCCAACTCACGCATGTCCAGTCGCACCTCCCGCCGTCCATGGCCGAGTGCATCAGCCAGTTGCAGATTCAGCACTGATTGCTCGGTGATGGCCTCGATCACAGGCCACTGCAACTGCGCCGTGGAAGCGACGTCCTGCCAGGGGCCGCCCTCCAGGGCCAGTGCCATCACGCGATCACCGGCCCGCATGCCCGAGCGCTCTGCCAGCCCCCCAGGCTTGGGTGTGCCCAGCAGAGGCAGGGGCTCCTGCTGGCCCATCCAGGCCAGAGTGGCGAACAACACGATGGCCAGCAGGAAATTGGCGATCGGGCCGGCGGCAACGATGGCTGCGCGCTGGCGCAGTGGCTTGTTGTTGAAGGCTTGCTCGCGCAGTCCGACAGGAACGGGGCCCTCGCGCTCGTCCAGCATGCGCACATAGCCCCCCAGGGGCAGCACTGACAGTGTGAATTCCGTCGAGTCGGCCGTGCGTTGACGCCGCCAGAGCACCCGACCGAAGCCCAGGGAGAAACGCAGCACCTTGACGCCACAGGCCCGGGCCACGCGGAAATGACCGTACTCGTGCACGAGGATCAACACCCCCAGTGCGACAAGAAAGGCCACCAGCTCCAGCAGCATCAGGCCCTCAACTTCTCAATACGATGCCGCGCCGCCTGGCGGGCCTGCTCATCCAACGCCAGCAACCCTTCCAGCGACTGGCACTGGCCGGCCTGCGGATGCACCGTCGCCAGCACCTCGGCATTGAGTGCGTGGATCTGGTCGAAGCGCAGGCGACCGTCCAGGAAGGCCGCGACGGCCTCCTCGTTGGCGGCATTGAGCACAGCCGTCGCGCCCTCCTCCGACCGCAGGGCCTGCCAGGACAGGTAGAGGCCGGGGAAACGGCGCTCGTCCGCCTCCTCGAAGCTGAGATCCTTGCCCGCCAGCAGGTCCAGGCGCGAGGCACCGGACTCGATGCGCGCCGGGAAGGACAGGGCATAGGCAATGGGCACGCGCATGTCGGGCGTCCCCAGTTGGGCCAGAACGGAGTTGTCGCGGCAGACCACCATGGAATGGATGATGCTCTGGGGATGGATCAGCACGCGGATCTGCTCAGGCTTGAGGCTGAACAGCCAGCGGGCTTCGATGACCTCCAGCGCCTTGTTCATCATGGTCGCCGAGTCCACCGAGATCTTGCGACCCATCACCCAGTTGGGATGGGCGCAGGCCTGCTCGGGCGTGATCTCGGCGAGCGTCGCAGGATCCCGCTGGCGGAAAGGCCCCCCCGAGGCGGTGAGCACGATGTGATCGATTCGCTGTGCCCAGGTGGCGCGGTCCTCGGGCAGACACTGGAAGATGGCCGAATGCTCCGAGTCCACCGGCAGCAGCGTCGCACCGCCCTGCTCCACCGCCTGCATGAACAGCGCACCGCCGACGACGATGGCTTCCTTGTTGGCCAGCATCAGTCGTTTGCCAGCACGCGCGGCGGCCAGACAGGGCGCCAGACCGGCGGCGCCGACGATGGCCGCCATCACCGCATCCACCTCGGGATGGGCAGCGATCTCGCTGAGCGCCTGCGTACCGCTGAGCACCTCGGTGCGGCTGCCCTGCTCGCGCAGCAGGCGGCGCAGTTCCCTCGCGGCGCCCTCTTCAGGCATTACGGCAAAGCGTGGTTGCCACTGCAGGCACTGGGCCAGCAGCGCGTCCACGCGGCTCATCGCGCTGAGGGCGACGACCTCGTAGCGCTCGGGATGACGGCCCAGCACGTCCAGCGTGTTAGTGCCGATGGAGCCGGTGGAGCCCAGCACGCAGACGCGCAGTCGGCGGGAAGTGTTCATGCGACGAGGGAGTTCAGGGCCAGGGCCAGCGGAAAGACCGGCAGCAGGGCATCAACGCGGTCCAGCACTCCACCATGGCCAGGCAGCAACTGACTGCTGTCCTTGGCACCGACAGCGCGCTTGATGAGGGATTCGAAGAGGTCGCCGACCACGCTCATGGCAGACAGGAAAACCAGGGCCAGCAGACCCAGCGGCAGGCCCAGCCCCGTCAGCAGCCGGGTGTAGAGGCTGGGGCCGTCAGTGTGCAGGCGGGGCTCCAGGCCGAAGGTCCAGGCCAGGCCCAGCAGGAGAACGGCCACCATGCCGGTCCAGACGCCTTCCCAACTCTTGCCGGGGCTGATGGCCGGGGCCAACTTGCGCCGGCCCATGGTGCGCCCGCCAAAGTAGGCGAAGACATCAGCAACCCACACCAGGCAGAAGACCGACAGAATGAAGTTCAGGCCCAGGCCTCGCGCCGTGGCGATGGCGCCCCAGGCAGCCCACAGCAGTATGAAACCCAGCACCAGGCGCCCCGCCCTGGGCAGGCGTGGCCAACCCGAGGGCCCCAGGCGCAGCGCCTGCGCCCCACCCAGTACCCAGGCCCCCCCGATCCCCCACCACAGGCCTGACGGCAGCGCCGCAAGACCTGGCCCCATCAGCGTGAACAGGCACAAGCCGGCCAGCGTCAGGCCCACCAGCAGTGCGCCGGGCTGTGCCAGGCCATTGAGGCGCCCCCACTCCCAGCCGCCCGCGGCGATCAGCACGAGGGTCACGGCCGCAAACGGCCAGGGCGAGCCGGCGAACAGCGCCGGCAGCAGGATGGCCAGCAGCACAATGGCCGTGATGATGCGGGTTCCGAGCACTCAGGCCTCCTGCACGGCGTCAGTCTTCACGCCGCCAAAGCGGCGATCCCGTTCACGGAAGGCAGCGATGGCGGCGTCCAGTTGGGCCTCGCCAAAGTCGGGCCACAGGCAGTCCGAGAACACGAATTCGCTGTAGGCCGACTGCCACAGCAGGAAGTTGCTGATGCGGACCTCGCCGCCCGTGCGGATAAAGAGGTCGGGGTCCGGGGCATAGCTCATGGCCATGAACTGGGACAGCTTGGCTTCGCTCAGTTCCTCAGGCCTGACGCCCGCCAGCATGGCGGCGCGCGCAGCCTGCACGATGTCCCAGCGGCCACCGTAGTTGAAGGCCACGTTGAGCGTCAGCTTGTTGTTGTGCAGGGTCGAGGACTCAGCCTCGTTCCAGGCGTTGCGCAGCTTCTCGGACACCGCATCGCGGTCGCCCACGATACGGATGCGCACACCCATCGCGCCCATGCGGGCCAGGTAGCGAGACACCGCCGCCAGCACCAGGCCCATCAGGCCCGAGACTTCATCGGAGGGGCGCTTCCAGTTCTCGCTGGAGAAGGCGAACACCGTGAGGTGCTCGATGTCGCGATCGATGCAGGCCTGCACGATGCGCACCAGTGCATCGACGCCTTGCTTGTGACCGAAGAAGCGCGGCAGAAAGCGCTTCTTCGCCCAACGGCCGTTGCCATCCATGACGATGGCCACATGGCGGGGGACCGCCTTGTTCTGATCCGTCACGACGCGTGCGGGCTCAGACGGCCAGGATCTCGGCTTCCTTGGCCGCGATCAGCTTGTCGATGTCGCCGATCACGCGATCGGTCAGCTTCTGCACCTCGTCCTGCGAGCGGCGCTCGTCATCCTCGGTGATGGCCTTGTCCTTCTGCAGCTTCTTGGCCTGCTCATTGGCGTCGCGGCGCAGATTGCGCACAGCCACCTTCGCATCCTCGCCAGCGCTCTTGACCACCTTGGTCAGGTCGCGGCGGCGCTCTTCGGTCAGGGGCGGCATCGGCACGCGAATCAGGTCGCCCTGGGCCGAGGGGTTCAGGCCCAGGTCCGATTCGCGAATGGCCTTCTCGATCTTGGGGCCCATGCCCTTTTCCCAGGGCTGCACGCTGATGGTGCGAGCGTCCAGCAGGCTCACGTTGGCAACCTGCGAGATGGGCACCGGCGAACCGTAGTAGTCCACATGGACCTGATCCAGGATGCCCGGGTGAGCCCGGCCGGTGCGGATCTTCTGCAGTTCGGTCTTGAAGGATTCGACCGTCTTGGCCATCTTGGCCTCGGCGTTCTTCTTGATGTCAGCAATGCTCATGATGCTCAACCTTGTTCAGGAATGGACCCGGGCTCAACGCGCCAGGACGCTCAAACGTGGACCAGCGTGCCCTCGTCCTCGCCCATGACCACGCGCTTGAGCGCGCCGGCCTTGAAGATGCTGAAGACCTTGATGGGCAGCTTCTGGTCGCGGCACAGGGCGAACGCGGTAGCGTCCAGCACCTGCAGATTCTTGGTGATCGCCTCGTCGAAGCTGATACGGGCGTAGCGAGTGGCCGTCGGGTCCTTCTTCGGGTCGGCGGTGTAGACGCCATCGACCTTGGTGGCCTTCAGCATGATCTCGGCACCGATCTCGGCACCACGCAGGGCGGCGGCGGTGTCGGTGGTGAAGAAGGGGTTGCCCGTGCCGGCGGCGAAGACGACGACCTTGCCCTCTTCCAGGTACTGCAGCGCCTTGGGGCGCACGTAGGGCTCCACCACCTGTTCGATGCTGATGGCAGACATCACGCGTGCCGTCATGCCCTCCTGGCGCATGGTGTCGGCCAGGGCCAGGGAGTTCATCACCGTGGCCAGCATGCCCATGTAGTCGGCGGTAGCGCGGTCCATGCCCACGGAGCCACCAGCCACGCCGCGGAAGATGTTGCCACCGCCGATCACGACGGCAACTTCCACACCCAGCTGCGTCACCTCCTGGATCTCGCGCACCATGCGCACGATGGTGGCGCGGTTGATGCCGTAGGCGTCATCACCCATCAGGGCTTCACCGGAAAGTTTGAGCAGGATGCGTTTGTGCGCGGGCATTGTGTCCTCGTCGTGAGTGGTGGGGTTGCCGCGATGCCGGGGAGTGCTCCCCCCGGCCGCAGGCGCAAGTGTAAAGGGCGCCAGAGGCGCCCTTTGTTTCCAGCCGTCGCGGTGAATCGAGGAAATGCGGGACTCTCCCTCATTTCCAGGTCAGGCCGAGCGGCAGACCGGGCTCGTCAGCCCGGCCGGGGACGCTCAGGCGTTCTTGGCAGCGGCAGCTGCTTCGGCGGCAGCCTTCTGGGCGGCCACTTCGGCTGCGAAGTCGTCGACCTTCTTCTCGATGCCTTCGCCGACCACGTACAGGGTGAAGCTCTTCACCGCGGTGGCCTTGTCCTTCAGCATGGCGGCAACGGTCTGCTTGCCGTCGGCGGCCTTCACGAAGACCTGGTCCAGCAGCGAGACTTCCTTCAGGAACTTCTGCACCGAGCCTTCGACCATCTTGGCGACGATGTCGGCGGGCTTGCCGGACTCGGCAGCCTTCTCTTCGGCGATCTTGCGCTCCTTGGCGACCAGCTCGGCGGGCACTTCGGCAGAAGACAGGGCAGCCGGCTTCATGGCGGCCACGTGCATGGCGACGTCCTTGGCAGCCACGTCATCACCGTCAAACTCGACCATCACGCCGATGCGGGTGCCGTGCAGATAGGAGACCAGCTTGCCACCCTCGTAGCGCTTGAAGCGACGGATGGTCATGTTCTCGCCGATCTTGCCGATCAGGCCCTTGCGCACGTCTTCCACGGTCGGGCCGAAGCCTTCCTGCGACAGCGGCAGCGCAGACAGGGCGTCCACGTCAGCGGGGTTCTTCTCGGCGACCAGGCCAGCCAGGGCGTTCACGAAGGCCAGGAAGGCATCGTTCTTGGAGACGAAGTCGGTTTCGCAGTTGACTTCGATCAGGGCGCCTGCGCCGCCGACAACGGCAGCAGCCACCACGCCTTCGGCGGTGATGCGGGAAGCGGCCTTGCCAGCCTTGTTGCCCAGCTTGACGCGCAGGATTTCCTCAGCACGGGTCAGGTCACCGTCGGCCTCGGTCAGGGCCTTCTTGCACTCCATCATGGGAGCGTCGGTACGGGCGCGCAGCTCGGCGACCATGCTTGCGGTAATAGCAGCCATTTCAATCTCCGTTGGACTGGGAGCCGACTCAGCGGCTCCTCGAATACAGATTCAGCGTGGAAAAAAGGGGCTGAATCAGCCCCTGGTGAGCAAGTGCCGAAGAGCTCAGGCGCCTTCGTTCACTTCCACGAATTCGTCGCCATCAGCGGCAACAGCCTGGACCAGCTCGGCGGTGCTGTTGGCGCGGCCTTCCAGCACGGCGTCAGCCACGGCCTTGGCATACAGGGCGACAGCCTTGGCGGAGTCGTCGTTGCCAGGGATGACGTAGTCGATGCCTTCAGGCGAGTGGTTGGTGTCAACCACGCCGATCACGGGGATGCCCAGCTTCTTGGCTTCGGCGATGGCAATCT
The DNA here is from genome assembly GCF_051857535.1 of Roseateles sp. DB2. Lineage (NCBI taxonomy): Bacteria > Pseudomonadati > Pseudomonadota > Betaproteobacteria > Burkholderiales > Sphaerotilaceae > Roseateles > Roseateles sp. DB2. Next base: position 242,128 of record NZ_JBPZGY010000003.1, on the reverse strand, counting down.
TGTGGTAGCCGACGTCGATCACGAACAGGGCATCAGGCAGGGCGCCCATGTCCTGGATGCCGCCGATATTCTTTTCCAGCTTGGCCAGGTCGCGCTGGAACATCAGGGCTTCCTTCTTGATGGCGGGCTGGGTGCCGTTCTCGACTTGAGCCTGCATATCCTTCAGGTTCTTCAGCGAGCCCTTGACCGTCTTGAAGTTGGTCAGCATGCCGCCCAGCCAACGCTGGTCAACGAAGGGCACGCCAGCGCGCTGAGCTTCAGCGGCGACGATGTCACGGGCTTGACGCTTGGTACCGATCATCAGGATCGTGCCGCGCTTGGCAGACAGCTGGCGCACGAACTTCAGCGCTTCCTCGAACTTGGGCAGCGTCTTTTCGAGGTTGATGATGTGGATCTTGTTGCGATGGCCGTAGATGAAGGGGGCCATCTTGGGGTTCCAGAAGCGGGTTTGGTGACCAAAGTGGACACCGGCTTCCAGCATTTCGCGCATCGTGACGGACATGAGTAACTCCGAAGGTTGGTTCTAAAATCCGGCTCGAATCGCGTCGCAGCACAGGGCACGAAAAAAGCCCGCTCATTGAGCTGCTGCGACACGACACCTATCGATTGCCGGGTTTGCGATTTGTCTGCCGAGATCGCCACCCACCAGATCGCTGCGGCACATGCCAACTTGCGTTGAACGGCCCCGGATCTGGATCGAGCTGCTGATGCCGCTTCTGCTGTATCAGCAGTTGCAGTACCCGGCAAAACCCAAAGAGTATAGCACGACTGATGTCCTCCCCTTTCGCCTGCCGCCCGCGCGCTGCGGCAACCCAGCCCTCCCCACCCTCGCAGCACCCCTGCCGCGCCCCTGAATCCGGCCGTTCCTGCGCATGCGGGCTGCGGCAAGACCTGACGGCGAGGTCCTGAATGGAAGTCGCCATCGTTGGCGCCGGCCTGAGCGGCGTACATGCAGCCCTGGAGCTGGCCGCCCAGGGTCATGCCGTGGTTGTGTTCGAACGCAGCGGCAGCGTGGCTGCCGAGGCCAGCTTCGCCCAGGGCGGGCTCTGCGCCCCGGCTCTGAGTCCCGTGTGGGGTGCACTGTGCGGCACGCAGCCGCTGGCCCTGCAGGCCAGCGGACTTTCGGACGCCGGCTGGCGCTGGGCCGCGCGCCAGGCACGCAGCAAGGGCTGGACCGAGTTCCGCCAGAACGCCCTGCTCGCCCTCACCCGCCAGAGCCTCGCCCGCTCCACCCTTCTTCGCAGGCAGTTGCAGCTGGACCATGAGCGCAGCGAAGGCCTGCTCGTGCTGATGCGCGACGAAGCCCAGACCCGCAAGGCGCAACCGCTGGTCGAGCACTGGCAGGCCGCCGGCATTGCACACCAGTGGCTCGACGCCGAGGCCTGCCGTCGCCAGGAGCCCGGCCTCAGCCCCGATACACCACTGCACGGAGGATGGCAGCTGCCCGAAGCCGAGGCCAGCAACGGCCGCGAGCTGTGCCTGCTGCTCAAGCAGGCTGCCCAGCGCCTGGGCGCGCACTTCATGTTCCACACCGAGGTCCGCGCCCTGCAGGCCGGCAAGCGCCCCGCTCTCACCCATGCCCCCGCAACACAGGCCGGACTACCCGGCGCCTCGCAAAGAAGAGACGCCCTTGCCGCAGCCGGCCCCAGCACCGTGCCCAGCCCGCGCGAAGCGCAGACGCACAGCTTCGATGCCATCGTGCTGTGTGGCGCCCAGCCCGGTGACGCACTGCTGGCGCAACTGCGCCTGAAGCCGGCGATGCGGCAGGTCTGGGGCCGCACGCTGACGGCACCGCTGCGCCAGCTCGAGGCCTTCCCGGACCTGGGCCCGCGCGCCAACCTGATTGACGACTGCCACCAACTGAGCCTCAGCCGACTGGGCCAGCGGGTGCGCATCAGCGGCGGTGCCTGCCTGCAGCCCCCCAGCCGCGGCGACAAGGGTTTCGAGCACCTCCATGAGGTCCTGCACGACTGGTTCCCCGGCGCAATCCAGTCTCAGCAGGCACAGTACTGGCAGGGCAGCCGCCTGATGCTGGCCGATGGCCTTCCCCTGCTGGGCGCCAGTGGCGCCGAAGGCATCTGGCTGAACCTTGCCCACGGCGGCCAGGGCGCCGCGCTGGCCGCGGGCTCGGCACAGCTGCTGGCCGCCCTGATCGGGGGGCGCGACCCGGGCCTGGACCTCAGCGCCTTCGGGCCAGATCGCCTGCGCTGAGCTAGAGTGGCCGCATGATCGAGGTACTCCGCCAGACCGGCCGCTTCCCCCTCTTCAGCAGCGAAGGCTGCCGCGCCCAGGAAGCCGCCGCCCTGCTCGACTCACCAGCACAGGCGCTGATGGCGCGCGCGGGCCTCGCCGCGGCGCGCCTGAGCCTCGCCGTCGCACCGCATGCGCGGCGGGTCTGGGTGGCCTGCGGACCCGGCAACAACGGCGGCGACGGACTGGTGGCCGCACGCCACCTTGCACTCCTGGGAATGGAGGTCCACGTCAGCCACCTGCGCAGCAGCAAGTCCCTGCCCTCTGACGCCCAATGGGCCCTGCAAACCGCACTGGAGGCTGGCCTGCATATCGGCAGTTCGCCGCACCCGCCCGAGGGCTGCGGACTGATCATCGACGCCATGCTGGGGCTGGGCCTGCAGCGGGCACCCGAGGGCGCGCTCAAGGAGGCCATCGTCGCCATCAACGGCAGCGGCCTGCCTGTGCTGAGCATCGACGTACCCAGCGGCCTGCAGACCGACACCGGATGCGCCTGCCCCGATGAGCAGGGCCAGCCCGGCGCGGTGGTGCGGGCACAGCACACGCTGTGCCTGCTGAGCCTCAAGCCGGGGCTGTTCACCGGCCAGGGTCGCGACCATGCCGGCCGGATCTGGTTCGACAATCTCGGCACGCCGACCTCCCCGGGCGACAGTGGCCTGCTGATCGCCTGCGGCGAAAGGCTTCGCTGGCGGAGCCTGGCCCGGCGGCCGCATGCCAGCCACAAGGGCAGCTACGGACAGGTGCTGGTCATCGGTGGCGCCCCCCACATGGAAGGCGCGGCCGTGCTGGCATCGGGTGCCGCGCTCGCCGCCGGGGCCGGCAAGGTGCATCTCAAGCCCTTGTCTGCCGCCTCGCCCACCGGCAGCGTGCTTGACCGCCCCGAACTCATGCGTTGGCCCGAAGGCCCTCTCGATGGCCGGACACCCTGGCAAGACCTGACCCTTGTCACAGGCTGCGGAGCGGGGCATGGACTGGATGCCGGCTTGGCTTCGCCACTGCCCGAGATCCTGCGTCAGGCCCCGCGCCTGGTGCTGGATGCCGACGGACTCAACAGCGTGTCGCGCAGCGCGGCGGCCCAGGCATTGCTGCAGGGTCGCAGGGCCGCAGGGCTGCAGACCATCCTCACACCGCACCCGCTGGAGGCCGCGCGACTGCTGCGATGGCCGCTGGCTCAGGTCCAGGCAGACCGCTTGAAGGCCGCCCGGACACTCAGCATGGTCCTGGACTGCAGCGTGGTGCTGAAGGGCTCGGGCAGCGTGATCGCCAGCCCCGGTGAGCCCTTGCACCTGAATGGCAGCGGCACCGCCGCCCTGGCCGGCGCAGGCACTGGCGACGTGCTGGCCGGCTGGCTCGGGGGCCTGTGGGCGCAATGCCCGACCATGCCCCCGCATGAGCTCGCCACTGTCGGCGTGGCCTGGCATGGCGAAGCCGCGCACGGCGCACAGACCCCGCTGCGGGCCGCCGAGCTGATTGAGCACATGCACGCGCTGCAGGCCACCCTGCCCTGACCCCTCTGCGCATGGCGCCGGAATGGGCGTATGCGTCGAGGGGATCATTCGCGGGCATAGGCGATCTCAGGCGATCACAAGCCTCCCTATACACCCCAAAAAAGCCGCTCGAGGGTCAGGCTGACCCTGCGTCTCATCGGCGCTTGCGCCCCTTGCTGGCCTCGCTGGACTTGCGTGCCGCCGTCTTGCGAGCCGCCACCGGCGACAGCGGTGCAGCACTTGCAGCGCGCGAGCCGGCGCCCGATTTCGCGCGCTTGCCGCTGGCCTTCACCTCGCGGTCCTGACGCTGCACCTCGGCGAGCTTGTCCGTCGGCTTGCGCGGCAGAGCCTGGCCGGTCTTGTCTCGCTGGGGCCTGGACGAAGAGCGGAGATCGTCGCCGTCACGCACGAGACGGAAGTCGATCTTGCGACCATCCAGGTCCACGCGGCTGACTTGCACCTGCACCCTCGCACCCGTGGCGTAGCGGATGCCCGTGCGCTCGCCGCGCAGCTCCTGGCGCACCTCATCGAAGCGGTAGTACTCGCCACCCAGTTCAGTGATGTGGACCAAGCCCTCGACAAAGAGCGCATCCAGCTGAACAAAGAGACCGAAGCTCGTCACCGCGCTGACCGTCCCGCTGAATTCCTCGCCCAGGTGCTCCCGCATGTAGCGGCACTTGAGCCAGGCCTCGACGTCGCGGGAGGCTTCGTCAGCCCGGCGCTCATTGGCGCTGCAGTGCGCACCCACGACTTCCCAGCGCTCGATCTCGGTGCTCGCGGAGGCAGGGTTGATGGGCTTGGCCTTGCCGGGCCGCTTGGGAGGCACGGGCACATCCATCTTGGCGGCATCGAGCTGGTAGCGCTTGTTGCCCAGCATGGCCTTGATGACGCGGTGCACCAGCAGGTCCGGATAGCGACGGATCGGGCTGGTGAAGTGCGTGTAGGCCTGATAGGCCAGGCCGAAGTGGCCGGCATTGGCGCCCGTGTAGATGGCCTGCTGCATGGAGCGCAGCAGCATCGTGTGGATCTGCGTGGCATCGGGCCTGTCCTTGGTGGCATGCGCGATGGCCTGGTACTCGCCCGGCGAGGGATCGTCCGACAGGCCCATGCCGATGCCCAGCGCCCGCAGATAGGCCTGCAGCGCCGTGCGCTTCTCGGGCGTAGGCCCTTCGTGCACGCGGTACAGCGAATGGTGCTTGCCGCCCGCGATGAAATCCGCCGCGCAGACGTTGGCGGCCAGCATGGCCTCCTCGATCAGGCGATGGGCGTCATTGCGAGTGCGGGGGATGATCTTCTCGATGCGACCGTTGTCATCGCAAACGATCTGGGTCTCGACCGTGTCGAAGTCCACGGCGCCACGGCGCTGGCGCTGGCTCAGCAGCGCACGGTAGACCTCGTGCAGATGCAGCAAATGCGGCACCAGATCCTGACGGCGCCCGGCCTCCGGCCCATGGGTATTGGCCAACACGGCCGCCACCTCGTTGTAAGTCAGCCGCGCATGCGAGCAGATCACCGCCGGGTAGAACTGGTAGGCAAAGGTCTCACCCTCCTCGGTGATCAGCATGTCGCAGACCATGGAGAGCCGATCCTGCTCGGGATTCAGCGAGCACAAGCCGTTGGAGAGCTTCTCCGGCAGCATGGGAATCACGCGGCGCGGGAAGTAGACGGAGGTGGCTCTCTCGTAGGCATCGAGGTCCAGCGGCTCGCCCGGCTTCACGTAATGGCTGACATCGGCAATAGCCACCAGCAAGCGCCAGCCCTTGAAGGCCGTCTTGCCGCGGCCCTGCTTGTGCGGCGCGCAGAAGACGGCATCGTCGAAGTCGCGGGCATCCTCGCCATCGATGGTGACCAGGGCGACGTCGCGCAGGTCCACGCGGTTTTTCATGTCCACCGCACGCACGCGATCCGGCAGCTTGGCGGCCTGGGAGAGCGTCTCGGCGCTGAAGCGGTGCGGCACCTCGTACTTGCGCACCGCGATCTCGATTTCCATGCCGGGGTCGTCGATCTCACCCAGCACCTCGGTCACGCGGCCTACGGGTTGCGAATACAGGGATGGCGGCTCGGTCAGCTCGACGGCGACCACCTGGCCTGCGGTGGCATTGGCGATGGCGTTCTTGGGCACCAGGATGTCCTGGCCATAACGCTTGTCTTCAGGAGCCACCAGCCAGACGCCGGACTCCAGCAGCAGCCGGCCGATGATGGGCCTCTTCTTGCGATCCAGGATCTCAAGCACCCGGCCTTCCGGGCGCCCGCGCTTGTCATAGCGCACGATGCGGGCGCGCAAGCGATCGCCGTGCATCACGGCATGCATTTCCTGGGAGGAAAGGTAGAGGTCGGGCTGCCCGTCGTCTGGGATCAGGAACCCGTGTCCGTCGCGGTGGCCTTGCACCACGCCCTCGACTTCGCTCAGCAGGGCAGCCTGCGAACCGGCGTTATTGCCGGGACCACTTGTGTTCTTAAAATTTTTGATGATAGAATCTCAGCTTTCCTGAAACGGCCAGGCAATTTGTTTAAACGAATCATACGTTTAAACCGATGGCTTGGAAACCTTGCCCAGGTGGCGGAATTGGTAGACGCACTAGTTTCAGGTACTAGCGGGTAACTCCGTGGAGGTTCGAGTCCTCTCCTGGGCACCAGATACTCTCAAAAGCCAGCTTCTGATTTCAGAGCTGGCTTTTGTTTTTGCGCAGTTCTTGGCGCTGTCTCCTGCACACGCACTCACCTCACTCGCACTCGCCTGCGCACCACCTCTCACTCCATGGCTGCAGATCGAAAGACTGCGGCCATTTTGTTGTGCGGGTCGCCACGCGTACAAGATACCACCGCCCACCGGGTCCGTGGGCAATGCCTGACCCCATCCCGCCGCCGCCCCATGCAGCCATGAAAAAAGCGCGGGGCCTCGAGAACGAGGCGCCGCGCTTCGCGAGCAGGTGATGGCGAAAGTCGCGATCAGGAATGCCCCGTCAGACCGAGAACTTCTTCGCCAGCGCGTCCGGGCGCATGTCGTCGTAGATCTCGAAGGGCTGATGGATCCAGGGGCTGGTCTCCAGCATCTCGACGTAGTAGTCCGGCGTGTAGGTCGATACCGACTTGGTCCAGATCACCGCCGAGCGCAGCTCCTTCACCGCAGGCATGCCGCGCAGGCGCTCCACGACGGCCTTCAGCGTCACGCCGGAGTCGGCCAGATCGTCCACCAGCAGCACGCGGCCAGCGAGCTCACCCTTGGGCATGGTGATGTACTTGGCGATGTCCAGTCGGCCCTGGATGGTGCCGGCTTCCGCGCGATAGGAACTGGTGGACATGATGCCCAGCGGCTTGTCGAAGACACGGGACAGCACGTCACCCGGGCGAACGCCGCCGCGGGCCAGGCACAGGATCTGGTCAAACTCCCAGCCCGAGGCATGCACCTTGAGCGCCAGGCGCTCGGTCAGCAGATGGTATTCGTCCCAGGACACGTACAAGTGCTTGCCGTCGTCGGTCAACATAGATGCTTACTCCAATGCAGTGGGGATGTTGAGGGGGTCTGAGCGCGTGTGCTTCAGCCCTGGTAGGGATGGCGCAGCAGGATGGTGTGCTCGCGGTCGGGGCCGGTGGACACCATGTCAATCGGTGCGCCGATAACCTCCTGCACACGCTCCAGGTAGCGGCGCGCATTCAGCGGCAGCGCATCCCACTGGGTCACGCCAAAGGTGCTCTCGGTCCAGCCGGGGAACGTCTCATAGATGGGCTTGCAGGCCACGATCTCGTCGGCATCCAGGGGCAGGATGTCGATCTGCTTGCCATTGAGCTCATAGCCCACGCACATCTGGATCTCCTTCAGGCCATCCAGCACGTCCAGCTTGGTGAGGCACAGGCCCGTGATGCCGTTGATGATGATGGAGCGCTTCAGCGCAGCAGCATCCAGCCAGCCGCAGCGGCGGGCGCGGCCGGTCACGGTGCCACGTTCCTGACCCACGGTGGACAGGTGGTAGCCCACGGTGCCTTCCTTTTCCCACTCAAGCTCGGTCGGGAACGGGCCCGAGCCCACGCGGGTGGTGTAGGCCTTGGTGATGCCCAGCATGTAGTGCAGCATCTGCGGGCCCACGCCGGCACCGGCAGCGGCATTGCCAGCCACGCAGTTGCTGGAGGTCACATAGGGGTAGGTGCCATGGTCGATGTCCAGCAGCGTGCCCTGCGCGCCCTCGAACAGGATGTTCTGGCCGGCCTGATGGGCCTTGTGCAGCATGTAGCCGACGTCGGCCAGCATGGGCTTGACCTGCTCGGCAAGAAGCATGGCCTTGTCGAAGATGGGCTGAAACTCCAGGGCGCTGGCGTTGAGGTAGCCGGTCAGCGCGTGGTTGTGCAGGTCCAGCAACTCGCGCAGCTTCGTGGCGAAACGCTCGGGATGCTTGAGGTCCTGCAAGCGCAGGGCGCGGCGCGCGACCTTGTCCTCATAGGCCGGGCCTATACCCTTGCCAGTGGTGCCGATCTTGCCGCTGCCGCTGCTCTCACGCAGGGCCTCGCGAGCCTTGTCCACTTCCACGTGGAAGGGCAGGATCATGGGGCAGGATTCGCTGATGAAGAGGCGCGAGCGCACCTCCACGCCGGCCTTCTCCAGGCGCTCGATCTCGGACACCAGATGGGCCGGATCCACCACCACACCGTTGCCGATGTAACAGGCCACGCCGTCGCGCATGATGCCCGATGGGATCAGCTGCAGGGCCGTCTTCACGCCCTTGATCACCAGCGTGTGGCCAGCGTTGTGGCCGCCCTGGAAGCGCACCACGCCCTGGGCGTGGTCGGTCATCCAGTCGACAACCTTGCCCTTGCCTTCGTCACCCCACTGGGTGCCCACAACGACCACATTACGGCCGCGCGCGATCTCACTGTGCATGATGCTCATCCAATGAAAAGTATTCAGATTGGTGGACCGCGTCAACGCGCGCGCACCACCCATTGCCCGCCAACGCTGACCAGTTCGCGGTCGCAGTCGAATTCGTCGTTCTCGTGTTCATGCCCGGGCAGGACGCAGACCACGGTTTCCCCCTGCTCACGCAAGGCGCGCACGGCGGCGCGCAGGGACGCGTCCTCACCCCAGGGCGCGCGAACGGCAGCCCGCAAGGGCGTAACCGGGCACAGCGCGACCAGAGCCTTGAGGTCCAGGCTGAAGCCGACCGCCGGGCGTCGACGGCCAAAAACCGCCCCCACCTCGTCATAGCGACCACCGCGCAGCACGGCATCGCTGCAGCCAGCAGCGTACAGTGCGAAGCGCATGCCGCTGTAGTAGGCATAGCCGCGCAGATCGGCCAGATCGAAGCCCAGGCGCAGCTCCGGCTGGCTCTGGTGCAAATGGCTGGACAGCCAGCGCAGATCGTCCAGGGCGGCTCGGATCAAAGGATGGTCAGGCAGTTGCTCGCGCGCCTGGTCCAGCACTTCCATGCCGCCATAGAGACCGATGAGGATTTGCAGGCCACGCGCCACAGCCTCGGGCATGCCGGCCGTGGCCTGGGCCAGGCTGGCGGCATCCTTGGCAGCCAAGGCAGCGACGATGGCATCCAATGTGTCGGCCGCCGGCTTCACATCGCCCAGCACGCCCCGCACCAGGCGAGCGTCGCCCAGGTCCAGCATGATGTCCTTCAGCCCGGCCTTGTGCAGCGTGGCTATGGCCAACTCCTGCACTTCCAGATCGGCTTCCAGACCGGCATGGCCGTAGATCTCGACGCCGAACTGCAGCGGCTCACGGCTGCCATGCAGGCCCTCAGGGCGTGTGTGCACCACCGGCCCGCAGTAGCACAGGCGGGTCACGCCGGCGCGGTTCAGCAGGTGGGCGTCGATACGGGCGACCTGGGGGGTGGTGTCCGCACGCAAGCCGAGGCTGCGGCCGGACAACTGGTCGACGAGCTTGAAGGTCTTGAGGTCCAGTTCACGACCCGTACCGGTGAGCAGCGACTCCAGATGCTCCAGCATGGGAGGCATCACCAGTTCGCAGCCGTAGGTCCGCGCCAGGTCCAGGAGTTCACGCCGGAGTTCTTCGATACGGCGAGCCTGGGAGGGCAAGACGTCAGCAATGTGCTCGGGCAGCAGCCAAGCAGAGGCCATGGACGTTTCTGGGGGGGTTAAAAACGGCATTGTACCGGGAAGTCCCGGAGCCGCGAACAGCAGCAGCCTACGTGACGCGCAAACGCGGCTCACGTAGGCAAGACGGGGCATGGGGCTCGCCCCGCCGGCCCATCAGCGCAACAGCAACAGACCCAGGAGCCCGCATCCGACGCTGGCCAGACCGACAAAGCGGATCTGACCATCACTGAGCGCCGTCATGCGGAGGAAGAGCGCGCGCCAGCGTTCAGGGCTCAGCAAGGGCATCAAGCCTTCGATGAGCAGCATCAGCGCCAGGGCCGTCCACAAGAGATCCAGACTCATGTCACAGGACCTGAGGGAATGGTGACTGACCCCAGGGCCTACTTGCGAGCCGGGGCAGGCGCACCGCCGGCCGGCGCGCCACGCATGGCCTTGAAGAACTCGGAATTGGGGTCCAGCACCATCACGTCGGACTTGTTCTTCCACACCGCGCGGTAGGCCTCCAGGGAGCGATAGAACTGCGCAAACTGCGGATCCCTGCCGAAGGCTTCGGCGTAGAGGGCGGAAGCCTTGGCATCGCCCTCGCCCTTGATCAGCTGGGCGTCGCGATAGGCTTCGGCCAGAATGACTTCGCGTTGGCGGTCGGCATCGGCGCGGATCTTCTCGGCCTCGGCATTGCCGGTGGCGCGCCATTCATTGGCCACGCGCTTGCGCTCGGACTCCATGCGACGGTAGACGGCATCCGTGATGTTGGCGGCAAAGTCAACGCGCTTGATCCGCACATCCAGGATCTCGATGCCGAACTGCTTGGACTCCTCCGCCAGGCGATGCCGGACATCCTGCATGACCTTGTCGCGCTCGGTGGCCAGCACGGCACGGACGTCACGCTTGGTGACCTCCTCGTTCAGCGCCGCCTGCACGATGGGGCTCAGCCGAGCTTCCACATTGCGCATATTGCTGCCGTTGTTGCGAATGAACTGGCGCGGATCGGTCACGCGCCACTTCACCAGCCAGTCGATGACCAGGCTCTTCTTCTCGGCAGTGAAGATGGGGCGCGGATCCGGGCTGTCCAGGGTCTGCACCCGGCGGTCCAGGAAAACCACGTTCTGCAGAGGCGGCGGAGCCTTGAGCTTGAGACCCGGCTCGCTGACCACTTCCTTGATCTCGCCCAGGGCGTAGACCACGGCGAACTGGCGCTGGTCAACGACGAACATCGTCGAGCTCAGGACCATGAAGGCGACCAGGGCGCCCAGGACGATGCTGGTGATTCGATTCATCTATGCGCTCCCCTCAACGGCCTTCGCGATTGCGCAGGGCATCGCGATTGCGGTCCACCGGCGCCACGGCAGCGGGCGCGGAATCCACGGTCACCGGCACGGGCGAACTGCTCGTGACGTTGGAGCCACCCTGCTGCAACAACTTGTCCAGGGGCAGGTACAGCAGATTGGAACCGCTGCGGCTGTCCACCATGACCTTGGTGACGTCGCTGTAGATCTGCTGCATGGTGTCGATGTAGATGCGGTCGCGGGTGACGGCCGGCGCCTTCTGGTACTCGACCAGCACCGACTTGAAGCGCTGCGCATCACCCTCGGCGCGGGCGATCACGCGAGAGCGATAGCCTTCAGCCTCCTGGCGCAGGCGCGCGGCCTTGCCTTGGGCCTCGGGAATCACGCTGTTGGCGTAGGCCTCGCCTTCGTTCTTGAGCTGTTCCTTGTTCTGGCCGGCCTTGAAGGCGTCGTCAAAGGCGGCCTGCACCTGCTCGGGGGCCTGCACGCTGCCCACATTGACGTTCTTGACCAGGATGCCCGCCTTGAGCCGGTCCAGCTGCACCTGCACCGATTTGCCCAGCTCGGCAGCAATGGCATCGCGCTGCTCGTACAGCACCGAATCCATATTGGACTTGCCCACGATCTCGCGCACGGCCGACTCGGCAGCCTGGCGCACAGCCTCGTCAGGGTCGCGGTTCTCGAAGAGGTAGTCGCGAGCATCCTTCAGCAGGTATTGCACGGTGAAGCGGATGTCCACGATGTTCTCGTCCTGGGTCAGCATGGACGAATCGCGCAGGCCCGTCGCCACCACGACGGTGGGGCGCCCGACTTCAACAGAGCGAAGCTGCGTCACCGCCACCGTCTCATGGGCCTGGAAGGGATAGGGCAGGCGCCACTGGAAGCCGGCTTCCACCGTCTTGCTGTACTTGCCGAAGGAAGTGATGACGGCCTGCTCACCTTCCTGCACGGTGAAGAAACCGCTGCCCAGCCAGGCCAGAACCACCACGCCGCCGATCAGGCCCATGCCCAAGCCGGCACTGCGCATGTCGGGGCCGGAACCGCCACCGCCCTGCGGTTCAGGGCTGCCGCGCCCGCCAAAAAAGCCAGAAAGCTTACGGTTGAAATCGCGCCAGAGCTCATCGAGATCGGGCGGGCCGTCGTTGCGACCGCTGTTGAGCAAAGCGCCGTCGCGGCGGGCGCGCGGTAGCGTCGGGACTCGCAGCAGGGCTCGCAGCAAGGCGGCTGCGGCGGCAGCGGTCTCTCGCAGCGTGGGGGCGCCAGCGGCGCGCTCAGCGTGATTCATGCTCATGCCTGTTCGTTGGAATGGGGCGCCGGGCCATTGTCCACGGCTTTGCCCTCGTTGTTCGAAGCCGGGCCGGACTCCGACCCTGAGCGGGACCAATCTTCTTCATGTGGCGGCTGTGCCAGAGAAATCAAGCGCGGATCAGGCTCGCCCGGTTCGGGGGTCAGTCCTTGCTCGCGCATGCTCGTGACGATCTGGGCCCGCAGCAGGTCCAGGCCCTCACCGCTGATGGCGCTGACGAAGATGCGCGGCACACGCTGGCCATTGGGCCGCTCCATCCAGTCCAGGGGCTGGCGGGGGCGCTGGTTGTCCTCAAGCTTGTCCAGCTTGTTGTAGACCAGCAGCTGCGGGATGCCCGCGGCGTCGATCTCCTCAAGCACGCGCTCCACCTCGACCATCTGCTCGTCCAGGACCGGCGAGGCGGCATCCACCACATGCAGCAGCAAGTCGGCGTCGGCCGCTTCCTGCAGCGTGGCCTGGAAGGCCTCCACCAGCTTGTGAGGCAGGTCGCGGATGAAGCCGACGGTGTCAGACAAGGACACACTGGCAGCCGCCTCCTCCAGGTAGAGTGAGCGGGTGGTGGTGTCCAGCGTGGCGAAGAGCTGGTCAGCCGCGTAGGTGCGGGCCTTCACCAGCGCATTGAAGAGCGTGGACTTGCCTGCATTGGTATAGCCGACCAGGGAGACGCGGAACACGCCATTGCGCGCACGGGCGCGGCGCTGGGTGCTGCGCTGGCGCTGCACCTTCTTGAGCCGTTCCTTGATGCTCTTGATGCGCTCGTCGATCATGCGGCGATCCAGCTCGATCTGGGCTTCGCCGGGGCCGCCGCGCATGCCGATACCGCCGCTCTGGCGCTCCAGGTGGCTCCAGCGCCGCACCAGGCGCGAGGCCAGGTACTGCAGCCGAGCCAACTCGACCTGCAGCTTGCCCTCATGGCTCTTGGCTCGGGCCGCGAAGATTTCCAGGATCAGGGCTGTGCGATCTGCAACCGGCACACCCAGGACACGCTCCAGATTGCGTTGTTGCGCAGGCGAAATGGCCTGGTCGAAAAGCACGGTGTGGGCACCATGGGCCTGCACCAGCAGCTTGATCTCGTCCGCCTTGCCTGAGCCCACGAACAGTGCGGCATCCGGAGCCTGACGCTTGGCAGTGACGCGGGCCACAGGCGTATCGCCCGCGGACTCGGCAAGGAGTGCGAGTTCGTCCAGGGAAGGATCGAAGGGGGCGCCGCGTCCGAAATCGACACCCACAAGAATGGCGCGCGCCGCCTCGGAGGGCGGCGTCGCGGCGGAATGGCTTGAAGAACTCAAGGTCTGTGGAGGCCGTCACGAGCGGTGTCGTGACGGCGAGTCCTCTCAGGCAGCGCCTTCGGCGCCGTCGTTGGCATGGAAGTTCACGGCGCGGCCGGGAACCACCGTGGAAATGGCGTGCTTGTAGACCATCTGAGTGACCGTATTGCGCAGCAGCACGACGTACTGGTCAAAGGACTCGATATGGCCCTGCAGCTTGATGCCGTTGACCAGGTAGATGGACACCGGCACATGCTCCTTGCGCAGGAGGTTCAGGAAGGGGTCTTGCAGGAGTTGTCCTTTGTTGCTCACGATATGCTCCGTGTTGTGAGAGGGGGAGAAGAGAGGACTGCACCTTAACACAGCCGCGGGTTTCCCCGCGCCCGGGATTCAGTCGTCCTTGTCCAGGAATGGATTCTTGGATGAGCGCATCTCGATGCGCAGCGGCGTGCCTGTGAGCTTGTAGTGGGCCCGGATGCGGCCTTCCAGGTAGCGCTTGTAGGCATCCGAGACGCTGTCCAGCGCATTGCCGTGGATCACCACGATGGGCGGATTCATGCCGCCCTGGTGCGCATAGCGCAGCTTGGGCCGCGAGACCCCCGAGCGCTGCGGCTGCTGGTGCTGCACGGCTTCCTGGATCAGGCGGGTCAGCACCGGGGTGGTCATCTTCTTGTAGGCCGAGGAGTAGGCATCGGCCAGCGCATTCCACAGGGGACCCAGGCCCTGGCGCTTCAACGCGGAGATCTTCAGCGTGGGCGCGAACTTCAGGAAGGACAGCCGCGATTCGATGGAGCGCTCCAGCATCTCGCGCTGGTAGCTGTCCACAGCATCCCACTTGTTGATCGCGACGACCACGGCGCGGCCGCTGTCCAGGATGTAGCCCGCAATGTGGGCGTCCTGGTCGGTGACGCCTTGGGTGGCGTCGATCAGCAGCAGAACCACGTTGGCGTCGGCGATGGCCTGCAAGGTCTTGACCACCGAGAACTTCTCGATGGCCTCGAAGACCTTGCCCTTGCGGCGCAGGCCGGCGGTGTCGATCAGCTTGAACTTCTGGCCCTGGCGCTCGAAGTCCACCGAGATGGCATCGCGCGTGGTGCCCGGCATGTCGAAAGCCACCAGGCGTTCTTCACCCAGCCAGGTGTTGATCAGCGTGCTCTTGCCCACATTCGGACGGCCCGCGACGGCCAGGCGGATGGCCTGCTCTTCTTCGGCGCCCTCTTCTTCGTCGTCACCGTAGTCGAAACCCTCCAGCACGGCTTCCAGCATGCTGCGAATGCCCTGGCCGTGAGCGGCGGAGATGGGATGGGGCTCACCCATGCCCAGCTCATGGAACTCGCCCAGCAAGGGCGACTCGCTCATGCCCTCGGCCTTGTTGACGGCCAGGAACACGCGCTTGTTGCAGGTGCGCAGGTAGCGGGCGATGTCCTGGTCCTGGGCGGACAGGCCCAGGCGGATGTCGACCACGAAGACCACGGCATCCGCCTCGGCCACGGCCTGGCGGGTCTGCTTGGCCATTTCCTTGACGATGCCGGTGGAGCTGTCGGGCTCGAAGCCACCGGTGTCGATGACGATGAAGTCGCGGTCACCGAGACGGCCGTCGCCATAGTGGCGGTCGCGGGTCAGGCCGGCGAAATCGGCCACGATGGCATCACGGCTCTTGGTCAGCCGGTTGAACAGCGTGGACTTGCCCACATTGGGGCGGCCCACCAGGGCGATCACGGGTTTCATCATGTTCTTGTTCTTCTTTCAAAAAACGGGAGGCGCCACAGGCGCACGGCCTCACTGGGGCCGCAGCGCGAAGAGGCCTCCGTTGCGGGTCACGACCAGGATGGTGTTGCCGGCCGCCACCGGCGCGGCCGCAATGGCCGAGCCGTCGGTGGGCAGTCGCAGCTGGGTCTTGCCGGTCTCGCGGTTGAGGAAATGCACCTGGCCTTCGAAGTCGCCCACCACCACGCTCTGGCCCAGGACCAGAGGCGTGGACAGCTTGCGATTCAGGAACCGCTCGGCATTCCATAGCACGTCACCGTTGCTGGTGCGCCAGGCCGTCAGCCGGTCCGAGGCATCACCGCCCACGACGGTCTGAGCATCCCCACCCACGCCCATCACACCACCGACATTGCGGGTCCAGACGGTGGAGCCGCGCTCGGCATTGATGCAGCTGACGGCGGACTGGAAGCCACGGGCGCACAGCAGTTCGCCCGTGCGCACCAGGGGACCGACCACATCGGCCAGGCGCTCGACCTCGTTCGTGCCACGCGGATTGGCCACGCTGGCCTCCCAGCGCACAGAGCCGCGCAGCGGGTCTATGCCAGCCAGGCGCGAGCCCTGGCCCACGACCAGGGTGTCCTTGTAGCTGCCGATGGCGCCCGGCTGCAGCAGGGTCAGGGGATCACCGGGACGGCGGAGCTCGAAGAGCTTGCGACCATCGAGGGCGTCATAGGCCAGCACAGCCCGATCCACCGTCAGCACGAAGATGCGCTCGCCGGCCACCAGCGGGGCCGTCAGGATGGGCACGGACAGGGGCTTGCGCCACAGGGTCCTGCCCTCGTCCAGCGACACCAGGTCATTGTCACGGGTGACGACGGCAGCATAGCGGCCGTCGCTGCCCACGCCAGCCGAGAGCTTTTCCTTGAGGGCGGCGCGCCAGATGACGGCACCATCGGCGGCATTCAGGCGCTGCACGACGCCATCGCTGTCAGCCACGACGAAGCTGTCGGCCAGGGCCACGGTGTTCAGCGGGAAGCGGACGCCGTCCATGCGCTGCTGCCACACCACCTTGCCGGCGATGCTGGGCGTCAGAGCCTCCAACGCGGCAGGCTTGGCGTCCTTGGAATTGGAGAACAGCGCGCACGCCGACAGCAGCGCCGGCAGGGCCGCCAGCAGCAGGCCGCGGCGAAGCATTTGCAGGGACTTCATGCTGCTCACTTGCCAGACTCCTTGCCTGCATCCTTGGCCGGCTCTTCAGGCACGGCAGCGCCCAGGCTGGCGAGTTTGGCTTCGACCAGTCGGCGGTAGTCCAGGGTCTTGTCCATGCCTTGGTAAGCCTTCAGGTACTCGGCCTTGGCCACCTCGGGCTTGGACTGCAGCACGGCGAGATCACCACGGCGGTCGGCCACCAGGGCGGCGAAGTCTGCGGACTTCACGCCATCCAGGCTCTTGCCAGCTTCATCGAGTTGCTTGGCATCGATCTGCAGGGCAGCCAGGCGCAGCCGTGCCAGGTCTTGATAGAGGGCATCGCCAGCATTCTGTGAAGCCCAGGCGAGGGTGGCGCGGGCGCCATCATTGTTCTGCTTGTCGTGCTGCAGTCTGGCCTGCAGCAGCGCTCCCTGCGCCGCCGCGACAGTGGAGGGGAAGCGCTCTTTCAGGATGGCAAAGGCGGCATTGGCCTTGTCCACATCACCGGCTTCCACCTGGTTGGACAGCTGTTCGTAAAGTGCCGAGGCCTTGGCACCCTGGTCGCGCTGCCACCAGTTCCAGCCCGTCCACGAGGCATAGGCCAGCAGCACGGCGGTCACGCCCCAGCTGATGAGGTTGCCCCACTGCTTCCAGAAGGCCTTGAGCGCTTCCAGTTGTTCCTGTTCTTCCAGATCGAGATGCGACGCCATTGCTTGTGTTCGGTAGGGAATGGGGTGAGTGAGCCGCGATTATGCGTTGCGGAGTTCCTGGGCCCAGGAAGCCACCTCAGCCAGCTTGCGGCTGGACTGGGCCTGACCTTCCTCGCGCAGAGGCTTGAGCCCCACTTCGCCACGGGCCAATTCGTCTTCGCCGAAGATCAGCGCGAGGCGGGCGCCGCTGGCATCAGCCTTCTTGAACTGGGACTTCATGCTGCCCTGCCCCGGGTGCAGCACCACCGAGATGCCGGCAGCGCGCAGTGCCTCGAGGGCCTGCATGACCTGACCCAGGCCCTGGGCCGAAGGCACGATGGCGTAGGCATCAGGCACGGGCAAGTCCATGTCGGTGCCCAGGGTGTCCAGCAGCAGGAGCAAGCGCTCCAGCCCCAGGCCGAAACCCACGGCCGGCGTGGACTTGCCACCCAGCTGCTCGATCAGACCGTCATAGCGGCCGCCGGCACAGAGGGTGCCCTGTGCGCCCAGCTTGTCGGTGACCCACTCGAAGACAGTGAGGTTGTAGTAGTCCAGGCCCCGCACCAGACGCGGGTTGATGCGGTACTCCAAGCCCACGGCATCCAGCAGCGCCCTCACGCCGTTGAAGTGGGCCAGCGAGGCCTCCCCCAGGAAGTCCAGCAGCTTGGGCGCGGCTTCGGCCATGGCCTGCATGGCGGGGTTCTTGGTGTCCAGCACGCGCAGCGGGTTGCTGTACATGCGGCGCTTGGCTTCCTCGTCCAGCACGTCCTGGTGCTGTTCCAGGTAAGCGATCAGGGCTTCGCGGTGGGCCTTGCGCTCGTCGGACTGACCCAGGCAGTTGATCTCCAGCACCACGTCACGGCCCTCGACCAGGCCGAGCTCGCGCCACAGGGTGCGGGCCAGCAGGATGACCTCGGCATCGACGTCTGGGCCAGCAAAACCCAAGGCCTCAATGCCCATCTGGTGGAACTGGCGGTAGCGCCCTTTTTGCGGACGCTCGTGGCGGAACATCTGGCCGAAGTAGTAGAGGCGCTTGCCGCCCTCGCGCAGGAAGCTGTGCTCGATCATGGCCCGCACCACGCCGGCCGTGCCCTCGGGGCGCAGGGCCAGGTGGTCACCGTTCATCTTGTCCTCGAAGGCGTACATCTCCTTCTCGACGATATCGGTCACCTCGCCGATGCCGCGCACGAACAGGGCCGTGGGCTCGACAACGGGCGTGCGCACGTTTTGGTAGCCGTAGCGCTGCAGCACGCTGCGCATCTTCGCTTCCAGCCATTCCCAGCGCGCCGAGTCCGGCGGCAGGATGTCGTTCATGCCCTTCACGGCCTGGAGGGGCTGCTTCTTCTGATCACTCATGGACTCTCTCGCGGCAGGCTCAGGCGTTCTGAGCGCCGAAACGTTTTTCGATGTAGTTCTCGACCAGGGTCTGGAACTCGGTGGCGATTCCCTCCCCGCGCAGGGTCAGGGCCTTCTCGCCATCGATGAACACGGGGGCCGCGGGCGCCTCACCGGTACCCGGCAGGCTGATGCCGATGTCGGCATGCTTGCTCTCACCAGGGCCGTTGACGATGCAGCCCATGACGGCCACCTTCATGTTCTCCACGCCCGGGTACTTGGCACGCCAGATGGGCATCTGGGCGCGCAGGTAGTCGTCGATCTGCTTGGCCAGCTCCTGGAAGGTGGTGCTGGTGGTACGGCCGCAACCCGGGCAGGCCGTGACGCTGGGATTGAAGGCACGCAGGCCCAGGGACTGCAGAATCTCCAGGGCCACCACCACCTCCTGGGTGCGCGACTCGCCAGGCTGGGGCGTCAGCGAGACACGGATGGTGTCGCCAATGCCTTCCTGCAGCAGGATGGACAGGGCCGTCGCCGAGGCGACCGTGCCCTTGGTGCCCATGCCAGCCTCGGTCAGGCCCAGGTGCAGGGCGTAGTCGCAGCGCTGGCTCAGGGCGCGATAGACCGAGATCAGGTCCTGCACGCCGCTGACCTTGCAGCTGATGATGATGTTGTCCGGGTTCATGCCCAGCTCTCGGGCATAGCTGGCCGAGCTCAGGGCCGATTGAATCAATGCCTGGTACATGACCTGTTGGCCATCCCAGGGCTGCGCGCGACGGGCGTTGTCGTCCATCATCTGGGCCAGCAACTCCTGGTCCAGGCTGCCCCAGTTGACGCCGATGCGCACGACCTTGTCGTACTTCATCGCGGCCTCGATCATCTGGGCAAACTGGCGGTCCTTCTTGTCACCCTTGCCCACATTGCCCGGGTTGATGCGGTACTTGGACAGGGCCTGGGCCATGGCCGGGAACTCGGTCAGCAGGCGGTGGCCGTTGTAATGGAAGTCACCGACCAGGGGCACGTCGATGCCCATGCGGTCGAGCTGCTCGCGGATATGAGGCACAGCCTCGGCGGCCTCCGGCGTGTTGACCGTGATGCGCACCAGCTCCGACCCGGCCACGGCCAGTTCCTTGACCTGGATCGCGGTCTCGATGACGTCCACGGTGTCCGTGTTGGTCATGGACTGCACACGCACCGGGGCGTCGCCGCCGATGGTCACGACGCGGTCGCCCCAGCTCACGCGGGCCTGGCGGCTGCGGCGCGCGGCCGGACTGGCCGCAGCGATGGCGTCAAGGCCCTCAGGCATTTCAGGCGGGGTCGTCGGGGTCACACTCATCACTTCTTTCAGCTAGTTCGGCTCACCGGGCACGAGGCGGAGCCGCTCAGGGCAATTCCAGGCGTGCCACGTTGTCACGGGAACGGGTCTGCAGGTCCACCGTCTCACCGCGCAGGCTCAGGCTGGTGCCGGATACATTGCCTACGCGCAACTTGACTGGTGTCTGCACCTGCAGGTCGGCCACCTCGCCGGCACGCATCAGGCGGGAATACTGGACCTGTCCACGTGCATCGACCACCTCCACCCAGCTGTCAGCGCTGGCACGCAGCACCAGAGGCGCAAGGCCGGTGGTGGTGGGGGCGGAGCCTGGGCCAGCGGGGCTTGCAAGGGGAGTTGCCACGGACGTTGCGGTCGTCAAGGGCACCTGCCGCGAAGGCTCGGTCACGACAGGCGATGGAGCAGGTGCGGACTGTGTCACGCCAGGGGCGGCGTCGACAGACGTGGCCGGTGAAGGCAGCGCTGCTGAGGCCGCAGCAGTCCCCGGCGCCGCAGACACCCCAAGGGCGGGCGCAAGCGCAGGAGACACCACGGCAGACGCGGGCTCGGCCACCGGCGTCGGATGCGGCTCGAAGGCCGGCTCGCTCGCTGCCGGAGCGCCGGCCATGCGCCAGCGCGAGACCAGATCCGTGGGCACCAGGTACACCGCCAGCGCCGCCAGCAGCAGGCCCAAGGGCGCCAGCACCACCGGCTTGCGCAGCACGGCCAGGCTCACGCCCTCCCCGCCCAGCGCCTGAGCCTTGAAGGGCTGGTTCAGGCCCTTGCTCACCCGCTCCAGCCCCGGCTCTGTCGAGGCCGGCAACAGTTTCAGGACATCAGCAGGGTCGACCTTCAGCACGCGACAGACGGCCTTGGCCAGCGCGCGGGCAAAGGTGGCATCGGGCAGTTCGTGCAGCCGATCTGCCTCCAGCGCCTCCAGGCGGGCCTGCGGCACCTTGAGGGTGGCAGACAGCAGGCCGATGTGCATGCCGGCCGCCTCGCGCAGCGCCTTGAGCTTGGCGCCTGCGGTCGTCGGCTCAGCACGCCGAAGTCCCAGGCCCGTGGCCTCCTGCTCAGGGAACACCTGACCCTCACTCATCGAAGCGCCCATCCCGCAGACGTTGGGTCTCCACGGCGTCGGAGAAACGACGGCGCAGCTGCTGGCTGAGGTCATCCACCACCACACCATTGTTGAGCTTGCGCTCAATGCGCAGCTCCAGCCACAGGCTCTGCGCATTGACCAGATCGGCCTGCGCATTGATGCGGCGTGCGTAGAAGCGGGCACGCTCGTATTGCTGCTGGTGGTAAAGCACTTCAGCCAGATTCAGGGCCACGGCGGGATTGGCCGGATCCATCTCGAAAGCCTTGGAGAGGCTGCGCTCTGCGGCCGGCCATTCGCCGTTGCGAGCCTCGCAGACGCCACGAGCCAGCAGCGTCCGGCCGCTGCCGCGATAGTTGGGCAAGGCCAGCGCCTGCTCGAAAAGTGCGCGGGACGGTGTCCACCGGCCTTGCTGACAGAGGAACCAGGCGTAGTTGTGAATGGCATCGCCGTCCGTCGGCGCTGCGTTCAGGGCGCGCTTGAAGCCCTCCTCGGCCATTGCTGTCTCGCCCATGGCCGCATAGACCAGGTTGCGCAGGTTGACGGCTTCACGCAGCTCGGGCTTCAAGGCCAGGGCCTGCTTGATCTCATCCAGCGCGGTGTCGTACTGACCGCGAGCAAAGTAGCCGGTGGCCAGCTCGACGCGCACGGATGCCCGGCGGTCAAAGTCGGTGCGGTCGCTTTCCGTCTTGGGCTCGGCCGAGCTGCCCGAGCCCGTGCTGGCGCAGCCTGGCAGGAGCATCGCCACCGAGAGGGCCAGAAGGCCCCTCAGCATCAGGGGGCGCAGAAAACGGTGAGGACTCTGAAACACGATCGCTGGCGTCATCATGGAGGGAGCGTAGCTCGGGATCAGGAAGTAGGCTGCCCCGGCACGGTGCTCGCGCCATCGGCAGGACGGTCGACCGCATTCTTCACCACAACCACTGGCCGCACCATGCGTAGATGCGCGCGGGTGCGATCTTGCACCTCACCGGCCAGTTGGCCGCAGGCGGCGTCAATGTCGTCGCCGCGGGTCTTGCGCACGGTGGTGACGATGCCTGCCCGGATCAGCACCTCTGCAAAGGCCTGAACCCGCTCCTTGGGGCTGCGCTTTAGGCCGGAGGCAGGGAAGGGGTTGAAGGGAATCAGGTTGAGCTTGCAGGGCACCTTGCCCTTGAGCAGGCGCACCAGTTCCTCGGCCTGCTCGGGCGTGTCATTCACCTGGTCGAGCATGCAGTACTCGAAGGTGATGAAGTCGCGCGGTGCAGCGTCCAGATAGCGATTGCAGGCCGCCAGCAACTCGGCGATCGGGTACTTCCGGTTCAGCGGCACCAGTTGGTCGCGTAAAGAATCATTGGGGGCATGCAGGGACACGGCCATGGCAACAGGGCAATCCTCGCGCAGGCGGTCCATCATGGGCACCACGCCTGAGGTCGAGACCGTGACCCGGCGGCGCGAGAGGCCGTAACCGTGGTCGTCCAGCATGACCTTGAGCGCCGGCACCAGGGCCGCATAGTTCTGCAACGGCTCGCCCATGCCCATCATCACCACATTGCTGATGACGCGCTCCGGCGTATTCAAACGCACGCGCAGATGGTGCTCGGCAAACCACAGCTGGGCCAGGATCTCCCAGGTCTCGAGATTGCGGCTGAACCCCTGGTGGCCGGTGGAGCAGAAGCGGCAGCCCACGGCACAGCCGGCCTGACTGGACACGCACAGCGTGCCACGATCGTCCTCGGGAATGAACACCGCCTCGACGGCATTGCCCTGCCCCACATCGAACAGCCACTTGATCGTGCCGTCGGAAGAGGCCTGCTCGGAAATCACCGGCAGCGCCTGGATGTAGGCGCGGGTGGCCAGCTTGTCCCGCAGGGACTTGGCCAGGTCAGACATCTGCGCAAAGTC
Source organism: Roseateles sp. DB2 (assembly GCF_051857535.1). Taxonomy (NCBI): domain Bacteria; kingdom Pseudomonadati; phylum Pseudomonadota; class Betaproteobacteria; order Burkholderiales; family Sphaerotilaceae; genus Roseateles; species Roseateles sp. DB2. The sequence goes on along the minus strand of NZ_JBPZGY010000003.1, from coordinate 219,260 downwards.
AGACGCCCCTTTTTGATGGATCCAGCGGAAGAGCTGGGTCGCGCGGAAGCGCTTCTCCCCCAGCTGCTCGCAGTACGCGGCCAAGCCTTCGAGATCGAACCCGAGCAGGTTCGTGAGTCCGGGTGGATTGACCGCGTCGTTCATGGTCTTGCCTCTCAAGGAAACGCCGAGCCGCCCCAGCCTACTGGCCCTCAAGGGGCCCGGCTCTCGGCGGCAGGTCTGGGGCGTTCTTCAATCAAATGCCGACCGCCCCAGGCACTGCACAAGGCAGCACGGCCGCGATGACGGCCTCCTGAGGCGGCTTTGTTGCGACTCGCCCCTTGAGGCCAGCTGCAAGAGGCTTTGCGCGACTTAGCGGCTGTAGACGTTCATGCCGGGGAAGAAGAAGGCAATTTCCACAGCGGCGGTTTCGGGAGCGTCAGAGCCGTGAACGGCGTTGGCGTCGATGCTGTCGGCGAAGTCGGCGCGGATGGTGCCCTTCTCTGCCTTCTTCGGGTCAGTAGCGCCCATCAGGTCGCGGTTCTTCAGGATGGCGCCTTCGCCTTCCAGCACCTGGATCATCACCGGGCCGGAGATCATGAAGTTCACCAGATCGTTGAAGAAGGGACGGGCCTTGTGCACAGCGTAGAAGGCTTCGGCTTCACCGCGCGACAGATGAGCCATCTTGGCGGCGATGACCTTGAGGCCGGCGCCTTCAAAGCGCGAGTAGATCTGGCCGATGACGTTCTTGGCCACGGCATCGGGCTTGATGATGGAAAGGGTGCGTTCGATGGCCATTTTTTTCTCCTGGAATCTGAGGCTTGGCAAAGCCGATGATTGTACTGCGTGAACTTGATGGGGCGGTGTCCGCCCCTATTGACTGTTGCAGGTGACTGCAGTCGCGCGGAAAGACCTGACCGAGATCAGGTCCCGCGCGCCGGCTCAGCGGCGGCCGCGGCCGCCACCGCCACCGCCACCGCCACCGCCACCGCCGCCACGGCCACCCCGGCCGCCGCCACCGCCGCGGCGGTGGAAGGCATCGGCACCGATGTAGCCGACCGAGGTCTGCATGGGATCCGGCTCGCGGGGACCGCCGCCGCCCTTCTTGCCGCCGCGCGGACCGTGGTCCACCGGATCCGGCCCGCTGCCACCACGGCCGAAGCCTTGCGGAATGCCACGGGACTTCCCGCTGGCAAAGCGGCGGTCGAAGGTCTGCTCCAGCGGGTTGATGTTGCGCGGGATGAAGTCGTCGTCTTCGTCATGGTCACGGTCGCGCGAACGCTCCTGCGCACGCGGCTCGACGAAGCGCTCCTTGCGCTCCGGACGCGGCTGCTGAGCCTCCTGCGGACGACTCGGGCGCGGGCCCGTGCCCTGGGCGCGATCCCCGCGGCGCTTGCCGTTCTTGCGGTCACGCTGCTGCGGCTGCTGCGGATTGCGATCCCCGCCGCGCTCGGCACGCTCCTCGCGAGGGCCGCCGGCCAGACGGCGGATGACGCGGACGTCACCGTCCTCCAGCTCCACCCACACGCCGCGCTTGAGGCCGCGCGGCAGCACGACCGTGCCGTAGCGGATGCGGATCAGGCGGCTGACGGTAAGACCCACGGCATCGAAGAGCTTGCGCACCTCGCGGTTGCGGCCTTCGGTGATGATGACGCGATACCAGTGGTTCACACCCTCGCCGCCACCATCCTCAATGCTCTTGAAGCTGGCCGTCTGGCCTTCGATTTCAACACCAGACAGCAGCTTGGCACGCTGCTCCTCATTGAGCGTGCCCAGCACGCGCACGGCGTACTCTCGCTCCACGCCGAAGCGCGGATGCATCAGCTGGTTGGCCAGTTCGCCGGAGTTGGTGAACAGCAGCAGGCCTTCGGTATTCAGGTCCAGACGCCCCACCGACTGCCACTTGCCATGGTGCAGCTTGGGCAGGCGGCGGAAGACCGTGGGACGGCCTTCCGGGTCGTTGTGGGTGACCACCTCGCCCGCAGGCTTGTGATAGGCAATGATGCGCGGCGCCGGCGGCTGGATGCGCACCTTGATGGGCTTGCCATTGACGGCAACACGGTCGCCAAAGGAGATGCGCTGGCCGATGTGGGCCACTTCGCCGTTCACCGAAATCTTGCCTTCGGCAATCATGTCTTCGATGTCGCGGCGCGAGCCGATGCCAGCCTGGGCCAGCACCTTCTGCAGCTTGGGTGCGTCGAGCTCAGGGGCCAGCACACGCTTGGTCTCCTGGCTGGCCTCCTCGTCAACCGGCACCACATCCTCGCCGTCGTAGGCGCCAGACAGCAGTTCCGCAAAGCGCTCGCCGGCCTGCGCCATCAGCTCTTCAGCCACGGGTTCTCCGCGCGCAGCGTCGCCTTCAGCGTCCTCAGCTTCCTCACCCAGAGTGAACACGGCTTCGGCGGGACGCGCGGAACGGTCGGCACCGCGTTCAGCACCTCGTTCGCCGTCACGCTCTCGGCGCCCCCGGCGGCGGTTGCGCCGGCCGCGGCCCTCTTCACCAGCCTCGCCGGTCTCACCAGCCTCGCTCAGGGGTGCGGACTCAAGCTCGGGGTTGGCAGTGACCGGCGCCACAGCGACTTCATTGACGGCCTCATCGGGACCCACTTCACGGCCCACTTCACGGCCCACTTCACGAGCCACCAGCTCAGCCCCCCCCGCAGGCGCTGCTTCAGCAGCCTGCGCAGCATCCAGGTCGGCCTGCGCCTTCGCGGTCTTGGCCGATTTGCGAGGCGCGCGGGCCTTGACCGGCTTGGGGTGCTGAGCGTCAGGCGCAACGGCCGCAGACATGTCCGGCGCAGCGAGCAACTCGGCAGCGACCTCGGTCACGGCCTTCTTGGCTGCAGTCTTGCGCGGCGCTCGCGGCTTGGGAGCCGGCGCCTCGCCTGTGGGCTCGGCCGCTTCAGGCGCGGCCACCTCGGCAGCGGCCTTGCTGCGTGCGGGGGCACGGCGGCGCTTGGGCGCCTCGGCTTCAGGATTCATCGCGCCCGCGCCTTCGGCGGCCGGATCGGTGTCATGGGCATTCATGCGTCAGCTTGCACCTTGTCATTCACATCGGGATGCTGAGCTTGCTGTGGCACCAAGGCCTCGGGCTCAGCGGGGACAGCGGCGACATCGGTCACCACCTCGGCGGCGTCGCCGGGGACGCCTTCTTCTGATTGCTCTGGTCGTTCGTTTGTTTCAATCACTTCACTCGCGCCTTCGGGCGGACTGGGCGCCACCCCGGGCATCGGCGCCTGAGCCCACCCCGGCGCTGCAGCCGGAAGTTCCAGACTGTTTGCGCCAGCGGTATCAGCGGCTGCATCAGTGGCTGTATCAGCCACCGAAGACACCCCGCCCGGTTCCATCTCCGTTTCCAGCAAGGACCCCTGCCCCTCCAGCACCTCCACCAGGGCGGAACCAGCTTCGCCAGCCGCCTCCAGCGCCGGCAGCTGGGACAGATTGAGCAATCCGAGGTCGTCCAGGAACTGCTGCGTCGTCGCGTAGAGCGCCGGGCGACCTGGGGCCTCACGGTGGCCGACCACCTCGATCCAGTTGCGGTCTTCCAGCTGCTTGACGATCTGCGTGGACACCACGACACCGCGGATGTCCTCGATGTCGCCACGCGTCACCGGTTGACGATAGGCAATGATGGCCAGTGTCTCCATCACAGCCCGTGAATAACGCTGCGGTTTCTCCGGATGCATGCGATCCAGGAATTCACGCATCTCCGGCCGACTCTGAAAACGCCAGCCGCTGGCAATCGCCACCAACTCCACGCCGCGGCCCTCCCAGTCCCCGGCCAGTTCGTCCAGCAGCATGCGCAGGCTGTCCGCACCGATCTCGTCAGCAAAGAGACTGCGCAGATCCTTGATCGTGAGGGGCTGCTGCGCACAGATGAGCGCGGTCTCCAGGACTCGCTTGGCTTCCTGCGTGTTCATCGCGTGTGTCGGCAGCACCTGCTCATCGAGCCGGCCATGGTGTTCAACAGTGTTCTATCGGAGGGCCAGAGGCCCGGAGGCAAACATCAGCTCATGCCGCTGTAGCAGACCCCGCATGTACAACAGACGATGCGCGACGGCGCTCGGCCGGCTCCGCATCTGATGCATGCAAGGTCAGGATCAGTCCAGCAACTCGGACGGCGAAACTCTCTCTCGCCCTCAGGCGCCGATCGCCCCTCACGGACGATCACCAGCCACCTGCTCGAAATGGATCGGGCCTCTTCGGCATTGCGTCAAGCTCAACAAGCCGCCAGGCCGAGGGCCGTAGACCCAAGCTCTGCGCTCATATTGTACCCTGCCGGCCGCCCTCACATTCAGAGGGCTGGCGCGGGGAATCCCGCAAGGCTCCAGGCCTGGGCCAAATCGGCCGGCAGCGGTGCCAGAAAGACCAGCAGCTGCGCCGTCATCGGATGTTCGAAACTCAGCTTGACCGCGTGAAGCGCCTGGCGCTGCAACCCGAGCGCCGGGGCACCACCATAGACCGCATCCGCCAGCAGCGCATGCCCCTTGTGAGCCAGATGCACCCGGATCTGGTGGGTGCGGCCGGTGTGCAGCACGCAATGCACCGCACTGATCCAGGGGGCGCCGGACGTATGGGCCAGCGGGTAGACATCGGTCTGCGCAGGCTTGCCGCCGGGCACCACAGCCATCCTGACACGCGAGGACGGATCGCGCCGCATGGGCGCATCGACGTGCAAGGCCGCCGCCACGCGGCCATGGCACAGGGCCAGGTACTCTCGATGCACACGCCGCTCGGCAATCATCCTCGACAGCGCGACGGTGGCCTCCAGCGTCTTGCCGACGACCATCAGGCCAGAGGTGTCCTTGTCTAGGCGATGGACGATGCCCGCACGCGGCAGCTGCGCCGCCTGTGCGTGATGAGCCAGCAGGCCATTCATGAGCGTGCCGGACCAGTTGCCCGGCGCCGGATGCACGACCAGACCGACAGGCTTGTTGACCACAAGCAGATGCGCATCCTCGAACAGGATGTCCAGGTCCATGGCTTCCGCCCGAAAGGCCTGGCTTTCCTCTGTTGGCTGCAGCTCCACCCGCACCAGCTGCCCGCCAAGCACCTTGCGTGCCGCCGTGGTCTGGACCTGCCCCTGCACACTCACCAAGCCGCGCTCGATCAGCCCCTGCAGATGGCTGCGCGAAAACTCCGGCGCCATGCCGACGAGGAACTTGTCCAGGCGCTGCCCCTGGGCCTCGCGCCCCACCCGAGACTCCCGGACCTCCACCTCCGCAGCGCCCGCATCCTCAAGGCCGTCCGCCTCCAGGTCGGCGGCTTCATCGCCTGCCGTGGCTTTCAGGTCCGTCAAAGCCTGAACCATATAATCGACGCTCCTTTTTCAGATGGGCTGGCGCTTGAGTGCCTGGCCAATGGACCATGATGGATTTCCTGGGGAAGCGTCACCCGACGCAGAGCGGCTCTGAGCCTGTCCTGTCTGCGGACAAGCCTGCCCGTCGTCTCATCGACGGCCCGGCCGGCGGGCTCCTGCGCGTACTGACGGGCAGCCTGGTACTGGCCCTTGCTGCCTGCTCTTCCGCCTTCAAGGAGGATCCCCACTCGCAGGCCAGTCTGGACAAATTGTACTCAGAGGCCAAGGACGACCTGGCCAACGGCGGCTTCGACCGGGCCATCAAGGGCCTGGAAAAGGTCGAAGGCCGTGCGGCTGGTACGGTACTCGCCCAGCAGGCACAGCTTGACATCGCCTGGGCCTACTACAAGAGCGGTGAGCGCGCCCAGTCCATCAGCGCCCTGGACCGCTTCATCAAGCTCAACCCCTCGAGTCCGGCGATGGACTATGCCCTCTACATGAAGGGCATCGTCAACTTCAACGAGGATATGGGCCTCTTCGGCCGCCTGGCCAGCCAGGACGTGGCCGAACGCGACCAACAGGCCTCGCGCGATGCGCTGCTGGCATTCCGGCAATTGGTCGAGCAGTTCCCGGAGTCCAAGTACGCCGAGGACGCGGTGATCCGCATCGACTTCATCACCAACACCCTGGCAGCCTACGAAGTCCATGTGGCACGCTATTACTTCAACCGCGGGGCCTATGTGGCCGCGGCCAATCGGGCGCAGTCCGCCGTGAAGGAATTCGAGACCGCCCCCGCGGCTGAGGAGGCCTTGTCCATCATGGTCCGCAGCTACGAACAGCTGGGCCTGCCCAAGTTGCGGGATGATGCCGAGCGCGTGCTGCGCAAGAGCTTCCCGCAGAGCCAGTACCTGGCTGGCAATGAACGCGTCGGGAAGAAGGCCTGGTGGAAGTTCTGGTAAGCAAGCACACGCCTTTCTGAAGGCGGCGCAAGGCGCATGCAGCAAGAGCGGCATGCGCCTTTTTCATGGGCAGCTCCGATACCTGATCTGACTCACAGCGCTGGCCGGCCTGTTCAGCCACGCCACGGTGTCAGAGCAGCGATGCGCGCTCTGCGGCCAGACTGCGCAGCCAGCCCAGCGCCTCCCCTTCATTGGCCACCGGCGTCATGGGCGGCAGGGCCCCGCGCAGTCGTCGGCCGTAATTCATGCCGGCCATGCGCGGATCACACACGACGAGCAGCCCCTTGTCGGTTTCCGTGCGAATCAGCCGACCGCCCCCCTGCTTGAGCGCGATCGCAGCCTCTGCGATGAAGTAGTCGGCAAAGGCATTGCGACCCTCGCTCTCCAGGCGCTGCACCCGGGCCTCCACAAGCGGGTCGTTGGGCGGAGGAAAGGGGAGCTTGTCGATCAGCACGCACTGCAACGCATCGCCCGGCACGTCAATGCCTTCCCAGAAACTGGCGGACCCCACCAGCACGGCACGCGGGTCCTCCATGAATTGCTGCAGCAGCATGCGCTTGGGGATGGCACCCTGGACCAGCACCTTCAGCGGCGCCCCCAGGGCCTCCAGTTCGGCTCGCAAGGCATCGCCAATGACCTGAAGCGCCCGCAGGGTCGTCGTCAGCACGAAGCAGCGCCCCCCGAGGGCCTGGGCACAGCGGGCCGCCAGCACGGCCACGCTGGCCGAATGATGGGGCTCGGAGGGCTTGGGGAAGCCGCGCGGCACATACAGGCGTGCATGGCTTGGGTAGTCAAAAGGGCTGCCCACGCGCAGCACGCGCGCATCGGCCAGTCCGGCGGACTCCGTGAACCAGCTCAGGCGCTCGTCGTCGCCCAGCGTGGCGGAGGTGAAGATCCAGGCCTTGGGCGAGGCCTTCAGCTGCTCCTGCATGGCGTCGCGGATATCCAGCGGAGACTCCACCAAACGCGCCTGGTGCGGACTGATGTCAATCCAGCGCACAGCGCCCGGCGCGGGGTCCTGGGAAAAGGCATGGGCATACTCGGACAGCTGCCGAGCGCGCTCGATCATGCGGAGAAAGTCCGGTGAACCGTTTTCCACTGAGGCCAGGGCCTGTGCCGCCTCGTCGGCCGCACAGGCGACCTCGGCCAGCGCCGCCGCAAACCCTTCCTGGCTCGCCCGCTCGTTCCAGCGCAGCTTGATGAGCCCACGCAGGTCCTTGAGATGTCCCGCGCAGACCAGGCGCAGCTCGCGCGCCGCCCGCTCCAGCTGGGCGTGCAGGGCCTGCCAGTCCAGGATGCCACGGGCCTCGGTCAGCCCCAGAGCCAGCAGGTCACGGGCAAAGTCAATCAGCTGCGAGGTACCCAGGTTCTGCCCCAGGAACTGCACCCCGGCTTCGGTGAGCTGATGAGCCTCGTCGAACACCGCCACGTCGACACTGGGCAGCAGCTCGGCCACGCCGCTGTCGCGCAGGGCCATGTCGGCGAAGAAGAGGTGGTGGTTGACGACGGCGATGTCAGCCTCCATAGCCTCGCGGCGCGCCTTGACGACAAAGCAGGAACCCCATTGCGGGCACTCGCTGCCCAGGCAGTTGTCGCGCGTGGAGCTGACGATGGGGATGACGGGCGAGCGCTCGTCCAGGCCGTCCAGCTCGGCAAAGTCACCGCTGCGAGTCTGCTGCGCCCAACGCTCCACGCGTGCCAGGGCCAGCACCGCGCGCCGGTCGGGCAGCTCGGCGCCATGACGAGCGTACTCAAGGCGATGCAGGCACAGATAGCTGCCACGGCCCTTCAACAGGGCAATGCGGGCAGGCACGGACAAGGCATCACACAGCCGGGGCAGGTCGCGCAGAAAGAGCTGGTCCTGCAAGCTTTTGGTGGCAGTGCTGATCAGGGCCCGGCCACCACTGAGGAGGGCCGGCACCAGATAGGCGAAGGTCTTGCCCACGCCCGTACCGGCCTCCACGACCAGGCTCTCCCTTCGCGCGATGGCGCGAGCCACCGCCTGTGTCATGGCCAGCTGCGGAGCGCGCGGGTGGTAGCCAGCATCGGCCCGAGACAAAGGCCCCCCTTGATCAAAGGCGGCCTGCACCCATTGCTCCAGTTCGCTGAGCGGCTCGCTGCCTGGGATGATGATGTCCGGTTCCTGGGGGCTCAAGGGGATGGCGTCGTCTGAGTCAGGCATGCGGGCCGGAGCAATGGAGGGACTGGCGCGGCGCGCCGGCCTACGCCTGCGGAGCAGTCATGCAGGGCGGTCATGCGGGTGGGCAATCATGCAGGCTGGTCGGGGTCGCAGGCCTGCTCCAGACGGGAGATGCGATCCTTCAAGGCCAGGCGCCGCTTCTTCAAGCGCTGCAGTTGCAGCTCATCCAGCGGCAGCATGCCAGACGCCCTGTCGATCAGGCCATCCAGATCTGCATGTTCCATCCGCAATTCAATCAATTGACGTGACAGGTAGTGAAGATCTGCGTCCATTTGTGGGGCCCCGGGGGGTGGTAGGCCAGCGAAACGCATCCGAGGCGCGGGTCGAGGGTTCAATCGCGATTATAGTTTTGGGCAAACTCGCAGAGACCGCATGAGCCGCAGCAACCCTGGATTTCGACTGAACGCCGCCACCGGCATCCACCGGGGTGATCGTACGTACCAGCAGGATCAGGTGCAGGTCATCAGCCACCCCCGCACGCCGGGTTGTGTGCTGGCGGTCCTTGCGGACGGCATGGGCGGCAAGAGCGGCGGCCGCAAGGCCGCCGACCAGGTCGTACTGACGGCCCAGCAGCTCTTCGAGCGCTTCTCCCCTGACGATGAAAGCCCGGCGGACCTGCTGCGCCAGATCGCTGACGAAGCCCATCTGATGATCAAGCTGACGGCCATCTCCGCCGAGGAAGAGCCGCACAGCACCATCGCCGCCTACCTGATCACGCCGGACCGCCGCTGCCACTGGCTGCATACCGGCGACTCGCGCATCTACTACTTCCGCGGCCCCAATATGCTCAAACGCACGCTGGACCATTCCTATGTCCAGCGCCTGGTCGATGAAGGCAAGATCAGCGAGACCGAGGCGGCCACGCACCCTCAGTCCAATCTGCTGACCGGCTGTCTAGGCACCGTGCAGGACCCCACGCCCACGGGCGATGCCATCGGCCCCCTGGAGCCGGGCGATTGCCTCATGGCCTGCAGCGATGGTCTGTGGCATTACTTCAACCCGCGCGAGCTGGGCACCGTGCTGCACAGCCTGCCTCCGCGCGAGGCCGCCGAGCTGCTGCTCAACAAGGCACGTCAACGTGCCCATGGCAGCGGAGACAACCTATCGCTGGCCGTGGTCCGGATCGAGCCTCTGGGCTGAAACGCTTCAGCGTGGCGCCGAACTGCCACTCGCGGGGGGCAGTGGCGGCGCCAGTGGCTTGAGCAAGGCACGGTCCTGCAAACGCTGAAGCACCTGGCGGCGGTGCGCCTCAGCCTTGTGCAGGCGCCCCTGCTGATCATGGGCGCGCTGCGCGGCGGCGGATTCTTCTTCACGTCGAAGCTTCTCCACGTCAGGCACAGGCCGGGCCGTACGAGAGGGTGCTGAGGCCGGCAGGACGAGCTCAGGACGCTGAGGCTGCGGTGCAGCCATCAGGGCCTCGCTGCGGCGTTGCGCCTCCAGCCTGGCCTGCTCCTGCGCCTTCTGACTCAGACGCTGACGGCTTTCAGAGGCCCGCTGCTCACGCAGGGCCAACGACTCCGCAAGTTCCTCATCCTGCAGCGGCTGCAGGGCCTGCTGCCGTGCCGCCTTGGCTTCCTGCAGGCAGGCGTTGACGGCAAAGCGGGCCTGGCAGTCCTGGACGGCCTGCTGGTAGCGCGACTCGATCAGGCGCCTGGTGGCCCGTCGCTCGTCCTCTCGGGTCTCCGCGGCGCCGGAAGCAATGTGCCAGCAAGCGGCCGTGCAGGCAGCCAGGGCAAGCAAGGGCCAGCGGCGCAGTCTATCGAGAGGGCTCATGTCAGCGAAGTATCCACGTCCCGGCGCTCCAGCTCCAGGTATTCGCGCGATTGCATCTCCCGCAGGCGGGATACGGTGCGCGGAAACTCGTGCGCGAGCGGGCCTTCGGTATAGAGCTGCTCCGGCGGCACTGCCGCCGAGATGAGCAGCTTGCAGCGCCGGTCGTACAGCACGTCCACCAGCCAGGTGAAGCGCCGAGCCTCGCTGGCCAGCCGCACGGGCATCTCCGGCACGCCGGACAGGATGAGGGTGTGGAAGCGCGATGCCAGCTCCAGGTAGTCATTCTGCGAGCGCGGACCACCGCAGAGCGTCTGGAAATCGAACCACACGACACCCCCTGCCCTGCGCCGGGAACGCAGCTCGCGGTGCTCGATGTGCAGCAGTGGGTCCTCGTCCTTGGCCTCGGCCAGGCTCTCGAAGGCATGCATCAGGGCGGCGTCGGCCTTGTCATCCAGCGGGCAGTGGTAGAGCTCCACATGCTCCAGGGACCGCTGGCGGTAGTCAGTGCCATTGTCGACATTGATGACCTCCATCTTCTCCTTGAGCAAGGCAATGGCCGGCAGGATGCGGTCGCGGTGCAGACCGTTGGGGTAGAGCCCGTCCGGGTGGAAGTTGGAGGTGGTGACGATGGACACGCGGTACTTGAAGAGCGCGTCCAGCAGCCGGTGCAGGATCATCGCGTCTGTCACGTCGGCCACGTGGAACTCATCAAAGCAGATCAGGCGGAAGCGCTTGGCGATGCGCTTGCCCAGCTCGTCCAGCGGATCGGCAATGCCCTTGAGGTCCTGCAGCTCGCGGTGCACCTCACGCATGAATTCATGGAAATGCAGGCGGGTCTTGCGGGTAAGCGGCACCGCCTGGAAGAAGCAGTCCATCAGGAAGCTCTTGCCCCGGCCCACGCCGCCAAACATGTAGACGCCGCGCGGGATGGGCGGGCGCAGCAACAGCTTGGTCACGGCATTGCTGCGGCGGGCCTTGTAGTCCGCCCATTCGTCCTGGCAGCGCTGCAGAGCCGCGACGGCGTGCAACTGCGCCGGGTCAGCCTGGAAGCCGCGTTCGGCCAGGGTCTGGTGATAGAGCTCGGTGACGCTGCTCATGGGGCCTCAGGCTGTTCCTCGTGACATCGTGAAAAGGGGCGACCGAGGCCGCCCCTTGCCGAACCGTGATTCCCGCCGGGACTCAGAAGTTCAGGGTGCGCTTGTCCACGGCCAGGGCCGCTTCCTTGGTGGCTTCGCTCAAGGACGGATGCGCGTGGCAAATGCGGGCGATGTCCTCGGCCGAGGCCTTGAACTCCATGGCCACGACGGCTTCCGAGATCAGCTCGGAGGCGAAGGGGCCGATGATGTGCACGCCCAGGATCTCGTCGGTCTTGGCGTCCGCCAGCATCTTCACGAAGCCGGTGGTGTCGCCCAGAGCGCGAGCACGGCCATTGGCCATGAAAGGGAACTGGCCGGCCTTGTACGCGACGCCTTCGGCCTTGAGCTGCTGCTCGGTCTTGCCGACCCAGGCGATCTCGGGGCTGGTATAGATGACCCAGGGGATGGTGCCGAAGTTCACATGGCCGTGCTGGCCAGCGATGCGCTCAGCGACGGCCACGCCCTCTTCCTCGGCCTTGTGGGCCAGCATGGGGCCGCGCACGACGTCACCCACGGCCCAGACGTTGGGCAGGTTGGTCTTGCACTCGTCGTCCACCACGATGGCGCCGCGCTCGTCGAGCTTCAGGCCCACGGCCTCGGGGTTCAGGCCGATGGTGTTGGGCACGCGGCCGATCGAGACGATCAGCTTGTCCACCACCAGGCTCTGCTCGGCGCCCTTGGCGTCGGCGTAGGCGATGGTGACTGTCCCATTGCCCTTGGTGACCGAGGCGATCTTGACGCCGAGCTGGATGTCCAGGCCCTGCTTCTTGAAGACCTTGGCGGCTTCCTTGGCCACGGCTTCGTCAGCGGCACCCAGGAAGGCCGGCATGGCTTCGAGGATGGTCACTTCCGCGCCCAGGCGGCGCCACACCGAGCCCATCTCCAGGCCGATGACACCGGAGCCGATCACACCCAGTTTCTTGGGCGTGGCAGGGATACGCAGCGCACCGTCGTTGGAGAGGATCAGCTCTTCGTCGAACTCGGCGCCAGGCAGCTGGCGGGCGTTGGAGCCGGTGGCGATGATGACGTGCTTGGCCGTCAGCAGCTCCTCGGCGGCGCCTGCCACCTTGATCTCGTAGCCGCCGTCCTTGGCAGCAACGAAGGAACCGCGACCGTGGAAGAAGCTGACCTTGTTCTTCTTGAACAGGTAGAGGATGCCGTCGTTGTTCTGCTTCACGACGGTGGCCTTGCGGCCGATCATCTTGGCCACGTCGATCTGGACGTTGTCGGCCGTGATGCCGTGCTCGGCGAAATGGTGGTTGGCGTGCTCGAAGTGTTCCGAGGACTGCAGCAGCGCCTTGGAGGGGATGCAGCCGACGTTGGTGCAGGTGCCGCCCGGTGCGGGGCCGCCCTTCTCGTTCTTCCACTCGTCGATGCAGGCCGCGTTGAAGCCCAGCTGGGCGGCGCGGATGGCGGCGATGTAGCCGCCGGGGCCGCCGCCGATCACGACGACGTCAAAGTTCTTGGTGCTCATATGTGTGTTCCTTGTCTCGACATGCCTCGATGGCTCGGGGCGTAGCGAGCGGGTGCATGGCTAGGCGCGGGTGCCGACCCACCGGAACGTAGCAGCGCTACGTGAGGGTGGGCAGGACGGGCCCTGCAACGTTGCCATGCGCCCGCGCAGTAGCCCTCGCGTCAGATGTCGAACAGCAGGCGGGCCGGGTCCTCGAGCGCTTCCTTCATGGTGACCAGGCCCAGCACGGCTTCGCGGCCGTCGATGATGCGGTGGTCGTAGGACATCGCGAGGTAGTTGATCGGGCGGACCACAACCTGGCCGTTCTCGACCACAGCGCGGTCCTTGGTGGCGTGCACGCCCAGGATGGCCGATTGCGGCGGGTTGATGATGGGGGTCGACAGCATGGAGCCGAAGGTACCGCCATTGGAGATGGAGAAGGTGCCGCCGGTCAGGTCATCGATGGAGATCTTGCCTTCCTTGGCCTTCTGGCCGAACTCGGCGATCTTCTTCTCGATGTCGGCGAAGCTCAGTTGGTCAGCATTGCGGATGATGGGCACCACCAGACCGCGGGGCGAGCCCACGGCGATGCCGATGTCGAAGTAGCCGTGGTAGACGATGTCATTGCCATCGACCGAGGCGTTCAGCACCGGGAACTTCTTCAGCGCGGCAACCGCAGCCTTCACGAAGAAGCTCATGAAGCCCAGCTTCACGCCGTGCTCCTTCTCGAACTTCTCCTGGAACTTCTTGCGCATCTCCATCAGCGGGGCCATGTTCACTTCGTTGAACGTGGTCAGGATGGCGTTGGTGGACTGCGACTGGATCAGGCGCTCGGCCACGCGGGCGCGCAGGCGGCTCATGGGCACGCGCTGCTCAGGGCGGTCACCCAGGTTCTGGGCCACAGGCGCAGCCACGGTCGGCAGGGGCTTGGCAGCAGCCACGGGCGCGGCAACCGGCGCGGCCACGGCGGCAGGCTTGGCGCCAGCGGCCAGGGCATCGCCCTTGGTCACACGGCCGTCCTTGCCAGTGCCAGCGACGTCGGTGGGCTGCAGGCCCTTCTCGGCCAGGATCTTGGCGGCGGCGGGCATGGCCACGTCACCCTTGTTGGCGGCAGACGACGCTGCGGCGGCCGGAGCAGCCGCGGGGGCGGCGGCGGCCGGGGAGGCCACGGCACCGGCCTTGCCTTCGGTGTCGATGCGGGCGATGACTTCCTCGCTCACGACGGAGGCGCCGCCGTCCTTCAGCGTCTCGGCCAGCACGCCAGCGCTAGGCGCGGGCACTTCCAGCACGACCTTGTCGGTTTCGATCTCGATCAGGATCTCGTCCACCGCGACGGCTTCGCCGGGCTTCTTCTTCCAGGAGATCAGGGTGCCTTCGGACACCGATTCAGAGAGTTGGGGAACCTTGACTTCAACGATTGCCATGATGATTCTTTCTGCTTGCTGCTGCGCTTGCCGCTCACTGCCGGCTGCCCGGCGTCACGACAGGGACGCCTGAACAGCCGGGGCCAGGAGCGGCACCGATGGCCGCTTTGACTTATTTGGTGAGAACAAAGCCCTTGAGCTTGGCGAAGGCCTGGTCCAGCAGCGCCTTCTGCTGCTCCTGGTGCAGGTGCGCGTAGCCGCAGGCGGGCGAGGCCGACGCCGGGCGGCCGGCGAAGCCCAGCTTCTGGCCTTCCAGCATGTTCTCGTGGATGTAGTGCTGCACGAAGAACCAGGCGCCCTGGTTCTGCGGCTCGTCCTGGCACCACACGATGTCCGCGGCGTTCGGGTACTTCTTGATCTCGGCAGCGAAGGCCTTGTGCGGGAAGGGGTACAGCTGCTCGACGCGGATGATCGCGACGTCAGTGGCCTTCTTCTCCTCGCGCTTCTTGACCAGGTCATAGTAGACCTTGCCCGAGCAGGCGATCACGCGCTTGACCTTGGCGGCGTCGATGCTGGCGTCCAGTTCGCCGATCACGGTCTGGAACTCGCCCTTGGTGAACTCGGACAGCGGCGAGGTGGCATCCTTGGCGCGCAGCAAGCTCTTGGGGGTCATGATGACCAGCGGCTTGCGGAACATGCGCAGCATCTGGCGGCGCAGCACATGGAAGATCTGTGAAGCCGTGGTGGGCTGAACGATCTGCATGTTGTTGTCCGCGGCCAGTTGCATGAAGCGCTCCAGACGGGCCGAGCTGTGCTCGGGGCCCTGGCCTTCGTAGCCGTGCGGCAGCATCATGGCCAGACCGTTGGCACGGCCCCACTTCACTTCGCCGGAGGCGATGAACTGGTCGATCACGACCTGCGCGCCGTTGACGAAGTCGCCGAACTGGGCTTCCCAGATGGTCAGGGTGTTGGGTTCGGCGGCGGCATAGCCGTACTCGAAGCCCAGCACGGCCTCTTCCGACAGGATGGAGTCGATGACCACGAACGGCGCCTGGTTGTCGGCGACGTTCTGCAGGGGGATGTAGGTGCCCTCATCCCAGTTGCTGCGGTTCTGGTCATGGATCACTGCATGGCGGTGCGTGAAGGTGCCACGGCCGCAGTCCTCGCCCGACAGGCGCACGGGGTAGCCAGAGGCGACCAGCGAGGCAAAGGCCATATGCTCGCCCATGCCCCAGTCGACGTTGATCTCGCCACGGCCCATGGCGGCGCGGTCGGCGATCAGCTTCTGCACCAGGTTGTGCGGCACGAAGTCCTTGGGCAGCGTGGTGACGCGCTCGGCCAGGCGCTTCCATTCGGAAACGGGGATGGCGGTGTCACAGTTGTCCGTCCACTTCTTGCCCAGGAAGGGGGTCCAGTCCGTGGCGTACTTGCCCTTGTAGTTGGTCAGCACCGGGTCCACGGTGTGACGGCCTTCATCCATGGCGGCGCGGTAGGCCTTGACCATGTTGTCGGGCTCATCCGCGGCCAGGGCGTTCTGGGCGACCAGCTTGTCGGCGTACAGCTTGCGGGTGCCGGGGTGGGCGGCGACCTTCTTGTACATCAGGGGCTGCGTCAGGGCCGGCGTGTCCTGCTCGTTGTGGCCCAGCTTGCGGAAGCAGACGATGTCGATGACCACGTCCTTCTTGAACGCGGTGCGATAGTCCATCGCCAGCTGCGCGGCCCACACCACGGCTTCCGGATCGTCGCCGTTCACGTGCAGCACCGGGGCCTCGATCATCTTGACCACGTCCGAGCAGTACTGCGTGGAACGCAGGTCGCGCGGGTCGCTGGTCGTGAAGCCGATCTGGTTGTTGATCACGATGTGCACGGTGCCGCCCGTGCGGTAGCCACGGGTCTGGGCCATGCACAGCGTTTCCTGCACCACGCCCTGGCCGCCGAAGGCTGCATCGCCGTGCACCAGCACCGGCAGCACCTGGCTGCCGGCAGTGTCGCCACGGCGGTCCTGGCGGGCGCGCACGCTGCCCTCCACCACCGGGTTCACGATTTCCAGGTGCGAGGGGTTGAAGGCCAGGCTCAGGTGGACGGGGCCACCCTGCGTGGACACATCGCTGGAGAAGCCCTGGTGGTACTTCACGTCACCGGCCGGCAGGTCGTGGGCACCCTTGTGCTCGAACTCGGCGAACAGGTCCTTGGGCATCTTGCCCAGAGTGTTCACGAGCACGTTCAGGCGGCCGCGGTGAGCCATGCCGATCACGATTTCCTGCACGCCGTTCTCGCCGGCGCGCTGGATCAGCTCGTCCATGGCGGCGATGAAGCTCTCGCCGCCTTCGAGCGAGAAGCGCTTCTGGCCGACGTACTTGGTGTGCAGGTAGCGCTCCAGACCTTCGGCCGCGGTCAGGCGGTCGAGGATGCGCTTCTTGTCATCGGCGGCGAAGCTGGGCTTGCCGCGCTGCTTCTCCAGGCGTTCCTGCCACCAGCGCTTTTCAGCCGGGTCGGAACCGTGCATGAACTCGGCGCCGATGGTGCCGCAATAGGTCTCGCGCAGGGCCTGCACGATCTGGCGCAGGCTCATGGTCTCGCCACCGAAGTAGGTGTTGGCGGCGGAGAAAGCGATGTCCATGTCGGACTCGCTCAGGTCGTAGAAGGCCGGATCGAGTTCGGGAATCTTGGGACGCTCACCACGCTTGAGCGGGTCGAGCTCGGCCCAGCGGTTGCCGAGGAAGCGATAGGCAGCGATCAGGGACTGGACGTGCACCTGCTTGCGAGCCACGGCCAGGTCGGCGCTGGAAGCCTTGTTGCCGAAGGCATTGGCCTTGGCGCGCTGTGCAAAGGACTCGATGACAGGCGCGTGGGCCACGTCGCGGGAGTCGGTGCCGTCCACGGCAGGGACGTGCTGGAGGGCGTCGAAGTAGGCGCGCCAGTTGTCCGGCACGGAACCCGGGTTGTCGAGGTAAGCCTCGTACATCTCTTCGACATAGGGCGCATTGCCCCCGAACAGGTACGAATTCGACCTGTATTGCTGCATCATTTCGCTCACCTCTCGTCCCGGTTTCCGGAACTGTTGGCTGGTTGGACAACCTTCCGCGACACGGCTTGACCGGTTGGCGGATTGCGACCCGCCTTTGCTGTTGCCAGAAAAGGGGACGGGAAGGACCTGAGGATCCGCCGAAGCCACCGCTGGTTTTTGGCATGAATCCCCATCACAGGGAACCGGACTGTAACACCCTTGCCATCTGCCACCAATGCGGAGCCCGCGTTGATCTTCGGCAACTTGTGAGCAGTCCTGAGGCTTTTGCACGACTCGCCCCTCATCCGCCGACGCAGCGTCGCCGGGCCAAACGTTTGCGAATTCAGGAGCCATCGCCTAGACTTCCCGCGCGCGCCACGGCCCCGCGATTGAATGGCCGGGCGACGGGAAGAGAAAAGGACCTCCCCCATGCAAGTCAGCGTCGTTGACTACCGCGCCCCGGATGCCGCCGAGCGCTTCACCCGTTCCCTGCATGAAACCGGCTTCGGCGTGCTGGTGAACCACCCCATCCCCCAACCGCTGGTCGAGAAGATCTATGCCGATTGGCTCGGCTTCTTCAACAGCGAGGAAAAGACGGGCTACGCCTTCTCCAAGGAAACCCAGGACGGCTGGTTCTCCACCGAGATCTCCGAGACAGCCAAGGGCTTCACGCAGAAGGACATCAAGGAGTACTTCCATATCTATCCCTGGGGCCGCATTCCGCCGAGCCTCAAGGACGATGCGATGCAGTACTACGGCCTGGCCAACGGGCTGGCGGCCGAGCTGCTGTCGTGGGTCGAGCAGCACACGCCCGCTGACATCGCGAAAAACTACCGCGAGCCGCTCTCCAACATGATCAAGGACAGCCGCCAGACCCTGCTGCGCGTGCTGCGCTACCCGCCGCTGACGGGCCAGGAGCCGGCCGGCTCGCTGCGCGCGGCCCCGCATGGCGACATCAACCTGCTGACCATCCTGCCCGCCGCCAATGAGCCGGGGCTGCAGGTCCAGGCCAAGGACGGCAGCTGGGTGGACGTGCCCTGCGACTTCGGCATGCTGATCATCAACATCGGCGACATGCTTCAGGAAGCCTCTCAAGGCTACTACCCCTCCACCATCCACCGCGTGGTGAACCCGACGGGCGATGGCGCAAAGAAGAGCCGCATCTCCCTGCCCCTGTTCCTGCACCCGCGCAACGAGGTGGTGCTGAGCGAGCGCTACACGGCGCACAGCTATCTGGAGGAGCGGTTGCGGGAGTTGGGCGTGAAGGGCTGAGTCCCCTCTGGCCAGTACCCCGACGACAAAGCCGCCTCTGGCGGCTTTTTCATGGCTGCGGCGCAGTGCGTCCCGCTACAGTCGGCCGCATGACTCGCCCCCGCGTCATCGAGATCCACCCAGACGCCCCGCCCAAGCCGGCCGTCGGCCAGCCCTGCAACGGCTGCGGCATCTGCTGCCTGGCCGAGCCCTGCCCACTGGGCATGCTGCTGAGCCGGCGGACACGCGGCACCTGCGTGGCCTTGCGCTGGGAGGGCCAGCGCTATGTCTGCGGCGCCCTCGCCGCGCGGCCGCAAGGCCTGCGAGGCTGGCTGTTGCGCCGCTGGATTGCCGCGGGCCGTGGCTGCGACTGCTCGCTGGAGCCCACGCGGCCCGAGGCCTGATCCGAGGCGTCTCAGCCGAGCGCCAGACGCGCGCGGGCGGCGCGGTACTCGCGCTCCAGGCGATCCACCAGCTGTGCGGCAGGCACCACCTCGCGGATGGCGCCGATGCCCTGGCCGCAACCCCAGATGTCCTTCCAGGCCTTCTTGGAATCACCGCCGAAGTTCATCGCGCTGGGGTCGGACTCCGGCAGGTTCTCCGGATCCATGCCCGCGGCAATGATGGAGCCCTTCAGGTAGTTTCCGTGCACGCCGGTGAAGAGGTTGCTGTAGACGATGTCGTCGCTGTTGCTGGCCACGATCATCTGCTTGTAGGCCTCGGCGGCGCGGGCCTCCTCGGTGGCAATGAAGGCCGAGCCCATGTAGGCGAAGTCGGCCCCCATCGCCTGGGCGGCGAGGAC
This sequence comes from Roseateles sp. DB2, assembly GCF_051857535.1. Taxonomy (NCBI): domain Bacteria; kingdom Pseudomonadati; phylum Pseudomonadota; class Betaproteobacteria; order Burkholderiales; family Sphaerotilaceae; genus Roseateles; species Roseateles sp. DB2. Next base: position 200,037 of record NZ_JBPZGY010000003.1, on the reverse strand, counting down.
GGCATCACCAGTGGCCATGGAGCCGGACAGCGCCAGCGGGCCATCGAACCACTCGCGGATCTCCTGGATCAGCGCGAAGGGGCTCTTGGTGCCGGCGTGGCCGCCCGCCCCCGCCGCCACGGCGATCAGGCCGTCCGCGCCCTTCTCGATGGCCTTGTGGGCGAACTTGTTGTTGATGATGTCGTGCATCACCAGCCCGCCCCAGGCATGCACGGCCTGGTTGACGTCCTCGCGGGCGCCCAGCGAGGTGATGACCAGCGGCACCTTGTACTTCTCGCACACGGCCATGTCCTGCTCGAGGCGGTCATTGCTCTTGTGCACGATCTGGTTGATGGCGAAGGGCGCGGCCGGGCGGTCCGGGTGAGCGCGATCGTGCGCCGCCAGGGCCTCGGTGATCTCGGCCAGCCAGTCGTCCAGTTGAGCGGCCGGGCGCGCGTTGAGCGAGGGCATGGACCCCACGATGCCGGATGTGCACTGGGCAATCACGAGCTTGGGGTTGCTGATGATGAACAGCGGCGAGCCGATGACGGGCAGGCGCAGACGCTTCAACAGGGCAGGCACGGTCATTCCAAGTCCTTCCGGAAAGACGGATCAACGAGACGGGAGATGGGAGGCAAGACTTGGCACCACGGGCGCGGGGTCAGGTCTTGCCTGAGGCGGAAGACTTCGATCAGAAGGCGTCCAGGGCCATTGCGGTGACGCTGTCCGCGCCCTCGACGATGGCATCGCGCTGGGCCAGCGCGCGCGGCAGGATGTGCTCGGCATAGAAGCGCGCGGTGGCGATCTTGGCCTGCATGAAAGCCTGGTCCTCGCCGGCGGCCAGCTTGTCCTCGGCCACCATCAGCGCGCGGGCCATCTGCCAGCCCGCCACCAGATTGCCGGCCAGCATGAGGTAGGGCACCGAACCGGCGAAAGCCGCATTGGGGTTGCCCTTGCCGCTGCCGGCGATGAACTCGGCCGCCTCCACGAAGGCCTTGCGAGCAGCCGACAGCTGCTTGAGCATGGCCTTGGCGGCGGCACTGCCACGAGCCGCCAACTGGACTTCGGTGCCCTCGATCTGGGTGGCCACGGCCTTGGCCATCTGTGCACCGTCGCGCAGGGTCTTGCGGCCCACCAAGTCATTGGCCTGAATGGCGGTCGTACCTTCGTAGATGGTCAGGATCTTGGCATCGCGGTAGTACTGCGCCGCGCCCGTCTCCTCGATGAAGCCCATGCCGCCATGCACCTGCACGCCCAGGGAGGTCACCTCCAGGCTCATCTCGGTGCTGTAGCCCTTCACCAGGGGCACCATGAACTCGTAGAAGGCCTGGTTCTGCTTGCGCGTCTCGGCGTCCGGATGGTGGTGTGCGGCGTCGTAGGCGGCAGCGGCCACGAGCGACATGGCGCGGCAGCCTTCCGTCAGCGAGCGCATGGTCATGAGCATGCGGCGCACATCCGGGTGATGGATGATGGCGGCGCTGCCGGCCACCGAGCCGTCCACTGGGCGCGACTGCACGCGGTCGCGGGCGTACTGCACGGCCTTCTGGTAGGCGCGGTCCGCAATGGCGATGCCCTGCACGCCCACGCCGAAGCGGGCCGCGTTCATCATGATGAACATGTACTCCAGGCCGCGGTTCTCCTGGCCGATCAGGTAGCCGATGGCGCCGCCGTTGTCGCCGAACTGGAGCACGGCCGTCGGGCTGGCCTTGATGCCCATCTTGTGCTCGATGGACACGCAATGGGCATCGTTGCGCGCGCCCAGCGAGCCGTCAGCATTGACCATGAACTTGGGCACGAGGAAGAGGCTGATTCCCTTCACGCCTTCCGGCGCACCGACCACGCGGGCCAGCACCAGGTGCACGATGTTCTCGGACATGTCGTGCTCGCCGTAGGTGATGAAGATCTTGGTGCCGAAGATCTTATAGGTGCCGTCCGGCTGCGGCTCGGCGCGGGTGCGCACCAGGGCCAGGTCCGAGCCGGCCTGCGGCTCGGTCAGGTTCATGGTGCCGGTCCAGCTGCCGTCGATCAGCTTCGGGATGTAGGTGGCCTTCTGCTCGTCGCTGCCGGCGGTCAGCAGGGCCTCGATGGCGCCGTCCGTCAGCAGGGGGCACAGCGCGAAGCTCATGTTGGCGCTGTTGATCATCTCGCCGCAGGCCGCGCCGATGGTCTTGGGCAGGCCCTGGCCGCCGAATTCAGTCGGGTGCTGCAGGCCCTGCCAGCCGCCTTCTGCGAACTGCTTGAACGCCTCCTTGAAGCCCGGAGTCGTGAAGACCTGACCGTCCTTCCAGTAGCTGGGGTTCTTGTCGCCTTCGAAGTTCAGCGGGGCGATCACGTCCTCGTTGAGCTTGGCGCACTCCTCCAGCACGGCCTGCGCGGTCTCGACGCCGTAGTCCGCGAATTCGGGAATCGATTCGGTCAGCTGCTGCAGGCCGGCGAGCTCCTGCATGGTGAAGATCATGTCCTTGACGGGGGCGCGGTAAGTCATCGTCTTGTCTCCAGATGGACGAAGGGCGCCGCAACCGTGAGTTCCGGCGCCCTCTGCTTCAGGCTATTGGCGTGTGGGGGCGGCTCAGAGGCTGCTGACCAGCTCCGGCACGGCCGTGAACAGGTCGGCTTCCAGGCCGTAGTCGGCCACCGAGAAGATCGGGGCTTCCGGGTCCTTGTTGATCGCGACGATCACCTTGGAGTCCTTCATGCCGGCCAGGTGCTGGATGGCGCCGCTGATGCCGCAGGCGATGTACAGCTGGGGCGCGACGATCTTGCCGGTCTGGCCGACCTGCCAGTCGTTGGGCGCGTAGCCGGCGTCCACCGCGGCACGCGAGGCACCCAGGGCGGCGCCCAGCTTGTCGGCCAGGGGGGTCAGGACTTCGTTGAACTTGTCGCTCGAACCCAGGGCACGTCCGCCGGAGACGATGATCTTGGCGGCGGTCAGCTCGGGGCGGTCGCTCTTGGTGACTTCACGGCCCACAAAGCTGCTCTTGCCGCTGTCGGCGGCGGCGGCCACGGTCTCGACGGCGGCGCTGCCACCGGTCGCGGCGGCGGCGTCAAAGCCGGTCGTGCGGACCGTGATCACCTTGACGGCGTCGGCCGACTGCACGGTGGCGATGGCGTTGCCGGCGTAGATCGGACGCTCGAAGGTGTCGGCGCTGATGACCTTGGTGATGTCGCTCAGCTGGGCCACGTCCAGCAGGGCCGCGACGCGGGGAGCGACGTTCTTGCCAGAGGCGGTAGCGGGGAACAGCAGGTGGCTGTAGCCCGAGGCCAAGGCCAGCACTTGCGCGGCCAGGTTCTCTGCCAGGCCGTCGGCCAGGGCGGCGCTGTCGGCGTGCAGCACCTTGCTCACGCCAGCGATCTGGGCAGCAGCGGCAGCGGCAGCGCCGGCATTGTGGCCAGCCACCAGCACATGGACGTCCCCACCAGCAGCCGCAGCGGCCGTGACGGTGTTCAGCGTGGCGCCCTTGATGGACGCGTTGTCGTGTTCAGCAATGACGAGTGCGGTCATGTCTTCTATCTCCATCAGTGCGGCGGACCGGCCGCCGCACCGCTTCAATCTGTATTTCCCAACTGAGCCCGAGGATCCGGCTTTGCCGGGCCTCCGGGCTCGCCCCTTGAGGGGCGCGCGAAGCGCGTAGGGGTGGTTAAATCACTTTCGCTTCGTTCTTGAGCTTGGACACCAGGGTGGCCACATCCGGCACCTTGATGCCGGCGCTGCGCTTGGGCGGCTCTTCGACCTTCAGGGTCTTGATGCGGGGGGCGACATCCACGCCCAGATCGGCCGGTTTGACGACGTCAAGCGTCTTCTTCTTGGCCTTCATGATGTTCGGCAGGGTGACGTAGCGCGGCTCGTTCAGGCGCAGGTCAGTGGTGACCACGGCCGGCAGGCTCAGGGACACGGTCTCCAGGCCACCGTCGACCTCGCGGGTCACGGCCACCTTGCCGTCGACCACTTCGACCTTGGAGGCGAAAGTGCCCTGCGGCAGGCCGGTCAGCGCGGCCAGCATCTGGCCGGTCTGGTTGCAGTCGTCATCGATGGCCTGCTTGCCCAGAATCACCAACTGGGGCTGCTCCTTGTCGACCAGCGCCTTCAGGATCTTGGCCACGGCCAGGGGCTGCAGCTCGGCGTCGGTCTCGACCAGGATGGCGCGGTCGGCACCGATGGCCATGGCGGTGCGCAGGGTCTCCTGGCATTGGGTCACGCCGCAGGACACGGCGATCACCTCGGTGACGACGCCCTTTTCCTTCAGGCGCACGGCCTCTTCGACGGCAATCTCGTCAAAGGGATTCATGGACATCTTCACATTGGCGATGTCCACACCCGTGCCGTCACTCTTGACGCGCACCTTGACGTTGTAGTCGACGACTCGTTTGACGGGAACCAATACCTTCATCGAAGCACTCCAGGCGAATTGACGTAAACGTTAATCAGGATTCTACGGGGGTCTGGTGCCCATGCGCGAAGCCCTGCACGCCGCACGTCCATCAAGGTGAAAAATAAAACGAACGATCGTTCTATTTTAGGCATGAAGAATGGGGCCTTGGCAAGCTGCATTTAGACTCCGCTCCCTGATGATGGACAGCAATCCCCGCGCCACCGCCCCGGCACTACCGAGCGCGCCGAGCATCGGTGTCTTCGATTCCGGCGTAGGCGGACTCACCGTCTTGCGAGCGCTGCGCAGCGCCCTGCCCGACGCCCCCCTGCATTACGTGGCGGATTCGGGTCATGCCCCCTACGGCCCCAAGAGCACCGAGGCCATCGTGGCGCGCTGCCTGGCCATCGGCGAGCACCTGATCGCTCATGGTGCCGCCCTGATCGTGGTGGCCTGCAACACCGCCACGGCGCACGCGGTGGCTGCCTTGCGGGCGCGCTGGCCCGCTCTGCCCATCGTGGGCATCGAGCCCGGCATCAAACCGGCCGTGCAGACCACGCGCAATGGGCGCATCGCCGTGATGGCCACGCAGGCCACTGTCAACAGCGAGCGGTATCGACAACTCATTGCCACCCATGCGGGCACCGTGCACGTGCACAGCCAGGCCTGCCCGGGGCTGGTCGATCGCATCGAGACCGGCCACCTGGACGACGAGCATCTGCAGAGCCTGCTCAAGACCTACAGCGACGCCGTGAAGGCCAGCGGCGCCGACACCGTGCTGCTGGGCTGCACGCACTACCCTTTCATCCAAGACCGCATCGAGACGCTGCTCGGGCCCGGGATCACCGTCCTCAACACGGAAGGCGCTGTGGCGCGGCAGACGCACAAGCGCTGGACGGAACTGGGCCTACCCGCCCAGCAGGCTTCGGTAAGGCTGGAAAGCACGGGCGATCCAGCGCCTCTCGAGCGGCTGGCCACCCTGGCTCTGCAGGCGCCTCAGACGGCGCGCCAGATCAACATCTGAACCCACTCCGACGCTGCGTGCACGCCGAGGAGTCAGAGACCTGCTGCAGAAATGAAAAAGCCGACACGAGGTCGGCTCTGACGCAATGCGATCTGGTGCCCGGGACGGGACTCGAACCCGTACGCCCCGTTCAGGGCCGCGGATTTTAAGTCCGCTGCGTCTACCAATTTCACCACCCGGGCAGGGTCGCTGACGGTGCGCATTATCTGCGGCAAGGCACCCCTGGCGGCACCGCAAGGGGCACGCCGGCATGAAGACCGGCCTTGAAACGACAAAGGGGAAGCAGTGCTTCCCCTTGTCAGATCTGGAGCGGGAAACGAGGCTCGAACTCGCGACCTCAACCTTGGCAAGGTTGCGCTCTACCAACTGAGCTATTCCCGCATGGGCCGGATGACAAGCATCCAGCGCATACAAACTGGAGCGGGAAACGAGGCTCGAACTCGCGACCTCAACCTTGGCAAGGTTGCGCTCTACCAACTGAGCTATTCCCGCATGGTGCCGGCTGCTTTGGTGGCAGCCAACGTTCGGATCGAATGATGGAGCGGGAAACGAGGCTCGAACTCGCGACCTCAACCTTGGCAAGGTTGCGCTCTACCAACTGAGCTATTCCCGCATGTCACTCTGGAGGCGCGGTCCGGAGTCGAACCGGACTAACCGGATTTGCAATCCGGGGCATAACCGCTTTGCTACCGCGCCATCACAATCCACGCCAAAGCCCTTGGTGAAGACCTTGACGAAAAAGGGAAGCCGGGGCCTCCCTTTTGAAATTCGTCTTCAAAATCCTGGAGCGGGAAACGAGGCTCGAACTCGCGACCTCAACCTTGGCAAGGTTGCGCTCTACCAACTGAGCTATTCCCGCATGGACTCTGATTAGAGTTCAACACACGTTTGAGAAAACCGCCTTCAAGACTATTGCCTTGATTTCAGTGTCGCACCGTTTGCGCTGAAGCTCAGATTATAGACCGGATTTTTTGACCCGCGCAAGCCTTGCGCGGGTCATTTCAATCAAAGTCTCAGTGCTTGATGGTTTCCCCCGCTGCAGCCGCCGGCTTGGCGGCCTCCTCAGCGGCCTTGGGCTGCACGGCTTCCTCTTCCGGGAGCGGCTTGGGCACGGACTCCAGCGCCACTTCCAGCACCCGCTCGATCCAGCGCACAGGCACGATCTCCAGCTGGTTCTTGACGTTCTCCGGGATGTCCTGAAGGTCCTTGACGTTCTCTTCAGGAATCATCACGGTCTTGACGCCGCCGCGGTGTGCAGCCAGCAGCTTTTCCTTCAGACCGCCGATGGCCGTCACCTCGCCTCGCAGCGTGATCTCGCCGGTCATGGCGACATCCGCGCGCACCGGAATGCCCGTCAGCGCGGAGACGAAGGCCGTCGTCATGGCAATGCCCGCGCTGGGGCCGTCCTTGGGCGTGGCGCCATCAGGCACGTGCACGTGCACGTCTCGCTTCTCGAAGAGCTCGTCCTTGATGCCCAGGCGGCTGGCCCGCGAGCGCACCACCGTACGTGCGGCCTCGACAGACTCCTTCATCACGTCGCCCAGCGAGCCGGTGCGGATGATGTTGCCCTTGCCCGGCATTGCCGTGGCTTCGATGGTGAGCAGGTCGCCGCCCACTTCCGTCCAGGCCAGACCGACCACCTGGCCGACCTGGTTGGTCTTTTCGGCACGACCGAAGTCGTACTTGCGCACGCCCAGGAAGTCGTGGAGGTTGTCTTCCGTGACGACCACCTTGCCTTCATAACTCTTCAGCTGGTGACCCTTGACCACCTTGCGGCAGATCTTGGAGACCTCGCGCTCCAGCGAACGCACGCCGGCCTCGCGGGTGTAGTAGCGGATCACGCCACGGATGGCGGACTCGGCCACTTCCAGCTCGTCTTCCTTGACGCCGTTGTTGCTGCGCTGCTTGGGCAGCAGGTAGCGCTGGGCGATGCTGACCTTCTCGTCTTCCGTGTAGCCGGACAGGCGGATCACCTCCATGCGGTCCAGCAGGGCCGGCGGTATGTTCAGCGAGTTGGACGTGGCCACGAACATGACATCGGACAGGTCGAAGTCCACCTCGATGTAGTGATCGGCGAAGGTGTGGTTCTGCTCGGGATCCAGCACCTCCAGCAGGGCCGAGGAGGGATCGCCGCGGAAGTCCATGCCCAGCTTGTCGATCTCATCCAGAAGGAACAGCGGATTGCGCGTGCCCACCTTGGAGAGCGACTGCAGCACCTTGCCCGGCATGGAGCCGATGTAGGTGCGGCGATGGCCGCGGATCTCGGCCTCGTCACGCACGCCGCCCAGGGCCATGCGCACGAACTTGCGGCCGGTGGCACGGGCCACGGACTGGCCCAGCGAGGTCTTGCCCACGCCGGGAGGGCCGACCAGGCACAGGATGGGTGCCTTGACCTTGTCCACACGCTGCTGCACCGCGAGGTACTCGAGGATGCGTTCCTTGACCTTATCGAGGCCGTAGTGGTCCTCGTTCAGCACGGACTCGGCGAAGGCCAGGTCGTGCTTGATCTTGGTCTTCTTGCTCCAGGGCAGGTTGACCAGGGTGTCGATGTAGTTGCGCACCACGGTGGCTTCGGCCGACATGGGCGACATCAGCTTGAGCTTCTTCAGCTCGCCCTCGGCCTTCTTGCGGGCTTCCTTGGGCATGCGGGCGGCCTGGATGCGCTTTTCCAGCTCTTCCATGTCGGCGCCTTCTTCGCCGTCGCCCAGTTCCTTCTGGATGGCCTTGACCTGCTCGTTGAGGTAGTACTCGCGCTGGCTCTTCTCCATCTGGCGCTTGACGCGGCCACGGATGCGCTTTTCCACCTGCAGGATGTCGACCTCGTGCTCCAGGAGGTCCAGCAGCTTCTCCAGGCGCTTGGCGACGTCAGCCAGGTCCAGCACGGACTGCTTGGCATCGAGCTTGAGCGGCAGGTGGGCTGCGATGGTGTCCGCCAGGCGGCCGGCGTCGTCGATGCCGGCGATGGAGGTGAGGATCTCCGGGGGGATCTTCTTGTTGAGCTTGACGTACTGGTCAAACTGCTGGGTCACGGCGCGGCGCAGGGCCTCCACCTCAGGGGCCAGGGTGGCCTCGGGCGGGATGGGCGTGACCTCGGCAACAAAGTGTTCCTCGGTCTCGCTGATGGTGTTGGTGGTGGCGCGCTGCAGGCCCTCCACCAGGACCTTCACGGTGCCGTCTGGCAGCTTGAGCATCTGCAGAATGCTGGAGACGCAGCCGACCTCAAACATGTCGTCGGCCTTGGGCTCGTCCTTGCCGGCGGCCTTCTGAGCCACAAGCATGATCTGGCGGCCGGCGTCCATGGCAGCCTCCAGGGCCTTGATGGACTTGGGGCGCCCCACGAACAGCGGGATCACCATGTGCGGGAACACCACCACATCGCGCAGCGGCAGCAGCGGGAGGGTGATGGGTTCTGCGGGCAGGATGGGATGACCGGACATAGAAACCTCTCTTTCTCAGGCCCATCTGGGGCCCGAGGGCCTGATTGCAAGGCCGGGCGGCTGCCCTCTTTTGCCATCAGACCGATATTGACGGTGCTTTGGCACGCAAGCGGCCCGAAGGCCACCCGCATGCAGGCAGGGACCGGTCAGGCGCTCGCCTTGGCCTGCTCGCGATAGACGAGCAGCGGCTTGGCGTCTTCCTCGATGTTGTGTTCGTCCAGCACGACCTTGGCCACGCCATCGAGGGCCGGCAGTTCGAACATGGTGTCGATCAGCGAATGCTCCATGATGGAACGCAGGCCACGCGCCCCCGTTTTGCGGGCCAGGGCCTTGCGTGCGATGGCACCCAGGGCCGAGGAACGAATCTCCAGTTCCACGCCATCCATGGCGAACAGCTGCTGGTACTGCTTGACCAGGGCATTCTTGGGCTCGGTGAGGATCTGGATCAGTGCGTCCTCGGTCAGTTCGCCGAGAGTGGCGACCACCGGCAGGCGGCCCACCAGCTCAGGGATCAGGCCGAACTTGATCAGGTCCTCGGGCTCGACCTCGCGGAAGAGCTCGGAGACCTTGCGCTCGGACTTGCTCTTCACCGAGGCACCAAAGCCGATGCCGGACTTCTCGGAGCGGTTCTGGATGACCTTTTCCAGGCCGTCGAAGGCGCCGCCACAGATGAACAGGATGTTGGTCGTGTCAATCTGCAAGAAGTCCTGGTTGGGGTGCTTGCGGCCACCTTGCGGGGGCACCGAGGCCATCGTGCCTTCGACCAGCTTCAGCAAGGCTTGCTGCACGCCCTCCCCCGACACGTCACGGGTGATGGAGGGGTTGTCGGCCTTGCGGGAGATCTTGTCGATCTCGTCGATATAGACGATGCCACGCTGCGCACGCTCGACGTCGTAATTGCAGTTCTGCAGCAGCTTCTGGATGATGTTCTCGACGTCCTCGCCCACGTAGCCGGCTTCGGTCAGCGTGGTGGCGTCGGCGATCACGAAGGGCACGTTGAGCAGGCGGGCCAGGGTCTGGGCCAGCAGGGTCTTGCCGGAGCCCGTGGGGCCGATCAGCAGGATGTTGCTCTTGGACAGTTCCACCTCGCCCTTGTTGTCCGCCATGTGGCGCAGGCGCTTGTAGTGGTTGTAGACCGCCACGGACAGCGTGCGCTTGGCGACATCCTGGCCGATGACGTACTGGTCCAGGCTGCTCTTGATTTCACTCGGGACGGGCAGATCGGATTTGCTGGCACGCGGCTGCGCGCCTTCGGCCGGCACCTCATCGCGGATGATGTCGTTGCACAGCTCGATGCACTCATCGCAAATGAATACCGACGGGCCAGCGATCAGCTTCTTCACTTCATGCTGGCTCTTGCCGCAGAAGGAGCAGTAGAGGACTTTCTCGCTGGAGTTGCCTTTTTTCTCGGCCATGGATCTGCTTTTCGGTTCAGGTGGGAGACCTGTGCTGATGATAGTTCATAAGAAGAAAGGGCCCTTGGGTGGATAAGGGCCCTCATCCGGCACCAGTTGGCAGCGGCACCGGGTGCGTCATGCGGGCCAGACGAGGCCTCGGTGAGCCCCCGCCCTGCCCGCTCGCACTCAGGGTCGCTTCTCGATCACCTGGTCGATCAGGCCATAGGCCTGAGCTTCGGCGGCCGACATGAAGTAGTCGCGCTCGGTGTCGTTCTGGATCTTCTCCAGGGGCTGGCCACTGCGCTCGGCCATGATGCGATTGAGCTGCTCGCGGGTCTTGAGGATCTCGCGGGCATGGATCTCGATGTCTGTGGCCTGACCTTGGGCGCCACCCAGGGGCTGGTGGATCATGATCTTGGAGTTGGGCAGAGCGAAACGCTTGCCCTTGGCACCGGCCGTCAGCAAGAAAGCGCCCATGCTTGCGGCCATGCCCATGCACAGGGTCGAGACCTCGGGCTTGATGAACTGCATGGTGTCGTAGATGGACATGCCGGCCGAGACGCTACCGCCGGGGCTGTTGATGTACAGCGAGATCTCCTTGTCAGGGTTCTCGCTCTCCAGGAACAGCAACTGGGCCACGACCAGGTTGGCGGTGGCGTCATTGACGGGGCCTACCAGGAAGATGATGCGCTCGCGCAGCAGGCGGCTGTAGATGTCGTAGGCACGCTCGCCGCGGCCCGATTGTTCGATGACGATGGGCACCATGCCCAGATTGCTCGTTTCCAGCGCGCTCATGAAGGGTCCTTGCGGTTGGTTCAGCGGGTGATAGCGGGTCATATGGGGTCGGATTATGTCCCGGCAAGCGCAGGCTTTCCGCCAGGGGTTCATCCGAGCAACAGCGGCGAGCCCCTACCCGGGCCCGAGTGCCGACACCGGCCACGCCCCAGGCTCCCGCGCAATGAAAAAAGGCGCCGGCCTAACGGCACGGCGCCCTTGGCAGTCCCGGGGCGGGCCCGGGACTCCGAGTCATCAGGCCTGGGCCATCAGTTCGTCGAAAGGCAGGGCCTTGTCGCTGACCTTGGCCTTGGCCAGCACGAAGTCGGTGACGTTGTTCTCGATCACGATGGCTTCGACTTCGGCCAGGCGCTGACGGTCGCTCAGGTACCAGCGCACGACTTCGGCGGGCTTCTCATAGCTCTGCGACAGCTCTTCGATGTGAGCTTGCAGCTGCTCGGGCTTGGCCTGCAGGTTGTTGGCACGAACCAGCTCCGACACCACCAGACCCAGACGCACGCGGCGCTCGGCTTGGGCGGTGAACAGCTCGGCGGGGATCGGGGCCTTGTCGGCATCCTTGACGCCGCGCTTCTTCAGGTCCTCGCGGGCACCTTCGACCAGGCGCTCGGTCTCGCCGCTCACCAGGGCCTTGGGGATGTCCAGCTCGGCAGCGGCTACCAGGGCGTCCATCACGGCAGCCTTGTTGCGGGCCAGCACGCGGAACTTCACTTCGCGCTCAAGGTTCTTCTTGATGTCGGCGCGCAGGGCTTCGACCGTGGCGTCCTTGATGCCCAGGGACTTGGCAAAGGCCTCATTCACTTCGGGCAGGTGCTGGGCCTCGATCTTCTTGACCGTCACCAGGAAGTCGGCTTCCTTGCCGGCCACGTCCTTGCCGTGGTAGTCCTCGGGGAAGGCCAGGGGGAAGGTCTTGGACTCGCCCGCCTTCATGCCGCGCACGGCCTTCTCGAAGGCCTCAAGCATCTGGCCTTCGCCCAGCAGGAACTGGAAGCCTTCGGCCTTGCCGCCAGCGAAGGTCTCGCCGTCGATCTTGCCTTCGAAGTCGATGGTGACGCGATCGCCGTCAGTGGCAGCCTCGGCAGCAGGACGCTGGGCGAAGGTGCGGCGCTGCTTGCGCAGGATCTCGACGGTCTTGTCGATGGCTTCCTCGGTCACCTCGCTGGAGACGCGCTCCACCTCGGCGGCAGTCAGATCGCCGATCTTGACTTCAGGATAGACCTCGAAAGTGGCGTCAAAGGCCATCTGGCCTTCGGGCGCATCGTCCTTCTGAGCGATGTTGGGCACGCCGGCGACGCGCAGTTGCGCCTCGTTGGCTGCGGCGGTGAAGGCCTGACCCAGCTTGTCGTTCATGACTTCATACTGGACGGAATAGCCATAGCGCTGGGCGACCACGCTCATCGGCACCTTGCCGGGGCGGAAGCCATCAGCCTTGACCGTGCGGGCCAGCTTCTTCAGGCGGGTCTCGACTTCGCTGTTGATGTCAGCGGCCGCCAGCGTGAGCGTGATGCGGCGTTCGAGCTTTTCGAGGGTTTCGACGGTGACAGCCATAGTGGACTCTGTGAACAAAGTGATTCTGGTGCGCGGGGTCGGACTCGAACCGACACGCCCGTGAAGGCGTCAGGACCTAAACCTGGTGCGTCTACCAATTTCGCCACCCGCGCGAGTGGTTTCAAGGCTGCCGCAGCATCGGGGTCCTAAAACCCCAAGCCACCTCAGCCTCGTGGCATTTCGGCAAACCGGTGATTGTAGCCGTGAATACGGGCATTTCCCGGACCTAGGGGTTAGCCGCAATCACCTCCCCCCAAAAAGAGAAAGGCGCCCTGCCCGTTTCCAGGCAAGGCGCCCCGGTGCCAGGCCGCTCAGAAGCGAGAGGGCGTCGGGAAGCGCGAGTTCGCTTCCGCCGGGCGCATCACCCGGAACCAGGCCGCATACATGGCCGGCAGGGCCAGCAGCGTCAGCACGGTAGCGACGATCAGGCCGCCCATGATGGCCACAGCCATCGGGCCCCAGAACACACTGCGTGACAGCGGAATCATGGCCAGCACCGCTGCCGCCGCCGTCAACACGATGGGGCGGAAGCGCCTCACCGCCGACTCGACGATGGCCGACCAGGCCGGCACGCCGCGGGCACGGTCCTGCTCGATCTGGTCGATCAGGATCACCGAGTTGCGCATGATCATGCCCATCAGCGCGATCACACCGAGCAGGGCCACGAAGCCGAAGGGCCTGTTCAGCAACAGGAGTGCCGCCGCCACGCCGGCAATGCCCAGGGGGCCGGTCAGGAAGACCAGCATGGCACGCGAGAAGCTCTGCAGCTGCAGCATCAGCAGGGTGAAGATGATGAAGAGCATCACTGGCACACCGGCGGCGATGGAGCCCTGGCCCTTGCTGCTTTCCTCCACCGCGCCGGCCACCTCGATGCGGTAGCCTGGCGGCATCTTGGCTGACAGCGCCTGCATCTGGGGCCAGACCTGGGCCGAGACGGTGGCCCCCTGCATGCCCTCCTCCACGTCGCCCTGCACGGTGACCGCGTAGTTGCGGCCCTCGCGCCACATGACGCCGGGCTCCCATTCAAAGCCCACCTTGGCCACCTGGGTCAGGGGCACGGCGCGGCCGGTCGTGGTGGGCATGTAGGCATTGCCCAGGTCGGTGATGGCATTGCGCTCTTCCAGGGGCTGGCGCAGCACGATGTCGATGAGCTTGTCCGCCTCGCGGTACTGGCCGATGACGGTGCCCGACAGGATGGTGCGCGAGGCCTGCGCCAGGCTCTGGCTGGTGACGCCCAGGGCGCGGGCCTTGTCCTGATCCACGTCCAGCTTGAGGGCCTTGATGGACTCGTTCCAGTTGTCGTTGACGCCGCGCATGTGCGGATTGGCCTTGAGCAGCTCCTTGGCCTTGTCGGCCCACTGGCGCACGAGCCTGGGGTCCTCACCCGTCACGCGGAACTGCACCGGATAGGGCACCGGCGGCCCGTTGGGCAGCAGCTTGACGCGGGTGCGGACCTCGGGGAACTCGGTGGCCATCAGCTCAGGCAGGCGCTTGCGCAGGGCCTCGCGCTGGGCAAGGTCCTTGGGCAGCACGATGGCCTGGCTGACATTGGACTGCGGGAAGACCTGATCCAGCGGCAGGTAGAAGCGCGGCACGCCGCTGCCCACCCAGGTGGTGATGCTGGCCACGCCCTCTTCCTTGAGCATGCGGGCCTCGAAGCGCTTGGCCATCTGCTCGCTCTGCTGGATGGTCGAGCCCTCGGGCAGCCACAGGTCGACGAGGATCTCGGGCCGGCTGGAGTCGGGGAAGAACTGCTGCTGCACGCGGGTCATGCCGAAGAGGCCGGCCAGGAACAGCAGCACGGTGATGCCTATGGTCTTCCAGCGATGCTCCACGCACCAGCGCACCATGCCGCGGAAGCGGTTGTAGAACGGCGTGTCGAAGAGCTCATGACTCTCGCCGGGATGGCCGGCCTTGGTCTTGAGCAGGAAGGAGCCCAGGTAGGGCACGAAGTAGATCGAGACCACCCAGGAGATGACCAGCGAGGCCGCCGTCACCGCGAAGATGGCGAAGGTGTACTCGCCCACCGTGGACTGCGCCAATCCGATGGGCAGAAAGCCCACGGCCGTGATCAGCGTGCCGGTGAGCATGGGCATGGCGGTGACGTCATAGGCGAAGGTCGCCGCATGCATCTTGTCGTAGCCCTCTTCCAGCTTGCGGACCATCATCTCGACCGCAATGATGGCGTCGTCCACCAGCAGGCCCAGCGCAATGATCAGAGAGCCCAGCGAAATCTTGTGCAGCCCGACGCCCCAATAGAACATGGTGACGAAGGTGATCGCCAGCACCAGCGGGATGGTGATGGCCACGACCAGGCCCGGCCAGATGTCGATGCGCAGGGGCCGCGTGTGCAGGCCCAGGCTGATGAAGCTGACGGCCAGGACGATCACCACGGCCTCGATCAGCACATGGACGAACTCGTTCACCGAGCGCGAGACCGAGGCCGGCTGGTCCTGGATCTGCGAGAGCTCCATGCCCGCAGGCAGGCCCTTCTGGACCTCGGCCAGTTGGGTCTTGAGTGCCTGGCCCATGGCGATGATGTCGCCGCCCTTGGCCATGGACACGCCCAGGGCCAGCACCTGCTTGCCCTGGTGGCGCACCATGGTGCTGGGCGGGTCGACGTAGTCGCGCTTGATCTCGGCGATATCACCCAGACGGAACTGGCTGGCTGCCCCTGTGAAGGGATTGACCGCACGAATGGAGAAGTCGCGCAGGGCCTTCAGGTCATCCAGCTGACCCTGCACGCGGATCTGCAGATTGGTACTGCCGGCATTGAGCACGCCCGCGCCTTCCACCGCGTTCTGGGCGCCGATCTGGTTGATCACCTGCGTGAAGTCCAGGCCCAACTCGGCCAGGCGCTTCTGCGAGACCTCGATGTAGATCTTCTCGGGCTGGATGCCGAAGACCTCCACCTTGGCCACGTCGCGCACCTTGAGCAATTGGTGACGCACGCGCTCGGCGTAGACCCGGGTCTCCTCACGGCTGAAGCCATCGCTGCTCAGGGCGTAGATGGAGCCGTAGACATCACCGAAGTCGTCGTTGAACACGGGGCCCAGCACGCCCTGCGGCAGGGTGTAGCGCATGTCGTTGACGCGCTTGCGGACCTGGTACCAGACGTCCGCCACATCCTTGGGCGGCGTGCTGTCCTTCAGCTGAAAGATGGTGAGCGACTCGCCCGGCTTGGTGTAGGAGCGGATCTTGTCCGAGTAAGGCACTTCCTGCAGCGTCTTCTCGATCTTGTCCGTCACCTGGTCGGCCATCTGCATGGCAGTAGCGCCCGGCCAGAAGGCCTGGACCACCATCAGGCGGAAGGTGAAGGGCGGGTCCTCGTCCTGGCCGAGCTGGAAATAGGCGGCAAAGCCCATCACCATCAGCACGATCATGAGGTAGCGCGTCAGGGCGGGGTGTTCCAGCGCCCAGCGCGACACATTGAAGCGGGAGCCTGCGTGGCCCGGTTTGCTGCTCATGGACACAGTGAGCCTCCTCAGCGCGAAGCCGCAGCGGGCGCGGCAGGCGCGGCATCACCCGCGTAGCGACGCACCTTCTGGCCGTCGTTCAGCACATGGACGCCTGCCGTCACCACCTCCTGGCCGGGCGTGAGCCCGCCGGCAATGACGACGGTATTGCCGTCAGCCCCACCGATCTGCACCGGCTGGGCCTTGACCGTCATGGCGGCGGGGTCCAGCACCCAGACCTGGCTCTTGCCGCCCCGCTCCAGGATGGCGCTCAGCGGCAGCTTGACCACATTGCCCAGCCGCGGCAGCTCCCACAGCACCGCAGCCGTCTGGCCCAGCTTGACGTCAGCCTTGCCCACATCTGCCTTGACCTGGAAGGTGCGGGTGACGGGATCGGCCGCAGCCGACACTTCCCGCAAGGTCAGCGGCACGACTTCCTGCTGCCCCCACAGGCGCATGCGCAGCGCGCCAGGCTGGCTGGCAGCCGCGCGCAGGCCACCGACCTGGTCTTCGGGAACGGAAAACACCACGTCACGCGGCCCGTCATGGGCAACACGCAGCACCGGCATGCCCGCGCCTACCACCATGCCTGGCTCTGCGTCCACACCGGTCACGACGCCAGGCGCATCCGCCACCAGGCCGGCATAGGCCACCTGGTTGCCCTGCACACTGGCCTGGGCCTTGGCCTGGTCCAGCTGAGCCTGGGCCGCCTTGAAGTAGGCATCGCGGCGCTCCAGTTCAGCAGCACTGATGAAACCCTGTTGATGCAGTTCGATGAAGCGCCGGTAGTCCGCACCGGCCTGATCACGATTGGTGCGGGCAGCAATCATCTGGGCCTGCGCCGCGTCGGCCCCCAGGCGCAGGTCCTGGGCATCCAGCTGCGCCAGCACCTGCCCGGCGCGCACCTTGTCGCCCACATTCACCAGACGCTGCTGGATCTTGCCTCCCACCCGGAAGGACAGGCGGGATTCGGTCCGGGCGCGGATCTCGGCCGCGAACTCACGCGTCATGCCGGCGCTGCCCGCCTCGATCAGCTGTGTCCGGACGGCGCGTTCAGGTTCAGGGGCTGCCGCCTGCTTGCCGCAAGCGCTGAGCAGCAGGGCCACCATCATGGGCAGCAAGGCGGGGAATCGGGCATTCCGGATTTTGGGCATCGAGGACCTCTTCATGACGGATCGTGCGGCAAGGCACGGCGGCAGGCCACAGGGCTGCCGCGCAGTAACTGACTGACCGGTCAGTAATGTATTAAGCACGTTCCGGCTTGTCAAACCCCGAAACGTGCGCGCCGACACACCGCCAGGCCAGCGGACATTGCGGACACAATGCCGGCCGTGAGCATAGAGCACTACGAGAACTTTCCCGTCGCCTCCTGGCTGTGTCCCCCACACTTGCGGCCTGCCGTGGTGGCGATCTACCACTTTGCGCGGACCGCAGACGATCTCGCGGACGAAGGCAGCGCCACGACTGCCGAACGCCAGGCAGATCTGCGCGCCTATCGCCAGGACCTGCACGCCTGCTTCGCCGGCCAGGCGCCCTCACCCCGCTGGGCGTCCCGCGTCTTTGCGCCGCTGGCCCCGCAGGTGATTCGGCATGGCCTGCCCTTGCCCTTGTTCGAAGCCCTGCTGGACGCCTTCGAGCAGGACCTCGTCAAGACCCGCTACAACAGCCGGGAGGAGCTGCTGCACTACTGTGAGCGGTCGGCCAATCCGGTGGGCCGGCTGCTGCTGCATCTGTATGGCGTCGACAGTCCGACGGCCTTGGGGCAGTCGGATGCCATCTGCAGCGCGCTGCAGCTGATCAATTTCTGGCAGGACTTCAGCCGCGACGGCCCCAGCGGCCGCTGCTATGTACCCCAGGAAGATCTGGCTCGCCATGGCCTGCAGGCCGAGGCCTGGGTGCGCTGCGAAGACAGTCCGGCGGCCCGGCGCCTCATCGCCGAGCTCTGCGATTGGTCCCGGCAGCTGATGCTGATCGGCATGCCCCTGGTTCATACCCTGCCAGGGCGGGCAGGGTGGGAATTGAGGCTGGTCGTCCAGGGCGGGCTGCGCATTCTTGAGAGAATCCGGGCCATGGATCATGCCTCTCTTGTTCATCGTCCGCACCTGAGCGCCCTGGACGCCGCCCCCCTGCTGTGGCGAGCCCTGCGCATGCACCCAGCCTCCCAAGGAGCTGCCGCGTGACACCCGACCAGTACGCCCAGCAGCGCGCGGCCGCCAGCGGATCCAGCTTCTACTACGCCTTCCAGTTCCTCACGCCGCCACGGCGCGCTGCCATCACCGCCTTCTACGCCTTCTGCCGCGAGGTGGACGACGTGGTGGACGAGATCCAGGACCCGGGTGTGGCCGGCGCCAAACTGGCCTGGTGGCGCAAGGAGGTGCAGGCAGCTTTTGCCGGCCAGCCCAGCCATCCGGCCATGAAGGCCCTGATGCCGCACGTCCGGGACTACGACATCCGCGCTGATCACCTGCTGGCCGTGATCGAGGGCTGCCAGATGGACCTGGACCAGAGCCGCTACCTGGACTTCGCCGGCCTGCAGCGCTACTGCCACCTCGTGGCGGGCATCGTGGGCGAAGTAGCCTCGGGCATCTTCGGCCGTACCGAGGCCCAGACCATCGCATACGCCCACAAGCTGGGCCTGGCCCTGCAGCTGACCAACATCATCCGGGACGTGGGCGACGACGCCCGCCGCGGCCGCATTTACCTGCCGGTGAATGAGCTGCAGCAGTTCGGCGTCAAGGCCAACGAGATCCTGTTGCGCCAGGCCCCCTGGGGCTACAGCGAGCGCTTCACCGCCCTCATGCAGTTCCAGGCCGAGCGCGCCCACCGCTGCTATGACGAGGCCTTCGCCCTCCTGCCCGAGGCCGACCGCAAGGCCCAGAAGCCTGGCCTGATGATGGCCAACATCTACCGCGCCCTGCTGCGCGAGTTGGAGGCCGAAGACTTCCGCGTGCTGCACCAGAAAATCTCGCTGACGCCGCTGCGCAAGGTCTGGATCGCGATGAAAACCAACTGGCGCGGCCGCTGAAGGCATGGCCCGCATTGCCGTCATCGGCGCCGGCTGGGCCGGTCTCAGCGCAGCCCTGGCGCTGCAGGACCGGGGCCATGCGCTGAGTCTCTTCGAAATGGCCCCGGCGCCTGGTGGGCGGGCCCGCAGCCTGCCGCAGCAGGGCCTGGAACCGCCGCTGGACAACGGCCAGCACATCCTCATCGGTGCCTATACCGAGACCCTGGCCCTGATGGCCTCGCTGGGCCTGCCGATAGACCAGCTGCTCCAGCGCAGCCCTCTGCAACTGACGGACGCCGACGGCCGCGGCCTGCGACTGACCAAGGGCCCGCCGCAGCTGGCCTTTGCCCGGGCCGTGCTGCAGGCCCGGCACTGGTCCTGGTCCGCCCAGCTGAGCGTGCTGGGCTTCAGCCTGGGCTGGGCGCTGAGCGGCTTCCGCTGCCGGGAGCATCTGACGGTGCGAGAGCTGTGCCATGGCATGCACCGCCAGCCCTACGACGAACTGGTGGCACCACTGTGCGTCGCGGCGCTCAACACGCCTGCTGAGCAGGCCAGCGCCCGGGTCTTCCTTCGGGTGCTCAAGGACGCACTGTTCGCCGGCCGCGGATCGGCCGACCTGCTGCTGCCCCGCCAGCCACTGTCCGCGCTGCTGCCGGCACCCGCGCTGGCGGCCCTTGAAGCACGGGGCGCCCGTGTGCAACTCGGGCGCCGGGCCCACCTCGGCCGCAGCCCGGCGGGCATGTGGACGGTCCAGACCGACGGCACGCCCGAAGCCTTCGACGCCATCGTCCTGGCCTGCCCGGCCCTGGAAGCCTCCCGCCAGCTGGCATCCCATGATGCCGCCTGGTCAGCCAAGGCAGCCACCTTGCGCTATGAGCCCATCGTGACGGTCTACCTGCGGGCCCAGGGCCGACTACCCTTTCCCATGGTCGCACTGAAGGAGTCGGCGACGGAGCCCGCCCAATACCTCTTCGACCATGGCCAGCTGGACCTGGGCCCCGGTCGTTTCGCGGCCGTCGTCAGCGGCGCCGGCGCCTGGCTTGATCGCGGGCCGGATGGCACTGCGGCCTGTGCGCAGGCCACCCTGGCCCAGGTGACCCGGCAGGCACCGCAACTGGGCCCGGTGCAGCTGGAGCGCGTGCTCGCGGAGAAGCGAGCCACCTTCGCCTGCACGCCAGGCCTGAAACGACCCGCCGCCCGCGTGGCAGCCGGCTTGTGGGCTGCAGGGGACTACGTCGATGGCCCCTACCCGGCTACCCTCGAAGGCGCGGTCCGGTCCGGTCGCCAGGCGGCGCTCGGCCTCCACGCCGAATTGAGCGTTGTCGCGCCCCGCGCCACACACTGAGACTGGTCTCCAATTTCGCCATGCAAAAAATTGCTGCTTTGCCGCACAATGATCGGCATGAAGAGCACTGAGGCACAGACCCCTGCCATCCAGGTCCTGGAACGCAGCTTCGCCATCCTGGATGTGTTGGCCAGCCACCAGGATCCCGTCTCCCTGAAGCAGATCAGCGAAACCACTGGACTGCACCCCTCCACGGCGCACCGCATCCTGAACGACCTGGCCATCGGACGCTACGTCGATCGCCCGGAGGCCGGCGCCTACCGCCTGGGCATGCGGCTGCTGGAGCTGGGCAATCTGGTCAAGGCCAGGCTGGATGTGCGAGATGCGGCGCTGGAACCCATGCGCGAGCTCCACAAGTTCACCCACCAGCCGGTCAATCTCTCGGTGCGCCAAGGGGATGAGATCGTCTATATCGAGCGCACCTATTCCGAGCGCTCGGGCATGCAGGTCGTCCGTGCCGTGGGCGGACGGGCCCCATTGCACCTCACCTCGGTGGGCAAGCTCTTCCTGGCCAGCGACGATCCCCAGCGCGTGCGAGCCTACGCCACACGCACTGGTCTGGCCGGCCATACCCGCAACAGCTTGACCGACATCGCCGCCCTGGAACGGGAGATGGCCATGGTGCGCCAGCGCGGTGTCGCTCGCGACGACGAGGAGCTGGAGCTGGGCGTGCGCTGCATGGCCGCCGGCATCTACGACGACCAGGGCAAGCTGGTCGCCGGCCTGTCCATCTCAGCACCGGCAGATCGCCTGGAGGAAGCCTGGCTGGGCCGACTCAAGGACACGGCAGCCCAGATTTCCGCAGCCCTGGGCTATCGGGGCTGATGCCCGCTTGGCCGGACCGGCCATCTCATCGCAAACAACAACGCCCGGCACCTTGCGGTCCGGGCGTCTGTCTTTGGACCTGCGCCCCCGATGCGTGCGCCGGCCTGTCAACGCGGGCCGACGCTCAGCCGGCCTTGCCCAGCGTCATCTGCGCCTGGGGTTGAGGGCTGCCGGTGCTGCTCAGCCCGGTATTGGTCAAACCGTTGTTGGTCAACCATTTGCGGATGCGCTCTGCATCACCGATTCGCGAGTATTTGCCAGTGGAGTCCAGCAGCACCATGATCAGCTTGCGACCCGCCAGGCTGGCCTGCATCACCAGGCAGCGGCCGGCCTCGTTGATAAAGCCGGTCTTCTGGATGCCGATGTCCCAGCTGCCCGAGCGCACCAGGCCGTTGGTGTTGTGGAAAGCCACCTGGCGACGCCCCAGGGCCACGGTCGCGTCACGGGTGGTGGAGTACTCACGCAGCAGCGGCACCTCGTGGGCCACCTTGACCAGGGCCGCGAGGTCCTTGGCGCTGGACTGGTTGCGACTGGACAGGCCGGTGGGCTCGACGTAATGGGTGTCCGTCATGCCCAGCGCCTGCGCCTTCTGGTTCATGGCCGCCACAAAGGCCGTCAGACCGCCCGGATAGTTGCGCCCGAGCGCATTGGCCGCTCGGTTCTCGGAGGACATCAGGGCCAGGTGCAGCATCTCAGAGCGGGTCAGCGTGGTGCCGGGAGCCAGGCGCGAGCCCGTGCCCTTCTCGGTGTCACGGTCGTCCTCGGTGATGGTGATCTTCTCGTCCAGGGCCTGCCCCCCTTCGACCACAACCAGAGCCGTCATCAGCTTGGTGATGGAGGCGATGGGCAGCACGGCCTGGGTGTTCTTGGACAGCAGGATCTCGTTGGTGTCCTGGTCCATGACCAGGGCCACACTGCTCTTGAGATCCAGGGGATCGTCGACCGCATGCAGGCCGTACATCTGACCAAAAGTCGGGCTGGCGGGCGTGGCGACCACGGCTGCCTTGCGCACCACCGAGGCAGGCTTGGCCTTGCGGGCGTTCTTGGCCACGGCCTTGGTCGGCGCCTTGCCTGAGGTCTTGCCGACTCCCTTGCTGCCGGCAGTGCTGGAGGCCGCGTGGGCTCCTTGCGAAGCCAGGGCCAGCATCAAGGCGATCACGCTGCCCGCGGCAGCACCCACTATGGTCTTTACAACTGCTTTCACGCCAGCCCCCAACAAGGTCTGCGCCAGTTTAGGTCAAGCGGAAAACACCGGCAAGATCAAAAACTTAGCTCAGGCTTTTAAAGTTCACGAACGGGGCAGCCGGCGGGCCCGGACCCGTCACCGGATCCGGATGCAGCCAGGAGTCAGCCCTGAGCCGCCACGCGCTCCGTCTTGCTCTGCAGCTTGTTCAGCGCGGCCAAATATGCCTTGGCCGACGCGACCACGATATCCGGATCGGCACCAACACCATTGACCACGCGGCCCGCGTGCTGCAACCGCACCGTCACCTCGCCCTGCGATTCTGTGCTGCCGCTGGTGATGGCATTGACCGAATAGAGGATCATTTCCGCGCCGCTTTGCACCTCGGACTCGATGGCCTGCAGGCAGGCGTCCACCGGACCGTTGCCGTCGCTCTCGGCCTTGAACTCCTTGTCACCCACGGCGAAGACCACGCGGGCATGCGGGCGCTCGCCCGTCTCGCTGCGCTGGGCCAGGGACAGCAGGCGGTAGTGCTCGTTGTCCTGGACGACGGACTCGTCCATCACCAGGGCGATGATGTCCTCGTCAAAGATCTCGTTCTTGCGGTCAGCCAAGTCCTTGAAGCGCTGGAAGGCGGCGTTGATCTCGGCCTCAGACTCCAGCTCGATGCCCAGCTCCTGCAGGCGTTGCTTGAAGGCATTGCGGCCCGAGAGCTTGCCCAGCACGATCTTGTTGGCGCTCCAGCCCACGTCCTCGGCGCGCATGATCTCGTAGGTGTCACGGGCCTTGAGCACGCCGTCCTGGTGGATGCCCGAGGCGTGGGCGAAGGCGTTGGCCCCAACCACCGCCTTGTTGGGCTGCACCACGAAGCCGGTGGTCTGCGATACCAGCTTGGATGCGGGCACGATCTGCGAGGCATCGATGCCCACGTCCAGGCCGAAATAGTCGCGGCGGGTCTTGACCGCCATCACCACCTCTTCCAGCGAGCAGTTGCCGGCGCGTTCGCCCAGGCCGTTGATGGTGCATTCGATCTGGCGCGCGCCGCCGATCTTCACCCCGGCCAGCGAATTGGCCACGGCCATACCCAGGTCGTTGTGACAGTGCACGGACCAGATGGCGAGGTCGGAGTTGGGCACCTTCTCGCGCAAGGTCTTGAGGAAGTTGCCGTAGAGCTCGGGGATGGCGTAGCCCACGGTGTCGGGGATGTTGATGGTGCGCGCGCCCTCGGCAATCACGGCCTCGCAGACGCGGGCCAGGAAGTCCATGTCCGAGCGGTAGCCGTCCTCGGGCGAGAACTCGATGTCATCCGTCAGATTGCGGCCGAAGCGCACCGCCAGGCGAGCCTGCTCCAGCACCTGCTCGCGAGTCATGCGCAGCTTCTTCTCCATGTGGAGCTCGCTGGTGGCGATGAAGGTGTGGATGCGGGAACGGGCCGCACCCTTCAGCGCCTCGGCAGCGCGGGCGATGTCGCGGTCATTGGCGCGGGCCAGGGAGCAGACGGTGCTCTCGCGGACAACGTCAGCAATGGCCTTGACCGCCTCGAAGTCGCCATTGCTGGCTGCGGCGAAGCCGGCCTCGATCACGTCCACACGCATGCGTTCCAGCTGGCGGGCGATGCGCAGCTTCTCGTCTTTCGTCATCGAGGCGCCGGGCGACTGCTCGCCATCGCGCAAGGTGGTGTCGAAGATGATGAGCTTGTCAGCCATGAGGGTCTCCGTGGAACGTGGATGAAGGGGATCAGGAAGATGCGGCCGGAAAAACAAAAAGCCCGCGAAGCAGGTGCTCGGCGGGCTCTTGGTGCGGAAGTGCGGTGGCGATCAGACGCGCGACTGCCTCGTGCCCAAGGGCCCGATGGCTAGTAGCAGAGCGGCAATGACGTTCGGCGTCTTCATGGTGATCGAATGTAGCACGCGGTCCGATGGCAGCACCGGGCCTGCCTACGTCAATGGTGAAGGCCCTTTTCATCGGGCTCGTCGGTCGAGATCGCGATCACGCTCACCGGCTTGCCCTTCATGCGCTTGTAGCCATAGACCACATAGCCCGAGAGGCCATAGACGCAGAACAGGCCGAAGAGCACGCGCGGCGGATCGATGTTGATCAAGGCGATGCCCAGGGCAATGGCGACCACGCTGACGAAGGGCACCGAGCGCTTGAAGCTGATGTCCTTGAAGCTGTAGAAAGGTGCGTTGGTGACCATGGTCAGGCCCGCGTAGAGCGTGAAGCCGAAGGCCAGCCAGGCCAGGCCCGGGGACGAGGCCGGCGCGTGGTAGCCCGCATCCTCCATGGCCCAGATCAGGCCCATCACCAGTGCGGCGGCTGCGGGGCTGGGCACGCCCTGGAAGAATCGCTTGTCGACCACGGCAATGTTGGTATTGAAGCGGGCCAGGCGCAGGGCGGCGCCGGCGCAGTAGACGAAGGCCGCGAACCAGCCCCATTTGCCCAGGCCCTGCAGGGCCCACTCGTACATGATCAGCGCGGGCGCGGCACCGAAGGACACCATGTCGGAGAGGCTGTCCATCTGCTCGCCGAAGGTGCTCTGGGTGTTGGTCATGCGGGCCACGCGGCCGTCCAGGCTGTCCAGCACCATGGCGCAGAAGACGCCGTAGACCGACTGCTCGAAGCGGCCGTGCATGGCCATCACGATGGCGTAGAAGCCGCCAAAGAGCGCGGCCAAGGTGAACAGATTGGGGAGGATGTAGATGCCCTTGCGGCGCGGGCGCACCGGGGTCAGGACTTCGGCGTCCTCATCGTCGTCGTGAGGCACCGTGGACTGCTTGGAATCGGTCATGGGCAAGGAGGATAGCGCAAGCGTCGCCATAAAAAAGCCGCGTCTGCCCGGAGGCGACGCGGCTCTCTAAAGGGATTCGCGAATCCCGTGACTCAGTGCTTGATCAGTTCTTCGACTGGTCGACCAGGCGGTTCTTCTTGATCCAGGGCATCATGGCGCGCAGCTTCTCGCCGACCTGCTCGATCGGGTGCTCGGCCGTCAGGCGGCGGCGGGACAGCAGGGTCGGTGCACCGGCCTTGTTCTCCAGGATGAAGCTCTTGGCGTACTCACCAGTCTGGATGTCCTTCAGGCACTGGCGCATGGCGTCCTTGGTGGCCTCGGTCACCACGCGCGGGCCGGTGACGTACTCACCGTACTCGGCATTGTTGGAGATCGAGTAGTTCATGTTGGCGATGCCGCCTTCATAGATCAGGTCCACGATCAGCTTCAGCTCATGCAGGCACTCGAAGTAGGCCATTTCGGGCGCGTAGCCGGCTTCGGTCAGCGTCTCGAAACCGGCCTTGATCAGCTCGACGGCGCCGCCGCACAGCACTGCCTGCTCGCCGAAGAGGTCGGTCTCGGTCTCTTCACGGAAGTTGGTCTCGATGATGCCGGCCTTGCCACCGCCATTGGCAGAGGCATAGGACAGGGCCAGGTCGCGCGCCTTGCCGGTCTTGTCGGCATAGACGGCGATCAGGTGCGGCACGCCGCCACCCTGGGTGTAGGTGCCGCGCACGGTATGGCCTGGCGCCTTGGGGGCGACCATCCAGACGTCCAGATCGGCACGGGGCGTGACCTGGCCGTAGTGCACGTTGAAGCCATGGGCGAAGGCCAGCGAGGCGCCCTGCTTGATGTTCGGCTCGACTTCGCGCTTGTAGACATCGGCGATCTGCTCGTCAGGCAGCAGGATCATGACCACGTCGGCGGCCTTCACGGCCTCGGCGATCTCGGCGACCTTCAGGCCGGCGTTCTCGGCCTTGGACCAGGACGCGCCACCGCGGCGCAGGCCAACCGTGACCTTCACGCCGCTGTCGTTCAGGTTCAGGGCGTGGGCGTGGCCTTGTGAGCCGTAGCCAATGATGGTGACGTTCTTGCCCTTGATGAGGCTGAGGTCGGCGTCCTTGTCGTAGTAAACGTTCATGTCGGTCTCCAGGAAAAACTTTGCAATCAATGTTCGGGCCCCTTGAGCAGGCGAACCTCGTGCCGGGGCCACACCGAGCCAGGTCCGCTGCCCTGCCGGCTCATGGTCGGCAGGGCGACGGCAGCACCCCGCGGGGCTGCCGCCAGGGGAAAGGTCAAACTCTCAAGATGCGCTCACCGCGGCCGATGCCGCTGGCGCCGGTGCGCACGGTCTCGAGGATGGCGGTGCGATCGATGGCATCGATGAAGGCGTCGAGCTTGCTGGCGTCGCCGGTCAGCTCGACGGTATAGGTCTTCTCGGTCACGTCGATGATGCGGCCGCGGAAGATGTCCGCCGTGCGCTTCATTTCCTCGCGCTCCTTGCCGACGGCTCGCACCTTGATGAGCATCAGCTCACGTTCGGTGTAGTTGCCCTCGGTGAGGTCCACGACCTTGACGACCTCGATCAGCCGATTCAGGTGCTTGGTGATCTGTTCGATGACGTCATCGGAGCCGGTGGTCACGATGGTCATGCGGGACAGCGACGGGTCTTCCGTCGGCGCCACGGTGAGGCTCTCGATGTTGTAGCCCCGGGCGGAGAACAGGGCCACGACGCGCGACAGCGCACCCGGCTCGTTCTCGATGAGCAAAGCAATGATGTGTCTCATGGGTCTCGTCCTTCGCGCTCTTCAGGCCGGCGGCGGTAACCGACGGCCCTTGGCCACGCTCTTCGACTGATGAAAAAGAATGCTGGGGGGCGCCGATGCGATTCCTCGCGGACCCTGCGCCGGTCCGGGGCCGGTAAGCCGGCGGACCGTGCAGGGCTCACGAAGGGATCACAGGTCCTCGGACCCCAGCAGCATTTCCGAAATACCCTTGCCCGCCTTGACCATGGGCCAGACGTTCTCGGTCGGATCGGTGCGCACGTCCAGGAAGACGGTGCGGTCCTTCAGGCGCATGGCCTCGCGCAGCGCGGGTTCCACGTCAGACGGATGCTCGACGAGGAGGCCCACATGCCCGTAGGCCTCCGCCAGCTTGACGAAGTTGGGCAGCGCATCCATGTAGCTGTGGGAGTAGCGGCCCTCGTAGTCGAGCTCCTGCCACTGCCGCACCATGCCCAGGTAGCGGTTGTTGAGGGAGACGATCTTGACCGGCGTCTTGTACTGCTGGCAGGTCGAGAGCTCCTGGATGCACATCTGGATGGAGCCTTCGCCGGTGATGCAGAACACATCCGACTCAGGCTTGGCCAACTTGATGCCCATGGCGTAGGGCAGCCCCACGCCCATGGTGCCCAGGCCGCCGGAGTTGATCCAGCGGCGGGGTTCGTCGAACTTGTAGAACTGCGCGGCCCACATCTGGTGCTGGCCCACATCGGAGGTGATGTAGGTGTCACGGTCGCGGGTCAGGTTCCAAAGGGTCTCGACGACCATCTGCGGCTTGATGACCTCGCTGTCGCGCTTGTAGGCCAGGCAGTCCTTGCGGCGCCATTCGTTGATCTGGCTCCACCAGGCGTTGATGGCGTTGCTGTCCGGGCGGGCCTGCGCTTCCTTGATCTGGTGGATCAGTTCCTGCAGCACGTCCTTGACGTCGCCAACGATGGGAATGTCCACCCGCACGCGCTTGGAGATCGACGAGGGGTCGATGTCCACGTGGATGATCTTGCGCTCGACCTGCGCGAAGTGCTTGGGGTTGCCGATCACGCGGTCATCAAAGCGGGCGCCCACGGCCAGCAGCACATCGCAGTGCTGCATGGTCATATTGGCCTCGTAAGTGCCGTGCATGCCCAGCATGCCCAGGAAGCGCGGGTCGGTGCCGGGCATGGAGCCCAGGCCCATCAGGGTGTTGGTGCAGGGGTAGCCCAGCAGGTTGACCAGCTCGCGCAGCTCGGCCGTGGCCTCGCCCAGGATGACGCCGCCGCCGGTATAGATGTAGGGGCGCTTGGCCGCCATCAGCAACTGCACGGCCTTGCGAATCTGCCCCGAGTGCCCCTTCTTGACGGGGTTGTAGGAGCGCATCTCGACCGTGGCCGGGTAGCTGAAGTGGGTCTTGTTGAGGGAGACGTCCTTGGGGATGTCCACCACCACCGGGCCCGGGCGGCCGGTACGGGCGATGTGGAAGGCCTTCTTGAGCGTGCTCGCCAGGTCGCGCACGTCCTTCACGAGGAAGTTGTGTTTGACGATGGGGCGGGTGATGCCCACGGTGTCACATTCCTGGAAGGCATCCAGGCCGATGGCGGGCGTGGGGACCTGGCCGGTCACGATCACCATGGGAATGGAGTCCATGTAGGCGGTCGCGATGCCAGTGATGGCATTGGTGACGCCGGGACCCGAGGTCACCAGGGCCACACCGACTTCGCCGGTGGCGCGGGCATAGCCGTCAGCGGCATGCACGGCGGCCTGCTCGTGGCGCACCAAGACGTGTTGGATGGAGTCCTGCTTGTAGAGCGCGTCGTAGATGTAGAGGACAGCGCCGCCCGGATAGCCCCAGAGGTACTTGACACCCTCTGCTTGCAGGCTACGGACCAGGATCTCGGAGCCATTGAGCTCCTGACCTGAAAAGGACTGGGTATGGGAAGAAGAATGCGGTTGTGCACGACCATCGGTCGCTGCACGTTTGACGTCCGCGGCAGACATATCCATGTCGAACCTCTGTGAATTTCTCTGACGAAAAACCATCGGTGCTCCTCTTCACACCCTTGTGAGGCGGATTCGGAACGTGCGCGGTCAAAAAACTCGGCGCCCCGGTCGGGCACCAGCTTGAGACCTTGGGAACTCATTGTGCGAAGCAACATTATGCATGGAATTGGCGCCCTGACTGGGGGCTGGACTCCAATTCCAGCCGCAGTGCCATAATCCGCGACGTTTTTCC
The DNA here is from genome assembly GCF_051857535.1 of Roseateles sp. DB2. Taxonomy (NCBI): domain Bacteria; kingdom Pseudomonadati; phylum Pseudomonadota; class Betaproteobacteria; order Burkholderiales; family Sphaerotilaceae; genus Roseateles; species Roseateles sp. DB2. Next base: position 170,927 of record NZ_JBPZGY010000003.1, on the reverse strand, counting down.
CGCCGGCGCCCCGGCCCGGGCGCACTGGATCCATCTTGGCGACAGACAAAGAACTCAACGATTTCCTGAAGAGCGTCGACCGGCGGGCTTTCAAGCGCACCGTCTACATGGTCCGCGACGACGATGCCGCCCTGGACATCGTCCAGGATTCCATGATCCGACTGGCCGAGAAGTACTTCGACCGCCCGGCGGCGGAGCTGCCCCTGCTCTTCCAGCGCATCCTGTCCAATGCGACCATGGACTGGTTCCGGCGCCAGAAGGTCCGCAACGCCGTCATGTTCAATATGTCGGACGTCGAGGGCGCGGATCCGGACGATGACTTCGACCTGCTGGAAACCCTCACCAGCAGCAACGGCGGCCTGGGTACGCTCAGCGCGGCGGACGAGGTTTCGCGCGGCCAGATCCTCCAGGCCATCGACGCCGAGGTCAGTCAGCTGCCGGCGCGTCAACGGGAAGCGTTTCTGCTGCGTTACTGGGAAGAGTTGGACGTCGCCGAGACGGCCAGCGTCATGGGTTGCTCGGAGGGAAGCGTCAAGACGCACTGCTCCCGGGCCGTTCACGCACTGGCGAAGGCGCTCAAAGGCAAGGGGATCACACTATGAACAAGCTCACGACCACGGCCGGCATGGATCCGGCAGTCGATGCCCGCGTGTCGGCCTATGGCAAGCGCCTGGCCGCCGGCCTGAGCCAGGCCGCGGACGACCTGCCTGCCGACATCACCGAACGCCTGCGCTTCGCGCGCGAGCAGGCCCTGCGCAAGGCCAAGGAAGCCCGCGTGGCGGCGCCCGTCACCGCCGAGCAGACCCTGCGCATGGGCAGCACCCTCGCCCTGCAGGGCGGTGATCGCCCGGCGCGCTGGTTCAAGCTGGCCTCGCTGACACCTCTGCTCCTGCTGCTGGCCGGCCTGCTGCTGATCCAGCACAGCCAGTGGTACCAGCAGATCCTCGCCGCCGCCGAGGTGGACACCGCCATGCTGGCCAAGCCCCTGCCGCCCGCCGCCTACAGCGACCCGGGCTTCAAGGAATACCTGGATGAGAATCCGGACGAGCAACAAGAACGACACGAAGAGTGACCGCCCGCCCATGACGCCTGCGCTGAACGTCCGCCGCCTGCTCGCCCTGCTGCTGATCCCGGCACTGCTGAGTGCTGCCCACGCCCAGCCCAGCGAAGCGCCCGCCCTGGCCGCCAGCGCCGCCGTGCCCGCCTCGGCAGCCCTGCCTCCCGCCCCCAAGCCCTTGCCCACCGCCAGCTTGGTGGGCGACCAACGCTGGGCCAGCCTCAGCCCGGCCCAGCAGGCCGTGCTGGCCCCGTTGGCGGATGAATGGGACGGCCTGGATGCCGCCCGCAAGAGCAAGTGGCTCGAGATCGCCGCCCGCTTCCACACCCTCACGCCCGAGCAGCAGGCCCGCCTGCGCGAACGCATGATCGCCTGGACGCGCATGAGCCCCGCAGAGCGCCAGCAGGCGCGCGTAGGCTTCCAGTCCAATCCTCAGCTGCGCGATGAAAAGCTGCAGTCGGAAAAGCTGCAATCCAAGTGGGAGGCCTACCAGGCCCTCACGCCCGAGGAGCGCCAGGCCCTGGCCCAGAAGGGCGCCGAGAAGGCCGCCCGGAAGCGTGCGGACCCCAAGGCTGCAGCCCAGGCCCAGAAGCCGCTGAGCGGCGCCAAGTCTGCCTTCGTACCCCCGAGGCAAGCCGCCGCCCCGGTGGCCGTCGCACCCTCGGTGCTGCAGGCGCGTCCGGGCGTCAGCACGGTGCTGATCACCCAAGGCGTGCCGCATGCGGGACGCCAACTGCCTGGCCGGCGCAAGATCGTCGTGGACCCGGCCCTGGTCGATCCCAAGACCCTGCTGCCCCGCGCCCCTCAGCCATCCGCCGCAGCCTCGGCCCCCGCTCGCTGAACCATGGACACGCAGTTCCCTGAACAGGCGCCGAGCCTGTGGCGCCGCATGGCGTCCTTCCTGTATGAAGGCGTGCTGCTCTTCGGCGTCACCTTCATCTCGGGCTATCTCTATGCGGCCCTCACCCAGCAGCGCAGCGCCCTGATCGGCAAGACCGGCCTGCAGGCCTTCGAGTTCGTGGTGCTGGGCATCTACTTCATCTGGTTCTGGACGCATGGCGGCCAGACCGTCGCTATGAAGGCCTGGCACCTGCGCGTGGTCGACGAACACGGCGCGCCCCTGCGACAGGGGCGCGCCCTCGCCCGCTACCTGCTGTCCTGGCTGTGGTTCCTGCCGGCGCTGGCCTCGGTCTACTTCGCCGAGCTGCATGGCGGCGGCGCCATCTTCGGCGCCCTGCTCGCGGGCGTGCTGGGCTACGTCCTGCTGGCCCGCATGCACCCCTCACGCCAGTTCCTGCACGACCTGCTGTGCCGGACCCGCGTGATCACGCAACTGCCGCCTGCACGCAAGAAGCCATGAGCAACCCTCACAAGGGCCGGACCGGCCTGGATCGCATCCTGCATGCGGCCGGCTACTCCTGGGCTGGCTTGCGCGCGGCCTACAGCGGCGAAAGCGCCTTCCGCCAGGAGGTGTGGCTGTGCCTGCTGGCCGTACCCCTGGCCTTCTGGCTGGGCCAGGGCTGGGTGGAGACGGCCCTGCTGCTGGGCTCGCTGCTGCTGGTGCTGATCGTGGAGCTGCTGAATTCCGGCATCGAGGCGGCCATCGACCGCGTGGGCTTTGAGCTTCACGAGCTGTCCAAGCGCGCCAAGGACCTGGCCAGCGCGGCCGTGCTGCTGTCCCTGCTGCTGTGTGCTGGCGTCTGGGGCGCCGCGGCCTGGCATCGCTTTTCCTGAATTCCTCGGCCCCAAAGCAAAGGGCGCCTCGCGAGGCGCCCTTCTTCATGGCAGAACTGCCGATCAGACCGCTGCTTCGTCTTCCTCACCGGTGCGAATGCGGATGACCTGTTCGACCGGAGTCACGAAGATCTTGCCGTCACCGATCTTGCCGGTCTTGGCGGCCTTGAGGATGGCCTCGATGCAGCGCTCGACGTCGTCATCCTTCACCACCACTTCCACCTTCACCTTGGGCAGGAAGTCCACCACGTACTCGGCACCGCGGTAGAGCTCGGTGTGGCCCTTCTGGCGGCCGAAGCCCTTCACCTCGGTGACGGTCAGACCGGACGCCCCCACCTCGGCCAGGGCCTCGCGGACCTCGTCCAGCTTGAAGGGTTTGATGATGGCGGTGATCTGTTTCATCGGGGACTCCAAAGCGGATTGATAAAGACTGTTGCCCCGATTTAAGCATGGAACTCAGGCCGGAATGCGCTGCAGATCGGCCAGCCAGACGCCCGCTTCGCCATCGCTGGGAGCCCGCCAGTCGCCCCGCGGCGACAGCGATCCGCCACTGCCCACCTTGGGCGCGTTGGGCACGCAGCTGCGCTTGAACTGGCTGCCCTGGAAGAAGCGTTTGACGAAGATGCCCAGCACCCTTTTGATTTCGGCAAGCTCGTATTCGTTGCGCTGCACATGCTCGCCATCCGGCCAGTCCCCCTGCTCGCGATCGCCCCAGGCCTGCAGAGCGAGGAAGGCGATCTTGGCCGGCGCGAAGCCATGGCGCAGGGTGTAGAAAAGATTGAAGTCCTGCAGCTCGTAGGGGCCGATGTGACTCTCTGTGCTCTGCAGCGCCTGCCCCGGAACCAGCTCGGGGCTGATCTCGGTAGCGAGGATGTCCAGCAGGACCTCCCGGCCGCTGTCATGGCCCAGTTGGTCCGTTTCGGCCACCCAGCGCACCAGGTACTGGATGAGCGTCTTGGGCACGCTGGCGTTCACGTTGTAGTGCGACATGTGGTCGCCCACGCCATAGGTGCACCAGCCCAGAGCCAGCTCGCTGAGATCGCCCGTGCCCAGCACCAGGGCACCGAGGTGGTTGGCCAGACGGAAGAGATGGCTGGTGCGCTCACCGGCCTGCACGTTCTCGAAGGTGACGTCGTAGACCGCCTGGCCCTCGGCATAAGGATGGCCCAGGTCCTGCAGCATCTGCGTGCAGCTGGGGCGGATGTCGATCTCGCGTGCCTCGCAGCCTATGGCCTGCATCAGCCGCCAGGCCTGGTCGCGGGTGCGGGTGCTGGTGGCGAAGCCCGGCATGGTCACGCCGATGATGTGCTGGCGCGGCAGGCCCAACTGGTCCATGGCGCGGGCGGCCACGAGCAGGGCATGGGTCGAGTCCAGGCCGCCCGAAACGCCCAGCACCAGCTTTCGGATGCCGCTGGACTCCAGGCGCTGCACCAGGGCCTGCACCTGGATGTTGAAGACCTCGTGGCAGCGCTCGTCGCGCCGGCTGCGGTCGGCCGGCACATAGGGGAAGCGGTCCACGCGCCGGCGCAGGCCCAGGGCACGATCACGCGGAGGCGACAGCTCCAGGCCGACGCGGCGGAAGTCCCGCAGCTGCGCGGCATGGCGGCGCACCGAGGTGCCGAAGCTGGTCTGGCGCATGCGTTCACGCGCGAGGCGCTCCAGGTCCACGTCCGCGAAGATCAGCTGCGAGCCGCGGTGGTAGCGCTGCGACTCGGCCAGCAGCTCGCCGTTCTCACTGATCAGCGCCTGGCCATCCCAGGCGAGGTCGGTGCTGGACTCGCCCGCGCCGGCCGAGGTGTAGACGTAGGCTGCCAGGCAGCGCGCCGCCTGCTGCGACACCAACTGGCGCCGGTACGCCGCCTTGCCCACCGTGACATTGGAGGCTGACAGGTTCACCAGCACCGTCGCGCCGGCCAGGGCCGCGTAGCTGGAGGGCGGGATGGGGGTCCAGACGTCCTCGCAGATCTCGGCATGCAGCACCAGGCCCGGCACGTCCTGCGCCTCGACCAGCACATCGCTGCCCACCGGCACGCGCTGGCCCAGCAGCTCGATCTCGCGGCTCAGTAGTTCGTCGGCCGCGTTGAACTGGCGGGCCTCGTAGAACTCGGCATAGTTGGGCAGATAGGTCTTGGGCCACACGGCCAGCAGCCGGCCGCGATGCAGGGCCACGGCGCAGTTGAAGAGCCGGTGCTCCAGGCGCAGCGGCAGGCCCACGATGGCAATGGGCGCCAGCGCCAGGGAGTGCTGCAGCAGCTCGGCGAGGGCCTCCTCGCAGGCGTCCAGCAGGGCTCGCTGGTGGAAGAGATCGTCGCAGCTGTAGGCCGAGAGGCCCAGCTCGGGGAAGGCCACCACGGCCGCGCCGGCCTCGTGCGCCTGCTGCATCAGGGCCGCCGTCTGCAGCGCATTGAAGGCAGGATCGGCAATGCGGCACTGAGGCACGCCCACCGCAATGCGCGCCAGTTGGTGGTTGTAGAGGTTGTGAAATTCCATGGCCAGCATCCTGCCATCATTTTTTGCCCGGGGTCCAAATCCCTGCGCGACAGGGGCTTGCGGTCAGCGCCCTAAGATCCCGGCCGATGAGCCCTCGCCCACCCTTGGAGGTCCGGATCGACGACGATCCCGGCCAACTGCCCGCCACCGCCTGGAACGCCCTGCTGGACGCCAGCGCGCAGCCCACGCCCTTCATGCGCCTCGAGTACCTCCAGGCGCTGCACGCTTCGGGTTCGGCGGTGTCCGGGAGCGGCTGGACGCCGCAGTTCTTCAGCGTCTGGGAGGGGCCCGCGCTGGTGGCCGCCTGCCCGGCCTACCTCAAGGCCCATTCCTACGGCGAGTACGTCTTCGACTGGGCCTGGGCGGACGCCTATGCCCGCCACGGCCTGGCCTACTACCCCAAGCTGCTGGTGGCCGTGCCCTTCACGCCCGTGCCCGGCAGCCGGCTGCTGGCGCGCGACGCAGCGGCGCGCCAGGCCCTGGTCCAGGCGCTGCGGGCCCATGCGCAGACGCTGCAGCTGTCCTCGGCCCATGTGCTGTTCCCCACGACCGAGGAGCAGGCGGCACTGATGGACGCAGGCTGGCTCGGTCGCAGCGGCGTGCAGTTCCACTGGGAGGTGGGGCCGACGCCGCCATCCAGCTTCGACGCCTTCCTGGCGAGCCTTCAGCGCGACAAGCGCAAGAAGATCCAGCAGGAGCAGCGCCGCGTGCGCGAGGCCGGCATCCGCTACCGGGTGCTGCAGGGCGAGGAGATTCTTGAGCAGGACTGGGACTTCTTCCACCGCTGCTACCGCCAGACCTACGCCGAGCACCGCAGCACGCCCTACCTCAGCCGGGACTTCTTCCGGCGCATGGCGGCGGGCATGGCGCGGCATTGGCTGCTCTTCGTCGCCGAGCGCGAGGGCGAGCCGGTCGCCTGCTCCCTCATCGCCCTGGACCCGGACCAGGGCGTGGCCTACGGCCGTTACTGGGGCAGCCTGGTCGACATCTCCTGCCTGCATTTCGACGCCTGCTACTACCAGCCCCTGGCCTGGTGCATGGCCCAGGGCTACCGTCGATTCGAGGGCGGCGCCCAGGGCGAGCACAAGCTGGCGCGCGGTCTGCTGCCCGTGAACACGCAGTCGGCGCACTGGCTGGCCCACCCCGACTTTCGCGACGCCGTGGCGGACTATCTGGCCCGCGAGGGCCCCGCCATCGCCGGCTATGCCGAGGACCTGCGGGCGCACCAGCCCTTCAAGCGCGCCCCGGCCGCCGAGTCCGGATCGCCATGAAAAACGCCGCCGGGGCCAGGGCCGCGGCGGCGTGGTCTGGGTAAGGCGCTGACCGGGGGTCAGGGCTTGCCCGGCTTACTTCTGCAGGGACTTGGCGTAGTTCTCGATGCCGGTCAGGATCTCGGCCTTGGCGGACTCAGGGCCTTCCCAGCCCTGCACCTTGACCCACTTGCCCGCTTCCAGGTCCTTGTAGTGCTCGAAGAAGTGCTGGATGGCCTTCAGGCGCATCGGGTTGATGTCCTCGGGCTTGTTCCAGTGGTCGTAGATGGGCAGGATCTTGCTGGTGGGCACGGCCAGCAGCTTGGCGTCACCGCCGGCTTCGTCGTCCATCTTCAGGACGCCGATGGGGCGGCAGGTCACGACCACGCCCGGGGTCAGGGCGAAGGGCGTGATCACCAGCACGTCCACGGGGTCGCCGTCATCCGACAGGGTCTGGGGGACGTAGCCGTAGTTGCACGGGTAGTGCATGGCCGTGGTCATGAAGCGGTCCACGAACAGGGCGCCGGTCTCCTTGTCGACCTCGTACTTGATCGGGTCGGCGTTCATCGGGATCTCGATGATCACGTTGAATTGCTCAGGCGCCTTGGGGCCGGGGGTCACGTTGTGCAGGCTCATGGTCTTATCTGTAGTCAACGAAAGGGGGTCCGCGCTTGCGTCACGGGGAAACCCGGATTCTACTGGCGCCCCTGATCTCAGCCTGACACAGGCATGCGACCTGCCCTGCGGCGGCCGTCAAGGTATTTCCGGCAACCACTGGTAAACGATCAATCTTTCGGCACTTCCACTCGCATAGCATGCCCCGACGGACCTGTTGAACGGCGTGCAGGACTGGCGTTGAGAAGCAGGCGTTTTTTCAAACGGCAGAGACAACGAAGGAGACATGTACATGTCGACGAGTGTGGCGCTGTATTTCGCGCTGGCCTGCGGCCTGGCCGCGGTTCTTTATGGTTTCATTCAACGCAGCTGGATCCTGAGTCAGGACGCCGGCAATGCCCGGATGCAGGAGATCGCCGCGGCGATCCAGCAAGGCGCGGCGGCCTATCTGGGCCGGCAGTACCGCACCATCGCCATCGTGGGCGTCGTGCTGGCCATCGCCATCGCGGTGGTACCGGGGCTGGGCCTGCAGACGGCGGTCGGCTTCGTCATCGGGGCCGCGCTGTCGGGCATCTGCGGCTTCATCGGCATGAACATCTCGGTGCGGGCCAATGTGCGCACCGCGCAGGCCGCCACCAAGGGCATGGGCCCGGCGCTGAACGTGGCCTTCAAGGGCGGTGCCATCACCGGCATGCTGGTCGTGGGCCTGGGCCTGATCGGCGTGGGCGGCTTCTACTACGCCATCACCGGCGGTACGGGCGCCACCAGCGAGGCCCTCAAGCCCATGCTGGGCCTGGCCTTCGGCTCCTCGCTGATTTCCATCTTCGCCCGCCTGGGCGGCGGCATCTTCACCAAGGGCGCTGACGTCGGTGCCGACCTGGTGGGCAAGGTCGAGGCCGGCATCCCCGAGGATGACCCGCGCAACCCGGCCGTGATCGCCGACAACGTGGGCGACAACGTCGGCGACTGCGCCGGCATGGCGGCCGACCTCTTCGAGACCTATGCCGTGACCCTGATCGCCGCCATGGCGCTGGGCGCGCTGATGGTGGGCGGTTCCGCAACCCATGCCGGCGTCGTTTACCCGCTGGCGCTGGGCGGCGTGTCCATCATCGCCTCCATCATCGGCTGCGGCTTCGTCAAGGCCAGCGAGGGCATGAAGAACGTGATGCCCGCGCTGTACAAGGGCCTGATCGTGGCCGGCGTGCTGAGCCTGATCGCCTTCTACTTCGTCACCACGGCCATGTTCCCCGGCGAGATCGAGCTGGCCGGCGGTCTCAAGGCCAACGCCATGTCCCTGTTCGGCGCCTGCGCCGTGGGCCTGGTGCTGACCGCCGCCATGGTCTGGATCACCGAGTACTACACCGGCACGCAGTACGCCCCGGTGCAGCACGTCGCGCAGGCCTCGACCACCGGCCACGGTACCAACATCATCGCCGGCCTGGGCGTCTCGATGAAGTCCACGGGCTGGCCCGTGATCTTCGTGTGCGCCGCCATCTACACCGCCTTCCATCTGGCAGGTCTGTACGGCATCGCCGTGGCGGCCACGTCCATGCTGTCCATGGCCGGCATCATCGTGGCCCTGGACGCCTACGGCCCCATCACCGACAACGCCGGCGGCATTGCCGAGATGAGCGACCTGCCCGACAGCGTGCGGGACATCACCGACCCGCTGGACGCCGTGGGCAACACCACCAAGGCCGTGACCAAGGGTTATGCCATCGGCTCGGCCGGCCTGGCCGCCCTGGTGCTGTTCGCCGACTACACCCACGCGCTCGAAGCCCGGGGCATGCACCTGAGCTTCGACCTGTCCGACCACAAGGTCATCGTGGGCCTGTTCATCGGCGGCCTGATCCCCTACCTCTTCGGTGCGATGGCCATGGAGGCCGTCGGCCGTGCCGCGGGCTCGGTGGTCGTCGAGGTGCGCCGGCAGTTCAAGGAGATCCCCGGCATCATGGAAGGCACGGCCAAGCCCGATTACAGCGCGGCCGTGGACATGCTGACCTCCGCCGCCATCAAGGAAATGATCGTTCCTTCACTGCTGCCGGTGATCGCCCCCATCGTGGTCGGCATGACCCTGGGCCCGGCCGCCCTGGGCGGTGTGCTGATGGGCACCATCGTGACCGGCCTCTTCGTGGGCATCTCCATGTGCACCGGCGGCGGCGCCTGGGACAACGCCAAGAAGCTGATCGAGGAAGGCTTCACCGATGACAAGGGCGTGGTGCACCGCAAGGGCTCCGAGGCGCACAAGGCCGCCGTCACCGGCGACACCGTGGGCGACCCCTACAAGGACACCGCCGGCCCGGCCGTGAACCCCTTGATCAAGATCATCAACATCGTGGCCCTGCTGATCGTGCCCCTGCTGCCCATGACGCCGGGCACGGCCAAGCCTGTGGAGGCCAGCCCTGCCCCCGTCAGCGCCCCGGCGCAGGCCGCCTCCGAAGCCGCGGGCATGGCCTCGGCTCCGCTGATGGCCTCCCCAGCCCCGGCGGCAGAGGGCGCCTCCGCGCCCAAGCCCTGAACGGCGGCGGACCCGGACCGCCTTCCTGCCCAGGATTACCCGAATCCAGGCAAAAGAGCTCGCATCTGCGGGCTCTTTTCATTGGGGGGCACCCGGCGGCAGGCCACAATAGTGCCCAGTATGTTTGCGAGTCGTGACACCTTTCCTGGATCTGCCATGCGCCGCCCTGTGCTCACTCGCCACGAGTTCGAACGCCGCCGCCAGCAACTGGCGGACCTGCAGCGCTACGTCGCCGAGCAGGAGCAGAGCTTCCACCTCCTGCACGCCTCGCTGCAGGCCTTCGTGGACCGCTACATCGCCCTGCTGGGCCCGCTCTACCTGGAACTGGACGCACTGGAATCCCAGCTGCACGCCGCCAGCCTCTACCTGGCCGAGGCCCTTCGCCGCAACGGCCTGGAGGCGCCCCTGCCCACGCCGCCGCGGGCGACCGCCCTGCCCCAGGTGCCGCGACTGCCGGAGTCGGCCCCGCTGCCGCGTCAGCCCGAGGGCGGGGGCGTGGTCGAGATCGAGCCACCGTCACTCAAGCAGCTCTACCGCCGTGCCGCCATGCGCCTGCACCCGGACTTGGCGCCCAACGAGGCCCAGCGCCGCCAGCGGGAGCAGGCCATGATGGACGCCAACAAGGCCTATGCCGAGGGCAACCGCTTCCTGCTGGAGAAGCTGCTGCTGGAGGCCGGAGAGGACCCGCTCAAGGTCACCGGCAGCAATGGCGACGCCGTGCTGGAGTGGCTGCGCCGCAGCGAGCTGGCCGTGCAGGGCCGGCTGCGCGTGGTGCAGGCCCACCTGATCTCCCTGCAGGCCCATCCCATGCACCAGTTGATGCAGGCCATCGAAGGCGCCGAGGGCCGCGGCCTGGCGCCCTTCGAGATCATGCAGAGCCGCCTGCGCACCCAGATCAGCCAGCGCCGCCAGGAGCTCTACATCGGCCAGCGCCTGCAGCCCGAGTCCGATCTGGCGGTGGCCTTTCTCACGCAGCGCGTCGAGCGTCTGGGCGCCTCGGCCTGCTGATCCGGCGCCGCAGCGCGGCTTCGGTCGCTGCACGAGTGGGGCGGGAACGCTTCAGAAGGGCACGGACGGCGCGATCGCCGCTGCATCGAGCTCCTCCCCCCCCCACACTGCGCCGCCAGCCCGGCCTTGCGGGCCCGGCTGTGCGCCTCACGGCCTCCCTGCTCAGTGCGAGGTGCCTTCCTCGCGGCTGATCTTGTTCCAGACGTTGTACTTGCCCACCGGCTTGCTCATGGGCAGGCGCTTCAGTTCCTTGAAGGTCCGGGCGTCGTACACGATCAGCGCGCCGTCCAGCTCCCACAGGCTGGCCAGCACGTAGCGCCCGTCCTTGGTGAACTCGACGTGGGCCAGGGTCTTCCCCGGCTCGCACACCTGGGCGACGACCTCCAGGCGCTGCTTGTCGATGATGCTCAGCGTGTCCCTGGCCGTGGGGCTCATCATGGAGTCCGCCCAGGCGTAGGGGCTCTGAGCATGGCTGCGCATGAAGAAGCCCGGGCCGGGGGTGGCAATCTCCTTGACCAGCTGCCAGCTCTTGAGGTCGACCACGCTGATGCGGCCGTCCTTGAGATTGGGGCTGGCCAGCAGGCGCCGGCCTTCGCGGGTGAAGCTGATGCCCGATCCCAGGTGCGGCAGCCCCGGGATGGGCAGCTCGGCGATCTTCCTGCGCACATCCAGGTTGACCACCTGCCCCAGGCTGCCGGCGCCCTCGCGCGGCCGCGCCGAGCCCAGCACGTGGGCGTAGCTGTCGTCGAAGAAGAAGTCGTCCAGCGGCTCGTCCAGCAGGGTGCGGCGGATGTTCTGGTAGCCCGGTGTGGGCAGGGACTCGCCCATCTTGTAGTCGTGCACATAGCCCTCGTGGATGGGCTCGGCCTGGGGGTCGTAGCTGATCTCCCAGAGCTCGGGCAGGTCCTTGAGGGCCACGACGAAGCTCTTGCGCGGCGTGGCGTCATACACCGCCGACACGCGCGAGCTCTGCGCGCCGTCGCGGCTCTGGGCGGGGTAGCTGCGCACCAGCTGCAGGTCCGCGTCGAAGAGCACAGCGGTGCGCGGCAGGTAGTTGGCCGCCATCACCCAGCGCCCATCGGCGCTCACGGCCACATTGCGCATGTTCAGGCCGGCCCGCACCTCGGCCACCAGCTTCAGGTTCCAGAGGTCGTACTTGCTGATCCAGCCGTCCCGCGAGCCGAAGAACACATAGCGGCCGTCCGGCGTGAACTTCGGGCCGCCATGCAGGGCGTAGCGGCTGGCAAAGCGGTGCAGAACCTCGAAGCGCTCGCCATCCACCAGGCTCACATGGTGGTCGCCGCCCTCCACCACCACGAAAAGGTTCATGGGGTCCGCCTTCCACTGGGGCCTGGCCGGCCAGCGGACGCTGTCGAGCTCGAAGCTGCGGGAGGCACGGATGTCGGCGTCGCTCCAGCGCGGCACGGGCAGCTGGGGCGCGTAGACAAAGGCCTGCAGCGCCTGGATCTCGGCCTCGCTGAGCTGGGCGCCGAAGGCTGGCATCTGCGTGGCCGCGCGACCGTTGCGGATCACCGCCAGGGCCTCGGGCCTGCGCAGGCGCTCCAGGCTTTCGGGCAGCAGGGCCGGGCCCATGCCGCCGGTGCGCTCGGTGCCGTGGCAGCTGGCGCAGTGCTGCTGGTACAGGGTCGCGCCGGACAGCGGCCTGGCGACCTCGTCTGCCGCACGGGCGTAGTCCAGTCCCGCCATGACGAGGCCGGCCGCCAGCAGCAGCTTGCAGAAGGACTTGAGGGACTCGTTCATGCCGACAGCACCTCGATGACGCGGCGCTTGCCGCTGAAGGGGGTGAGCTCCACGCGCGCCAGGCGGCTCGCAGCCTCGGGCGAGAGGCCGATCTCGCCATCGTCGAGATAGCAGCCCGGGTCCTCGGCCCAGTAGTCGCCGGTCAGCTGATGGGCGCGCACCCGCGTGTTGCCGCCGCACAGGGCGAAATGCTGGCATTCGGCGCAGCGGCCCTTGACCGGGCGCGGATGGCGCTTGAGCCCGTCCATCAGCGGATCGCTGCGGTCGCTCCAGATGGCCGAGAAGGGTCGCTGGCGCACATTGCCCAGGTCGTGATGGCCCCACATGGTGTCGGGGTGGACCTCGCCCTGGCTGTCGATGTTGGCCACGCCCACGCCCGAGGCATTGCCGCCCCAGGCCACCAGCCGTGCGCGCAGCGGGGCCTGCCACTGCGGCCAGCGCCGCCCCACCCAGGCGAGCAGGTAGGCGGCGTCGGCGTCATTGTTGCCGGTGACGTAGTCGCGGCGGCTGCCGGCCTCGGCATCGGCCCAGGCGGTCTCGAAGAGCAGTTCCAGGGCCTGGCGCGTGGCCTCGAAGTGGGCGTCTCGGCCGCGGTGGATGTTGCCGCGGCCAGCGTAGTTGAGGTGAGAGAAGTAGAACTTGTCCACGCCCTCGTCCTTCATCAGCTGCAGCAGGAAGGGGAAGTCCTGGCCGTTGAGGTCGGTGAAGGTGTAGCGCAGGCCGGTCTTCACGCCGCGTTCGTGCAGCAGGCGGATGCCGGCCATGGACTGATCGTAGGCCCCCTCCTTGCGGCGGAAGCGGTCATGCGTGGCGCGGCTGCCGTCGATGCTGACGCCCACGTAGTCGAAGTCCTGGGCCGCGATGCGGTCCGCCATCGCGGCGTCGATCAGCGTGCCGTTGCTGGAGAGCGCCGTGTAGAAACCCTGCTGCTGCGCGCGGCTGGCGATCTCGAAGAGCTGCGGATGCAGCAGCGGCTCGCCGCCGGAGAGGATCAGCACCGGCACGCCATAGGCGCGCAGATCGTCCATCACGGTACAGATTTCCTCATGGCTGAGCTCACCGGGATAGTGATGGTCGGCCGAGAGCGCATAGCAGTGCTTGCAGGTGAGGTTGCAGCGCCGGGTCAGGTTCCAGATGACCACGGGCCGCGGCTCACGGCCCGAAGCGCTGCGGCGGGCGCTGGGATAGACGCCCTCGCGCTCGGCTTGGGCGATCTCGCGCAGGTAGTGGCTGATGCGAAGCATGGTCAGTCTCCCATGGCTGCCGGCGGTGCCGACAGGCGCAGCCCGGTCTTCTTCAGGATGGCGCTGCTGTAGAGGATGTCGCTGGCACGGCAGGCGTCACCCAGCAGGCTGCGGATCTCCTGGACTTGCGCCTCCACCTCCTCGCGGCTGCGGCCGTGCAGCATGGCGAAGAGGTTGTAGGGCCAGGCCGGCAGGTGGCGCGGGCGGCGATAGCAGTGGCTGACGCAGGCAAGGCCGCCGATGCGCTCGCCGATCTCGTCAACCAGCGCATCGTCCACATCCCACACTGTCATGCCGTTGGCCAGGTAGCCCAGGCGGTAATGATTGGGCACGGCGCCGATGCGGCGGATCAGGCCGCGGTCCTGCATGTCCTGCATCAGGTGCAGGACCTCGGTCTCGGTAATGCCCAGCAGCGCACCCAGCGCCTCGTAGGGCTTGGCCACCAGGGGCAGGCCCTGCTGGGTGGCGGCGATGAGATGGCGCTCCAGCGCGCTGAGCTGTGCGGGCGCCTGCCATGAAGCGTTCATGCGCGGGTCTCCGTCGTGGCGCGGGCCGGCAGGTGCAGGCCCACGAAATACTCACGCTCCTTGGGAAAGGCCCAGACCGTCAGCCCCGTCTCGGCCTCGATGGCCTGGACCACGCGTGCGATGCCGGCCTCCTGCTCGGTGGCCAGCACGAACCACATGTTCAGCAGGTGCTCGCGGCGGTAGTTGTGGGCCACCTCCGGGTGCGCATTGACCAGGGCGGTCACGGCCTCGTAGCGTTCCTGCGGCACCTGCAGCGCCGCCAGCACGAAGCGGCCACCGGCTCGCTCGATCTGGAACAGCGGGCCGAAGCGGGTCAGCGTGCCCTCGCCCAACAGGCGGTGCAGGCGGTCCAGCAGCTCGGCCTCGCTGCAGCCCAGCTCCTCAGCCACGGCGGCGAAGGGCCGCGGCACCAGGGGCAACGCGCCCTGCAGGCGGTTGATCAGCGCCGCGTCGAGGGCATCAAGGCGCGCCAGGCTGCGGCGCGCGACGGAAGGCTCATGCATGGGCACACTCCTGTAGCAACGCACTTGCGGCCGCAGCCGGCAGTGCATCGACGAAATAGCCCGAGCCGCACTGCTTGAAGCGGCGGCGGCTGAACAGCTGGGCCTGGGGAAAGGCACGAAGGCCCGCGGCCTCGCGGGCGGCGGCCAGCGCCGCGCACACGCCCTCGCGCTCGCGGCCATGGATCATGCAGAAGAGGTTGTAGGGCCAGCCCGGCGCCCGCTCGCGGCGGTAGCACAGGGTGACGCCGGACTGCTGTGCGAGCACGCGCGCATGGGCATCGACTGCCTCGTCGGGCACGTCGAAGACGCACATCGCGTTGCTGGCAATGCCCAGCTCATGGTGCCGCACGATGACGCCGAAGCGCCGCAGCACGCCCTCGTCCAGCCAGGCCTGCAGCGTGGCCAGGACCTGGGCCTCGGTCCACCCAAGGGCCTGGGCCCAGGCGGCATAGGGCCGCGGCTGCAGAGGCAGCCCCCGCTCCAGCAAGGCTGCGAGCGGCCGTTGCGCCTGTGTGATGGCCCGCACACGCGCCGGCTGGGCCGCGCCGGCCGGCACGGGCACGGGGCCGCGTGCGCGCAGGTCGAAGCCCAGGTTGATGCGATAGGGCCGCACCATGGGCAGGCGCAGGGCTTGCAGGCCGCAGGCCAGCTCCAGCTCATGCAGGCGCTGCTCGATCCACTCGCGCGAGGGGCCGGTGATCACGAACCACAGCGAGTACGCATGTTCGCGCTCGTAGTTGTGATTGACGCCCGGCACCGCATTGACCACGGCGGCCACCGCCTCCAGGCGTTCAGGCGGCACCGCCAGCGCGCACAGCAACCCTGCCCCACCCGACCCCGGCGCGAAGACGCCGCCCAGGCGCGAGACCGAACCCTGGCTCAACGCCTGAGCCAGCTGCTCGATCACCACCGCCTCGCTGCAGCCATAGCGCCTGCCCATGGCCTCGAAGGGCTGGGGGACCAGGGGCAGCTGCTGCTGCCAGTCGTTCAGCAGGGCTTCGCGCAGCGGCGAGGGGCTGGCGGTCGGCTCGCTCACAGGCCCACCTTGCCGGCCCGGCTGGTGAAGAAGATGCCGCTGGGAGAGGCC
This sequence comes from Roseateles sp. DB2, assembly GCF_051857535.1. Lineage (NCBI taxonomy): Bacteria > Pseudomonadati > Pseudomonadota > Betaproteobacteria > Burkholderiales > Sphaerotilaceae > Roseateles > Roseateles sp. DB2. The sequence goes on along the minus strand of NZ_JBPZGY010000003.1, from coordinate 155,133 downwards.
GACTCCAGCGTCGCCATCGTGGCGAAGCTGGTGGTGTCGATGACCGACACGCGGTTGGCGTCGCGCGAGGAGATCCACACGGCCTCGCCGCGCGGCGTGAACTCCATGTGCAGCACGGCCTTGCCGGGACTCAGCGTCTGCACGATCTGCCGGGTCTGGGTGTCTATCACCTGCACACGGTCGTAATCGGGCACGGCGAAGTTGACCCAGACCTGGCGCCCGTCCGGCCGCGCCATCACGAAGACCGGCTGGCCCTGCACGGGAATGCGGCCGACCTCGCGCCAGGTCTCGGTGTCCACCACCAGCACCTCATGGCGGCCAATGGCGGGCAGGTAGGCGTGGCGGCCGGCCACGGCCCAGCCGCGCAGGTGCGGCATCTTGAACACGGGCAGCGGCTCCTGGCCGCGGCCATAGCCACCCAGGATGCGCTCCACGCGGGGCTCGGCGGCCCACAGGTCGATCTTGGCCAGGCCGTCCTCGCCGAAGAGGCCGGCGATGTAGTGGCGGCCGTCCGGCGTCACCAGCGCGTCGTAGGGCTGGCGGCCGATGTGGCGGAACTTCTGCAGCTTTGGCGCACGCGGGTCGGCGAGGTCGGCAATCCAGATCTCGTCGGCGTCGAAGAGCGCGTAGATGAAGCGCTGCCCCGGCAGGTCCGCCAGGCCCACCACGCGCGAGAACTTGCCCGGCGCGTACTCGGCGGGGATGTCGGCCAGGAGCTGCAGGGTCTGGGCATCGAAGACCTTGATGCCACCGGGCTGGTAGTTCTGCGCCACCACGAGGCGGCCATCCTGCGAGATCGCCCCGCCGATGGAATTGCCGGCCTGCTGCACGCGGGCCACGATGCGGCGCTCGCCCAGGTTCACCTTGCTCAGGGCACCGTCGCGGCCAAAGACGTAGGCATGCAGGCCGTCACGGGCATAGACGATGGAGGCATGGGACAGATCGCCCAGACCCTCGATGCGGCCCAGCACGCTGCGGCTGCTGGTGTTGACCACCTGCAGGCGGCCGTCGGCACGCTCCACCACCAGGCCCAGGTCGCCCGTGCCCAGCCAGCGCGTCACCGGAGTCGACGTCTGTGGCACGGTGGCGCAGGCACCCAGCAGGCTCAGCAGCAGGGCGGACACGGCCGGCCACAGCCCCTTCAGCCAGGGGCGCTTCTTGTTCATGGTTGTCTCCTCGGCACCGCCTGCGCAGGCGTCTCGCGGCCTGGCGGCGGGCTCAGCAGCTGCAGCGCCAGCCAGTCGGCCTCCTCGCTGCTCAGCATGCTTTTCCAGGGCGGCATGGGCGTGCCCGGCCGGCCGTGGAAGATGGTGGCGCTGAGGCTCTGCCAGGGCTTGCCCTGCAGCGCATCGGCCGTGAGGGCCGGCCCCAGGCCACCGGTGAGCCGCATGCCGTGACAGGACCCGCAGTCCTGCCGCAGCATGCGCAGCAGCTCGGTCTGGCGCTCAGGCATGGGCTCGGCCCGGCCGAGGAGCGGCCAGGCCAGGACCAGCAGGAGCAGACCGACCGCGCCGCGCATGGCCGCTCAGCTCTTCAGGATCTGCTCGACGGCAGCCTTGAGGTCGCCATCGCTGATCTTGTCCGGGCCGACGGGCGCCATCGGAATGGGGCCGAAGGTGCCGGCGCCGCCCTTGCGGACCTTCTCCATCAGCTTGGCCGTGACGTCCTGCCCCTTGTACTTGGCCGCAATGTCCTTGAAGGACGGGCCCACGACCTTCTTGTCCTTGCTGTGGCAGGCCATGCAGCCGGCCTTGTTCATGGCCTCGTCCACATTGGCATGCGCCGTCACGGCCGCGAGGCCCAGGCTCAGGGTGATCAACAACGCTTTCATGTGTGCTCCTTGGCTTTTTGTCCTGAAGACCGCCCCAGCCCTCGCTCGACGGCTGGGGTCAGGTCTTGCCTGCTTCACTCAGTACACGTCGTGCTGGGTGTTGTAGACGTTGAAGTGGCCGGTCGGCGTGATCAGGCGCGGGTCCTTGATGACGGCCTTGAGCTTCAGCGTCTTGTCGTCGACGACCACCAGCGCGGACTGTTTGTCCTTGGCGGACCAGACGGCGAACCACACCTCGTCACCGGCCTTGTTGAACTCGGGCTGCACGACGCGCTGGGCGCCACCGTCCTTGATGTCGGCCCACTCGGCGATGGGCAGCACGGTGTAGCCCTTGTCCAGGTTCTTGATGTCGAACACGGCGACCGACTGCGACAGCTTGGGATCCGGGTTGAGCGGCGTATCCACGTACAGGTGCTGGCTCTTGGGGTGGCTCTTCAGGAACAGCGAACCGCCGCCCTGCCCCTTGAGCACGGCCACTTGCTTGAAGGCGTACTGCTTGTGACCCTTGGGATCGGTGGCGATCAGGGAGATGGCCTCGGAGCCCAGGTGGCCCGTGGACCAGACCGGACCGAACTTCGGGTGCACGAAGTTGGCGCCGCGGCCCGGGTGAGGGATCTTGTCCACGTCGACCAGCGCGGCCAGCTTGCCTTCCTTGGCGTCCACCGCGGCAATCTTGTTGCTCTGGTTGGCGGCCACCATGAAGTAGCGCTTGCTGGAGTCCCAGCCGCCGTCATGCAGGAAGCGGGCAGTGCCGATCTCGGTGGTCTTGAGGGCGTTCAGGTCGGAGTAGTCGACCATCAGCGTCTTGCCGGTCTCCTTGACGTTCACCACGAACTCGGGCTTGAAGTGCGAGGCCACGATGGAGGCCACGCGCGGCTCGGGGTGGTACTCCTGCTTGTCCACCGTCATGCCGCGGGTGGCGACGATCTTCAGCGGCTCCAGCGTGTCGCCCTTCATGATCACGTACTGCGGCGGCCAGTAGCTGCCGGCGATGGCGAGCTTGTCCTCGTAGCCCTTGTACTTGGAGGTGTCCACCGAACGGGCTTCCAGGCCCACGCGGATCTCGGCCACGTTGTCGGGCTTCTCCATCCACAGGTCGATCATGTTGACCTTGGCGTCACGACCGATCACGTAGAGATAGCGGCCGGACGCCGAGGTGCGGGAGATGTGCACCGCGTAGCCGGTCTTGACGATGTTGATGATCTTCTTGGTATCGCCGTCGATCAGCGCGACCTCGCCGCTGTCACGCAGCGTGGTCGAGAAGATGTTGTCGATGTTGTAGCTGTTCATCTTCTTCGTCGGGCGCTTCGACGGGTCGATGAGGACCTTCCAGGTGCCCTTCATCTGCTCCATGCCGAACTCCGGCGGCATGGGCGGGTCCTGCTGGATGTAGCGGGCCATCAGATCGACTTCCTTGTCGTTCATCTCGCCCGAGGTCAGCCAGTTGGGCATGCCGGCGGCCGAGCCGTAGGCGATGAAGATCTTCAGGTAGTCGGTGCCCTTGGCCAGCGTGATGTCCGGCGTCAGCGGCTTGCCGGTGGCGCCCTTGCGCAGCACGCCGTGGCAGCCGGCGCAGCGTTCGAAGTAGATCTTGCGACCCTGCTCGAACTCCGCCTGCGTCATCGCCGGCGCCTTGGGATTGCTGCTCTGGTACATGGGCTCACTGGCCAGGGGCGAGGCGCCTGCCTGGTAGTTCACCTCCGCGGGGGTCACGCTCTTCTTGGCATCCTGTGCCTGAGCATGCAGGCTGGCCAGCAGGGCCAGGGCGGCCACGCTGATCACGGCGAACCGGGGACTTTGCGGTGTCTTCATCACTCCACTCCGACAGGGACGGGGCCCAACAAACACTTGGGCGGCGCCCCAGAGGCAGCACATCGTCCAGACTTTGCTGGGCTCGACAGGGGCTGCGTGTGCCTGGTTCGAGCGAAGCCATCGTCCCGCCGGCCGCCCCTGGCGTCCTTGAACTGGTTCAAGGACGCCACAAGAGCCCCTTTTCACAATGGGCTCATCCAAGGAGAGCCTCATGAGCCGACTCGACGAGCCGCTGTACTTCTCGACCCACACCAGCGCCCGCGCGGAACAGCCCGCGCCGGTCACGCTGGTCGGCGCAGGCCCTGGTGACCCCGATCTGCTGACGGTCAAGGCTGCTCGCGCCCTTGGCCAGGCCACGCTGGTGCTCTACGACCACCTGGTGTCCAAGGACGTGCTGAAGCTGATCCGCGATGACGCGGACTTGATCTATGTCGGCAAGGAAGCCGGCCACCACACGCTGACCCAGGAAGGCATCATCGAGCTGATGATCCGCCTGGCCCGCAGTGGCCGCGCGGTGCTGCGGCTCAAAGGCGGCGATCCCTACATCTTCGGCCGTGGCGGCGAGGAGGCACAGGCCCTGGCTGCCGCCGGCATTCCCTTCGAGACGATTCCCGGCATCAGCGCTGCGCAGGCCGCGGGCGCGCTGGCGGGCATCCCGCTGACCCATCGCGACCACGCCTGCTCCCTGGTCTTCGCCACCGGGCATCTGCGCGAGGCCGTGGACGGCGAGCCGCGGTCCGTGGACCTGGACTGGGACATGCTGGCCCGGCCGCGCCAGACCGTGGTGATCTACATGGGCCTGGGCAGCCTGGCCATCATCAGCGAGCAGCTGATCGGCCACGGCCTGTCGCCGGACACGCCGGCCGCGCTGGTGGAGAAGGCCAGCACCCCGCAGCAGCGCTGCCTGCGTGGCAGCCTGCAGACCCTGCCCATGCTGGCCCGGCTGCATGGGGTGAAGCCACCGGCCCTGCTGATCATCGGCGAGGTGGCCGCGCTGCATGAGCAGCTGGCACCCGCGATGAAGGCCACTCACTGCAAGGGGTAGGAAGCCAGGCCGCGGGTGTTGAGGATGCGGATGTCGCGGCGATCGATCTGGATCAAGCCTTCCGCCTCCAGTTCGTGCAGCACCCGCGAGAAGTACTCCGGCGTCAGCGAGAGCCGCGAAGCGATGGTGGCCTTGCTCACGGGGAGCGACACGGTGAGCGTTTCTCCATCCCCATAGTCGTCGTCGTCCTGCTCGCTGAGCAGGAAGCCGATCACGCGCTGGATGCCACTGTGCAGGCAGTAGGACTCCACATCGCGGATCAGGCCGTGCAGGCGGCGCGAGACACCGGCCAGCATGCGCAGCGCAAAGCGCGGGTCGCGGGCAATCTCCTCCATCACCGCCGCCTTGCTGATGGACAGCAGCAGGCATTCCGACAGCGTCTGCGCATTCACGATGTGCGGACGGTCGGTGAACATGAGGGCCTCACCGAAGCTGTTGCCTGGGCCCACGAGCTCAATCACCTTCTCGGCTCCGCTGGGCGACAACGCATACAGCTTGACCTGCCCCGTCACCACCACATGGAAGGCATCGCAGGACTGGCCCACGCGGAACACAGTCTCCCCGCGACCCATGCGATGCAGCTGGCAGCCCTGCTGGGCCAGGGCCTGCAGCTCCTGGGGCTGCATGTCGCCGAACAGCGGCAGGACGGACAGGTAGCGGGGGAGATCGAAGGTGGCTGGCATGGGGGGCTCCCGGAATGGCTGGCGACCTTTGCAGGTCTGACGGACGCGATTCTGTGGAGCGCACTCCCCGCCGATTTGAGGCGGATCAAGTACGACCGGCGGCTAGTTCTTCCGAACGATGGGGCTGTTGTGGTGCCCTAGTTCCTCGGACGTACCGCGTTTGAGGCGGCACCCTGCTGGCCACCTCGCCGAGATCGCTGAGCACTCAGGCAGACAGCACTCAGGCCGCCAGCCGCGCATACAGCCGAGGCAGGCTGCTGACGAGCTCCTGCGGCCGCCGCAGGTGCACGAAGCCCTGCTGGCCGAAGAGATAGGGCAGGTAGTCGGCCGGGCCCTCGTCGATGCTGATGCACATCGGGCTCAGCCCCGCCTCGCGCGCAGCCAGCACGGCCTGACGCGTGTCCTCCAGGCCCCAGCGGCCCTCGTAATGATCCAGATCATTGGGCTTGCCGTCGGTCAGCAGCAGCAGCAGGCGCTGGCGCTCGGGTCGCTCGGCCAGGCGCTCGGTGGCATGGCGCAGGGCCGCGCCCATGCGGGTGTAGAAGCCCGGCTTGATGGCGCCCACGCGGTGGCGGGGCACCGCCCCCCAGCGTTCCTCAAAGCCCTTGAGCTGCTGGATGCGCACCTGCTGGCGCTTGACCGAGGAGAAGCCCAGCATCTCGAAGGGATCGCCCAGGCCGGCCAGAGCCTCGCCGAAAACGTAGAGCGCATCGCGGATCACGTCGATCACCCGCGTCTCGCCCTGCACGCAGGCATCGGTGGAAAGGCTCAGATCGGCCATCAGCAGGCAAGCCAGGCTGCGGTCCTGCCGCTGCGCCTGCTGGAAGACGGGTGGTGACTCCGCCGCGCGCCGGTCGCCCTGCAAACGCGTCTCGCTGGCGTAGCGCACCCAGGCGTCCAGGTCCAGCTCGTCCCCCTGGGGCAGGCCCTTCTGCCATCGGGGTGCCGCGCGCAGCACTTCCAGGCGGCGCCGCATGCGCTGGCCCAGCAGACGCAGGGCTGGTGGCGGCAGCCAGGGCTCAGGCCGGGCGGCGACGAAGCGCTGCAGGCCGCAGTAGTCCTCGCGCAGCTGCCGCGCCTTCCAGTCCCACTCGGGCAGGCGCTCGGGCAGACCGACGGGGGCGTCGTCCGCAGCGGCGCTGGGCAGGTCCAGGTCGAAGCGCACCCGCGAGGCCAGGGTCTCGCCGCCCTCGGCCACGTCGAGCTGCCGCATATCGTTGGCGACGGCCGCGGCGTCGCTGTCCGGGTCGTCATCGCCCGCGCGGTTGACCTTGACGAACTCAGACCAGGACAGCACAGACTCGGCCCGGAACATCAGGATCAGGCCCTGCCTGCTGCTGCTGTCCTCATTGCGCCGGGCGCTGCGGCGCTGGCGGTCCTGGGCGGCCTTGCTGCCGCTGGTGGGCGGCGGTGCATCCTTGCGAACCGGCATGGCCGCCGTCGCCGGGGCCGGCTGCAGCCACAGCCACACGGCGGCCAGGGCCTCGGGCTCCAGCGATTGCGCGGCCGCAGGCAGCGCGTCCAGGCGGCCGCGGGCCTGCAGGGCCTGGCGCAGCAGGCGCTCGGCAGCTGCGTCGGCGCCCATGGTGTCCGGGTCGGGCCGCTGGCGCAGGTGGGCATCCAGCAGGCGCTCATGAAGCTCGGCCAGGCCCGGGAAGCGCTCCAGCGCCAGGGCCGTGGCGCGCACATTGGCGGCCAGCCAGCCGCCCTGCCCGGCCTCGTCGACACCGCCAGCCTCCCAGCAGGACGACAGCGCCGCCAGCCAAAGGTAGAGGCCGCGGTTCAGGGCGGGATCGGCGAACACGTCCAGGCGGGCCGGCAGCGCCAGCACCTCGGGCCCCAGCTGGGCCTGGGCAGCACGCTGCTCACTGCCGGCCAGGCGCTGCAGCCAACCGCGCGGTCCGCCATGGCGCAGGGCCTGGGCTTCTGCCAGGCGCAGGGCATGCGAGCCGCCGCCGGCGCGGAACAGCAGGCCCAGTGCGCGCTGCACCTGTGCCAGCTCCGCGGCGGCCTCGGGATGGCCCTGCTCGGCGGCACGCGTCACCCAGCGGTGCCAGGTCTTGCCTACCCACTCTTCCATCAGGCGGCCTCCCGGTCGGGGCGTGTGCCGTTGGTGGCGGAGTTGGTGGCGGAGTTGGTGCCGGAGCTGGTGCCGGCGTTGGTGGCGGAGCTGGCGGTCTCGCGCCCGGGCGGCATGTCACCGGGTGCTGCCTGCTGCAGGGCCTCCAACCTCTTTTGGCGCAAAGTCTCGCGCACGGCCTCCAGGCCGACCTGCCATTTCAGGAGCGGTGCCTTCTCACGCCGGCCCTGCGAGCTTTCGCAGGCATCCAGGCACTGGCCGCACTGCACGCAGGAGAACATCATGCGCTTGATGTTGCGCGGGTTCAGGCGCATGGGGCAGGCGGCGTCGCAGGCTGAGCCGGACAGGCCGGGGGCGATGTCGCAGGACTTGCAGTCCCGGGCCTGCTCCCGCTTGAAGGCCACCACCATGCCGCGCGGATTGGCCATCCACATGAGACTCTGGAACAGGCCCACGGCACAGCCGAAGCGGCAGAAAAGATGGCGGGCAAAGGCGAACTCGGCGCTGAACACCAGGGTGCCGATGCCGATGAAGCGCACCTGGTTGGGCGTCAGCGTGCCGTTCCACAGGCCGCTCCACAGCTCCCGGGGCGGCAGCAGGTAGCTGGCCAGGGTGATGGCCCACACAAAGCCCATCAGCACGCAGGCCAGGCCGAACACCGGCCACCAGCGGCCGTCCGGGCTACGCCCGGCTCGCTTCACGGGCAGGCGGTCCCACAGCGAGAGCTTGCCGATGGCGCGGTGCAGCAGCCCGTTGAGCAGCTCCACGATGGAGAAATGCGGACACAGCCAGCCGCAGTAGAGCCGGCCGTAGCGCCAGGCCACGAAGAGGAAGCTGCCGACCACGCCTACGATGGGCAGCAAGGCCTTCAGCAGCAGGTTCAGCGCGGCGTCAGCGCCGCTGGCCCGGCCATGCTGGACGGCGTCCAGCCCCAGATGCCAGGGCTGGCCGAAGAGCCACAGCTGCGTCTCGTGAAGGTCAAAGCGCAGCAGGTCCAGCAGCGGCGCCGAGACGAACAGCAGGAAGAAGCCCAGCTGCAGGCCGCGGCGCAGGCGCTGGGAAGGCGCCGAGCGGCCGCTGCCCCTGGCGGGCTTCAGCATGGCAGAGGGAGGCTGCTCCATGTCAACCCAGTCACACCAGGACGGCCTCCACGACCTCGGCCAGTGCGGCTGCGGTGTCGGCCTCGTCGGTCAGCGCATCCACGATGGCCGTCTGCACCGCCAGGCGCAGCGGCAGGCCGGCCACGGCCAGGCGGGCTGCGGCGACCAGCAGCCGGGTGCTGACGGTCTCTTCCAGGTCATGCTCGCCCAGTCGGCGCAGCGCCGAGGCCAGGCGCACCAGCTGCTGGGACAGCCGCTCGTCACAGGCTGATTCGGTCTGCACGATGCGCTGCTCCACCTCGGGCGCCGGATAGCCCATCTGCAGCGCCACGAAACGCTGGCGCGTGCTGGGCTTCAGGCTTTTGAGCAGGTTCTGGTAGCCGGGGTTGTAGGAGATGACCAGCATGAAGCCGGGCGCCGCGGCGATCTGCTCGCCGGTGCGCTCGATGGGCAGCATGCGGCGGTCATCCGCCAGCGGGTGCAGCACCACCGTGGTGTCGCGGCGCGCCTCCACCACCTCGTCGAGGTAGCAGACGGCGCCCTGGCGCACGGCCCGCGTCAGCGGCCCGTCGCTCCAGACGGTGGCACCGTCCTGGATCAGGAAGCGGCCCACCAGGTCGGCCGCCGTGAGGTCGTCATGGCAGCTGACCGTGATGAGGGGGCGGCCCAGGCGGGCCGCCATGTGCTCGACGAAGCGCGTCTTGCCGCAGCCCGTGGGCCCCTTGATGAGCAGGGGCAGGCGCTGAGCATGCGCATGCGCGAAGACCCGGCATTCCTCTCCCTGCTCCGCATAGAAAGGCAGTTCACCCTGCCCCAGCTGGGCGGCGCTTGCCTGGAGTCTGTCCACCGGGTCCTCCTCGTTCACAGGTCCATCACAGGTCGGTCACAGATCGCGCACGCGCTGCGAGGGCTGGGCACGCAGCAAGCCACCGCCGCGGGCGTCGGCGTCGGCCTGCGTCAGCGGCTCACCGCCGATGAAGAAGCTCGACAGATAGGCCAGCAAGCCCAGCAGGAAGCCCACGCCGCCGGCCAGTCGCACCCAGTAGAAGAAGCGCAGCTGGTCCTGGGTGGCCATGAAGCTCATCGCGCCTTCGGTGGGCATGCGTTGCAGCCAGACCTGCAGGATGCCGGCGCCGGTCAAGGCCAGCACCATCACGCCCATGGAGACGGTCATGATCCAGAAGCTCCACATCTCCATGTTCTGCGCACGTTGGCTGTTGGCGATGCGACCGCGCAGGATGGGCATGGCGTAGCTGATCAGCGTGATCACCACCAGCACGTAGGCACCGTAGAAGGCCAGGTGGCCGTGGGCCGCGGTGACCTGGGTGCCGTGGGTGTAGTAGTTGACCGGCGACAGCGTGTGGATGAATCCCCAGAGGCCCGCCCCCAGGAAGCCCATCACCGAGGTGCCCACGGCCCACAGCACGGCTGCCTGGTTCGGATGCTCGCGGCGGCGGCGCTGCACCATGTTGAAGGCGAAGACCGTCATCATGAAGAAGGGGATGGGTTCCAGCGCCGAGAAGATGCTGCCGATCCAGGTCCAGTAGCCGGGCAGGCCGATGAAGTAGAAGTGGTGGCCGGTGCCCAGGATGCCCGTCATCAGCGCGAAGGCGATGATCACGTACAGCCACTTGTCGATCACCTCGCGGTCCACGCCGGTGGTCTTGATCAGCACATAGGCCAGCAGCGAGCCCAGGATCAGCTCCCAGACGCCTTCCACCCAGAGGTGAACCACGAACCACCAGTACATCTTGTCCCGCACCAGGTTGTGCGGATTGACGAAGCTGAACAGGAACATCAGCGCCAGGCCCCACAGGCCCATCAGCAGGACCAGGGAGATGGCCGTCTTGCGGCCCTTCAGCACGGTCATGCTGATGTTGTAGAGGAAGCCCAGGGCCACGACCACGATGCCCAGCTTGGTGGGCAGCGGCTGCTCCAGGAACTCGCGCCCCATGGTCTGCAGCAGGTCATTGCCCGTCAGCTCGGCCAGCTTGGCGTAAGGCACGGCCAGGTAGCCCACGATGGTGAGCGCCCCGGCGACGAGGAAGATCCAGAACAGGGCCAGCGCCAGCTTGGGGCTGTGCAGCTCGGTCTCGGACTCCTCCGGCACCATGTAGTAGGCCGCCCCCATGAAGCCGAACAGCAGCCACACGATCAGCAGATTGGTGTGGACCATCCGTGCCTGGTTGAAGGGAATGTAGGGGAAGAGAAAATCCCCGACGAGGTACTGCAGGCCCAGACCCAGCCCGAAGAGGATCTGGCCAGTGAAGAGGGCCAGGGCGGCGATGAAGTAGTACTTCGCCACTGCCTGGGATTTGTACTTGAGTGCGGTCATGATGGGTGCGCCTCCTCAGCCTTCGATGTTGGGGGGCCACTGCTCGGTGTTGATCTCGCCGGTCCACTTGAGGAACTCGACCAGATCATTGAGCTGCTGCTCGTCCAGGTTGAATTGCGGCATCTGGCGGCGCCCTTCCGCGTGCGTGGGCTGGGCCTTCATCCAGGCCTTGATGAACTCGCCGCCACGGCGCTTGTAGACATTGCCCAGCTCAGGCGCGAAATAGGCACCCTCGCCCAGGAGGGTGTGGCAACCGATGCAGTTGCGCGTCTCCCAGATCTTCTTGCCTGCGACCACCGCGGGCGTGATGGCCTGCGCGTTGGAGCGCTGCGGGATGCGCTGCTCCGTGTGGAACACGATGGCCGCGAACAGCAGGGCAAAAAATACAGAACCGCCCCAGAACATGTTTCGTGCCATCTGCTTGGTGAAACCGCTGCCCTGACTCATGGGGCCTCCTTGCGTGGATCAAACAGATGGGCGCAAGACTAGGGGGCGGGAGGGCAAGAATCCTTGAACCGGTTCAAGAAGCCGGCAATTCCGAAAGATATAAGAAAGATATAGCTATTGACAAAGAAAAAACCGCCCGAAGGCGGTTCATGCGGGGTGGCAGACCTCAGACGTCCTGCATCTGCAACTCTTCTTCGCGGGGGTACCAGGCATCGACCCAGGCGCTGATGCGCACCTGCGCGACGGCCGGATAGGCCTTGAGCCAGGCCGCAGCAGCGGCGCGCTGCGCTTCGCTCACCGAGCCTCGGCCCAGCGTGCCGACGAAGCCATCGGTCTCGGCCAGGGGCAGCCAGCCGCCCAGGCCGCCGATCTGCAAGCCTTGAGCAGCCAGGGCGGGATAGACGGCGCCGCAGAAGGCATCCAGGGCCGCATCGTCCAGGGCAGACTTGAACTTCAGCTCCACCCAGAAGCCCAGCTCCTGGAACTCGCCGACGCGCAGCTTCTTGCGCTGGCGGCGGTTCAGGCGGGACAGGCGGCGCTTGGACAGCGAAGGAACGGTGTGTTGAGTCATGCCCGGCATTGTACGGACCCAGGGGCCTGCGCCGTTCTGCCCCACCGCGGCCACCTTCGCCTCTTCAGTCCTTGAGCAAGGCCATCGGATCCACCAGACGCACATCGTGCATCTGCTGGAGATAGGCCTCGTAGTAGCCTTTGTGCGAAGCCCCCACGACGGTAAGCATGCGCGAGCCCGGATGCAGGCCCAGCACCTCGCGCACATGGGCCACCATGCGCAGATTGCGGGTCTCCCAGTAGCCAAGGTAGTTGCGCCCGTAGCCTTGCGGCGAGGGCTCCGCCAGGGCGGCACCAAAGTCCGAACGGTAGGCCAGGGCCGGCGCATCCGGCGCGTTGCAGGCCCGGTAGAGCTTCAGCAGCCCACCAGGCTCCTTCAAACCGGCTCGCAGGGCCTTGTCCTGAGCCGCCCTCTGTCGACTGGCCTCGTTGTCCCAGGCCTTGCGGATCGCAGCCTCCTGGGCCTTCGGGTCCGCGGGGTCGGGCTGGTCTGCCGTGTGGTCATCCACGCTGTAGACGCGCTGCAGGCCCAGTCCGACGGCCAGCGGAGCGGCGATCCAGCTGTCCTCGCTGATCCGCGTGCGCAGGCGCTCCAGGCGAGCGACCAGGGCTTCGTCAAGCCCCTCGCCCGCCCGGCGCTCGGCCAAGGGCAGATACAGCCACTGCACGAGCGCTGACACCGGTTCACCCGCTGCCAGCAGCACGGCCGCCAAGTGCCGGCGCTGGGCCGCCGCGGGCTGCCCAGGCCAGTTGCCAAGCAGGCGCTCGGCCTCCAGATTGGCCTGGATCACGTCCAAGCCGGTGGACGCGGCCGCAGCCGCCACCTCCGGGCAGTAGGACTTCACGGTGTCGGCATAGCGTGCCGGTTGCCGGCGCAACGCATCACACTGGAGGCCCGAGAGACGCTCGACGGCGATGAGCTGGGGCTGCCAACGCTGCAGCCGCTGCAGAAGGGGCTGCAGCGCGTCCTGGCTCAGCACACCCTCCATCTCACCCAGATGAGGCGTTCCCAGCACCAGCACCTCGTTGGCGGCGCCCGCGGGCGGCCCCTTGAGCAGGCTGGGCTGGAAAGCCGGCTGGTACGGCTTACCGCTCTGCTGCGCGTGGGCGAACTGCGCGCCACCAAGCCACAGCAGGGTGGCAAGCAGGGAAAGGATTCGAATTCTCTTGGGCGTCACGACCGCTCCCTCGCAATGACATCTCGACGGCCTCGGCAGCCCTGCGACAGTCCGGCAGTGGCCACTGAGGAAGGCTCAGCAGCCTGGCCTGCACCGTGGCCATGTGCCCGCCGCACCAGGTCGGCGAGGCATCAGGACATCAGAAGCCAGGGCTGAGCGGATCAGCCCGGCGCACGCGGGTCGCTGCTGTGTCGTCATGGTGGCTGAGCCGGCCCGATCCAACACAGGCGCTTGAGATGAACTGCAGCAGGCGGTGACTCAGCGGTCGCCCATGGCGCATGAGCGTCGCGAGCCGCAAGGCGGAAATCATGGGAGCGGTATCACCCGGTGGACCTCAGCGGACGGACGCCTCCAAGCAGGGTCAGGTCTTGCCTGATCTCCGGGCTGGGGGCCTCGCAAGCGCAAGGCGGGGCGTGGATGAACCGCAGCGGCCCCGGGTCATCAGGCTGCAATGCGCAGGCCCGCAGCCCTCACACAGGCACTGAGTGCACTGAGGCGGCGCGAGGAGTACCCAGCGCAAGATGCCGCGTCCATGGATGCCAAGATTTGGGGGCCGCGCTAGGTACCGCGCTCTAGGTACCGCGCATTTGTAGGTACCGCGCATTAGGTGCCGCGCATTAGGTGCCAGACGCAAATAGAGGTGCAGACAGCAAAAAGCCCGGTACCTTTCAGTACCGGGCTCGTGCTTATCTTTGGTCGGGGTGGCGGGATTCGAACTCGCGACCCCTTGCACCCCATGCAAGTGCGCTACCAGGCTGCGCTACACCCCGACGAAGAAACAAGATTATAGAACGATTTTTTAGAGCTGTGCAAGTAGTGTTGAGCGAATTGCCAATAATTCTTCGCGCACCTGTTCCAGGCTCAGTTTTTCCACGCTGACGCTCAGGCGAGCGGACTCGTGCTTGTCAGCAGCCATGGCCATGGCCTGCACGTGCGAAGCCTCGATGGCATGCAGCTCCTGCGCAAGCGCTTCGGCGGCCACGGCCTCGTCATGGAAGCTGGCAGCCGTCTCGGGACGCGCCAAGCCATCGGCCAGTTGGTTGCGGGCCCCGCTGATGGTGAAGCCCTGGTCATAAAGCAGATCGCGGATGCGGCGGATCAGCAGCACCTCGTGGTGCTGGTAATAGCGCCGGTTGCCGCGCCGCTTCATGGGCTTGAGCTGCGTGAACTCCTGCTCCCAGTAGCGCAGCACATAGGGCTTCACGCCGCACAGCTCGCTGACCTCACCGATGGTGAAGTAGCGTTTGGCGGGAATGGCGGGAAGCGCTTTGTCCATTGAAATCAAGGGCTTCAGGTGGGGAGGTCAGACTCTACTCGAAGTCCTCGTCGCCGGGAACATCCCCCTGCACCACCCCCTTGAGTTTGTGGCTCGCATGGAAGGTCACGACATTACGTGCCTTGATGGGGATGGACTCGCCCGTGCGGGGGTTGCGCCCGGGGCGCGGCGCCTTGCGACGGATGTTGAAGTTGCCGAAGCCCGAGAGCTTCACCTCACGCCCTTGCACCAGGCTGTCGTGGATGATGTCGAAGAAGGCTTCGACCATGTCCTTGGACTCGCGCTTGTTGAGGCCCAGTTTGTCGAACAACAGTTCGGCCAGCTCGGCCTTGGTCAGCGTGGGCGTCTCCAGGCTGGGCAGCAGCAGCGGGCCGCCGGCTGGTTTCATCTCGTCCGTGCTCATGCGAAAGCTCCTCCTCAGGCGCGCAAGCGCGCGCCCAGCTTTTCACCCAGGGCCGACAGCACCGTGGCCACGGCCTGTTCGATGCGTTCGTCCGTCAGCGTGGCTTCTTCGTCCAGCAACTCAAGACGGATCGCCATGCTGCGCTCGCCTTCTTTCAGCTCGCCGCTGGGCTGGGCCGGCTTGAAGATGTCAAACAGACGCGCCGAGCGTACCAGGGCATCCCCGGCCGTGCCGATGGTTTGCATCAAGGATTCGTGTGTGACGGTATCCGAGACGATCACCGCGATGTCACGCAGCACGGCCTGCTGGCGCGGCACGCCCTGCCCCACGGGCAGCGTGCGGGCCAGCACGGCATCCAGTTCCAGTTCGAACAGCACCGGTGCGCCGGCACCCTGGGGCAATTCGTAGGCCTGGCGCCACTTGGGATGCAGCTCGCCGATCACGCCGATGGGCTGGCCGTCCAGCTCCACACGGGCACTGCGGCCGGGATGCAGTGCCGGATGCGGGGCTGCCACGAAACGCAGCGGGCGCGGCGCGAACAGTGCTTCCAGATCACCCTTGACGTCGAAGAAATCGACAGCGCGGTCACGCTGGCTCCATTGCTGCTGGTCTGCCGGGCCAAAGGCCAGGCCGCCCAGGCGCATGGGCTGGGCGATGCCGGCCACGCTGGAGGCGCCGGTCTGCACCGAGGCGTCGCGCAGGAAGACCCGGCCGATCTCAAACACCCGCACGCGGCTGGCCTTGCGGGCCAGGTTGTGCCGCAGCACATTGAGCAGGCTGCCCATCAGGCTGGTGCGCATCACCGAGAGCTGGCTGGTGATGGGGTTCAGCAGGCGGATGGGGTTCTCCTCGCCGGCCAGCTCGCGCTCCCAGCGCTCCTCGACGAAGCTGAAGTTGATGGTCTCGAAGTAGTCGCGGGCAGCCACTGCATGACGCAGGGCATGCACGCCACGGCGCGATTCCGAGCGGGTCTTGGCCACCACCGGCGCCAGCGGCGGCGTGGACGGCAGCTTGCCGTAGCCCAGCACACGGATGACTTCCTCGATCAGATCCTCTTCCAGGCTGATGTCGAAGCGCCAGCTCGGTGGCGTGACGGTCAGCGTGCCATCACCCTCCACGAACGGCAGGCCCAGGCGACGGAACACGCCCGCGCATTCGTCTTGCGTGACCGGCATGCCGATCACCTTGGCGGCACGTGCCACGCGCAGGGCCACGGGCTTGGGCGCGGGCATGTTGACGCGCTGGTCCACCAGCGGACCGGCTTCGCCGCCGCAGATCTCCAGCACCAACTGGGTGATGCGCTCAATGTGCTCAGCGATGCTTTCCGGGTCCACGCCGCGCTCGAAGCGGTGGCCGGCGTCGGTGCTGAAGTTGTAGCGGCGGGCGCGGCCCATGACGGCTTCAGGCCACCAGAAGGCCGCCTCGATATAGACGTTGCGGGTGTCGTCAGAGACCGCCGTGTGGTCGCCACCCATGATGCCAGCCAGGGACTCGACTTGGCTCGCGTCGGCGATCACGCCCACCTTCTCGTCCAGCTCAACGGTATTGCCGTTCAGCAGCTTCAGCTGTTCGCCGGCCTTGGCCCAGCGCACCACCAGCTCGCTGTCGATCTTGTCCAGGTCGAAGATGTGCGAGGGGCGGCCCAGCTCGAACATGACGTAGTTGGAGATGTCCACCAGGGCAGACACCGAGCGCTGGCCGCAGCGCGCCAGGCGCTGCACCATCCAGGCAGGCGTCTGCGCCTTGTGATTGACATTGCGGACCACACGGCCGGCGAAGCGGCCGCAGAGGTCCGGGGCCTCCACGCGCACGGGCACGGTCTGGTCGACCACCGGCTTCACGGGCGAGATGGCCGGCAGTGTCAGCGGCGAGCCGGTCAGCGCGGCCACCTCGCGGGCCACGCCCAGCACAGAGAGGCCGTGGCCCAGATTGGGCGTGAGCTTCAGCGTGAAGAGCGTGTCGTCCAGGTTCAGGAACTCACGGATGTTCTGGCCGACGGGCGCATCCAGCGGCAACTCCAGCAGGCCGCCGTGGTCCTCGCTGAGCTTGAGCTCACGGGCCGAGCACAGCATGCCGAAACTCTCGACGCCGCGCAGCTTGCCCACCTTGATCAGGAAGGGCTTGCCATCCTCGCCAGGTGGCAGCTCGGCGCCCACGGTGGCCAGGGGCACCTTGATGCCGGCACGTGCATTGGGCGCGCCGCAGACGATCTGCAGCGGCTCGCCGTTGTTGAAGGACGGACCGGCATTGACCTTGCAGACCCGCAGTTTGTCGGCGTTAGGGTGCTGCTCGGCTTCCAGGATCTCGGCGACGACGATGCCGCTGAAGGGCGGCGCGGCCGGGCTCAGCTCCTCGACTTCCATGCCGGACATGGTCAGCAGCGAAGCCAGCTCTTGGGTGTTCAGGGGCGGATTGCAGAAGGCCCGCAGCCAGGACTCAGGGAATTGCATGGGATTCTCGTCAGCGTGTTCGGTGGTGTTCTTGCGATGCGCGATGCGTGTGATCGGGCCGCGGGGCTTACTTGAACTGGCTCAGGAAGCGCAGGTCGCCCTCGAAGAACAGGCGCAGGTCATTGACGCCGTAGCGCAGCATGGCCAGACGGTCGATGCCGGAGCCGAAGGCGAAGCCGATGTAGCGCTCCGGGTCCAGGCCCATATTGCGGATCACCTGCGGGTGCACCTGGCCGGCGCCCGAGACCTCCAGCCAGCGGCCCTTGAGCGGGCCGGTCTCGAACATGATGTCGATCTCGGCGCTGGGCTCGGTGAAGGGGAAGTAGCTGGGGCGGAAGCGCAGCTGCAGGGCGTCGGTCTCGAAGAAGGCCGTGATGAAGTTCAGGTAGACCGACTTCAGGTCCTTGAAGCTGATGTTCTCACCCACCCACAGGCCTTCGACCTGGTGGAACATGGGCGAGTGCGTGGCGTCGCTGTCCACGCGGTAGGTGCGGCCCGGGGCGATGACGCGGATCTCGGGCATCGCCTCCTGGCCGGCATAGCGCTTGGCGTGGGCCTGCGCGTAGCGGATCTGCATGGGACTGGTGTGGGGGCGCAGGTTGAACCAGCGGCCGCCTTCGTCCTTCATGTCCACGTAGAAGGTGTCCTGCATGGAACGGGCAGGATGGTTCTCGGGGTTGTTCAGCGAGGAGAAGCTGAACCAGTCCGTCTCGATCTCGGGGCCATCGGCCACGTCGAAGCCCATGGAGCCGAAGATGGCCTCGATGCGCTCCATGGCACGCGTGATGGGGTGCAGGCCACCGGTACCGCGCTGACGGCCGGGCAGGCTCACATCGAGGGCCTCGGCCTTGAGCTGCTTCTCCAGCTCGGCATCGGCCAGGGCCTGGCGGCGGGCATTCAGGGCCGCCTCGATGCCCTGCTTGAGCTGGTTGATCTCGGCACCGCGGGTCTTCTTCTCCTCGACCGGCAGTGCGGCCAGGCCCTTCATCAGCTCGGTCACCTGGCCGGACTTGCCCAGAAATCGCGCCTTGGCGTTCTCCAGGTCGGCAGGGGTGGAGGCCTGGGCAAATTCAGCCTGGGCGCTTTGCAGCAATTGGGCGAGATCGTTCATCGCAGCGGCGGACTCGTAAGCAGTAAAGCAATAAGAAAAGGCCGAACACCAGGGTGTCGGCCTTCAAGGGGTGCGCACCCCGGCTGGACACCGGGGCCGCCCTGATGCGGCTTGCACCGCACCGGGACATTTAGGCGAGAGCGGCCTTCACCTTGGCGAAGATGCTGGCAAAACCAGCCGGATCGTTGACGGCGAGATCAGCCAGGACCTTGCGGTCGATGTCGATCTGGGCCTTCTTCAGGCCAGCCACGAACTTGCTGTAGCTCAGACCCAGGCCACGGCTTGCCGCGTTGATACGGGCAATCCACAGCTGGCGGAACACGCGCTTCTTGGCACGGCGGTCACGGTAGGCGTACTGGCCTGCCTTCATCACCGCCTGCTTGGCGATGCGGAAGACATTCTTACGACGACCACGGAAGCCCTTGGCCAGAGCCAGGACCTTCTTGTGACGAGCACGTGCGGTAACACCACGTTTGACGCGAGGCATGTTGTATCTCCTTAAATCGCGGGATTACAGACCGGCATAGGGCAGCATCGCAGCGATGTGACCCATGTTGGTTTCATGCACGTTCACGGCACCGCGGAGCTGGCGCTTGTTCTTCGTGGTCTTCTTGGTCAGGATGTGGCGCTTGTAGGCCTGACCGCGCTTGACGGTACCACCCGGACGGACGCGGAAACGCTTCTTGGCGCCGCTCTTGGTCTTCATTTTGGGCATGACTGCTCCTTTTAAATGCGTCCCCTGGGGCGGTTGCGGGCCTCGCAACACTTGCCAGCCTCAGGGAGACTAATAAGCCCGCCGACGACCAGATCGACGGGCCTGAACCATGGGCCTGCAAGCAGGCCCTTTGCTACGTCCATCGGCATACAGCCGACCACGTTGTCGCCCAAAGGGCGACTGAAACCTTCGACAGCGCAGCCTTTCGGGCCGTCCGCCGGGCCGCCCCAAGGACGGCCTCTTGCAATCAAAACCGGGCCAAGGCCCGGTTTTGATTGCACCCCCTCGGGGGGTGGGCCCGCGTACTCGCGGGCCCGGGGGCAAACATCAGCGCTTCTTGGGGGCCAAAACCATGATCATCTGCCGCCCTTCCAACTTGGGCATGTGCTCGACGACCGCCACATCCGCCAGCTCGTCACGGATACGCTCAAGCAGGCGCATGCCGATGTCCTGGTGGGTGATTTCGCGACCACGGTAACGCAGCGTCACCTTGCCCTTGTCACCATCCTCGGCGATGAAGCGGCGGAGATTGCGCATCTTGATCTGGTAGTCGCCTTCGTCCGTACCCGGGCGGAACTTGACTTCCTTGACCTCGATGACCTTCTGCTTGGCCTTGGCCTCGGCCGCGCGCTTCTGCTCCAGGTACTTGAACTTGCCATAGTCCATCAGCCGGCAAACCGGCGGATTGGCAGTGGCGGAGATCTCGACGAGATCCACATCCATATCGCCCGCCATGCGCAGGGCTTCCTGGATGCTCACGACACCGATGGGTTCGTTCTCCGGGCCGTTCAGACGGACCTCGGGAGCAAGGATTTCGCGGTTCAGCCGATGCTTACGCTCGGGAATCGCACGACGGTCAGCAAAAGTAGCGATGGTGCCACCCTTTCAATGAGCCCAAGGCAAGGGGCCCGGCAATAAGCAAAAGCGCGCCCAACTCCAACCACTCAGGCCTTGTTGGTGATGTCCGCCGCCAGCCTCTCAGTGAAGCTGGCTAGCGACATCACACCCAGGTCCTGGTTGCCACGGGCGCGCACCGCAACGGCTCCATTTGCCTTCTCCTTGTCACCGACGACAAGAATGTATGGAACCTTCTGCAAGGAATGCTCGCGGATTTTATACGTGATCTTTTCGTTGCGCAAATCCGCGGCGACCCTAAGCCCTTGTTTTTGCAGCGATTTCACGATTTCAGCCACGTAATCGGCCTGGGCATCCGTGATATTGGCCACCACGACCTGGGTCGGAGCCAGCCAAACGGGCAGCGCGCCGGCATGCTGCTCGATCAGGATGCCGATGAAACGCTCCAGACTGCCCACGATGGCACGGTGCAGCATGACGGGGCGCTGGCGGCTGCCATCCTCGGCCACGAACTCGGCGTCAAGGCGCTCCGGCATGTTGGGATCAACCTGGATGGTGCCGCACTGCCACTGGCGGCCCAGCGCGTCCTTGAGTGTGTACTCGATCTTGGGGCCGTAGAAGGCGCCCTCGCCCGGCAGGTACTCGAATTCGCAGCCCGAGGCGCGCAGGCCCTCGGCCAGGGCAGCCTCAGCCTTGTCCCAGCTCTCTTCGGTGCCGATGCGCTGCTCGGGGCGCGTGGACAGCTTGTAGAGGATCTCGGTGAAGCCGAAGTCCTTGTAGACCTTCTGCAGCAGGGTCGTGAATGCCGTGACCTCGGCCTGGATCATGTCTTCCGTGCAGAAGATGTGGCCGTCGTCCTGTGTGAAGCCGCGCACGCGCATGATGCCGTGCAGACCGCCGGTGGGCTCGTTGCGGTGACACTGGCCGAACTCGCCGAAACGCAGCGGCAGGTCGCGGTAGCTCTTGATGCCCTGCTTGAAGATCAGGATGTGACCGGGGCAGTTCATCGGCTTGAGCGCGTAGTCACGCTTCTCCGACTCCGTCGTGAACATGTTCTCTCGGTACTTGTCCCAGTGGCCGGTCTTCTCCCACAGCGTCTTGTCGATGATTTGCGGACCCTTGACCTCCAGGTAGCCGTTCTCGCGGTAGACGCGGCGCATGTACTGCTCCACCTCCTGCCAGACCGTCCAGCCCTTGGGGTGCCAGAACACCACGCCGGGGGCATGCTCGTCAATGTGGAAGAGGTCCAGGTCCTTGCCCAGGCGGCGGTGGTCGCGTTTCTCGGCCTCCTCCAGCAGGGTGAGGTACTTCTGCAGATCGTCCTTGGACGCCCAGGCCGTGCCGTAGATGCGCTGCAGCTGCTCATTGCGGTGATCGCCGCGCCAGTAGGCGCCCGCCACCTTCATCAGCTTGAAGTGCTTGAGCTTGCCCGTGGAGGGCACGTGGGGGCCGCGGCAAAGGTCAGTGAAGGCGCCCTCCGCGTAGAGGGACACGTCCTCGCCCTGCGGGATGGACTCGATGATCTCGGCCTTGTAGGCCTCGCCGAGGCCCTTGAAGTAGGCCACGGCCTCGTCGCGCGGCAACACCGAGCGCACCACCTTCTCGTCCTTCTTCGCCAGCTCGGCCATCTTGGACTCGATGGCGACCAGGTCGTCCGGCGTGAAGGGTCGCTTGTAGCTGAAGTCGTAGTAAAAGCCGTTCTCGATGACCGGGCCGATGGTGACCTGGGCCTCGGGGAAGAGTTCCTTGACCGCGTAGGCCAGCAGGTGGGCCGTGGAGTGGCGGATGATTTCAAGGCCGTCGGCGTCCTTGTCGGTGACGATGGCCAGTTGGGCGTCGGACTCGATCAGGTGGCTGGTATCAACCAGCTTGCCGTCGACCTTGCCGGCCAGCGCGGCCTTGGCCAGGCCAGCGCCGATGGAGGCGGCCACTTCGGCCACGGTGACGGCCTGCGGGAACTCGCGCTTGGAACCGTCAGGCAGTTGGATGGAAATCATGGGGTGCTCCGAATCGCAAGGGCTCCGGTGTTCGTGCGTCATGGCAGCTTGAACGGAGCCCGGAAATGAAAAAGCGCGGCCTGGTGCCGCGCTTTGTTCGGGAGGCATCACCGGATCGGGGTGATGGGGTGATGCCCAAAGACGAGACGTGCCGCGGCCGACTATGCTCCGGTGGAGGTCGTAGTTCGCGGTGTCATAACCATCTCGCCTTTCTCAGCCCTTGTTCGTCAAAGAGGGCTTGATTGTAGCCCCAAGATGCCCGGAGCCCGCGACGGCTGCTCAGTAGCGCTGCAGCCGTCCATCAACAATGCGCACACGGTCACCGCTGCGCAGGCCGTCCAGACGTTCGAAATCGAAGGCCTGCTCGCCCCCGCGCTCCAGCCGCACCCAGACGCGGTAGCGGGATCCACCACCACGGTTGCCGTCGCGCTCAATCTCGTTGCCGATCACGGCCCCCACGACGGCGCCGATGGCGGTCGTGACGCCCCGGTCGTGGCGATTGCCCATCTCGTGCCCGATCACCCCGCCAATGACACCGCCCGCCACGGCGCCCGCGCCGGAACTACCGCGATCACCGCCGCGGCCGTGGGCCTCGATGCGAGCCACGGTGCCGTACAGCACGCGATCGCTGCCGTAGCGGCCGGGCGGCGGGGTGTAGCGACGGTCCTCGTAGCGCCTGTCCTCATAGCGGCCGCCGTCATAGGCCCGGCCGTCGCCATGGACCTGGCCATCGTCCCAGTCGCGGCGGCGCTCATGGGCGCAGCCCGCCAGTGTCAGCAGGGACAGGACCGACAAGGCGGCAGCCAAAGTCCAGGAGCGAGGATTGGAGGAAGACATGGGCAGTACCCACAGGGAAGTCAGGACAGCCCCCCAACGCGCGAGGCCTGTTTTTGGTTGATGCCGCGGCAACTTGTTACACGCTCACAGGGGCAAGGCCTGGATCGAGTCCTGCCTGCAGGCCTCCGCAAACTCATCCCTGAGGCGCTGGCTTTCGTCGATGGCACGGCGCCAGGCGGCGGCGCGGGCGGCCACATCATCGCCATAGCGCTGGAAGTCGGCCCGATCGGGCAGCTTGGCGTTGGGCAGGGTGCGCACCCAGTCCGGGTGCGGGGCCAGCAGCACCACGTTGTCCAGGAAGGCGGTGGCACGGTGACGGTGCTTGAGGCCCTTGTCCAGCCAGCCCGGCACGACCGCGCGCTGGAAATGCGGATAGAGCACAACCCCCTCCCCCACCATGGCGGCGTAATTGAGGTGCAGGTGGTAGTCGGTGATGCCGCCATCCCAGTAGGCGCCGGCCGGCGCGCCGGCGATGTCATGCACGGCCTGCAGCCAGAAGGGAATGGAGCAGCTCGCCAGCAGCGCCGTCTGCAGATTGCGCGCGTTCAGCCCCACCTGGCGGCTGCGGTAGTCCCGCAGGTCCATGGGCAGGGGTGAGCGCAGGTCCGAGAACACCACGCGCTCCAACCAGCGGCCCATGGCCCGCCGTGACAGGGCATTAGCGGCAAAGGCCGCGGCATAGCCCATTGGCGTGCGCCAGCGGTGCTCGCGCGCCAGCAGGCCATGCCCGCGGGAGGTGAAGAGGTGCAGACGCCAGCGGGGATGGCTCAGCACCTGAGCCTCCCGGCCGCCAAAGACCTCATCCAGCTTCCGACCAAAGCCCCGCGACACAATTGCCGCCGTGGGCGACTTGCCCGGCTCGCTCTCGTACTGCTGGTGGATGTATTCCTCGGCCAGGCGCTGGAACTCGGGGACCGCGTCAGCAGGGCGATGCGCCAGACAGGCCGTGCTCATGCGCCAGGCGCCGATCGACGCACCCAGCAGGTGAACTTCCTGCCGACTGCCGGACAGCCAGTCGCCAAAGATGTACTGGTCCAGCGGATTGAGGATCAGCCCCTTGGGCCCGCCAGCCGCTGCAGGGATGACCTGGACGTCCTGAGGCCGCAGCCCCTGCTGCGCCAAACGGACGCGGGCCCGAGGGCCCGCGAAGATCTGCAATGCTTTCGTCATGGGCGCGATTAGAACCGCTGACGAAAGCCCGAGCGGATCAGAGCTTCATTTCCAGGCCGACGTTGAAGTTGGTGCGGCCTTGACGATCGCTGCGACTGCCGTAGCCACTGCTAAGCGTGGTGCTGTTCCAGGTGTCCACCGGCACGAAGTTGTTGGCCGCAATGCGCAGAGCGGTCGTGCGGCTGAAGGACCATTGCGCGAACACGTCCAGCGAGCGGCTGCGCGATTGCGCCACGCCCTGGCTGGCCGTCTGCCGCGTGGCATAGCCGGGGGTGTAGGCCAGGCTGGCGCCGGTGCTGAGCGGCAGGCTGGTGAAGCGGTAGTCAAAGCCCAGGTTGGCAGACCAGGGTTGCTGGCCTTCCAGACGGTTGTTGGGCCCTTCCACGGCCTCGACCCTGGAGCGGTAGATGTTCAGCGCGCTGCGCAGGTTCAGGGGCAGCTTGGCGTCAAACAGCGCGGGGAAGAGCTCGCCTGCGCGGCCCTTGAGCTCCAGCTCCAGGCCGCTGCTCTGGGCCTTGGAGATGTTGACCGGCTGAGAGATCCAGCGCGGCACGCCGGCCCAGCTCACGGTCTGCAGCGAGACCACGTTGCGGATCAGGTCCTTCACCTCGCGATGGAAGACGCCAATGCTGAGCATGCCGCCACCGGTGAAGTACTTCTCATAGGCCAGATCCAGACCCGTGGCCAGTTCCGGCTTGAGCAGGGGGTTGCCCAAGCGGTCGGGAGAGAGCTCGCTGTTGGGCTTGCTGACATCCGGGAACAGGCTGCTGATGCCGGGCCGCGCCAGCATGGCATTGAGTTCGGGCGCCTTGTAACTGCGCGTCAGGCTGGCGCGGATCAGGTCGCGACCCTTGGGGTCGAGCTTGTAGTTGAGGTGCCACAGGGGCGTCAGCACCGAGCTGGTGTTGCGGATGGTGCTGTCCAGGCCACGGCTCTCGGTGACGATGCGTTCATTGCGCAGGCCCAGGTAGGTGGACCATTGCGGGGACAGCTCCCACTCGTCCTGCACAAAAAAGGCCTGGCGCTGGATGCGCGCGCCGAAGGGCTGGCCGTC
The DNA here is from genome assembly GCF_051857535.1 of Roseateles sp. DB2. Taxonomy (NCBI): domain Bacteria; kingdom Pseudomonadati; phylum Pseudomonadota; class Betaproteobacteria; order Burkholderiales; family Sphaerotilaceae; genus Roseateles; species Roseateles sp. DB2. The sequence continues at coordinate 130,184 of NZ_JBPZGY010000003.1, read as the reverse complement.
AAAGTCGGGCAGCTGCGGACGGCCCAGCTCGGCGACGGTGCGTTCCTCGTCGCGGCGGCGCCATTCAAGGTCCCAGCCCAGGGTCAGGCTGTGGGCATCACCGATCAGCTGGCCGAACTTGCCGGCCTGGGTCACGCTGCGATCTTCGTTGGAGCCCGTGGTGAGGCGGCGCTCGGCGTGATCGCGGTAGGTCTGGCTTCGGAAGGTGCCGCCGGAATCGCCGGCACCGAGCTTGAGCTCCAGCTTCTGGGTGTCATTGAAGCGGCGCGACCACTGAGAGTTCAGGCGGATGTTGTGCCACGTGCCCTTGTTGAGCGCGTCGTCGTCCAGCACCGCATTGGGCGTGGCCGATTCGGTGACAAAGGTCTGGCGGTTGTTCCAGAAGCCCTTCTGGATGAAGGCCTGGAGGCTGGCGTTCTCCTCGTCGGAGATCTTCCAGTTGATGCGCGGGGCGGTGTTGAAGCCATGACCCCAGAAGGCCTGCTCGTTGTCCTGCAGCGAGTCCGCGCTGAGGCCGTCAGCGCCTGGCATGTGGCGCGCATTGCGGGCATCGTTCTGGCCACGCCACTCGAACAAGGACACCGGCAGCGAGTAGGCAAAGCCGCCCTGGCGCGAGCCATAGGTGAAATTGGCGCCAGGCGTGGGGCGCACGGCGTTGTAGCCAAAGCCCACGCGCAGGTCTTTCTGCGTGACCTTGGGGGCTTCCTTCAGGATGATGTTGATGGCGCCGGCCACCGCCTGCGCGCTCTGGTCCGCCGTAGGGCCCTTGGTGACCTCGATGCGCTCGACCTGGGCTGGGTTCAACTGGGTGAAGTCGAAGCCGGGAGGCGCCGGATCGCCGTTGATCAGGATGAGGGTGTAGCCCGCGCCCAGGCCGCGCATACGGGGCCCGCCGCCCTGCATGTCCACGCCAGGCAGGCGCTTGAGCACGTCGGCGAGGTTGCTGTCGCCGTACTTGTCCATCTCCTCGCGGCCGTAGATCTGCTTGGCCACAGGGGCGCGGCGGCGCAGCTCGGTGTCGCTTTGCGGGCGGGCGGTGATCTCGACCCGCTCCAGCTTGTTGCCTTGCTGAGGGCGTGCCTGGGGATCTGCCCCTTGCGGCATTTCCTGGGCCATTGCCGGCAGGGCGCTCAGGGAGGTTAGAGCAAGCGCCGCAGCAGCGGCAATAGGGTGAAGGCGCACGGATACTCCTGGACGGCGTCCTGTTCGTCGGACTGGGGCGCACGATAGCGGCGCCAGCGCACACTGTCAGCCCCGCTGCGACCAGCGGCGGTTTCAGCGGCGTCACTGGTCTGTGCCGGCGCCGAAATGCCGGAATCAGCGCTTGCCCTGCAGCTTGGCGAAAGCAGCGGCCATGGCATTGCCAGCCGGCGCGGCCGGCGCGGCGGAACGGCCCGGCCGCTCATTGCGGGCGGCGGGGCGGAAGCTGTTGTCCGCCTTGGCGCCCCCGCGCGGCGCGGCGGCGTCCAGCTTCATGGTCAGGGAGATGCGCTTGCGGGCCAGGTCGACCTCCAGCACCTTGACCTTGACGATGTCGCCCGTCTTGACTACCTCGCGGGCGTCGTTGACGAACTTGTTGGACAGCTGGCTCACATGCACCAGTCCATCCTGGTGCACGCCCAGGTCCACGAAGGCGCCGAACTGCGCCACGTTGGAGACCGTGCCCTCGAGAATCATGCCCTCGGCAAGGTCCTTGATGTCCTCGACGCCCTCGTTGAAGCGCGCCACCTTGAAGTCCGGGCGCGGGTCGCGGCCGGGTTTCTCCAGCTCGGCCAGGATGTCCTTGACGGTGATGGCGCCGAAGCGCTCGTCGGCAAAGGCCTCCGGCCTGAGGCTGCGGATCACATCGGACTTGCCCATGACTTCCGTGATGGGGCGGCCGACCTGACCCAGGATGCGCTGCACCACCGGGTAGGTTTCGGGGTGCACGCCAGAGAGGTCCAGCGGGTTGTCGCCATCCCGGATGCGCAGAAAGCCTGCCGCCTGCTCGAAGGTCTTGGGGCCCAGGCCGGTGACGTCCAGCAGCTGCTGGCGGTTACGGAAGGCGCCGTTGGCATCGCGCCAGCGCACGATGGAACCCGCCACCGTGGCCGACAGACCGGACACACGCGACAGCAGCGGGGCCGAGGCCGTGTTGAGGTCCACCCCCACCGAGTTCACGCAGTCCTCGACCACCGCATCCAGCGTGCGCGCCAGCTCGCTCTGATTGACGTCATGCTGGTACTGGCCCACGCCGATGCTCTTGGGGTCGATCTTCACCAGTTCGGCCAGCGGATCCTGCAGGCGGCGGGCGATGGACACGGCGCCGCGCAGGCTCACGTCCAACTCCGGCAGCTCCTTGGAGGCGAACTCCGAGGCCGAGTAGACCGAGGCGCCGGCTTCGCTCACCACGACCTTCTCGATGTGAGTGCCCGGGGCCAGTTGCTGGATGCGCTTGATGAGATCGGCGGCGAGCTTGTCGGTCTCGCGCGAGGCGGTGCCATTGCCGATGGCGATCAGGTTCACGCCATGCGTCGCGCACAGACGGCCCAGGGTGTGGATGGAACCTTCCCAATCCTTGCGCGGCTCATGGGGGTAGACGGTGGAGGTATCCAGCACGCGGCCGGTGTCGCTCACCACGGCCACCTTCACGCCAGTGCGGATGCCCGGATCCAGGCCCATCACCACGCGCTTGCCGGCCGGCGCGGCCAGCAGCAGGTCGCGCAGGTTCTCGGCGAAGACCTTGATGGCCACGCGCTCGGCCTCTTCCCGCAGGCGGGCGAAGAGATCGCGCTCCAGGCTCATCGAGAGCTTGACCTTCCAGGTCCAGGCCACGGTCTTGCGGATGAGCTCGTCGGCTGGGCGCTTGCCATGGCTCCAGCCCAGGTGGCGGGCGATGCGGCCCTCGGCCAGCGAGGGCTGGCCGGGCAGGATCTCTTCATCGAGCACCAGCTTGGCGTCCAGGAACTCCTGCGTGCGGCCACGGAAGACGGCCAGTGCGCGGTGCGAGGGCACGGTCTTGATGGGCTCGGCGTAGTCGAAGTAGTCGCGGAACTTGGCCACGTCGGCGTTGTTCTCGTCCTTGCCTTCCATGAGCTTGGACTTGAACAGGCCCTCCTCCCACAGCCACTCGCGCAGCTTGCCGATCAGCACGGCGTCCTCGGCCCAGCGCTCGGAGAGCAGGTCCCGCACGCCGTCCAGCACCGCATAGGCATCGGCAAAGCCGGCCTCGGCATTGATGAAGGCCTGCGCCTCGGCCGCCGGATCCAGCGAGGGGTCAGCAAAGAGCTTGTCCGCCAGGGGCTCCAGGCCCGCCTCGCGGGCGATCATGCCCTTGGTGCGGCGCTTGGGCTTGTACGGGAGGTACAGGTCTTCCAGCTCCTGCTTGGTCGGCGCGGCCTCGATGGCACCGCGCAGCTCGGGCGTCAGCTTGCCCTGCTCCTCGATGCTCTTGAGCACCGCGGCGCGGCGATCCTCCAGCTCGCGCAGATAGCCCAGGCGGGACTCCAGCTCGCGCAGCTGGCTGTCGTCCAGCCCATCGGTGACTTCCTTGCGGTAGCGGGCGATGAAGGGCACGGTGGCCCCGCCATCGAGCAGTTCCACGGCCGCGTTGACCTGGGCCGGGCGAACATTCAGCTCGGCGGCAATCTGAAGCAGGATCTTGTCCAAGACGTCTGGAAGGGAAATGCTGAAAGCGCGCGAGTGTGCCACAGCGCCCGCACGGGCTCGTTTCGGGGCGTTTCAGCCGCGGCGAGCCAGGTAGGCCGCCGCGCCCTCGCCCGCCACCCAGCCGCTGGCCATGCTGGCCGTCAGCAGATAGCCGCCGGTGGGGGCCTCCCAGTCCAGCATCTCACCGGCGCAGAAAAGGCCCGGCCGCTGGCGCAGCATCAGGTGCTCGTCCAGGCTCTCCAGCCGCACGCCGCCGGCCGTGCTGATGGCCTCGGCCACGGGCCGCGCGGCAGCCAGGTGCAGCGGCAGGCGCTTGAGGGTGCGGGCCAGCAGCAGCGCATCCTGCACTTCGCCCTTGTCCAGCACCTCGTACAGCAGCGCCGCCTTCAGCCCCTCGATGCCCAGACGGCTCTTGAGATGCGTGGAGAGGGAACGCGGGCCGCGCGGTCGCCGCACCTCGGCCAGCACTTGGGCCTCGTCGTGGTTGGGCAGCAGGTCCAGGTGCAGCAGGGCCTCGCCGAACTCGGCGATCTCCTCGCGCAGCAGGGCCGAGGCCGCATAGACCAGCGAGCCCTCGATGCCGCTGGCCGTGATCACGAACTCGCCCTGGCGCTCGAAGCGACGGCCACTGCGGCCCTCGAAGATCAGGCGCACCGGCTTCACCGGCTGACCGGCCCAGCGTTCGATGAAGAAGGCCGACCAGCCCGGCTCGGCCACGCCGACGCGGCGCGGGCCCAGGTCGAAGCCGCAGTTGGCGGCGCGCAGCGGAGCGACCTCGGCACCGGCCTCGCCCAGCAGGCCCTGCCACTGTCCGGTGGAGCCCAGTTGCGGCCAGGAGGCACCGCCCAGCGCCAGCACCAGGGCGGCAGGCGCGGGCACCGTGTGTTCGCCCTCGGGCGTGGCAAAGCGCAGCGCACCGTCGGCATCCCAGCCCAGCCAGCGCTGGCGCATGTGGAAGCGCACGCCCGCGGCGCGCAGGCGCTGCAGCCAGGCGCGCAGCAGAGGCGCGGCCTTCATGTCGGTCGGGAAGACGCGGCCCGAGCTGCCGACGAAGGTCTCGATGCCCAGGCCGGCCGCCCACAGACGCAGCCCCGGTCCGTCGAGCCGGTCCAGCCAGGGCCGCACGGCCCCGGCACGCTCGGCAAAGCGCTGCTCGAAGGCCTCGCGGCCCTCGGAATGCGTCAGGTTGAGGCCGCCCTTGCCTGCCAGCAGGAACTTGCGGCCCACGGTGGGCATGGCGTCGTAGAGGTCGACACGCAGGCCCGCCAAGGCCAGCCGCTCGGCTGCCATCAGGCCCGCGGGACCTCCGCCGATGACCAGGGCTTGTGCGGGTGTGGGGGCTTGAGTGGACATGGCGGGACTTCAGCAGGCGGGCCGGCAGTGTGCCAGAAGTGGCCGACTGCGCGGCCCCGCCCTGCCTCAAGCCTGGCGCAGCGCCGCCACCAGCTGCTCGCGCAGGGCCGGCTTGTCCTGGAAGGGATCGGTCGGCTTGCGCTGCTGCAGCACGTCTTCCAGGCGCGTCCGCACCCCACCCAGCACCTGCGGGTGGCTGAAGATGTAGAAACGGTCCTCGTCCATGGCCTGGAAGACCAGGGCGGCCACATCCGCCGCCGTGACCTTGCCGGCGCTGACCGCCTTGTCCGTCATGGCCTGGGAGACCAACTGGCTACGGCTGGGCTTGTCCATGGGATGGTCAGGCGTGCGGTTGCGGTGGCTCTGCGAGATGCCGGTGGGCACGAAGTACGGGCACAGCACCGAGCAGCGCACCTGATCGCTGACGAGGGTCAGGTCTTGATAGAGCGTCTCGCTGAGGCTCACCACGGCGTGCTTGCTGACGTTGTAGACGCCCATGTTCGGCGGATTGAGCATGCCGGCCATGGAGGCGGTGTTGACGATATGCCCTTCGTAGGACGGATCCGCCTCGGCCGCGGCCAGCATCATGGGCGTGAACAGGCGCACGCCATGGACCACGCCCATCAGGTTGACGCCCAGCACCCATTCCCAGTCGGACAGGCTGTTCTCCCAGATCAGGCCGCCCGAGCCCACGCCGGCGTTGTTGAAGACGAAGTGAGGCGCTCCGAAGCGTGCCTGCACCGCATCGGCCAGGTCCTGCATCTGATCAGCCTTGGCCACGTCCACCTGACGCAGCAGCAGGGGGTGGCCGGCGAACTCGGCCTCCAGCCCTGCCAGGGCGTCGGCCTGCACATCGCAGAGCACGAGGTTCATGCCGCGCTGCGCGGCCAGGCGGGCGACCTCGAGGCCGAAGCCCGAGGCGGCGCCGGTGATCACGGCCGTGCGGCCTTGGTACTGCTTCATCGAGTCACTCCACGGGCGCCGCGTCGCGGCACATGTCGATATGGGGGATGCCGTCCTCGTCGTAGACAGGCGTGACCGCCCGGAAGCCGAGGCTGGCGTAGAAATCCTGCAGATGGGCCTGGGCGCTGAGCTCCTGGCCGACGCCAGGCCAGCGCTGCTCGCACTCGCGCAGGGCCTGGCGCACCAGCGACCGGCCCTGGCCCTGGCCGCGCAGGGCCGGCGATGTGAGCACACGGCCGATGGCGGCGCGCTGCTGCTGCGGCCCCTTGAGACCTGGCGGCAGCAGGCGGGCGTAGGCCAGCAGGCGCCCGGTGGCGTCCCGGCCCATGACGTGCAGGCAGTCGCGGTCACGGCCGTCGGTGTCCAGGTAGAGGCAGCGCTGCTCGACGACGAAGACCTCGTTGCGCAAGGCCAGCATCTCGTAGACGCCCTCGGCATCCAGGGCCTGCAGGGGCAGGCAGGACCAGAAGAGCGGCCCCATCAGACGAGCTTCACCAGCTGCTTGCCGAAGTTGCGCCCCTTGAGCAGCCCCAGGAAGGCCTCGGGCGCGGCGGCCAGGCCCTCGGCCACGGACTCGCGGTACTTGAGCTTGCCGGTGGCCACCATCATGCCCAGCTCCTTCAGCGCCTCGGGCCACAGTTGCATGTGCTCGGAGACGATGAAGCCCTCGATCTTCATGCGGTTCACCAGGATCAGCTGCGGCGCCATCATGGGGATGGGCTCGCCGTTGTAGCCCGAGATCATGCCGCACATGGCAATGCGGCTGAAGGCGTTGGCGCGCAACATCACGGCGTCCAGGATCATGCCGCCGACGTTCTCGAAGTGGCCATCTATGCCCTGCGGGCAGGCCTTCTTGAGCGCGGCGCTGAGCGATTTCAGGTCGCGGTGCTCCTTGTAGTCAATGCAAGCATCAAAGCCCAGCTCCTCGACCACGTAGCGGCACTTGTCCGGGCCGCCGGCAATGCCCACGGCGCGCGCGCCGCGCGCCCGGGCCAACTGGCCCACGGCGCCACCCACGGCACCGCTGGCGGCGCTCACCACCACGGTCTCGCCAGCCTTGGGCTTGATGATCTGGGTGAGGCCGTACCAGGCCGTCACGCCCGGCATGCCCACGGCGCCCAGGTAGGCCGACAGGGGGATGTGGGTGGTGTCCACCTTCTGCAGGACGCCGCGCTGGCCGGCATCGACCAGTTGGTATTCCTGCCAGCCGCCCATGCCCACGACCTTGTCGCCGGCCTTGAACTGCGGATTGCGGGACTCGACCACCTCGCCCACCGTGCCGCCCATCATGACCTGGTCGAGGGGCTGCGGGTCGGCATAGCTCTTGGCGTCGTTCATGCGGCCGCGCATGTAGGGATCGAGGCTCAGATAGTGGTTGCGCACCAGCACCTGGCCCTCCTGCACGGCGGGCATCGGGGCTTCGACCAGGCGGAAGTTGTCCGTCGTCGGCTCTCCGGCGGGGCGGGACACCAGGTGGATCTGGCGGTTGATGCTCATGGGGCTCTCCTCAATGTCTGGGGGTGCTCAGGGTCGCGGCACCGGTGCGGGGATTGAATCATGGCCCATCCGTGAAGCCCGTCTCGAGGGCGACAAAAACGAACGATCGTTCGTATGTTTCCAGTAAGTAAACGATTGCAACAATAAGTTTCAAAAGAAGGACTCAATGCAGTCGCTCTGGCGCAGAGAGTCATTTTGCAATCGATGCGCATTCTTCGTCTCCCTGGAGCCCCTATGCAACTGACGAACTTCAAGATCGGAACCCGCCTGCTGGTGGCCATGCTGCTGGTGGCGCTGCTGGGCGTGCTGATCGGCATCGCGGCCCTGCGAAGTCTGGCGCATGTGGCGGAGAACGGTCAGACCATGTACAGCAGTGAGTTCCTTGCCGCCACCAACGTCAAGCAGGCGAACATCGACCTGCTGTACGTCGACCGAGACCTGCGCAACGTGCTGCTTGCGCCCACGCCGGAGAAGCGGGCCGCCGCCCGGCAAAGCATTGCCGAGGATCTCCAGTTGATGCATGCCAACTTGGCGAAGGCCTTCCCGCTTTACTACACCGAGGCAGGCAAGGCGGAGGTGGCCAAAGCGCAGGCACTGCTCGCCCAATGGGAGCTCGCCTTGAACAGCATGCTGGGCAAGCTGGCCGAGGGCTCCGACCAGGAAGTCGCTCAAGCGCATCTGTACGAGACCTATTCCCCCCTCGCCCAGCGGCTGGATCAACAGCTGACCGTCTTGGCCCAGCGCAAGGAGGCCAATGCCAGACGAGAGGCTGAAGAAGACATGGGCACCTACGAGAGCAGCCGTCATCTGGTGATCGGCCTGATCCTGGCCAGCCTGGCCGCCGCCGCCTTCATGGCGCTCTACCTCGCACGCCAGGTCAGCCAGGGGCTGCAGCGCGCGGTGGCATCGGCCCGCGCCATGAGCGAGGGCGACATGAGCCGGAGCCTGCATGTCCAAGGCCGTGACGAAGTGGCACAGCTCGCCACCGCGCTGGAGGAGATGCGCAGCAAGCTGAGGGAGGTGGTGCAGACGGTGCGTGCCAACGCTGAGAGCGTGGCCACCGGCAGCGCCCAGATCGCCACCGGCAATTCCGACCTCAGCCAGCGCACCGAGGAGCAGGCCAGTGCCCTGGAGCAGACCGCCGCCACCATGGACGAGCTGGGCTCCACCGTGCGCAACAACGCCGACAACGCCCAGCAGGCCAATCAGCTCGCGCTCAATGCCTCCGAAGTGGCTCAGCGCGGCGGCGGCGTGGTGACCGAGGTGGTCGAGACCATGAAGGGCATCAACGAGAGCTCGCGCCGCATCGCAGACATCATCGGCGTGATCGATGGCATCGCCTTCCAGACCAATATCCTGGCCCTGAATGCCGCGGTGGAAGCCGCACGCGCAGGCGATCAGGGCCGCGGCTTCGCCGTGGTGGCAGGCGAGGTCCGCACGCTTGCGCAGCGCAGCGCGGAGGCGGCCAAGGAGATCAAGTCCCTGATCGGGGCCAGTGTCGAGCGCGTCGAGCAGGGCACACAGTTGGTCGACCGGGCCGGCAGCACCATGGACGAGGTGGTGAGTGCCATTCGCAGCGTGACGGACATCGTGGGCGAGATCAGCGCGGCCAGCCGCGAGCAGAGCAGTGGCATCGGCCAGGTCGGCGAAGCGGTGACCCAGATGGACAGGGTCACGCAGCAGAACGCCGCCCTCGTCGAGGAAAGCGCCGCGGCGGCCGAAAGCCTCAGGAACCAGTCCGCGCAGTTGCTCGAGGTGGTGGCTTTCTTCCGACTGCAAAGCGGCGCCGCGGCGCGCTAGCGCGATGCCAAGCCTGGAGATGGGCGCTGCCGCTGCCCCTGCATTCGGCACTGCCGTCCCTGCGACATCCATCACGGAGAAGCGGGCCGGCGTGGCGGCTGAAATCGGTTGCCAAACCGACAGGCCCCGCGGCCATGACATAGACTGCCGGCCGTGTTGATTCCTGCCCTGACTCGGTGCCGGCTCCTGCGTCATGGGCTGGTCTTGCTGCTGGGCCTGGCCCTTGCGCAGGCCCAGGCGCTTGAGTTGCGCCTGTGCCAGACCGATTCGCCACGCTATGACTACCGTCTCGCCCTGACACGTCTCCTGCTGGAGAAGACGGCGCAGCGCGGCGAGTCCTCCACCCTGAGCCGCCATGGCCTCGGGGCGGACCCCTCGCAGGACCGCTGCCTGGAACTGCTGCGCAGCGGCGAGGTGGACCTGGTCTACCTGCCGCCCAACCCGGCACGGATGGCAGAGTTTGCAGTGCTGCCCATCGACCTGCATGCCGGGCGCCTGGGCTACCGGCTGCTACTGATCCGCAAGGAGGACGCACCGCGCTTCGCCCGTGTCCACCGCCTGGACCAGCTGCGCAGCCTCACCGGCGGATTCGGCCGCCAGTGGGCCGACCTGGCCGTGTTCGAGGCCAACGGCCTGCCCGTCGTCGCTGGACCAGGCACCGAGGCCTTGCTCGGCATGCTGCGCGCCCGGCGCTTCGACTATCTGCAGCGCGGCGTGTCCGAGGCCTATGCCGAGCTGGCCAGCTTTGGCGGGGACAGCGATCTCATGGTCGAGCCCCACCTGGCCCTGCTCTATGCCCTGCCGGTCTACTTCATGGTACGCAAGGACCGCCGGCCCCTGCTACAGCGCCTGCAACGAGGCCTGCAGCTCGCGCAGCAGGACGGCAGCTTCCGGCGGCTGCTGGACCAGCACCAGGGGCGGGACTGGGCCCGTGCGGCCATCGAGCGTCGACAGGTGCTGGAACTGAAATCGCCCTGGCCCGAGTTGACACCGCCTTCGCTCGAGCGCTGAAGGCCGCTTGCCGCGGTACCGCAGCCGGGCTCAGTCCGCTTCGCGGCGCTGCAGGGACTTGAGCTGGCGCCCCTTCCCCGGCAGGGCACGCAGGTACTTGAAGGTGGCGGTGGCGTGGGCGCAGAGCCGGCCATCCTCGCCGAGCACCCGCCCCTCGCAAAAGGCCATGGTGGCCGTGTGATGCAGCAGTTCGCCCTGGGCACGCAGCTCGCCCTCGGCAGGGCGCATAAAGCTGGTCTTCATCTCGATGGTGACCACGCCCGGGCCCATGCCTTCCTGGTGCATGTGGATGCTGCGCGCGGCATGCGCCATGGCCACGTCCAGCAGGCTCATCAGCACGCCGCCGTGGGCCACCTCCCAGGAATTGAGATGCCCCTCGCGGATGTCCACCCGCAGCTCCGCGCGGCCCTCACCCAGGCTGTGCAGCTCGAAACCCAGCTGCTCGACAAAGGGGATGCGAACGGGAAAGGACAGGGGCGGCGTGCGTTTCATGCGCGCAGTCTAGCGGCGGCGCGGCCTCAGACGCCGTGGATGGCTGACACGCCGCCGTCCACGGCCAGCACCTGCCCGGTGATGTGCTTGCCGGCGCGGGAGGCGAACAGCAGGGCCGCGCCCTTGAGGTCATCCTCGTCGCCCAGGCGGCGCAGGGGCGCGGCCTCGGCGATCTTGTCCTCGCCCACGGTGGCGAGCAGGCCCTGCGTCATCTTGCTGGGGAAGAAGCCCGGGGCCAGGGCATTTACCGTGATGCCGTAGCGGCCCCATTCGCCGGCCAGCGCACGGGTGAAGTTCACGGCGGCGCCCTTGCTGGTGTTGTAGGCGATGGTCTTCATCATCGGCGGATTGCCGCCCAGGCCGGCGATGGAGGCCACGTTGATGATGCGGCCGTGGCGGCGCGGGATCATGCAGGCCTTGGCCGCCGCCTGGCTCATCACGAAGAGGCTGCGGATGTTGAGGTTCATCACCTTGTCCCAGGCCTCCAGGGGATGGTCCTCGGCAGACGCACCCCAGGTAGCACCGGCGTTGTTGACCAGGATGTCGATCTGGCCGAGGCGCTCCATCGTCTGGTCCACGATGCCGCGGGCCTGGGTCTCGTCGGCGGCGTCGGCGGCAATCCAGCGGGCATCGATGCCGCGGGCCTGCAGGTGCGCCACGGCTTCCTCCAGGTCCGGGGCCTTGCGCGAGCTGAGCATGATCTTCGCGCCAGCCTCGCCCAGGCTCTCGGCAATCTGAAGCCCCAGGCCGCGCGAGCCGCCGGTGACCAGGGCCACCTGGCCGCTGAGGTCGAACAAGTCCTGCACCTTGGTGCTCATGGGAAGTCTCCTTGAAGTCTTGACCGGGGAACGTTCAGAACCAGGCGTCTTGCACCTGGCGACACAGCGCCTCACGGCGCTGCACCACGGCCAGCCAGGGCGGGAGGCGCGGCAGCTCGTAGGCGAAGAAGTAGGCCTGTGCGGCACGCTTGCCCTGGGCGAAGTCGCTGGCGTCGTCCGGTGCGAGCGCCAGCACCACGTCCAGCCAGATCCAGGCCAGCACCGTGTGGCCGAAGGCCTGCAGATAGGGCGTGGCATTGGCCAGCGCGGCTTCGGGCTCACCCGTGGCCCAGGCGGCCTTGGTGGCGGCGCCCACCTGCGCCAGGGCCTGGGCGAGCTGGTTCGCCGCCTCGGCAAGACCTGGCACCTGGCCGGCGGCCGCGATGGTCTCGTTCATGCGGCGGGCCAGCGCCATCAGCGCCGCACCGCCTTCCATCACCACCTTGCGGCCCAGCAGGTCCAGGGCCTGGATGCCGTGCGTGCCCTCGTGGATCATGTTGAGGCGGTTGTCGCGCCAGTACTGCTCCACCGGGAAGTCGCGCGTGTAGCCGTAGCCGCCCAGCACCTGGATGGCCAGGGAGTTGGCCTCCAGGCACCACTCGCTGGGCCAGCTCTTGGCGATGGGGATCAGCACCTCCAGCAGCAGGCGCGCGCGGCCTGCGCCTTCGGCATCGGCCGTGTGCTGCTCGTCGACCAGGCGGGCGCAGAACAGTTCCAGGGCCAGCGCCCCTTCCACATAGCTCTTCTGCGCGAGCAGCATGCGCTTGACGTCGGCATGCTCGATGATGGGCCGCTGGGGCGAGGCGGCGTCCTTGCCCGCTGCCGTCATGGGCCGGCCCTGCGGCCGCTGCCGGGCGTAGGCCAGGCTGGCCTCGTAGCCGGCATAGCCCAGCATGGTGGCGCCCAGGCCCACGCCAATGCGGGCCTCGTTCATCATGTGGAACATGGCCTTGAGGCCCTCGCCCGGTGCCCCGACGCGATAGCCGATGGCCCCACCCTGCCCGCCCGGCTGGTGGCGGCCCTCGCCGAAGTTCAGCAGGCAGTTGGTGGTGCCGCGGTAGCCCAGCTTGTGGTTGAGGCCAGCCAGCACCACGTCGTTGCGCTCGCCGGTGAGCCGGCCTTCGGCATCGACCAGCCACTTGGGCACGATGAACAGCGAGATGCCGCGCACGCCGGGCACCAGCCTGCCATCGGGGCCGGGGATCTTGGCCAGGACCAGGTGAACGATGTTCTCGCGCAGCTCATGCTCGCCGCCCGAGATCCACATCTTGTGGCCGCGCAGGCGGTAGCGCGGGCCGAGGGGATCGGCCTCGAAGGCCTCACCGTCCGGCTCGGCCCGCGTGGCCACGTCGGACAGCGAGGAGCCGGCCTGCGGCTCCGACAGGCACATGGTGCCGAACCAGCGGCCCTCGAACTCGCGGCTCGCAAAGACCTCGCGCTGCCGCGGCGTGCCATGGGCCATCAGCAGGTTGGCATTGCCGTTGGTGAGCATCGCGTAGGCGCCCAGGGCGATGCAGGCCTTGCTGAAGAAGGCATTGGCCGCCATCTCCACGGTGCAGGGCAGCTGCATGCCGCCGTGCTCGTAGTCCTGGGCGGCGCTGAGCATGCCGGAGTCGACATAGGCGTCCAGCGCCTCGCGCGTGGCCTCGGGCAGGTGCACACGTTCGCCGTCGAAGTGGGGCTCCTGGGTGTCGAGCAGGCGGTTGACGGGGGCGAACTTCTCGCGGGCGATGCGCTCGCAGGTATCCAGCACGGCGTCAAAGGTCTCGCGGCTGTGGTCCGAGAAGCGCGCGCGCTGGCTCAGGGTCTGCGCCTTCAGCCAGTCGTAGAGCAGGAAGTCGAGGGTGTCGCGCATGGCGATCTCCAGCAGTCGTTGCGCCGTGGGCGCCAGGGTGGCTTCAGGGTGGTTTCAGGCCGTGGTGATCGCCATGGTGGCGGACGCCTTCATGACCAGGGTGCGGGTCTCGCCGTCCACGGCATGGACCTCGGCCTCGGTGAAGCTCAGCGTGCGCCCGGCCTTGATCACCCAGGCCTCGCAGTCCAGCTGCTGGCCGCGGGCGCCTCGCAGCAGGCTGGTCTTGAGCTCGGCCGTCAGCACCCAGTGGCCGGCGGGCGCCAGGGTCTGGGCGGCCGAGCCCATGCTGTGATCGGCCAGGGAGGCCAGCACGCCCGCATGCACCAGGCCCGTGTGCTGGCGCAGGCCCTCGCGGATGGCCAGGCGCATGCGCACCCGGCCCGCCTCCACGGCCACAGCCTGCACGCCCAGCTCGACCATGAAGGGAGAGCGGGCGATGAAGCCCTGCAGCGTGGCGAGGTCCAGTTCCATGGCAGCTCCAGTCCGGGCCGCCTGCGCAGGCCCGAGGCATCAGGGGATGGGGGTCAGAGCACTTCGAAGACGCCCGCGGCGCCCATGCCCCCGCCGATGCACATGGTCACGCACACCCGCTTGGCGCCGCGGCGGCGGCCTTCCAGCAGGGCGTGGCCGGTCAGGCGCTGGCCCGACATGCCGTAGGGGTGGCCCACGGCGATGGCGCCGCCATTGACGTTCAGCCGCTCCATGGGGATGCCCAGGGTGTCGGCGCAGTAGAGCACCTGCACGGCAAAGGCCTCGTTGAGCTCCCACAGGTCGATGTCGTCCACGCCCAGGCCCAGGCGCTTGAGCACCTTGGGAATGGCGTAGACGGGGCCGATGCCCATTTCATCGGGCTCGCAGCCGGCCACGGCAAAGCCCAGGAAGCGGCCCAGGGGCTGGAGGCCCTGCTGCTGGGCGTAGCGCTCGCTGACCAGCACGCAGGCCCCGGCGCCATCGGAGAACTGGCTGGCATTGCCCGCGCTCACCACGCCGCCCGGCAGCGCGCTGCGCAGGTCCTTGATGCCTTCGTAGGTCGTGCCCTCGCGCAGGCCTTCGTCCACGCTGATGCTGAGCTCGCGCGTCATCAGGCCCTGCACCTTGTCCACCACGCCGGCGGTGACGGTGATGGGGGCGATCTCCTCGGCAAAGAGGCCGGCCGCCTGCGCGGCGCAGGCCTTCTGCTGGCTGGCGGCGCCGTAGTGGTCCTGGCGCTCGCGCGAGATGCCGTAGCGCTTGGCCACGTTCTCGGCGGTCTGCAGCATGGTCCAGTAGATCTCGGGCTTGTGCTTGGACAGCCAGCTCTCCGCGATCATGTGCTTGTTCATTTCCTGCTGCACGCAGGAGATGCTCTCCACGCCGCCGGCCACGTAGACATCGCCCTCGCCGGCCATGATGCGCTGGGCGGCCAGAGCGATGGTCTGCAGGCCGCTGGAGCAGAAACGGTTGACCGTCATGCCTGCGACGCTGATGGGCAGACCGGCGCGCAGCGCGATCTGGCGGGCGATGTTGTTGCCCGTCGCCCCCTCGGGGAAGGCGCAGCCCATCAGCACGTCCTCGACGGCATCCGGCGCGATGCCGGCGCGCTCGACGGCTGCCTGGACCACATGGCCGCCCAGGGTGGCGCCGTGGGTCATGTTGAAGGCGCCCTTCCAGCTCTTGGCGAGCGGGGTGCGGGCGGTGGAAACAATCAGTGCTTGGCTCATGAAAAACTCTCCGCGATGAGGCGAGAACAACCCGCCGCAAACCTCAACCCAATCCCAGCGGTGCCCGAGGATCCGGCTGCGCCGGGCCTGCGGGCCCGACTCCTCGCCAGGCTGGGAGGGTCCGCTGGCCCCTCCCAGTCCGGGCTCGGCCCCATCAATCCGTGACCCCCTTGCCTTCGGCAACAAGGCGCTGGATCAGCGGCGCCGGCTGCCAGAAGCTGGCGTCATCCAGCGGGTTGCGGGCGAAGCGCTTCATGGCCTCGACCACGTTGTAGAGGCCCACGGTGTCGGCATAGCACATGGGGCCGCCGCGCCACAGCGGGAAACCGTAGCCGGTGAGGTAGACCATGTCGATGTCCGAGGCGCGCAGGGCGATGCCCTCCTCCAGGATGTGGGCGGCTTCATTGACCAGGGAGAAGACCAGGCGCTGCACGATCTCCTCGTCGCTGATCTTGCGCGGCGTGATGCCCTGCGCGGCGCGGTGCTGCTCGATCATCTCGACCACAACAGCCGACGGCAGGGCGTCGCGCTTGCCCGGCGCGTAGTCGTACCAGCCGGCGCCCGTCTTCTGGCCGAAGCGGCCCATCTCGCAGAGCAGATCGGCCGTCTTCGAGTAGCGCAGATGCGGCTTCTCCTGGTAGCGACGCTTGCGGATGTACCAGCCCACGTCGTTGCCGGCGAGATCGCCCATGCGGAAGGGGCCCATGGCGAAGCCGAACTTCTCGACGGCCTTGTCCACCTGCTGCGGCGTGCAACCCTCCTCCAGCAGGAAGCCGGCCTGGCGGCTGTACTGCTCGATCATGCGGTTGCCGATGAAGCCGTCGCACACGCCCGAGACCACGCAGGTCTTGCGTATGGTCTTGCCCAGGGCCATCACGGTGGCCAGCACGTCCTTGGCCGTGTCCTTGCCGCGCACGACCTCCAGCAGCTTCATCACATTGGCCGGGCTGAAGAAGTGCATGCCGATCACGTCCTGCGGGCGCTTCGTGAAGGCGGCGATGCGGTTGAGGTCCAGCGTCGAGGTGTTGGAGGCCAGGATGGCACCAGGCTTCATCACGGCATCGAGCTGCTCGAAGACCTGCTGCTTGACGCCCAGGTCCTCGAACACGGCCTCGATGACCAGGTCAGCATCGCCGATGTCCGCGTAGCTCAGCGTGGTGCTCAGCAGGGCCATGCGCTGCTGGTACTTGTCTTCCTTGAGCTTGCCCTTCTTGAGCTGGCCCTCGTAGTTCTTGCGGATGGTGGCCACGCCGCGGTCCAGGGCGTCCTGCTTCATCTCCAGGATCACGACCGGAATGCCGGCGTTGAGGAAGTTCATGCTGATGCCGCCACCCATGGTGCCAGCGCCGATCACCGCCACCTTCTTGATTTCGCGACGGGGCGTGTCCTCGGGCACGTCGGGGATCTTGCTGGTGGCGCGCTCGGCGAAGAAGGCGTGGCGCAGGGCCTTGCTCTGCGGCGTCATCATCAGGGCCACAAAGCCCTCGCGCTCGGCCTTGATGCCTTCATCGAAAGGCTTGTAGACCGAGGCCGCCACGGCTTCCAGGCAGCGCAGCGGCGCCGGGAAGTGCTTGGCCTGGGCTGCCACCATGTTGCGGGCGAACTGGAAGTAGGCGTCGGGCTCGGCATGGCGGGCCTTGAGGTCGCGCACGCGGGGCAGCGGGCTGCCGTCGGCATGCTTGGCAATGATGGTCTCGGCGAAGTCCAGGGCCTCGCTCATCAGGTCGCCGCTGGCAATCTTGTCGAAGAGCTTCTGGCCCGGGACCATGGCCAGAAGCTGGCTCTCCACAGCCTCGCCGCTGACGATCATGTTCAGCGCCGGCTCCACGCCCAGCGCACGCGGCAGGCGCTGCGTGCCGCCCGCGCCAGGCAGCAGGCCGATCTTGACCTCAGGCAGCGCGATCTTGGCGCCCGGCGCCGCCACGCGGTAATGGCAACCCAGGGACAGCTCCAGCCCACCGCCCATGCAGACGGTGTGGATGGCGGCGATGACAGGCTTGCTGCAGGCCTCGACCTTGGCGATCAGGGAGTGGAGATTGGGCTCGGCCAGGGCCTTGGGGCTGCCGAACTCACGGATGTCCGCGCCACCCGAAAAGGCCTTGCCGGCGCCGGTGATGATGACGGCCTTGACCGCGGCATTGGCCTCGGCCTGGTCAATCCCTTCGGCCACCGCCTTGCGGGTGGCGTAACCCAGGCCGTTGACCGGCGGGTTGTTCAGGGTGATCACGGCAACGGCGCCGTGAAGCTCGTAGCTGGCACTCATGGGAGGGATTCCTTCCTTGGGCAGTGGGAGGGCTGCGGCAACCTTGAAGCGTGTCGTGCACCGCAGAAATAGAACGATCGTTCGATTCTAGGCAGCGCCGGTGGCGCCTTCCTGTCCCAGCGGCGACAAACCGGGACAACCCTGAGTGCGAAGCGCACGGCTGCCTGGCGGTGCAGGCAGGGCTAGAAGGGGACCATGGGGCCTAGGCTGCCATGATGCGATGGCGTCAGGCCGGCATCAAGGTCGCAGCGCAGCCCCGAGGCAGCCCTCAGCCACGGGCCGCGCCAAGCGCTGCTCAGCCGCGATTCAGGAGCTGGGTCGGCGCGAAGCCGTCATTGGGACGCTCGGGTTCGTCCTCGGGCAGCAGCTCGGGCGTGACGCTGTCCCCGCTGTGTGGCAAGGGCTCGTGGTGAACGACCCGGTGGTGGGCCCGCTCGTCGGCCAGACGCAGGTCCGACAGTTCCTTCTGGAGCTGCTCGATCTGGCGGCGGGCGGCCGTGTTCTGTTGGGTCAGTTGGTGGCGCGCGGCGTCCAGCTGGGACATGCGGCGCTCCTGCGCCTTCTGGTGCTGCCAGGCCCACAGCCAGGTGCCCAGCACCCCGAGCAACAGGCCGCCCAGTGCGGCCAACAACATCGACATCGTTGCTTGATTCCCCATCATTCCCCCTGCGCCGATGGTGAACGGAGGCAAGCGGTGAGCGCCACCCCACCGGGCTGGAAAGAATGTAACTCTGCCAGGGGAGCCCGACCATCCTCAAGGTAGGGGCAAGCAAGACCTGGCCCCCTGCCCCCGGGGGAGTCAGCGATTCCTTCACGCAAGGGCTGTGGTGCGAAAGCCGCAGTCGCGCGGCGGGCTAGACCTCCAGCCACTCCTTGCGGATGTAGGCATTGGCCCGCAGCTCGGCCGGGCTGCCCTCGAAGACCATGCGGCCGTGGCCCATCACGTAGCAGCGCTCGGCGATGTCCAGCGCGATGGCCAGCTTCTGCTCGATCAGCAGCACCGCGATGCCGCGCCGCTTGAGCTCCTTCAGGTACTCGGCGACCAGCTCCACGATCATGGGCGCCAGACCCTCGGTGGGCTCGTCGATGAGGATGAGGTCCGGGTCGCCCATCAGCGTGCGGCACAGGGTCAGCATCTGCTGCTCGCCACCCGAGAGCACGCCGGCCTCGGTGTGCTGGCGCTCCAGCAGGCGGGGGAACATGCGGTACATGTCCTCGAAGGTCCATCGCGGCTGCTTCAGTCCGCGCTTCTGACCCAGCAGCAGGTTCTGGTGCACGGTGAGGTGGGGAAAGATGTCGCGATTCTCGGGCACATAGCCGATGCCGGCGTGGGCAATCTCGAAGGCCTTGCGGCCCAGCAGCTCCTGCTCGCCGAAGCGCACCGAGCCCGTTCCGTCCACCAGGCCCATGATGGTCTTGGCCGTCGTCGAGCGGCCCGAGCCGTTGCGGCCCAGCAGGGCCACGATCTCGCCGGGCTGCACCACCATGTCCACCCCGTGCAGCACATGGCTCTTGCCGTAGAAGGCATGGACCTTGTCGAGCACCAGGCGGCGTCCCGTCTTGATATCGTTCATGCCGTCACTCCCGCCGCAGCCTGCTCGGCCAGCACCGATCCCAGGTAGGCCTGCTGCACGCGCGCATCCGCGCGCACGGCCTCGGGCGTGTCGAAGGCGATGACCTCGCCGTAGACCAGCACCGCGATGCGGTCCGCCAGGCCGAAGACCACGCCCATGTCGTGCTCCACCGTCAGCAGGGTGCGCCCCTCGGTGACCTGACGAATCAGCTGGATGAAGCGCTGCGTCTCGCTCTTGCTCATGCCCGCGGTGGGCTCGTCCAGCAGGATCACCGAGGCGCCGCTGGCGATGGTCATGCCGATCTCCAGCGCGCGGGCCTCGGCATAGGTGAGGTTCATGGCCAGGACGTCTCGGCGCTTGTCCAGCTGGATCTGCTCCAGCAGCTCCTCCACCCGGTCGTTGAGCCTGTCCAGCCCGGCCAGGAAATGCCAGAAGCTGTAGCGGTAGCCCATGGACCACAGCAGGGCGCAGCGGATGTTCTCGAACACCGAGAGCCGCGAGAAGAGGTTGGAGACCTGGAAGCTGCGTGCCAGGCCCTGGCGGTTGATCTTGTAGGGCGGCAGGCCGTCGATGCGCCGGCCATGCAGGCGCACCTCGCCGCTCGTGGGCGCGAAGCGGCCGCTGATCAGGTTGAAGAGCGTGGACTTGCCGGCGCCATTGGGGCCGATCAGCGCGACGCGCTCGCCCGCCTTCACCTGCAGCTGCGCGCCGCGGATGATCTCGCTGCGGCCGAATCGCTTGCGCAGGTCCAGCAGTTCCAGCGCATAGGGCGTGCCTGGGACATTGGCGGCTTGGCTCACAGACTCTCCCTGCGCTTGATGTCCTGCTCGATCTCTTCCTGGGTCTGGTCCCACTCGGCCTTGAAGCGCCGCCGGGACAGCTCGAAGAGGCCCAGCCCGACGACCATGGCCAGCACCGCGCCGAACCAGGCATCGACCGAGTTGCTACGGATGCGCGCGCCCATGAAGCCCAGCTCCGGCCCCATCGCGGCATTGAGCTGCAGGTGGTAGAGCATCTCCACGATGCAGCTGGCCCCCAGCAGCACAGTCAGCCCCGTGCCGGCCAGCGCCAGGTAGGCCGTCCACAGGCGCGCGAGCTTGCCGAAGGCCGCCACGCGCAGGTTCATCATGATCAGCGCGGCGATGCCGCCCGGCGCATACATCACCATGAAGAGGAAGACCAGGCCCAGGTACAGCAGCCAGGCCTGCGTGAGCTCGGACAGCAGCACGCCGGCCAGCACCATCAGCACCGCGCCGATGATGGGCCCGAAGAAGAAGGTGGCACCGCCCAGGAAGGTGAAGAGCAGGTAGGCGCCCGAGCGCGCCGCGCCGACCACCTCCGCAGTGACGATCTCGAAGTTCAGCGCCCCCAGGCCGCCCGCGATGCCCGCGAAGAAGCCCGAGATCAGGAAGGCCAGGAAGCGCACCCAGCGGGTGTCGTAGCCGATGAACTCGACGCGCTCGGGGTTGTCGCGCACGGCGTTGAGCATGCGGCCCAGCGGCGTGCGGGTCAGCGCAAAGAGCGCGGCGGTGCTGAGGAAGCAGTACAGCGCGATCAGGTAATAGACCTGGATCTGCGGCCCGAAGCTGATGCCTATCACCGGCGTGCCCACCACCCGGTTGCCCGACACGCCACCCTCGCCTCCGAAGAACTCCGGCAGCATCAACGACATGGACCAGATCAGCTCGCCCAGGCCCAGGGTGATCATCGCGAAGGGCGTGCCGGACTTCTTGGTCGACACATAGCCGAACAGGGCCGCGAAGAAGAGCCCGGCCAGCCCGCCCGCCAGCGGCACCAGGCTCACCGGCAGGGCCAGCTGCCCTGCCGAGACCTGGTTGAGCGTGTGCATGGCCAGGAAGCCGCCCAGGCCGCTGTAGACCGCATGACCGAAGCTGAGCATGCCGCCCTGCCCCAGCAGCAGGTTGTAGGCCAGGCAGGCGATGATGCCTATGCCCATCTGCGACAGCATGGTGTGGGCCAGGCTGCTGGTCCACATCAGGGGCGCCACGCCCAGCACCAGGGCGTAGAAGCCCCACACCAGCCAGCGGCCGACGTTCCAGGGCTTGAAGTGGAAATGCGCCGCGCTGGCGCGCACATGGTTCATCAGCCGGCTCCCTCAGTCGTCCCGCGTGCCGAACAGGCCCTTGGGCCGGAAGATCAGGATCAGCACCATCAGCAGATAGGGCAGGATGGGCGCGACCTGGGCCAGCGAGAGCTTCAGCAGCGGATAGCCCGGCGTGGCCGGCGTGACAGCCAGGCCCGCGCGCTGCGCCAGCGTGGCCAGCGAGGCATCCACCGTCAGCGGCAGGGTCTGGATCAGGCCGATCAGCAGCGAGGCCACGAAGGCCCCGGCCAAGGAGCCCACGCCGCCCACCACCACCACCACGAAGATGATGGAGCCCACGATGGCAGCCATGGCTGGCTCTGTGACGAAGGTGATGCCCCCGATGACGCCGGCCAGCGCCGCCAGCGCACAGCCGCTGCCGAAAACCAGCATCAGCACCCGCGGCACGTTGTGGCCCAGGGCCTCGGCCATCTCCGGGTGCGTCAGCGCCGCCTGGATCACGAGGCCGATGCGGCTGCGGGTGAGCAGGGCCCACAGCCCCACCAGCATGGCGAGAGCCACGACCATCATGAAAGCGCGGGTCAGCGGGAACTTGGAGCAGGCGGCGGCCGCACACTGCGCCGGGCTGGCGTCGCCCCAGACGAGGGTCAGGCCTTGCGCGGCCCCCTGCACCAGGGTGAAGGCCGAACCCTGCAGGGCCGGCGGCGGGCTGAAGGGCACCGAGGTGCGGCCGAAGACCAGCTGCACCAGCTCCAGGATCACATAGGACAGGCCGAAGGTGATCAGCAGCTCCGGCACATGGCCAAACTTGTGCACCCGCCGCAGGGCCGTGCGCTCGAACAGCGCGCCCAAGGCCCCCACCGCCAGCGGCGCCAGCAGCAGGGCCGGCCAGAAGCCCAGCCAGCCCGCCAGCACATAGGCCGCATAGGCGCCCAGCATGTAGAAGCTGGCATGTGCAAAGTTCAGCACGCCCATCATGCTGAAGATCAGCGTCAGGCCCGCGCTGAGCATGAACAGCAGCAGGCCCGAGGCCAGGCCGTTGAGCAGGTTGATCAGGAGTTGGTCCACAAGACCTCGTGCGGGTTCAGGACGCGAAGGCGATCAGCGACAGCAGGCACCATCTCCTGCCATCAGCACGGAATCGGGTACGCAGCTGCGGCAGCGAGCGGGTCGAGGTGGCGATGAGGCGCGCAGCCGTACTGCCGTACGGCGAGCACCGCAAGCGCCAGATCGGCCCGCGCAGCCTGCAGATGCAGCCCGATTCAAGGTCTCTTCATTTGGCAGGAGGTCGGCGTCGAGGAGACATACGCGTCGTACATCTTCAGCGGCACCAGCGTGTAGCCGGTGTTCTCGGGGCTGTAGGGGTACTTGGCGTCCGCCTTGTTCCAGACCGAGATGAACAGCGGCTGCTGCAGCTGGTGGTCGGTCTTGCGCACCTGCACCTCGCCGTTGAAGCTCTTCACCGTGAGCCCTTCCAGCGCGGCCGCCACCTTGACCGGTTCGGTGCTCTTGGCCTTGGCCATGGCCTCGCCCAGCAGGCTGTAGATGTGGATGACGCTGCCGGTGTAGAAGTCGTCATTGAAGCGCTTCTTGTACTCGTCCATCCACTTGCCCATCTGGCCACCGAGGTTGTAGTGGTTGTAGGACACCTGGAACACACGCCCCGCCGAGGCCGCGCCCAGCGCCGTGGGCGTGCCGCTGACGCCGGCGTAGTAGGTGAAGAACTTGCCCGTGTAGCCGGCCTCGTTGGCGGCCTTGACCAGCAGGGTCAGGTCTGAACCCCAGTTGCCGGTAATGACGGTGTCGGCGCCGCTGGCCTTGATCTTGGCCACGTAGGGCGCGAAGTCGCGCACCTGGGCCAGGGGGTGGAGGTCCTCGCCAACGACCTGGATGTCCGGCCGCTTGCGGGCCAGCATCTCCTTGGCGTACTTGGCCACCTGCTGGCCGTGGGCGTAGTTCTGGTTGAGCAGGAAGACCTTCTTGACGTCGGCCTGGTCCTTCATGAAGGTGGTGATGGCCTCCATCTTCATGGAGGTGTCGGCGTCCATGCGGAAGTGCCAGTAGCTGCACTTGCTGTTGGTGAGGTCCGGGTCCACGGCCGAGTGGTTGAGGTACAGCACCTCCTTGCCCGGGTTGCGCTCGTTGTGCTTGTTGATGGCGTCGATCAGCGCCAGCGCCGCGCCGGAGCCATTGCCCTGGGTGACGTAGCGCACGCCCTGGTCGATGGCGGACTTCAGCGCATTGAGGGTCTCGGCGGGGCTGAGCTTGTTGTCGATGGCGATGATCTCGAACTTCACGCCGGCCGGATTCGTGGCATTGAACTTCTCGGCGAAGAACTGGAAGCTCTTGACCTGGTTCTGGCCCACCGGGCCCATCAGGCCGGACAGGGGGTCGATCCAGGCGATCTTCACCGTCTCGCCCTTCTGGGCCTGGGCCCCCAGGCTCAGTCCGGCGAGAAGCACGGACGCTGCGAGGTGACGCAGCCTGAACTCACGCGATGCAGTCAACATGGATGTCTCCTTCTGACCCTTTGCCGGGCCTGTTCTCGGTCTCAACATGTCATGCAGGCCCGTCCCTGGGGCTGGGCCTGCGTCAGCGAACGCGGTGGCCGGCCGGGCGTCAGGCCCCGGGCAGGCGGTGCTCGGCAAACTGCTGGCGCAGCTTGAGCTTCTGGATCTTGCCGGTGGCCGTGTGGGGGATCTCGTCAACGAAGACCACGTCATCCGGGATCTGCCACTTGGCGATGCGGCCCTCATAGAAGGCCAGCATCTCCTCGCGGCTCAGGCTGGCCCCGGGCTTGCGCACCACCACCAGCAGCGGGCGTTCGTCCCACTTGGGATGGCGGCAGGCAATGGCGGCGGCCTCGTGCACGGCCGGGTGAGCCATGGCGATGTTTTCCAGGTCGATGGAGGAGATCCACTCGCCGCCGGACTTGATCACGTCCTTGCTGCGGTCGGTGATCTGCATGAAGCCGTCGGCATCGATGGTGGCCACGTCGCCCGTGGGGAACCACAGTCCCGCATCGACGCCCTGCTCCTTCACCGGCACCAGGGCGGATTCGTTCTGGCCGAAGTAGCTGTTGATCACCCAGTGGCCGCGCACGACGAGATTGCCGCTGCTGGCGCCGTCCCAAGGCTGGGCGTCACCCGCGTCGTCGATCACGGCCATGTCGATGCCGTAGATCACCTTGCCCTGCTTCTCCAGGATGCGGCGCTGCTCCTCCTGCGGCAGCTTGAGCTGGCGCGCAGTGAGCTTGGACAGCGTGCCCAGGGGCGAGAGCTCGGTCATGCCCCAGGCGTGGATGACCTCGACGCCGTAGTCGTCCATCAGCGTGCGCAGCATGGCCGGCGGGCAGGCCGAGCCGCCAATCACCGTGCGTTTGAAGCTGCTGAACTGCAGCTTGTTGGCACCCACATGGTTGAGCAGGCCCAGCCACACGGTGGGCACGCCGGCGCTGAAGGTCACTTGCTCGGACTCGAAGAGCTCGTAGAGTGACTTGCCGTCCAGGTGCGGTCCCGGGAACACCAGCTTGGCGCCCACGATGGCACAGCTGTAAGGCAGGCCCCAGGCGTTGACGTGGAACATGGGCACCACGGGCAGGATCACGTCCTTGGAGGAGCAGTCCATGGCGTCCGGCAGGGCCGAGGCGAAGGCATGCAGCACGCTGGAGCGGTGGCTGTAGACGGCGCCCTTGGGGTGGCCCGTGGTGCCGGAGGTGTAGCAGATGCTGGAGGCCGCGTTCTCGTCGAAGCTGGGCCAGGTGTAGCGGCCGTCCTCGTCCTCCACCAGCTCTTCGTAGCACAGCAGCCCTTGCAGGCTGGTCTGGGCCGGCATGTGGGCGCGGTCCGTCATCAGCACATAGTGGCGGATGTGCGGCAGCTGCGGCGCCAGCTTCTCCACCAGAGGCAGGAAGTTGAGATCGAAGCACAGGGCCAGGTCTTGCGCGTCATTCGCGATCCAGGCGATCTGCTCGGGAAAGAGGCGCGGATTGATGGTGTGGCAGACCAGTTGGGAGCCCGAGCTGCCGTAGTAGATCTCGAGGTGCCGGTAGCCGTTCCAGGCCAGGGTGCCGACGCGGTCCCCCGCCTTCAACCCCAGCCGGGCCAGCGCCTGCGCCAGCTTGCGTGAGCGCAGCTCACAGGCCTTCCAGTTGTAGCGATGCAGGTCGCCTTCGACCCGCTTGCTGACGATCTCTGTGTCACCCGAGTGCCGGGCCGCGTGCTGGATCAGCGAAGAGATCAGCAGCGGCATGGACATCATCTGTCCCATCAAGCCCATCAATGTCTCCTTGGTTCTTGCCCTGCGTGGGGCTGAACTCGACCGTTGCGGGCCATGTTAACCCTGCGCGGCGTGGCGGCTTAGTCACTCTCGTTACACTGGATCTCATGGTTTTCGACAAGGGCACGCACCCCTCACAGGACCCGGGCAGCGAGGCCCTTGCCAGTACCGCCACGGACTGGCAGGCGCAGCTGAGCCAGGTGTCCGCAATGCATCCCGCCAGCTTCACCCGCCTGGGTGACGGCTTCCTGACACGCCTGCCGCCCGAGCCGCTGCCCGCACCGCACTGGGTGGCGCACAGCGCGCCCTGTGCCCAGTTGCTGGGCCTGCCGCCAGACTGGCGCAGCAACGAGGCCTTGCAGGTCTTCAGCGGCAATGCGCTGTGGGAAGGCATGGATCCCTGGGCCAGCGTCTATAGCGGGCACCAGTTCGGCGTCTGGGCCGGCCAGCTCGGTGACGGGCGCGCCCTGCACCTGGGCGAGCTGCTGCACGAGGGCCAGCGCTGGGAGCTGCAGCTCAAGGGCGCGGGGCGCACGCCTTACTCCCGCCGCGGCGATGGCCGCGCGGTGCTGCGATCCTCCATCCGCGAATTCCTGTGCTCCGAGGCCATGGCCGCGCTGGGCATCCCGAGCACCCGCGCGCTGTGCATCACCGGCTCGCCGCAGGGCGTGCAGCGCGAGACGGTGGAGACCGCCGCCGTCGTGACCCGTGTGGCGCCCAGCTTCCTGCGCTTCGGTCACCTGGAGCACTTTGCGCATCACGGCCAGCATGAGGCCCTGCGCCAGTTGATGGCTCACCTACTGAGCCACCATGCGCCCGAATGCCTGGAGGCGCCCATCCCGCCGGTGGCCTTCCTGGAGAAGATCGCCCGCCAGACCGCCGAACTGCTGGCCGCCTGGCAGTGCGTGGGCTTCTGCCATGGCGTGATGAACACCGACAACATGTCCCTGCTGGGCCTGACCCTGGACTACGGCCCCTTCGGCTTCCTGGACGGTTTCGACCCCGGCCACGTCTGCAACCACTCCGACCACCAGGGCCGCTATGCCTACGCCCGGCAGCCCCAGGTCGCCTTCTGGAACCTGCATGCCCTGGCCCAGGCCCTGATGCCCCTGATCGACGGCGAGGAGGAGGCCGTGGCCGAGCTGCTGGGCGAGGCCCTGGAGCCCTACCGCCAGGTCTTTCAGCAGGCCATGCTGACGCGCATGCGGGCCAAGCTGGGCCTGGCGCGGGCCGAGCCCGAGGACCAGGCCCTGATCGACGACTGGCTGCGCCTGCTGGCCCTGCACCGCACGGACTACACCATCGCCCACCGCCGCCTGTCCGCTTGGCCGGCCATGGTCGAGGCCGAGGCCGGCCCGCTGCGCGACCTCTTCCTGGACCGCGAACGCTTCGACCTCTGGGCCCTGCGCTACCGCCAGCGTCTGGCCCGCGAGGGCAGCATCGATGCCGAGCGCCTGTCCCGCATGCGCGCCGTCAACCCGGCCGTGGTACTGCGCAACCATCTCGCCGAGACCGCCATCCGCCAGGCCCAGGCAGGAGACTTCAAAGAAATCGAGCGCCTGCTGAAAGTTCTGCAGCACCCGTTCGACGAACCGGTTCAAGCGTCCGATGCGGACTTCCCGCCCGACTGGGCCTCCCATCTCGAAGTGTCCTGTTCATCATGAGCAACAAGCCCTACCCCATCCAGAAGAGCAACGCCGACTGGCGCGCCCAACTCGACGACACGCAGTACCAGGTGACCCGCCACGCCGCCACCGAGCGCGCCTTCACCGGCCAGTACTGGGACCACTGGGAGCGAGGCCACTACGACTGCGTCTGCTGCGGCACGCGGCTCTTCGAGGCACAGACCAAGTTCGACGCCGGCTGCGGCTGGCCCAGCTACTGGGCGCCGGTGAATGCCGACGTGGTCGAGCGCGTGGAGGACCGCAGCCACGGCATGGTGCGGGTGGAGGTGCGCTGCCGGCAATGCGGCGCCCACCTGGGCCATGTTTTCCCTGACGGCCCGGCGCCGACTGGCGAACGCTTCTGCATCAACTCGGCCGCGATAGACTTCGCGCCCGATGCCTGAGCCTCAGGCGCTGACACACCCTCCATGAAGCTCCTGCTCGATTTCCTGCCGCTGATCCTCTTCTTCGGCACCTTCAAGTTCGCCGAGTCGCACAAGGCCGCCGCCGCGGCCTTCGCGTCCTCGCACTTCGGCTTCATGGTGTCCGGCGGCACGGTGGGGCCCGAGGAGGCGCCCGTGCTGCTGGCCACGCTGGTGGTGATGGTCGCCACGCTGGCGCAGGCCCTGATCACCAAGCTGCGAGGCCACAAGATCGACCTCATGCTGTGGATCAGCCTGGGCCTGGTCGTGGTCCTGGGCGGCCTGACCGTCTGGCTGCACGACGAGACCTTCATCAAGTGGAAGCCCACCGGCCTCTACTGGGGCATGGCCCTGGTGTTCCTGCTCAGCGATCTGCTGTTCGGCAAGAACCTGCTGCGCAGCATGATGGAAAAGGACGTCAAGCTGCCCGACTTCGCCTGGCGGCGCATGAACTGGGGCTCGGTGCTCTTCTTCGTCGCCCTGGGCTTCCTGAACCTTTACGTAGCTTTTCACTACCCGACGGCAACCTGGGCCAACTTCAAGGTCTTCGGTGTCACCGGGCTCTTCGTGCTCTTCACGCTGGGCCAGGGCATCTACATGAGCCGCCACATCATCGAACCCACGCCTGGCGCCGAAGGTCCGTCCGAAGAGGGAGTCCGCCCATGAGCAGCACGACGCCCCAGCCCCGCGCCTCGATGGCCGTGATCGAGCAGCGCCTGCGCGAAGGCCTGCAGCCTGAGTTGCTGGAGGTCCATGACGACAGCGCCAGGCATGCCGGCCATGCTGGCGCGCGCGAAGGCGGCCACTACACGGTGCGCATCGTCAGCGAGCGCTTCAGGGGTCTCACGAGGGTCGCACGCCACCGGCTCGTATATGATTTGATGGCTGAGCTGATGCGTCAGGGCATTCATGCCCTGGTCATCGATGCGAAGGCTCCGGGAGAACCCTGAGCCTCACCGAATGGCGCCCCGGACCTGACGGTTCTGAGGGCGTCTGTTTTTATCCAAACCTCGCCGCGTAACGCGGTGTATCACTGATAGAACCGGTGGCGTGATCGCCGGTGGAGTCTGTTGAAAGGCCCAATGTCCATGAAGAAGATTGTGCTCGCCGCCTCGATCGCGGCCCTGACCGCAGCCCTGGCTCCCCTGTCGGCCAGTGCCCAGAACGTCGCAACGGTGAACGGCAAGGCCGTGCCCAAGGCTCGCGTCGACCAGCTGATCGAACAGGTCACCAAGAACGGCCAGCCCCGCAGCCCCGAGCTGGAGACGCAGGTCAAGGACGAAGTGGTCCGCCGCGAGATCTTCATCCAGGAAGCCGAGAAGCGCGGCATCCCGGCCAGCGCCGACTACAAGACCCAGATGGAACTGGCTCGCCAGATGATCCTGATCCGCGGCCTGATGGAAGACTTCAAGAAGAAGAACCCCGTCACCGACGCGGAAGCCCAGAAGGAATACGAGCAGTTCAAGGCCGCCAACAGCGGCCAGGAATACCGTGCCCGCCACATCCTGGTCGAGAAGGAAGACGAGGCCAAGGCCCTGATCAAGCAGCTCAACGGCGGCGCCAAGTTCGAGGACCTCGCGGCCAAGAACTCCAAGGACACCGGCTCTGCGGCCAATGGCGGCGACCTGGACTTTGCCAATCCCAACAACTTCGTGCCCGAGTTCTCCAAGGCCATGACCGCCCTGAAGAAGGGTGAGATGACCCAGGAGCCGGTGAAGTCGCAGTTCGGCTATCACATCATCAAGCTCGAAGACACCCGCGAAGCCACCTTCCCGGCCTTCGACGACGTCAAGGCTCAGATCAAGCAGCGCATCGAGCAACAGAAGATGGGCGAGTTCCAGCGCGAGCTGGTGAGCAAGGCCAAGACCGACTACAAGTTCGCCCAGT
Source organism: Roseateles sp. DB2 (assembly GCF_051857535.1). Taxonomy (NCBI): domain Bacteria; kingdom Pseudomonadati; phylum Pseudomonadota; class Betaproteobacteria; order Burkholderiales; family Sphaerotilaceae; genus Roseateles; species Roseateles sp. DB2. The sequence continues at coordinate 100,894 of NZ_JBPZGY010000003.1, read as the reverse complement.
GAGCTTGCGTGCCCAGACGAGCCACGCCGTGGCTCCCTGAAGAACCCGGCCTGGTGCCGGGTTTTTTCATGGGCTCGGCCGCCGCGCGCCTGCCATGTGCCGGCCTCATGCCGACTAGCACGAGCACAGATTGAACACGTTATCCATCAAGCAGTTCGGCGCCCCTTCCGTCTTCGCCCTCGAATGCGTCCATGAGCCCATCCCCAATGAGAACGGGTGGGTCTTCGGGCGAATGTGCCTGTGGGTCAGCGGTTTGAGGCTTGGAAACTTCGATGAACCCGCCTGCATGCTCAACGTCACCGCCGGCCAACTGCAGGACGTGATGGATCGACTCCCGGACCTGCAGGCGCCAGCGTTCGAGCGCCTGACCGATGCCGAGCTGCACAGGCTGCTCAGGCAGGTACTCTACGGCCCATGCGACGGTCCCCATGCCGAGGTACTTGCCGATGCACAGCAGTACCGCAGGTTCGAATTCCTCACCAACGGTGGCGAATCGTTTGACCGATTCACGTCCTTCATTGCCCTGTCGAACGGTCAGGTCCGGATACTGTTCACGGAGTTGGCGTCCGAGCCCATTGGTGCGCACGTGGACGCGACCACCTTCGTCGCCGTCGTCGCAGCGTTTCTTGAATGGATGAGAGCGGAAGCAGTACTGACCCACTAGCCAGCAGAGGAGGTCACGCCAGCCGGCCTGCTTCGATTCGAAGCTGCCGCTCGCAGCGCTCCGCAATCGCCAGGTCATGCGTGACCATCACCAGCGTCGTCCCCGCCTCACGGTTGAGCTCGAACATCAGCGCCATCACCTGGGCGCCGGTGGCGAAGTCCAGGCTGCCGGTGGGCTCGTCGGCCAGCAGCAGAGCCGGGCGCTGCACGAAGGCGCGGGCCAGGGCCACGCGCTGCTGCTCTCCGCCCGAGAGCACGCGGGGATAGTGATAGAGCCGCTGCCCCAGGCCGACGCGCTCCAGCATGGCCTGCGCCTGGCCCCGGGCCTCGCGGTCGCCGCGCAGCTCCAGCGGCAGCATCACGTTCTCCAGGGCCGTCAGGTTGGACAGCAGCTGGAAGTTCTGGAACACGAAGCCCACATGGGCCGCACGCAGGGCCGCGCGTGCGTCCTCGTCCAGTGCATAGAGATCCTGCCCCTGCAGGCGCACTGTGCCCTGGCTGGGCGTGTCCAGGCCGGCCAGCAGGGCCAGCAGCGTGCTCTTGCCGGAGCCCGATGCCCCGACGATGGCCACGGACTCCCGGGCCTGCAGGCTGAAGCTGATGTCATGCAGAATCTGCAGCTCGCCGGTGGCATCGCGGACAGTCTTGCCCAGGTGTTCGACTTCGAGGATGGATACAGACATGAGGAGAGCGATGCAACGCCGGATGTGGATGGCCCACTGTAGCCTGAGCCTGGGCCTGCTGTTGGCACCAGGGCTGGCGCGCGCGACGAAGCGCAAGATCCTGGTGCTGGGCGACAGCCTGTCTGCGGAATATGGCCTCGCGCGCGGCAGCGGCTGGGTCGCCTTGCTGGAAGCCAGGCTGAAGTCGGAGAAGCGCGAGATCGAGGTGGTCAATGCCAGCATCAGCGGCGACACCACTTCCGGCGGCCGCTCCCGCCTGCCGGCCCTGCTGAAGAAGGAGCAGCCCAGCCACCTGGTCATCGAGCTGGGCGGCAACGATGCGCTGCGCGGTCTGCCGCTGGCCATGACGCGCGACAACCTGCGTGCCATGGTCCAGCAAGCTCGCAGAGTCGGCGCCCGGGTGCTGCTGGTGGGCATGCAGATGCCAGCGAACTATGGCGCCGCCTACGGCCGCGAGTTCGCGGCCAGCTTCGAGACCGTCGCCCGGGAGGAGAAAGTCGGCCTGGTGCCCTTCCTGCTGGCAGGCGTGGCCGACCGGCCGGATGCCGAAGCCTGGTTTCAGCCCGATCGCATCCATCCCCTGGCCAAGGCCCACCCGCTGATGCTGGAGCAGGTCTGGAAAGGGCTCGCCCCCCTGCTGTGAACGCCGCTGAGCGGACGGATCAGCGCTGCTCGTCCTGCCGACCCTTGCGGGGCACGTTGTCCTGCTGAACCGGACGTACCGGGCGCGATTCCTCCTGGCGCTGGGGCTGCGCCACCCGCGGCGGCTCTACCCGCGGCGGCTCCTGTGCACGAACGGGTTCGCGCGCCCGCTCGGGCTGGATCTGGCGCATGGGCACCTCGCGCTGCTGCTCGCGTTGGATCTGCTCGCGCTGCTGTTGGTCGCGCTGCATCTGCTCGCGCTGCTGCTGCTCGAAGCGCTGCTGGCGCTCCTGGCGATCGATACGGTCCTGGCGGTCCTGCCGTTCCTGGCGCTCGCGCTCGGCCATGCGCTCACGATCCTGGCGCTCCCGCTCCATGCGCTCCGGCACACCACGATCCGGCAAGGCTTGCGGCAGGGCCGAGGAGTCACGGCTCTCCTGGCGCACCGGCGGCTCGGGCAGGCGACGCAGAGGCGGGCCATCCTCGCGGGCTCGCGACGGGATGGGCGCAGCGGCGGGCGGCGTCACCGAGGGAGGGGCCGTCGGCTGAGCCTGCGGCAGGACCGGCGGCGACACCGCGGGCGGGGTCACCTGGGGCTGGGGCTGGGGCTGGGGCTGGGGCTGGGGCAGCGGGCGCAGGGGCACGCCGCCGTCTTCCCGATCGCCGCGCCCGCGGGGATTGTCGCGACGCACAGGCACCGGGTCCTGTGCGGCCGGATGCCCAGGCTGCGCCGGCAGGGCCTGCACGGGAGCCGGCACGCCGGGCACCTGCGGCGCCAAGCTGCGCAGAGGCAAGCCCGCATCGCCACGGGCTTCCTGGGGGCGCCATTCCTGGCGGCTGGGGGCCTGGGGCAGGACACGCAAGGGCACATTGGTGTCGGTGTTGGCCACGACGCGCGCCGCCGTGTCGCTCCAAATGCTCACTGCACCCCGCACCTCGCGATTGCTGCGCGGCGGCGGCAGGGCCGAGCCCCGGTTCACCACTGTCACCGGGTCATGCTCGCGGTTGATGCGCTGGCCATAGTGCGGACTGTGGTGATAGCTGGGCACATAGACCTCGCGCGGCGCCAGCGGATACCAGCCATAGCGCGGCGGCGGCGGGCGCGAGCCTATGCTGATGCCCACGCTGACGACCGGCCCACCCACCCAGGCCACCAGGGCCGGCGCATAGGCCGGGCGCGGCACGTAGCGCCCAGGCACCCAGCACCAGCGCTCGCGCACCATGACCCAACGGCCATAGTGGAAGGGCGCAAAGCCCCAGGGGGCGTCGTCCACCCAGGACCAGCCCCAATGCCGGGTCCAGACCCAGCGACCGTAGCGATAAGGCGCCCAGTCCGGCGCCACCTGCTGCGGAATCCAGACGGTGCCGTACTCCTCGGCCTGCTCCCAGCGGCCGTAGCGGTCGAGGTCCTCCGCCCCCGTCATCTCCGGAGAAACATAGCGATAGGCCGGCAGCTCACCCTCGCTGCGGCTCATGCCCAGCAGCCAATCGGCAAAGCGGTCGCGCTCCAGCACCTGGCGCTCGACCCGCGGGCCATCGCCCCACCAGAACTCGGCCTGCTCATTGGGCTGCAGCCACACGGGCGGCGTGCCGGGCGCGCGGGCCTCGAAGCGGAGTTCTCCCTCCCAGTTGAAGGCGCGGCTGCCGCGGTCCAGTTGGTCCACGCGGTACAGGCCCTTGCGCTCGAAGAAGAAGCGGCCCTCGCGCGTACGAACCTGCAGCTCGCGCACCGCCTCGGCGTTGCGCAGGCGCAGGCCCAGCTGGCCGCGGGCAAGCAGCAGCTCGAGGTGGTCTTCGTCGAGGCGGCTCAGCTCCAGATCGGCGGAATCGTCCAGCCAGAGGCTGGTCGAGCCCACGCGCAGGGCCAGGCGGCCATCACGTTCGGTGCGGATGCGGTCCCCCTCGCCCAGGGTCTGGTTGGGCATGAGGCGTTGCCAGTCCTTGGTCTCGGCATCGAAGACCCAGGCTGTGCCCTGCGTTTGTGCCACGCGGGCTGCGCGCGTGGGCGGGTCCTCCGCGTGTGCAGGCAGGGCCCAGAGGCTCGCTGCCAGCAGCAAGGCGCTGGCAAAAGCACTGGACAGGGGGCGCAGCAGGGATGTGCGCGGCAAGTGTCTCGTCGTCATGGAGGATCTCCTCGGCTGACGGCCCAACGCAGCAAACGGCCCGCACGATGACCGGGTGGATGTAACAAGTGGGCGATGGGCGCCCCGCTGCCCGGACAGGGTCAGTCGTCACTGCCGGGGTCCAGGCCCGGAAACAACACCGAGGTATAGCCGAAGCGGCTGAAGTCCCGGATGCGCGAAGGGTAGAGCCGGCCTATCAGGTGGTCGCATTCATGCTGGACCACGCGGGCATGGAAACCTTCGGCCTCGCGCTCGATGGGCAGGCCCTGCGCGTCGAAGCCGCTGTATCGGATGCGCCGCCAGCGCGGCACCACGCCCCGCAAGCCCGGCACCGAGAGGCATCCCTCCCAGCCCTCCTCTTCCTCGTCGCCCAGGGGGACGATGACAGGGTTGATCAGCACGGTCATGGGCACAGGCGGCGCCTCCGGATAACGCTCATTGCGCTCGAAGCCGAAAATCACCAGCTGCAGGTCCACGCCGATCTGTGGCGCGGCCAGCCCGGCGCCATTGGCTGCTTTCATGGTGTCCAGCATGTCCTGGACCAGGGCGTCGAGTTCGGGGGTGCGGAACTCGTGCACCGGCTGTGCCTGACGCAGCAGGCGCTCGTCGCCCATCTTCAGCAATTCCCTCACGGCCATGGGTCGCGCCTCACGCATCAGTTATCGTTGCAGGCCATTTTAGGGAGCCTGCATGCCACCGTATCTGCTGTCCTTGGGTCCAGGCCTGTACCGCATCGACACCGCCTTCCAGCGCGACGACTTCGATGCCGCCTATCTCATCGTCGACCAGGGGCGCGCCGCCTTCGTCGACACCGGCACCAACCATGCCGTGCCGCGCCTGCTGGGTGCCCTCGCCCACCTGGGCCTGGCGCCCGAGGCCGTGGACTGGGTGATTCCCACCCATGTGCACCTGGACCACGCCGGTGGCGTCGGTCTGCTGATGCAGTCCCTGCCCCAGGCCCGCCTGCTGGCCCATCCGCGCGGACTGCGTCATCTGGTGGACCCGCGCGCCCTGTGGGCCGGCGCCCTGGCCGTGTATGGCGAGCAGGAGATGCTGCGTTCCTACGGCCAGTTGCAAGCCGTGCCCGCCGAGCGCGCCGAGGCCAGTGAGGACGGTCAGCGCCTGCGCGTGGGCAGCCGCGAGCTGCTGCTGATCGACACGCCGGGCCATGCCCGCCACCACCACTGCCTCTTCGATGCGCAAAGCGGCTGCTGGTTCACCGGTGACACCTTTGGCCTGTCCTACCGTGAATTCGACGTGGACGGCCGTCCCTGGCTCTTTCCCACCAGCACGCCTGTGCAGTTCGACCCGCCCGCCCTGAAGCAGTCCATGCAGCGCATGCTGGATCTGCAGCCCCAGGGCATGCTGCTGACGCACTTCGGGCGCATCGGTCACAGCGCAGCGGAGGTGAGCGCGATGCACCTGCGGCTGCTGGAGTTGCTGGACGAAACCGTGGCGCTGAGCCAGGCCCTTCACGGCGCCGAGAACCGCCATGAGGCCCTGAAGGCCGCGCTGTCCGACCTCTATCTGCGCTCCCTGGCCGCGCATGGCTGCCCCCTGCCGCCCGAGCGGCAGCTGGCGCTGCTCGCCATGGACATTGAACTCAATGCCCAGGGCATAGGCGTCTGGCTGGACAAGCCGGCAGCCTGAGCGATCAGACGTCCAGGCCCAGCTCCTGGATCTTGCGGGTGATGGTGTTGCGGCCGATGCCCAGCTTCTGCGCAGCCTCGATGCGACGGCCGCGGGTCATGTCCAGGGCCGTCATGATCAGGCTGGCCTCGAAGCGGCGGCAGAGTTGGTCCCAGACCTCGGGCTCGCCCGCTGCCAGCAACCGCCGGGCCTCGCGGGCCATCTCGGCCACCCAGGCATCGGGTCCACCGCCAAAGCTGGGCAGGGCCGCGCCGCTGCTGGAGAAGGCCGGGCCCGCTGCCACGGCCGGGGGGATCTCGCCGCCCGGTGCAGGCTCCGAGGGGCGCTCTGCCCGCAGCAGCTCCTGCGGCAGGTCCTTGGCCTCCACCTGCTGCGAGGGGGCCATCACGCTGAGCCAGTGGCAAATGTTCTCCAGCTGCCGCACGTTGCCGGGGAAGTCGAAGGCACACAGCGATGCCAGGGCCGCCTCAGACAGACGCTTGGGCTCCACACCAAGCTCGGTGGCGCTGCGCTGAAGGAAGAAACGGGCCAGCACAGGCACGTCTTCACGGCGCTCGCGCAGCGGCGGCAGGCGCAGGCGGATCACATTGAGGCGGTGAAAGAGATCCTCGCGGAAGGCCCCCTGGCGCACGCGTTCTTCCAGGTTCTGGTGCGTGGCGGCGATGACCCGCACATTGCTGCGCAGCGGGCTGTGTCCGCCCACGCGGTAGTACTGTCCATCCGACAGCACGCGCAGCAGGCGGGTCTGCAGATCCAGCGGCATGTCACCGATTTCGTCCAGGAAAAGGGTGCCGCCCTCCGCCTGCTCGAAACGGCCGCGCCGGGTGGCCTGCGCGCCGGTGAAGGCACCGCGCTCATGGCCGAAGAGCTCGGACTCCAGCAGATCCTTGGGAATGGCCGCCGTGTTGATGGCCACAAAGGGTCCTTCGGCCCGCGGGCTGTGCTTGTGAAGGGCCCGCGCAACCAGCTCCTTGCCCGAGCCCGACTCGCCGGTGATCAGCACCGTGACATTGCTCTGAGAGAGTCGACCGATGGCGCGAAACACGTCCTGCATGGCCGGCGCCTGGCCCAGCATCTCGGGCACTTGGGCTGCGGACTCCTGCTCCACCGCAGCCTCCCGCAGGCTCTCCTCCTGGGCCCGCCGGATCAATTCGACGGCGCGTGAGAGGTCAAAGGGCTTGGGCAGGTATTCGAAGGCGCCGCCCTGGAAGGCCGACACAGCACTGTCCAGATCCGAATAGGCCGTCATGATGATGACCGGCAGGCCCGGATGCTTCTCCTTGACCTTGGCCAGCAGGTCCAGGCCCGAGCCCCCCGGCATGCGAATGTCGGAAACGAGCACCTGCGGGCTGTCCTCCTCAAGGGCTGCGAGCAGGTCGCGCGTATTGCTGAAGCAGCGCACCGGCAGCCCCTCGCGCGCCAAGGCCTTCTCGAGCACGAAGCGGATCGAGTGGTCGTCATCAACAATCCAGATGGATTTCATGCAGCTCTCCCCTTTGCCACAGGTACTCCCTCAGGGCAAAGGCAGGGTGATTCGGAAGTCCGTCCGTCCAGGCTCGCTGTCGCAGTCGATCATGCCCTGGTGCTGTTGCGCGATCGTCTGCGAGAGTGTCAACCCGAGGCCGGAGCCGCCCTCCCGCCCCGATACCAGGGGATAGAAGATGCGGTCGCGGATCTCGGGTGGCACGCCCGGCCCGTTGTCCTCGATATGCAATTCCAATGCCAGGCGCCAGCGCTGCTTGCCGATGGTCACTTGTCGGGCCACGCGGGTGCGCAGCACGATCTCGGCGTCCCCGGCCGCGATGCGCGGCGCCAGGGCCAGGGCGGCGTTCTGGACGATGTTGAGCACGGCCTGGATCAGCTGCTCGCGGTCACCCCGGAAGTCGGGCAGCGAGGTGTCGTAATCGCGCCGTACCTTGAGCCCCTTGGGGTACTCGACCAGGATCAGCGAACGCACCCGCTCGCAGACCTCATGGATGTTGACGTCCCCCACCACCTGGGCCCGCCGGTGCGGCGCCAGCAGGCGGTCGACCAGGGACTGCAGACGGTCGGCCTCGTGGATGATGACGTCGGTGTACTCGGCCAGTTCCGGCCCCAGGGCCGTGGGCTGCAGCTCCAGCGCCAGCAGCTGCGCCGCGCCACGGATGCCGCCCAGCGGGTTCTTGATCTCGTGGGCCAGGTTGCGGATCAGTTCCTTGGTGGCCTGCACCTGGTCCAGCGTGCGCTCCTCGCGGTCCTGGCGGGACTGCTGGGCGTTCTCTATCAGCTCCAGCAGCAGCAGGTCCGGCTGGTCGGTCTGGCTCACGATCACCTGGACAGGCAGCGTCTCCTCATGAGGACGCAGGCCGCGGCGCAACTGGGTCTCGAAGCGGCTGCTGGAGTAGGCGTTGCGGGACACGCCCTCCATGGCTTCACGCAGCCGTGTCGTGTCTTCGAGCCAGTCCTGGGCATGGCCTCGCGCCAGCACGCGGCGCGAGAGCTGCATCTGGGTCTCGAACGCCGCATTGACATGCACGCAGGCACCATCAGGGTGCACCAGGGCCACCATGGTGGCCAGCATGTCCAGGGCGCGCATGCCCTCGGGGTCTTGATCAATGGCAGTCATGTCGGAGTCCAGCCCCGGCATGCAGCTCAGGGCAGTTTGCTGAGTTCCCGCTTGATGGCCGCGATATCGGCCTCCTGGCGCGAGATGCTGGCCTTGAGGTCAGCCACGCGGTCCAGGTACTTCTGGTAGTTGCGCTCGTCACCCCGGCGCTCGGGCGTGCCGTTGGCGTACTCCTTCTGCAGCTCGCCCAGCTTGGACTCGGCCTCTCGAAGCTCGCGCTCCAGCACGCCACGGCGGTCGGAATCGCGGGCTTTCTGCAAGGCGGGATCCACCTTGGCGGCAGGGCCTTCACCATTGGCCTGCCCTGACGCGGCAGCTCGCGGTTTGGGCACAGACACGACGGTCACCGGCGTGCCCTCGATGGTGCGGCAGCCTTTTTCCTGCGCTTCCTTGGGTGACAGCGCGTCCGTGTAGAGCACGGGCGGCCCGGGACAGCGGTAGACCTGGGAGGCCTGGGCTGGGTGAGCGCCCTGGGCCTGCGCCGTGGCGCCGAGCGCCAGGAGTCCGCACAGGAGAAGAAGGCCAGGCGCGACCGGGCCGCGGGACGGAATGAAAGGTTTGCTTTGCATGCAGCGGGGCGCGATCGAAGCCATGAGCAGCCATTGTGGCGCATTCACGCTCGATCTTCGCGTCGCAAAGGCCCGCACAAACACCCGGCAACAAAAGAAAAAGGGACGGCCCAGGCCGTCCCTTGTGCTGCGAGGTCCGTGCAGACACCTCGCACCTTGCCATCACAGGGCGTAGTACATGTCGTACTCGACCGGGTGGGTGGCCATGCGGAAGCGGGTCACTTCCTGCATCTTCAGCTCGATGTAGGCGTCGATGAAGGCATCGGTGAACACACCGCCCTTGGTCAGGAAGGCGCGGTCCTTGTCCAGGTACTCCAGGGCCTGGTCCAGGCTGTGGCAGACGGTCGGGATCTTCGCGTCTTCTTCGGGCGGCAGGTGGTACAGGTCCTTGGTGGCGGCTTCGCCCGGGTGGATCTTGTTCTCCACGCCGTCCAGGCCAGCCATCAGCAGGGCCGCGAAGCACAGGTAGGGGTTGGCGCTGGGATCCGGGAAGCGGGCTTCCACGCGACGGCCCTTGGGGTTGGCCACGTAGGGGATGCGGATCGAGGCAGAGCGGTTCTTGGCCGAGTAGGCCAGCTTCACCGGGGCTTCGAAGCCGGGCACCAGACGCTTGTAGCTGTTGGTGCCGGGGTTGGTGATGGCGTTCAGGGCACGGGCGTGCTTGATGATGCCGCCGATGTAGTAGAGGGCGAAATCGCTCAGGCCTGCGTAGCCGTCACCGGCGAACAGGTTCTTGCCCTCCTTCCACACGGACTGGTGCACGTGCATGCCGCTGCCGTTGTCGCCGACGATGGGCTTGGGCATGAAGGTGGCGGTCTTGCCGTAGGCGTGGGCCACGTTCTGGATCACGTACTTCTGCAGCTGGGTCCAGTCGGCGCGCTCGACCAGGGAGCTGAACTTGGTGCCGATTTCCATCTGGCCGGCATTGGCCACCTCATGGTGGTGCACTTCGACGGGAATGCCCAGCGATTCGAGGATCAGGCACATCTCCGAGCGCATGTCCTGGCCGCTGTCGACCGGAGGCACAGGGAAGTAGCCGCCCTTGACGGTGGGACGGTAGCCGCTGTTGCCGTGCTCGTATTCCTTGCCGGTGTTCCAGGCAGCTTCTTCGGATTCGATCTTGAAGAAGCAGCCGGACATGTCATTGGCCCAGCGCACGGAGTCGAAGATGAAGAATTCAGGCTCAGGACCGAAGAAGGCGGCGTCGCCCAGGCCGGAAGCCTTCAGATAGGCTTCGGCGCGCTTGGCCAGGGAGCGGGGATCGCGCTCGTAGGCCTTGCCGTCGGCCGGGTCGATGACGTCGCAGGTCAGGATCAGGGTCGGCTCTTCGAAGAAGGGGTCGATATTGGCCGTGTTCGGGTCCGGCATCAGCAGCATGTCGGAGGCTTCGATGCCCTTCCAGCCAGCGATCGACGAACCATCGAAGGCATGGCCCGACGAGAACTTGTCTTCATCGAAGTGAGACACGGGCACGGACACGTGCTGTTCCTTGCCACGGGTATCGGTGAAACGGAAGTCGACGAACTTGACTTCGTTCTCCTTCACCATCTTCATCACATCAGCGACGGTCTTGGCCATCAATCACTCCTAGCGGGTAGCAGGTATGGGGGGGGTCTCGGAATTCGGCGGGCGCTGCGGCTGATCTGAAGCCGGTCGCGCATGCACCAAAAACAGAGCAGGTTTCGTGCCAATCGACCACCGCCCGGCTGGGCGAAGGCCCAGCCCGGTGCACAGGCCCTGGCGACGCGGAATTATGCGCCCCCAGCCAGGTAGCTCCCTGACGCCGATCGACAAGCCTCGATTCACCCCCCGGACGATGCACCATCATGACGCATCCGCACCAGCATCAGCGCACCAATTCAGTGCCAATGTTTGCACCAATTTGGGATAGACCTGCCTTCAATGCCTCGAAGGCGGCGTCCAGGGCCGCAGCGTCTCCCTTGACGCCCAGTTCCACATGCCGCCCCCATTGCGGGTGGTCGACGCTGGGCAGGCTGAAGACCTTGATGCCAGGAAAGCGGGCTTCGATCTCCAGCATGAGGGGCGTGAGCGTTGCCTCCAGCGCCCCCGGCAGCACGACGGAGCGCTCCTGCACGCGCAGGGCGCGATGCTGCTGCGGGTAGCGGGTATCCAGCACCCACTCCATCATGGGATGGGCCATCACCGGGAAACCAGGCACGAAGTGCACGTCACCGACGTAGAAGCCGGGAATGCGGTTGTAGGGATTGGGAATGAGGCCGGCGCCCTCCGGGAACTCGCCCATCTGGAAGCGGCGGAGGGTGTCCGCGGACTGCTCGTCTGCGACGCTGCCCTGCTCCTGCGCCACCTCCTGGATACGCTGCCAGATGAGCGCGCGAGCCTCGGGGTGGAGCACCAGCGGACGGGCGAGCGCAGCGGCGGCGGCCTGGCGGCTGTGGTCGTCCGGCGTGGCACCGATGCCGCCGCAGCTGAAGACCAGATCGCCGCTGGCAAAGGCCTCGCGGAACACGGCCGTCTGCGCCTCGCGGTCGTCTCCGATATAGCGAGCCCAGGTGAGGCTCATGCCGCGAGCCTGGAGTCGTTCGATACAGGCGGCGAGGTGCTTGTCCTGGCGCTTGCCAGACAGGATCTCGTCGCCCACGATGATCAGTCCTACCCGCATGACCGTGCGTCCTTTGGGCTCAGCGAGGCGGCAGTTCCGGCACGACTTCCAGCGCTGGCGGCGGCGTCTGGCCGGCTGGCAAGGGATCCAGCAGCTCTGCCCGGCCCTCGGTGGCTCGCGACTGTCGCAGCTCGTGCAGGGCCTGCAGGCAGTAATGGGCAAACCACAGCGAGCTGAAGGCGAAGACCAGGGTGTACAGGAACACCGAGCCCAGGATCAGGAAGGGCGCCAGCGCCAGGCTCAGCACGCCAAAGGCCCAGATGGCCGTCGGCGCAGCGCCCAGAAAGCCGGTGAGCAGGCCCAGGCCCAGCAGGGGCAGCTTGTGCTCGCTGAGGATGCGCCGCCGCTCGATGCGCGAGGCATGCTCGGCCAGCACGTCGAAGGCAAAGACCCGGTAGCCCAGCCAACCCCAGATCAGCGGCGGCAGGAACAGGGCTAGGGGCGGGATCAGCCAGAAGGGCATGCTCAGCAGCAGTGCCAGCATCGCCAGCAGCGTGTGGCCCAGGGACCAGGCCACGCTCACCCAGAAGGGCGCGCCCTTCTTTCGCTCCAGGCCCGGGAAGCGGCGCTGGGCCACCAGATTGCTCATGGCCGGCGTCATGAAGACCGCCACCAGCAGCAGGCTGAAGACCAGCAGGGCCGGCACCGCCATGGCCAGCAGCACCAGGGGTGCGATGGCCGTGCGCAGGCCTTGCAGGCCCACGTGATCCAGCCAGGTCAGCACCGTCTCGACCAGGCGCCATGACTCCAGGCTGGCACGCACGCTGTCCAGGGCGGGCTCCCAGAAGAAGTACATCAGCCCCCAGGCCAGCGGCCCGGCGATCAGCAGAGGCAGCAGGGAAAGGCCGATGACGCGCGGGTGCAGGCAATAGGCCGCGGCACGCCAGAAGGCATCGGCCACGCGGGACAGGGTGCTGAGCATGGATCTCCTCGAGAAGCAACGCCCGGTCATGCGCCGGGTCCGCCAGGATGCCCAGCATAGCAAGCCCGCCGATACGCCGGCCGTGCCGGCGGTCAGGGTCGTTCAGCCCTGGCGGCGCGCCGGGCGCAGGGCCGTGGCCACACGCTTCAGGCCCAGCCACTGCTGCGCCCAGAAGCCGCGGCCGTAGTCGCGGCCGCCCTCCTCGGCAAGCTGGTCGCGCACGCCTGTGGCGTCATAGCGCAGCTCGAAATTGGCGGTACCGAACAGCACATCCCAGATCGGAAAGAGCACGGCGAAGTTGTGCCCACCCAGCGTGCCCCTGCCACCCGACTCATGCCCGATGCCAATGGAGTGGTGCAGCCGATGGAAGCGCGGGCTCACGAAGACCCGCTCCAGCACTGGCCCGAACCACAGGCGCACATTCGCATGCTGCAGGTTCTCCATCAGCTGCGAGAAAGCCACCAAGGCCACGAACTGCCCCGGCTCCACACCGATGAAGCGAGCCAGCAGCACGAAGAAGACATCGCGCAGCACGTCGTCCAGCAGGTGGTTGCGGTTGTCGCTCCACATGCTCATCGAACGCTGGCTGTGGTGCAGGGCATGCAGGGCCCACCACCACTCGAACTGGTGCTGGGCGCGGTGCAGCCAGTAATTGAAGAAGTCGAAGACCAGCAGGTACAGCACGAAGCTGACCCAGGGCACATCGGTGAGGCCAGGCCACAGCGAGTCCAGCTGCCAGGTAGGCAGGCCGGCCAGGCGCATCTCGCCCGAGACCATGTCCAGCAGCGGGTCCAGGCTGAAGAACATGGCAAGGCGGAACAGGCCCAGGCGGTGGATCAAGGTGTAGATCACGTCCACCCGGATGGCGCGGCGGTCCTGCTGAACCTCCACCGGCCGCCAGCGTTCCAGTCTTCGGATCAGCAGCAGCATCAGCAGCACCTGGATCAAGCCAACCAGCAACCAGCCCGTGCCGTCATAGGCCTCCTCCAGGCGATTGCCCAGGCCCAGGGCAAAGGCCAGGGGCTGGACGACGAGCTCGAACAGCCACTGCTGGGCCTGCGCGAAGAGATCAGAGAACCAGTCCATGCGTGGGATGCCTGCTGTGCTTTGGGGGGTCAGGGCTTGCGCGCGGCCAGCGGGCGCTCGGCGCTGCCGCCGCGCATCAGCCCGGCGTAGCGCGGGTGCTCGCGCAGGGGGGCGAAGCAGTAGCCCTTGTCCTTGAGGCCCTTCATCAGCGGCTCCAGCACGGCCGGGGCCCAGGCGTCCTGGCGCGACCAGATGCCCAGGTGGGCCATGAGGATGTCGCCCGGCTTGACGTTCTTGAGCGCGCGGTTGAGCAACTGCTCGTTGGAGTAGCGCTCCGAGGGCAGTTCATCACCCAGGAAGCCGGCCGGGCTCCAGCCCACATGGCTGTAGCCACAGGCCTTGGCCGCCGCCAGCAGGGCCGGCGAGGTCTTGCCGGCCGGTGCGCGGAAGATGGGGTCCAAACGGCGCCCGGTCATCTCTGTGAAGCGTTGGGCGGTCTTGTTGAGCTCCTCGCAGTACTCGGCGGCACTGAGGTCGCGGAGCTTGGGCGGCTCGATGCCGGCCTGCACCTTCATGCGGAAGCGCCCGTCCGGCAGGTCCTCCAGCCAGATGTCATGCGACCAGGTGTGCGAGCCGAAGTCATGCCCTTCGGCCGCGCGGGCCCGCCACCAGGGCGCCCATTCCTCGTCCAGGGTCCGGCCGTCCGACAGCGTGGGCTCATTGGCCAGGAAGAAGGTGGCCTGCGCGTCGTAGCGCCTGAGCAGGTCGGCCACGAGGGGTGCGACACCCATATGGCCGGTATCAAAGCTCAGGAAGACCGGCTTTTCATCGGGTTTGCAGGCGGCCTGGGCTGCCAGGGCGGCGGCCAGGGCCGACGCCACCATCCACTGCTTCATCACTGCCTCGACACATGGTCCAGGGTCCAGACCCCGTGCGGCGACTTGCCCACCTTGACCTGCTTCACGACCTTCTTGGTCTGCAGGTCGATCATGGTCAGCTTGCGGGCCCAACGCGAGGTCACCAGCAGCGTCTTGCCGTCAGGCAGGATCTCCATGTCATCAGGGCCACCGGGTGCATTGAAGGTCTCGGCCACAGTGAAGCCCTGGAGGTCGATCTTGCTGATGGTGTTGTTGGCCCGGTTGCTGACCAGCACATGGCGCTTGTCGCCCATGGAGCGGAAGCTGTGCGCACCCTCCCCCGTCAGCAGGCGCTTGACCAGCTTGGGTGCGGGGCCGCTGACGTCGTAGACCTCCACATGGCTGTCGCCCGTGAGCGCCACCAGCAGGTGCTTGTCGTCCTGAGTCAGGAAGATGTCCGCGGGCATCTTGCCCACCGGCACCTTCCAGCGCGGCGCCTGGGTGTTGAGGTCGATCGCGGTAATCTCGTCGGAGTCCTGCAGGCTCACGTAGGCCACGGTGCTCTTGGTGTCCACGTAGAGATGGCTGGGCGTCTTGGGCGCCGGGATGCGCTTGACCAGCTGCAGGGGCTCCTTGGCGTTCTGCGGCTGCCAGCGGTACAGGGCGATGTGGTCCAGGCGGTTGCCCGCGGTGATGAACCACTTCATGTCCGGCGAGAAGCGCAGGTGGTAAGGATCCGTGATGCCGTGCAGCACCCGCTGCACCTGGGCCGTGACCGGGTCGATGAAGGTCAGCGAATCGCCCAGGGCGTTGGCGACGATCATGGACTTGTCGTCTGGCGTCAGGTAGAGGTGGTGGGGCTCCTTGCCCGTCGGGATGCGGCGCAGCTGGGTGAAGCTCACCGGGTCGATGACGCTGATGTCGGCATCCAGCGAGTTGAGAACGAAGAGCGGGTGCGGGGTGGCCTGGGCCAGGGCAGCGCCAGCCAGGAGCGCCAGGGCCAGCAGTGGCCGGCAGAAACGGGACATGTGTATTCCTTGAACCGGGGGCGGCAAGCAGCACCGCCATCACCCTCAAGTGTATTCGTCCCCCTGCAGGCAAGCGCTGCAGGCGAGCTGCGCTGCATCAAGCCTCCGGTGCTGCGCCGCTGGCAGCGGCACCTGGCGGCTCGGCGGCGTCGCGGCGCCGATAGGGCAGGCAGACCCGGAAGCAGCTGCCCACGCCCGGGGTGGACTCCACCGCCACCTGCCCCTGGTGCTTGGCCACGATCTTGCTGACGATGTCCAGTCCCAGACCGCTGCCCAGACCGATGGGCTTGGTGGTGAAGAAGGCGTCGAAGATGCGCGGCAGCACGTCTGCGGGAATGCCTGCCCCGCTGTCGCGGATGGCCACGACCACCTGGCCGGCCTCGGTCTTGACGGTGATCTCCAGGCGCCCACGGTACTGCATGGCCTGCAGGGCGTTCTGGAGGAGGTTGGTCCAGACCTGGTTCAGCTCGTCAGGCCAGCACAGCAGAGGCTCGACGGGCTCGTAATGCCGCACCAGCTCCACATGCTGCTTGATCTGGCTGTGATAGATGGTCAGCACCGTCTCCAGTCCTTCAGTCACATCGGCCATGACGGGATCGCTGCTGGCGTCAAAGCGCGAGTAGGCCCTCAACGCGAAGACAATCTTGGCCACGCGGTCAACGGCCGCATTGATGTTCTCCGCATTGCGCGCGACGGCCGACAGCGCGAAGACCGCCCGCGCCAGCGCCGGGCCATCCTCGCTGCGCAGCAAGGGCAGGCAGGCAGGCAACTGCGCCTCGATCTGCATCTGGGCCAGCAGGCCGGCCAGTTCCTCGGCCTGCGGCACCTGTTCGGCCTGCAGGCGCTCCAGCAGCCGGCGCTGCAGGGCCCGCTCCTCCCGACTGGAGAGCACCGCGGGCGCGGCACCGGCCAGCTCCAGCAGTTGGCGGAACTGCGTCAGGCGCTCGAGGTCCAGCCGCTGCATCAGCTCCGGGAAGCCCCCCAGGCATTCCTGCAGGGAGGCCAGGATGTTGCGCGCACTGGCCTTGACCGCCCCCAGCGGCGTGTTGATCTCATGGGCCACGCCCGCCACCAACTGCCCCAGGGCCGCCATCTTCTCGGACTGCACCAGCTGTCCCTGGGCCTGACGCAGTTCGCGCAGGGTACGGTCCGCCTCCTGGCGAGCCGCCTCCTCCGCAGAGTAGGCCGATGCATTGGACAAGGCGATGGCAGCAAAGGCTGCCGTGGAGCGCAGGATCTCGCGCACGCGCTCGCGAGCCTGGTAGGCAAAGGGCTGGTAGGACTGCACGATCACCACCCCGCGGCGCTCCCCATGGACCTCCAGCGGGCGGAACAGGGCAGAGCGCACGGAGTTGCGAGACTCTATGCCCTCCGGCAGCGGGGCGAGCGCGGCCTGGTCATCGTTGACAGCTGTCACCTCCGCCTCGGCAAGGAAGCTGCGCACGGTGTTCCAGCGCAGGTCATCCAGGGGCATCAGCATCTGCGCGGCCCGCTGGCCATCCTCCACGTAGTAGACCAGGCGCAAGGCCCGGCCGTCCGGTTCGAGCAGGGCGACGCCGAAGCCATCCAGGGGCAGCAGCTCGGCCAGGTGCTTGTGCAGCGTGTAGCAGATGGCCTGCTGATCCAGGCTGGTGGTCAGCTGCAGGCCGATGTCACCCAGCTGGCGCAAGGTGGCGGCAGAGCCTGCCAGCGCCTCGTTGGCCTGGGACAGCTCGGCCGTGCGCTCCTGGATGGCCTCGGCCAGATGGTCCCGGTGCCTGGACAGCTCATTCTCGTAGGCCTGCTGCTGGGCCAGGTAGTCCGACAGGTTGGCCTGCAGCAGATTGACGCCGGACACCAGCTGGCTGAGCTCATCGCCGCGCCCACCGCGACGACGCAGGGCCAGCGGGGTGTCCAGCCGCCCCGGCGCCAGCGCGGCCAGGTGGCTGGCGATGCGACGCACATGGACCGTCACCGAGCGGTTGAACATCAGCATGATGAAGCCGGCCAAGGCCAGCGACTGGATCAGCTGGGTCATGACGATGTTCAGGATCTCGGCCCGCAGCCGCTGCCACAGCATGCGCTCGTCACCGTGCAGGACCAGCTCGCCCAGCATCATGCTTGTCTGGCCAGGAAAGGCCTGGTAGCTGAGCTGCACCACACGGGAAGGGGCCACGCTGGAGGCCTTCCAGCCGGGCTTGCAGACCTCTGCCAGCAGATTGTTGCCATCGTAGCTGTCACTCGAAGGGCGGACTTCGATGCAGCCGATGGATTCGATCTGGGCCGCGCTACGCAGGTGCACGACCAGCCCGTCGCGGTCGACTTCCCAGATGACCTTGGCCAGCGTGTGCTGGTAGACATGCTCCATCAGGAGCAACTCGTCCCTCATGCGCGCGATGCCTTCACCCCAGGCAAACCACGTGCGCACGCCAACGGCCAGCAAGGTGAAGAGCGCACTGAAAACCAGCGTGGCCAAGACCAGCTTGCCGCCCAGTGTGGCCGGGCCGCGCAGCACAGGGCGTCGAATCATCGGCGAGGCTCCCGGCCATGGGCCACGAGGTCGCGTGGCTCCGCGCCTTCGCGCCACTGCTGCAGGATGTGGTCGTGCAGGCCGGAGCGCTTCACCTCGTCCAGGGCCAGCCGGAAACGCTCGACCTGGGCGTCCGAGGTCTTGTTGCCGAAAGCCATGTACCAGGCCGAGCCCAGCTCCGGCAGGGCCAGGGACTTGTGCAGCGCGCGATCCGGGTCATCCCCGCTGCGCCGGGCAATGTAGCGTGCAGCCAGCTCCGTCATGATCCACAGGTCCACGCGCCCCCGTCGAAGCTTGTCGTAGTTGTGCTCATAGCGGACGCTGGACTGCAGGTTGAACCCCTTGACGAAGCCCTGCCCTTCGAGGAACTGTTCGCCGATGTCCTCGTTGACCGTAGCCACCTGGAAGGGCTTGGCCTCCTCCAGCCGCCGCAGGGTGATGGGATGCCGCGCATGGGAGAACAGATAGAAATCGGTCGGTGCGATGGTACCCACCCACTTGAAGTGCGACTCCCGCTCCTTGCTGCGCCCGATCGAGTAGATCAGCACATCCTTGTGCAGCCGCGCCAGTTCGTAGGCGCGTGCCCAGGGCATGGACTGGATGGGGGCCGTCAGATGCAGCTGGCGCAGCACGGCCTGAACCACCTGCGTCGACAGGCCCGTCATGCGCTGCGATTCCTGGGGGCTGGCGAAGTTGTAGGGGGGCAGCTCCTCGGTGACGATGCGAAGCCCGTCTTCAGTTGCCGGCACCAGACCGCGCGGCTCTGCCTGCAGGGCGGTCGGCCAGCCGAGCGTCGTGCCCAGGCCCGCGCCCAGGCCCGCGCCCAGCCCGACGAACCGGCGCCGCGACAACCCCCTGGCGTGGCCCTCCTGGCGTACCTGATTCAAGGCGACGCTCCCATCAGGCGCTGCAACTGCCCTTCGCGGCGCAGGGACTCGTAGGCCTTGCGCAGGGCCTCGATCTTGGCAGCAGAGGTGCCGCGGCTGAAGGCCATATAGGCCGAGACATCCAGCTCCGGCAGCGGCAGCAGCAGGCGGAACTGCGTGCAGTCCATGGCCATCAGCCTGCAGTTCTCGGCGAGATCCCGGGCCCCCATGGGAACCAGGTCCACCTGCCCACGCCGCAGCTGGCGCAGGGTTTCCATGATGTCCGAGGACACGACGAGACGGGTGAACCCGAGGGCCTTGAGCCGCTGATGCCGCACGTCGTCGCGCACCACGGCCACGCGCAGCCCGCGGGCGTCGGACATGCTGTGCAGGTGCAGGTCCTCTCGCGCCTTCAGCCCGTAAAGGTTGTAGCGCAGCCGCAGCAACTCGCCTACCCATTCGAACAGAGGCTCGCGCTCCGGCGTCCTGGCCAGCAGATAGATCAGCACATCGGGCTCCTTGAGGGCCATGTCATAGGCCCGAGCCCAGGGCACCAGCATCAGCTGGTAAGGCTGCAGCCCTGCCCTGCGCAGGCTCTGTTCGACGAAGGCCACCGAATTGCCTCTGAGCTGCCCCTGCTCCATGTAGGCATAGGACGTGGGTTCAGTCACGGCCACGACCTGCACCGCGGACTGCGGCGTGGCCAGGACGCCTGAGCTCGCCCAGCCGCCCATCACCCAGGCGAGCAGCGCTGCACGGCGGCCACCGGCTCTCATCGCTGCCCCGGCGGGGCGCCGGCGGGAACTGGCGGCGCCAATCCCAGTTCCACGCGATTGCGCCCTCGCCGCTTGGCCTCGTAGAGCGCTGCATCGGCCCGGCTCAGCAGCGTCTGCAGGCTGTCTCCCTCGCAGAGTGCGGCCACACCAAAGCTGGCAGTGCGAGCGCCCAGGCCCTCGAAGGGATGGGCGGCCAGCGTCGCACGCAGCTTCTCGGCCAGCGCCAGCCCGCCTTCGACGCCCGTGCAGGGGCACAGCAGAAGGAACTCCTCACCGCCCCAGCGGCCCAGCAGGTCGTTGGCACGGACCTGCGCCTCCATCAAGGAGGCAAAGCGCTGAAGCACCAGGTCCCCCACGGCATGCCCATGGCCGTCATTGACCTGCTTGAAGTGGTCGACATCCAGGATCACCACCGTCATGGGCTGACGGTAACGCTGCGCACGCTCCAGCTCCTGTGACAGGGCCTCGTCCAGGGCCCGGCGATTGGGCAGGCCGGTCAAGGCATCGGTGATGGACAGCCGCTCCAACGCGAGGGACTTGCGCTCCAGCTCCTGCTTCTGCGCCTCCAGGAGTTCTGCACGATTGCGCAGCTCGGCCGTCTGCTCGCGAACCTGCGCATCCAGCTGCTGGTTGGCGACTTCCAGGGCCATGCAATAGCGCTCCAGTTCCCGGGACTGCCGGAATGCCGTCAGCGCGGCTCGCGTGGTCATCACGATGTCGTCGTGATCAAAGGGCTTCTCGAGGAAGCGGTACAGATTGGCGTTGTTGATGGCGCTCTTGATACCGCCCAGGTCGCTTTGCCCGGTCAGCATGATCTTCAGGCTGTCCGGCCAGCGCTGGTGCACCTCGGCGAGCAAGGCATCGCCGCGCATGCCGGGCATGATGTAGTCGGAGATGATCACGGCCAGGCGGCGGCCCTGGGCGCCGAGCTCCTCGATGAGTTCCAGGGCCTCCTCGCCACTCTCGGCGATCTCGATCTGGCGCCCCGGCTTGAGTCCGAGCTGCTGCGACAGCAGGGCCCTGAGCGCATGCAGCAGGGTCAGATCATCATCGACACACAGCACCACACCGTCCATTCGCCCCCCGGCATCGACACCAGCGCAGAGCCCGGCGCCACGGCCCTGGGGCCGGGATGACAAGCCGGACGCCGCCGATCCTCCTGACGACAGGGCGGGCCGCACGGCCGCGCCAGTCTAGCGTGCCGACCGGGTTTGCGGCAGCGGGCTGCCCCCCGAGCGAGGCTCAAGCCGGCATCAGTCATGCCCCGTCGGCGTGAGCGGAGGGGGCAGGAGCGAAGGTCGGCCAGCTTACTCGTCGTCGCCGCCCAGGATGGAGCCCAGCATGCCGCCGGCGCCAAAGCCGCCCAGCAAAGAGCCCTCCTCCTTGCGACCGCCATTCTGCGGCGCTGCGGCGAAGATGCGCGAAGCCAGGCGCGAGAAGGGCAGGCTTTGCAGCCAGACCTCGCCGGGGCCGGTCATCTTGGCCAGGAACAGGCCTTCGCCGCCGAACAGGGCGGTCTTGATCTTGCCCACGTACTGGATCTCGAAATTGACGCTGGGCGTGTAGGCCACCACGCAACCGGTGTCGACCAGCAGTGTCTGGCCGGGCTGCAGGGTGCGGCGCACCACGGTGCCGCCTGCGTGCACAAAGGCCAGGCCGTCGCCGTCCAGCTTCTGCATGATGAAGCCCTCGCCGCCAAAGAAGCCCGTGCTGAGCTTCTGCTGGACGGCGATGCCCAGGGACACGCCGCGTGCCGCGCAGAGGAAGGCATCCTTCTGGCAGATGAGGGTACCGCCGAGCTGGCGCAGGTCCATGGGCAGGATCTTGCCCGGGTACGGTGCGGCGAAGGCCACGCGCTGCTTGCCGCTGCCATTGTTGGTGTAGACAGTGGTGAAGAGCGATTCACCCGTGATCAGGCGTTTGCCAGCGCCCAGCAGCTTGCCGAAGAAGCCGCCCTGGTTGGCACCACCATCTCCGAAGACGGTATCCATGGCGATGCCTGCATCCATGAACATCATGCTGCCCGCTTCGCCGATCGCTGCCTCGCCGGGGTCCAGCTCGACCTCGACGAATTGCATTTCTGCGCCCTTGATCTCGTAGTCCACGACATCCATTGCCATTGCCAGTCCTCCTCATAAAAACCTTGGCTCCGCGATGTTAACGAATGCAAACTCATTTGCTTCGGGCCACTGCCTATACTGCGCCGCATGGATGAGTCGAAGACGCAGCCCGGGAGGGTGCCCGCATTGAAGCCGGGGGACAGCTATGTGCAGTCCTTTGCACGCGGCCTTTCCGTCATCAGGGCCTTCAGCGCCGACGCCTCGGCACAGACGCTGACTGAAGTCGCTCGCCGCTGCGGCCTGACCCGCGCCGGGGCGCGCCGCATCCTGCTGACCCTCGAGACCCTGGGCTATGTGCGCACGGAGGGTCGGCTCTTCTCCCTGACACCCAAGATTCTGGATCTGGGTTTTGCCTATCTGTCCTCGCAGCCCCTGTGGCAGTTCGCCGAGCCGGTGATGCAGGTGCTGGCCAGCGACCTCAAGGAGAGCTGTTCGGCCGCGGTATTGGAGGGTCAGGACATCGTCTACGTGCTGCGAGTGCCGGCCCGCAAGATCATGAGCGTGAACCTGGGCGTGGGCAGCCGGCTGCCTGCCTGGTGCACATCCATGGGCCGAGTGCTGCTGGCGGGCATGCCGGATGCACAGCTGGATCAGCATCTGGCCCAGGTGAAGTGGCAGGCCTACACCCAGCGCACCGCCATGAACCTCGACGAAGTCCGCACCCGCATCCTTCAGGCGCGCAGCCAGGGCTGGTGTCTGGTGAACCAGGAACTGGAAGACGGCCTCGTCTCGCTGGCGGCCCCCATCCTGGACCGCCAGGGCCAGACCATCGCCGCGCTCAATATTGGCGCCCAGGTCAACCGCACACCACCGGAGGCCCTGCTGGAGAACGCCCTGCCCCGCCTGCTGGATTCAGCGAGGAGCATTTCGCGGCTTCTTCAAATCAAGACTTGACCCCCCCCCTACCGGCTGCGCCGGCCCCCCAGGGGGCGAGCTTGAGGGCCCGGCAAAGCCGGATCCCCAAGCTCTGTGCCTGAAAACAAGACGGGACCCGCTGGGCCCGTCTTGTTTCGTGGGTGGTGGTTGATGGGTCGATCGCAGCACTCCGACTCAGTCGGATCCGAGCTTTCGCCCCCGGAGCGCGTGCCTTGAAACCAAGACGGGACACACTGGCCCGTCTTGTTTCGTGGGTGCTAGCTGATGGGTCGATAGCAGCACCCCGACTCAGTCGGATCCGAGCTTTCGCCCCCGGAGCGCGTGCCTTGAAAAACAAACTGGGCCCCGAAGTGGGTCCCAGTTTGTTTCCCCAGCGGAGCTTGGGGATCCGGCTTTGCTGGTCCCTCAAACTCTGCGCCTGAAACCAAGACGGGACACACTGGCCCGTCTTGTTTCGTGGGTGGTGGTTGATGGGTCGATAGCAGCACCCCGACTCAGTCGGATCCGAGCTTTCGCCCCCGGAGCGCGTGCCTTGAAAAACAAACTGGGCCCCGAAGTGGGCCCAGTTTGTTTCCCCAGCGGAGCTTGGGGATCCGGCTTTGCTGGTCCCTCAAGCTCTGCGCCTGAAACCAAGACGGGACACACTGGCCCGTCTTGTTTCGTGGGTGGTGGTTGATGGGTCGATAGCAGCACTCCGACTCAGTCGGATCCGAGCTTTCGCCCCCCGGAGCGCGTGCCTTGAAAAACAAACTGGGACCCGAAGTGGGTCCCAGTTTGTTTCCCCAGCGGAGCTTGGGGATCCGGCTTTGCCGGTCCCTCAAGCTCGCCCCCCTGGGGGGGGCCGGCGCAGCCGGTAGGGGGGGGCCATCAGCACTATCCATTACCCCATGTGCAAGCCCCCGTTGCAGGAGAAGTCAGCGCCGGTGGTGAAACCAGAGTCCTCGCCAGCCAGCCAGGCCACGATGGAGCCGATCTCCTCGGGCGCGCCCAGGCGCTTGACCGGGATGGTGGCCACGATCTTCTCCAGCACCTCGGGCTTGATGGCTCGGACCATGTCGGTACCGATGTAGCCCGGGCTCACGGTATTCACCGTCACACCCTTGGACGCCAGCTCCTGCGCCAGGGCCATGGTGAAGCCATGCATGCCCGCCTTGGCAGCCGAGTAGTTGGTCTGGCCGGCCTGCCCCTTCTCACCATTGACCGAGCTGATCTGGATGATGCGGCCCCAGCCCTTCTCCACCATGCCCGGCACGACCTGCTTGGTCACGTTGAACATGGAATTGAGGTTGGTGTCGATCACGGCCTTCCAGTCCTCCGGCGTCATCTTGAGGAACATGCGGTCCCGCGTGATGCCGGCGTTGTTGACCAGCACATCGATGGTGCCGTGCTCGGCGATGGCATTGCTGAAGGCGGCGACCGTCGAGTCCCAGTCAGCCACATTGCCGACGGAAGCGTAGAAGGTGTAGCCCTCGGCCTTCTGCTCGTCGAGCCATTTCTGGAAGTCACGGCTGGGGCCGCAGCCCGCGATGACCTTGTAGCCGGCCTGGTGAAGCCTGCGGCAAATGGCCGTGCCGATGCCGCCCATGCCGCCGGTGACGTATGCAACTTTTTGCGTTTGAATCATGTGAATCTCCTTCGCCTCCATGGCTGTTCAGGGGAGCCCGGTGTCGGCGCCGCGTCCTACGCGCCATCCGGGCTGCTGTTGTCGTTCGAAGAAGACGCGCATTGCCGGAACCCCAGGCTCGCCCAGCCCCTGGGAGGGGTCAAGCGGGTTGGCCCTGAGAGTTCCCTGAAATCCCTCCGTGTCAGCGCTCCACGCAGAGCGCCACACCCATGCCACCGCCGATGCACAGTGAGGCGATGCCCTTCCTGGCATCGCGACGCTGCATCTCGTGCAGCAGGGTCACGAGGATGCGCGCACCCGAGGCCCCGATGGGATGACCCAGGGCGATCGCACCGCCGTTGACATTCACCTTGGCCAGATCCCAGCCCATCTCCTGATGGACCGCGCAGGCCTGGGCCGCGAAGGCCTCGTTGATCTCCAGCAGATCCAGGTCCTGCGGCGTCCAGCCGGCGCGCTGCAGGGCCTTGCGGGCGGCGGGCACCGGGCCCATGCCCATGGTCGCCGGGTCCAGGCCCGCGCTGGCATAGGACGCGATGCGTGCCAGCGGCGTCAGGCCCAGGGCCTTGGCCTTGTCGGCGCTCATCAGCAGCAGGCCGGCGGCGCCGTCGTTGAGGCCGGAGGCATTGCCCGCGGTCACCGAGCCCGCCTTGTCGAAGGCCGGGCGCAGGCCGGCCAGGGCCTCGGCATTGGTCTTGCGGTTGATGAATTCATCCGCGTCGAAGACGATGGGGTCACCCTTCTTCTGCGGCAGGCTCACCGGCACGATCTCGTCCTTGAAGCGGCCGGCGTCCTGAGCGGCAGCGGCCTTCTGCTGGGAGGCCAGGGCCAGGGCATCCTGAGCCTCGCGGCTGATGGTGTACTGCTTCGCGACGTTCTCGGCCGTGATGCCCATGTGGTACTGGTTGTAGACGTCCCAGAGGCCGTCCACGATCATGGTGTCCACGAGTTTCCAGTCGCCCATGCGCTGGCCTTCGCGCGAGCCGGGCAGCACGTGGGGCGCCAGGCTCATGTTCTCCTGGCCGCCAGCGATGATGATGTCGCTGTCGCCGTCGCGGATGGCCTGTGCGGCCAGCATCACCGCCTTCAGGCCGGAGCCGCAAACCTTGTTGATGGTCATGGCCGGCACGGCATGCGGCAGGCCGGCCTTGATGACGGTCTGGCGCGCGGGGTTCTGGCCCGAGCCGGCGGTCAGCACCTGGCCCAGGATCACTTCATCGACCTGCTCGGGCGCGACGCCCGAACGGCGCAGCAGCTCGCGCACCACGGTGGCGCCAAGCTCCGGGGCGGCGGTCTTGGCCAGGCTGCCGCCGAACTTGCCGATGGCGGTGCGCGCCGCGGCGACGATGACGATCTCGGTGCTCATGAGGAATCTCCGAAAATGGGATGAGGCAGGCGGCCCCGACAGGACCGCCGTCGATGGAGGGGATCAGGCCTTCTGCTTCACATAGCGGCCCGGCGCCGGCTCGAGGGCCTTGTGCTGGCGACTGCCCGGCGCCTTGGGCGCTGGCTTCAGTGCGCCGGCATGGCTGGCCAGCCAGTGCGACCAGTCCGTCCACCAAGAGCCGGGATGCTCGACGGCCGTCTCCAGCCACTGCGCAGAATCCACCGGCAGCGCGGCGCTCTTGCCCGTCCAGTAGCTGCGCTTCTTCTTGGCCGGCGGGTTGATCACGCCGGCAATATGGCCGGAGGCGCCCAGCACGAAGCGCTTCTTCCCCTTGAAGACCTGGGTGCTGCGGTAGGCCGCCTCCCAGGGCACGATGTGGTCCTCGCGCGAGCCGTAGATGTAGACCGGCGCCTCGATGGCCCCCAGGTCCAGGCGCTCGCCGCAGATGGTCAGCGCACCGGGCTTCCTCAGCTCGTTCTGCAGGTAGGTGTGGCGCAGGTACCAGCAGTACATGGGTCCGGGCAGGTTGGTCGAGTCGCCGTTCCAGTAGAGCAGGTCGAAGGCCGGCGGGGCCTCGCCCTTGAGGTAGTTGCCCACCACATAGTTCCAGACCAGGTCATTGGGCCGCAGGAAGCTGAAGGTGGTGGCCAGCTCCTGGCCCTTGAGCAGGCCCGGGCCCTTGGGAGCGTCGGGGCCGATGCTCATCTCGCGCATGCGCACCAGGGCCTCGTCGACGAAGAGGTCCAGCACGCCATTGCTGGTGAAGTCGATGAGTGTGGTCAGCAGGGTGACACTGGCCGCGGGCTGCTCGCCACGTGCTGCCAGCACGGCCAGGGCCGTGGCCAGGAGGGTGCCGCCCACGCAGAAGCCCAGGGCGTTGATCTTCTTGCTGCCGCTGATGGCCTGCACCGTGCGGATGGCCTGGATGACGGCCTGCTCGATGTAGTCGTCCCAGGTCCAGCCTGCACAGGACTCGTCGGGGTTGCGCCAGCTCACGACAAAGGTGCGATGGCCCTGCTCCACGGCGTAGCGTATCAGGGAGTTGTCCGGCTGCAGGTCGAGGATGTAGTACTTGTTGATGCAGGGCGGCACCATCAGAAAGGGCAGCTCGTGCACTTCCTTGGTCAGGGGCTTGTACTCGATCAGCTGGAAGAAGTCGTTCTCGAACACCACGTCGCCCGCGGTCGTCGCCACATTGCGGCCGACCTCGAAGGCCGATTCATCCGTCTGCGAGACATGGCCGCGCTGCATGTCCGCCCACAACAGCTGCATGCCGCGGGCAATGCTCTCGCCCTGCGTCTTGAGGGCCAGTTGCTGGGCCTCGGGATTCAGGGCCAGGAAATTGCTGGGCGCCGAGGCGTCAACGAACTGCTGCACCGCAAACTTGATGCGGGCGCGGGCCTTGTCGTCCCCCTCCACCTGCTCAGCCATGCGCTGCAGGGTCTGGGCATTGAGCAGGTAGAGCTGGGCCGTGAAGGCCGCGACCGGATTGCTGCCCCAGGCCTCGCTGGCAAAGCGCCGGTCAGGCAGCTTGGCGGGATGGCCGGCGGAAGCAGTAACCGCCTGGTTCCACAGCCCGCTGGCCTGGCTGAGGTAGTCTTTCTGCAGGGACGCCCAGGCATCCATGGGAATCTTCAGGCCGGCGAAGGTCTTCATGGCCTCGCCCATCCCCGCCTGGAAATCGGCCGCCACGTGCTCAGCCATCTTGCCAGCGGCCTCTGCAGCAGCCCCCAGGGAAAAGGGATCGTTGGCGGATGCGGCGCCCGCATCCTTGCTCTTGGAATTCATGTGTCTCCTCGCGGAATGAACGGACGCTGAAACAGCGCCGCCCGTGACAGTCTCGCACCGGGGCCGGGGACCTCGGGCCGGGGCATCGTCGCTGGGAGCTCATGTCCTGAGCCACCACCGCCAGCATACCCAGGCAAGAAGCTTGCCACAGTCCTTGTTGTACGCTTGAAAACTTACCTTCTTATGACGCTCGCGATTCGAGAATCGCGAGGAAAGTCTCCCGCCTCTCCATGTACCTCATCGCGATTGCCTGGCTCTACGTCGCCCTCATGATGGCGCTGGCCGAAGCCAGCAGCCCGCAGGGCAGCCTCTTTGGCGCCCTGCTGACCTTTCTGCTCTACGGCGTCGCCCCCATGGCGCTGGTGCTCTACCTCGTGGGGACGCCAGCGCGGCGCAAGGCTCGGCGTCTGGCTGAAGCGCAGGAACAGGCTCAGTCCCTGAGCGAGCCCACGCCCGACTCAGGCCAGGGTGATGGCCGCCACCATGCGCCCGCTGAGCCGCTCCCGCCGGTAGGAAAAGAACCGTGAGGGCTCGCTGTAGGTGCACCAGCGACCGCCGCTGAGGCGGGACACGCCGGCCGCACGCAGCCGCAAGGCGGCCAGTGCAGGCAGATTGGCCCGCCAGCGTGACTCGCCGGCTGCATTGGGCTGGAAGCGGAAGAGCTGGCCCTGGGCCGGGCCGAGGTCCGCCCGCGGCTCCACGCTGAAGGCTTCCAGCACATCAGCCCCCACCTCGAAAGCCTCGGGGCCGATGCAGGCGCCCAGCCAGGCCTGGATCTCGCCTGGCAGGCAGGCCGAGGCTTCGCACAGGGCCTGTACCGTCTTCTCCAGCACGCCGTCGGCCAGCCCGCGCCAGCCCGCGTGGGCACCACCGACCGCCTTTGGTGCGGCGAAGAGCACCGGCAGACAGTCGGCCACCTGAATGGCGCAGCCCAGCCCCGGGATGGTGCTGATGCAGGCATCGGCCTTGGGCACGCGCGCATCGGGCAAGGCCCATTCAGGCTTGAGCGTCAGCACCTTGCTGCCATGGACCTGGGGCATGAAGACCAGGCGTGCGCCCAGGGCATCGGCCACACGACGCCGGTTTTCCTCGACGGCCGCCGGTTCGTCCTGCACGGCCGAGCCCACATTGAGGCTGGCATACGGCCCGGTGCTGACACCGCCGGCCCGACTGCTCATCAAGGCGCGTACCTGCGGCGCGTCCCACTCGGGCTGCAGCCAGTCCGGATGCAGCGCGGGACTCATTCGGCGTCAGGGCAGGCTGAGGGCTGTGTCTTGGCAAAGGCATCCAGCTTCATGCAGGCCGCGTGGATGCGCATGACGGTGGGCACGTGGTCCAGGCGGGCCTTGAAGCGCTGGGCATTGAAGACCTGGGGCACCAGCAGGCAGTCGGCCAGCCCTGGGGTGTCGCCGAAACAGAAGGTGCCTGCACGGCCTTCGCCCACCAGTCGGCGCTCGACCACCTCCAGGCCGGTCTCCACCCAGTGACGATACCAGCGGTCCTTGTTCTCCTCGCTGACGCCCAGCTCCTGCGTCAGGTAGCGCAGCACGCGCAGGTTGTTGAGCGGATGAATCTCGCAGGCGATGTCCTGCGAGATCGCCCGAACATAGGCCCGATCCAGAGGCCCGCGCGGCAGCAGTGGCGGCTCGGGATGGGTCTCGTCCAGGTATTCGATGATGGCCATGGACTGCGTGACGCTGGCCTCGCCGTCGCGTAGCAAGGGCACCAGGCGCGAGGCGGAGACGGCGCTGTAGGACTCATTGAACTGCTCGTTCTTCGCCAGGTGCACGCTGCGGTAGTCGTAGTCCAGGCCCTTGAGCGCCAGGGCGATGCGCACGCGGTAGGAGGCAGAGGATCGGAAGTAGTTGAAGAGTTCCATGGCTGGTCGGATGCTGAGCTGAGGGAGGCCGCTGTGCCGCAGTGCGGCAAGGGGCCGATCCCGGTATGTTGCCACGGGCCCGCTACACTGGATCGATGTTCCTCACCCGACGATTCAAGCATTGCCCCAGCTGCGGCGGCCAGGTCGCCTACCAGGTGCCGGCCGACGACAACCGCGAGCGGGCCACCTGCACCGTCTGCGCGGCCATCCACTACGAGAACCCGCTCAATGTGGTGGGCACGCTGCCAGTCTGGGAAGAGCAGGTACTGCTGTGCAAGCGTGCCATCGAGCCGCGCTACGGCAAATGGACCCTGCCGGCCGGCTTCATGGAGCTGGGAGAGACCACGGCCGAGGGCGCGCTGCGCGAGACCGACGAGGAAGCCGGCGCGCGCATCGAGCTGCAGCCTCTCTATTGCGTGCACAACGTGGTGCAGGCGGGCCAGGTCCACTTCTTCTATCGCGCCCGGCTGCTGTCGCCAGCGTTCAATCCTGGCCCCGAGACCCTGGAGGCCCGGCTCTTCAGCGAGGACGAAATCCCCTGGGACGAGCTGGCCTTCCGGACCGTCCGAGAAACCCTGGTGCGCTTCTTCGAGGACCGTCGGCGCGGCCAGGGCTACGGCCTGCACAGCGCCGACATCCGCTAAGCGCGCCGCCGGCTCCCTGCGGCACGCTTGGTTGCGCAAGGGCTGGCGATCTGCCAGCGGCAGGGCTCAGGGCTTGATCATCTGCCCCGTCGCCCAGGGGCCCGTGATGCCGTCGATCTCGATATCCCACAAGGCCTGGGCATCCAGGCCGTCGGCAACGCCCTCTGCATAGACCTTCAAAGCCAGGCTGCGCAGCATGATGACCAGTCCACGCACGAAGGCGGCCCGCGAGGCGTCGCCGGAAATGCCGTTGACCACCGCGGCATCCAGCTTCACGTAGTCCAGGCCCGCCTGGTAGAGGCGGTCGACCTGGGCCAGGCCAGCCCCCGCATGCTCCAGCCCCAAGGCCACGCCCAGGGGCCGGATCTGGCGCCCCAGTTCATGAAGCAGGTCGAAATGCAGCAGTGCCGCCGACTCGCCCAGCTCCAGGCCCAGCCGGCGTGCCGACTGCGGCGACTGGAAGACCATCTCGCGCAGCCGTGCAACAAAGCCCCCCTCCTGCAACGAAGCCGGGGCCAGGTTGACACAGCGGGGCTGACCGTCCTCCGAGATGGCAGCCAAGGCCAGTTGCACCGCGCGAAGATCGGTTTCCGCGCTGAGCTTGCTGCGCAGGGCCAGCGGCAGCCAGCGTGCAGCCTGCAGATAGTCCCCCTGTGACAGCAACTGCAGCTGCAGCGGGCATTCCCAGTGCAGCAGCAGGCCCTGGCGGTCCATCACCGGGAAAGGCTGGAGACGGGCACGGCCGGCATCCAGGCAGTCGCTGATCTGCTGGCGCCAGATACGCTCGCCCTGGGCCGGCTGGTCTTCGTCGGCAACGCGCTGGTAGGCCAGGCAGACGCCCGTGCCCTGTTCGGCACGGGCCAGCACGGCGTCGGCCTCGGCAAACCACTGAGACATGGGCCGCCCACGCGCCATGTCGATGGCGGCCACGGCCAGATGCACGCCGCTCTCGCCGCCGTGCAAGGCCGAGCGCAAGGCCTCGGCCAGGGCCTGCGCGGTGTCTTCGGCCACGTCCGGGGCCGGCAGCCACAAGGCGAGGTCAGCGCCGTTGAGCCGCCCGGCCAGGCAGCCGCGCACACGGTCGGGATAGGCCTTCACCGCACGGGCGATGGCCTGGATGAGCTGGTCGACCTGCTGGTGGCCCAGGCGCTGGTTGAGATCGGCCAGCGAGCACAGGCGCATCAGGATGAAGCCGCCGCGCACCGGACCATCGTCGCGCCCGAGGGCCGACTCGAACTCGGCCAGGAACTGCTTGCGCACGGTCAGGCCCGTCAGGCCGTCGCTGTAGGCCTGGCGTTGCAGTACCTGCAGCTGCTCGGCCTGCGCCTCGAACAGCGAACGGACCTTGGCCACCATGGTGTTCAGCGCGCCGGTCAGGCGCGCCAGCTCAGGCACACGGGCTTCCTCGATGGTCATGAACTGCCCCTGCACCAGGGCATTGGCCTGCTGCACCGCAGCGTCCAGCGGCTCCCGGATGCGCCTAAGACCCAATGCAGCCAGCCCCCCCGCCAAGGCGCCCACGCCCACCAGCCAGGCGGCAATGCGAAGAAAGCTCTGCCACAGCGTTTCGTGGGCGAAGGCACTCTGACTCTGGACCTCCACACTGCCCAGGGACTTCCAGCCGTCGGAGACCTGCGCCACGCCCGGCTGCACTTCCAGCGGCAGCCAGGCGACGAACCAGTCCGGAGCACGCCCTTTGGCCGCGGCCGCGGTCTTCTCGAAGGCAATCGAGCCGTCTGCGCGCTTCCAGCGCAGGGACTGATAGGCGCCGGTGTCGAACTGCGCCGAGATCAGCAGGCTCATGAGGCTCTCCTCACCCCGCTGCTGCGACAGGGCCAGGGCCAGGGCGCCGGCGTTGTCCTCGTTCTTCAGTTGCAGCTGAGTCTGCAGCACTTCACGAACCGAGCTGGCCGACACAGCCACGCTGGCCATCAGGGCCAGCAGCAGCACGGCGAGCAGCAGGGCCGCGACTTGACGCATCAAAGACATGGTGAGTGGTTCCCCTCGGCACTGTTCATTAGAAGCCCTCCGCCCGGGCCTTGCCCAGCGCGTCGCGCCATTGCGACAGGCGGGCCGTCGGATTGCCCGCAGGTGCACCTGCCACGCCGCTCCACAACCCCTCGCTGTTGAAGCTGAAGACCGGCGACAGGTCGGTACGGACGGACGCCGGCCGGACCTGGCTCTGGAGGTTATCCAGGATCAGGGGCTCGGATTGTGGCTGCGCATAGTAGGCCAGCACCATGTGGGCCTGCGGCCGGCCGTCGAGCATGGCCCGGACATAGACCAGCCGGAGCTGCGCGGGCTCCAGCCCCAGGGCCAGCAGGCTGAAGTACTTGGCGATGGCGTAGTCCTCGCAATCGCCGCGGCCCTTCTCCAGCGTTTCCAGCGGGCTGGCCCAGTAGTCGACCACGCCCCAGACTTCCTGATCGTCGCGGAACTGGATGCGGCGGTTGTAGAAGTCGTTGACGGCGGCCAGCCGCCCTTCCTCGTCCAGCCCCTGGGCCTTCTCCAGCATCTGCACCAGGGCCCTCGCGCCGGCCAGGGCCTTGGCCGAGCGGCCGGCGGCCAGCTCCAGCACGCGGTTGCTGTCCAGGGCCTGGCTCCACATCCCCAGGCCGGCCAGCAGCATGACCAGCAAGGCCTGCCGTCCACGCCGCAACCCGGGCCAGGGCCGAGACTGCCGCTCGTGGGCGGCGTGGCACCTCGCAGGGGCATGGTGAGCGGTCAACGACAGCAAGGGATGCCTGGAGTTCTCTTGTTCTTGGGCCGGACAGGATGCATGGGCCGAGCCAGTATCGCTCGCCCATCCATCCGCTTGGCGGCGAATGGGAAAGCGAGAGGTGCCCATCTGCCAGCAAAGCTCCCAGAGCGGGGAATTTCCACAGATTGCGACGGCTCTCGTTCCTGAGCCCATCCATAATCAAGCGCTTCAAGGCCACCCTTTGCCGGCCACCCACCCCATGAAGTCGCAAGCCATTCGACAGGAACTGGACCAGGCACGCGCCAACGGTCCCCTGCGCCAGATCGTCATTCCCCCTTGCCCCGAGATGCTGCAGCGCCTGCAGCAGGCCATGCGGGGCCCCGAACCGGACCTGACCGAGGTGGCCCGCATCGCGGCCAGCGACGTCGCCATGTCTGCCACCTTGCTGCGCACCGCCAACAGCCCGCTGCACCTGGCTGACGGCATGCCTTGCAGCGCCGTGGGCCAGGCCATGACCCGGCTGGGCCTGGACGAGACGGCGGCCATCCTGACCGGCTTTGCTCTACGCCATGCCATCCCCGTCAACAGCCCGCACCTGACGCGTTTCTGGCAGAGAGCAGCCAAGCGAGCCCACGCGATGCGTTACATCGCCCGCCAGTTGCCGGGTCTGTCCCCGGACCTGGCCCACACCTACGGTCTGTTCTGCCATGTGGGCATCCCCGTGCTGCTGCAGAGCGTGCGCGGCTACGGCGCCACCATGGTCGAGGCGGGTGCGCGGATCGATCGCCCCTACATTGCCACCGAGAACGCCAATCACAAGACCGACCATGCCGTGGTTGGCGCCCTGCTGGCCCGCGCCTGGAACCTGGCGCCGTCGCTGATGGCGGCGATACGCCTGCATCATGATTTCGAGTCGCTGGGTGATGCCGACATCGAGCCCGAGGTCCACACCCTTGTGGCCGCCGGCCTGATTGCCGAGCACCTGATGCGCCGCCACGAAGGCCTGCCCGAGGACGCCGACTGGGCCAGCCACCACCAGCGCGCCATGGACTGGCTGCACATCGACCACGAGGACCTGGACGTCTGGAACGAAGCCGTGCAGGACCTGTTGGCCGAAGAATAGCCACGCCAGCATGAAGCAAAGGCAGGCCTCAAGCCTGCCTTTTCCATTTCGGGCCGGCGCCGGGCCACCCCAAGCCGGCCCACTTGGCAAAGAGGGCGGCTCACCGCCGCCCTCTTTGCTGTCCCCACGGGACACCGACCCGACTCGCGCGCATTCAGCGCCGCGAAACCGGGCGAGGGGCCTATCCCCAGGGCCGGCGCCGGGCCGCCCCAAGCCGGCCCACCTGGCAAAGAGGGCGGCTCAACGCCGCCCTCCTTGCTGTCCCCCCGGGAGACCGGCCCGACTCGCGCGCATTCAGCGCCGCGAAACCGGGCGAGGGGCCTATCCCCAGGGCCGGTGCCGGGCCGCCC
The DNA here is from genome assembly GCF_051857535.1 of Roseateles sp. DB2. Lineage (NCBI taxonomy): Bacteria > Pseudomonadati > Pseudomonadota > Betaproteobacteria > Burkholderiales > Sphaerotilaceae > Roseateles > Roseateles sp. DB2. Next base: position 66,845 of record NZ_JBPZGY010000003.1, on the reverse strand, counting down.
CAAGCCGGCCCACCTGGCAAAGAGGGCGGCTCAACGCCGCCCTCTTTGCTGTCCCCCCGGGAGACCGACCGGACTCGCGCGCGTTCAGCGCCGCGAGACCGAGCGAGGGGCCTATCCCCAGGGCCGGCGCCGGGCCGCCCCAAGCCGGCCCACTTGGCAAAGAGGGCGGCTCAACGCCGCCCTCTTTGCCGTCCCCCCGGGGGACCGACCGGACTCGCGCGCGTTCAGCGCCGCGAGACCGGGCGAGGGGCTCACCACCTCACGGCAAGCTCGGCGTGTTCTCCGCGAAGTACTCGTGGCTATCCGCGTTATCCAGCGCCTTGGTGGGGTTGGACAGCGCCAGCGACTTGGCCGCGCTCTGGCCATACGCCCAGTCGTCAGTGCCGGCGACCACCGTAAAGTGCGTCATCTCGTGCACCAGGGTGCCCCCCTTGGAGTCCGTGCCCGTCATCGGAGCCGACCAGAAGGCACCGCAGACATAGATCTTGTAGGGCTGATTGGGATAGACATAGGCATAGGTACCCGAATCCTTGCAGCTGCAGTCCAGGGTCAGCGCCTTGGTTTTGAAAGCATCCAGGGTCTTGGCATAGTGCGACTTGGCGGTGTTCCAACCCGTCGTACTGAAGGCGCCGAACCAGGTCTTGTAACGCGTGGTTGCCGAGGGCGTAGCGCTCAGGTAGGAGTAGGCCGACTGCGAGTAGTTGGTCGCGGCCGTGACGGCGTTGGTCAGGGTAGTCTTCTGTGTGGCCGTGCAGTTGCCCGTGTAGGAGATGGAGCCGGCCAGCGAAGGCGCCAGCGTGACCTGCGCCTCGGGCTGCTGGGTGCGACCTTCCAGCCACAGGTAGACAGGGCCGCTGCCGGCATCAGGCGCCAGTTGGGCGGTCTGGCCCGACTGCTGCTTTGCCAGGCCCACGTACTCGATGGCATAGCGACCGTTCTGGCTCATGTCGTAGCCGCCGGTCAGTTCGACCTGGAAACTCATGGACGCGCCAGGCGCCAGACGCACGATCTCGTGCTCAGCCGCCGCGGTGCGCTTCACCAAGCGGCCGGTGTAGGCCACGGGCTCCCCGTCACGCGTGACGCGGAACAGGGCGGACTCGTGCACCTGCCCCGGCAACTGCGTCTTGGGCAGGAACATCGGCGTGCGCGAGGTGTTGGTGAGCGTCAGGGTGACGTGGACGTCCACGTCGCCCTTCAGCACAGGGCTGGCCACTTCCAGACGGACGGACAGACCTGCCGCCTGAGCCGAGACCGCTGCGGTGGCAGCGCCAGCCAGGATTGCCCACTTGACCATGGTTTGGTTCATCGGTGACTCCATCGAGTTTGAGGGGCGCCGCGCATCACCCCCGTGGTGATGCGCAAGCTGCCGGCGACTCTAGGTAGCCACTTTCGGGGCGCCAACTGTCAGGCCCTACAGTCAGGCCTGCAGGGGACAGCCATGAAGGGAAAACGATGAGGCGAGCGCATGGCTTTCATGCGATCTTCGCCGGCCCGCCCGGAGGCTCTCCTGCAGCCGAGCTCAGCTGCCCGCGGCCTCCACGGGCAAGCCTTCGGACTCCCACTCGGGCAGGCCGCCGCGCAGCCAGTACACGGACTTGAAACCCTTGGACTGAGCCATCTTCGCGGCCTTGTAGGACTTCCAGCACTCGGCCCCGTTGCAGGCAAAGATCACGGCTTGCGAGGGCTTCAGCTTGTCGGTCTTGTCCAAGGCGCTGAAGTCATCGAGGGCGGGATTGAAGGCCACATCCTTGAGGCTCTTCTCCACATAGGGCAGCCACAGCGCGCCGCGAATGTGCCGGGCCTGGTACTCCTTCTCGATGCGGGTGTCCACCAGCACGGCGCCCTTGGCCTGCAGCTGCTGGGCCTCGCGCGCCGTCACCCGCGTCACACCGGGCAACTGAGTGGGCGTGAAGTGACCGAGGTCGGCCACCCGCTTGTACTCCTGCATCTCGGGCTTGAAGCGCGCCTGGCTCAGGCCCGTGCTGGCAGGCACAGCGGCGAACCATTGGGCCAGCCGGACGCGGGCCTCCGCCGGCAAGTCCTTCTTGACGACCACGCTGAAACCGCCGGGCACGGGCTCGGAACTGGCCAGCACCTTGGCCGCCTGGCCGTACTGGCCTTGCCACTCCTTCCATTCGCTCTGACGCACGACCGTGGCATCGGCGCTGCCCACCAGCAAGGCGGCCAGGCCCGCCTGCGGATAACGCTCGTGCGCCACGCGCAGGTCCTGCATGGACAGTCCGCCCTGCGTCAGCAGGCCGCGCGCCATGTAGGTGTAGATGGAGTCCTGCTGCGGAAGGTACAGCCGCCGGCCACGCAGGGCTGCGAGATCCGCCAACTCCGCGCGAGCGACCAGCACGAAGGGCTCGGAGCCCTGGGTTGCGCCCAGGAGTTCATAGCCACGGCTCAAGGCCGAGGCCGCAACCTGCGCCGGGCCGATGAAAAGCTCGTAGCCGCCGCTGCGCGTGGCCCGCATCATGTCGGTGAGGTCCTCGCTGGTGCCCAGGTTGACGGGTTGCCCCAGCACCTTGCCCAGACCCGATTCAACCCCTTGCTGAGAGACCGTCAGGCCTGCCTTGCGCGCCGTAGGCTCCACGACGACCATCGCGTTGACCGCTGCCTGGGCCTGTCCGGCCAGTTGCAGCCCCAGCATTACCACCCCCAGAGCACGCATGCCATTGTTCTTGCTCATGTACATCCCCAACTGTTTTGATAGGTGCTCAGCGTAGTGGCACATCCGCACACACACTGTCGATTGACGGTGAGTTTTGTTTCAGATCGTCACAGCTGCATCCTCTGTAACTGGGTCGCCCCCCTGCCGCCACACCCCACAATGCGCGCTGCGCCCCCGGGCGATGACCATGACGACAAGGAGCCAAGATGAGCCATGACGATCTGATTGCCCGCCGCCGTGTGCTGGGGGGAGCCGCCACCGCCTTCGGGGCCCTGGGACTCAGCGGCTGGGCCCAGGCACAGGGCGCAGCGCCGACGGCCACGCCGCCGGCCAAGCCCCTGCCCGCCTATGCTGCCTGGAAGAATCCCGCCGCGCTGGTGGTCCACAGCGGCACCACCATCGAGACCCGCCGCAGCGCCTTCGGCAGCAGCGTCATCACGCCAGCCCAGCAGCTCTACATCCGCAACAACCTCCCCGCACCGGACGCCAGCGTCCTGGACAAGCGCGACGACTGGTCCCTGGAGGTCAGCGGCGTGAAGCAGCCGCGCAGCCTCAGCCTGGCCGAGCTCAAGACCCTGGGCCTGGAGACCGTCGCCACCGTGCTGCAGTGCTCGGGCAACGGCCGCGGCTTCTTCCCCAGCAAGCCCAGCGGCACGCCCTGGACCGTGGGCGCCGCGGGCTGCGTGCTGTGGAGTGGCGTGCCGGTGCGCAACGTCGTCGCCGCTCTGGGCGGCCTGGCCGAGGGCGCCGTGTTCCTGACCGGCACTGGCGGCGAGAAGCTGCCCGAAGGTGTGGACCCCCTGAGTGTGCTTGTCGAGCGCTCGGTGCCCATCAAGGCCCTGGAGGACTGCCTGCTGGCCTGGGAGATGAACGGCGAGCCGCTGTCCCTGGCCCATGGCGGCCCCCTGCGCCTGATCGTGCCGGGCTACCAGGGCGTCAACAACATCAAGTACATCAAGCGACTGTCCTTTGGCAGCACCGAGTCCAAGGCCAAGATCATGGCTCACGGCTACCGCATGACCCCGCCCGGCGCCCAGAGCAGCCCGGACCAGGCCTCGGTCTGGGAGATGAACGTCAAGTCCTGGATCAACGGCCCCTTGTCGGACGGCGGCCCTGTGAAGGCCGGCCGCGTGCAGATCCACGGCGTGGCTTTCGGCGGCACGCAGGCCATCGAGCGCGTGGAAGTCAGCGTGGATGGCGGCGAGAGCTGGCATACGGCCCGCCTGATCGGCCCGGACCTCGGCCGCTTCGCCTGGCGCCAGTTCGCCTTGTCTGTGCAACTGCCGGCAGGCAGCTACCAACTGGCCAGCCGGGCCGTTGACGTGGCGGGCAATGTGCAGCCAGCCGATCGCGTCGAGAACGCCCACGGCTACAACAACAACAGCTGGCGCGACCACGCTGTCAAGCTGGTGGTGGCCTGATGGCAAGACCTGACCCCAGGTTCCGGCCCGCACGGGCGGGCCTGCTGCTGCCCTTGCTGGCGGCGGGCCTGTCCTCTGCCGCCCTTGCCGCCGAGGACACTCAGCTGCAGCGCGGTCGCGAGCTGTTCACCGCCAAGGCCGCTCCGCCTTGCGCGGTCTGCCATACGCTGGCCGCCGCCGGCAGCAGTGGAGAAGTAGGCCCCGTGCTGGATGAGCTCAAGCCGGACGCCGCGCGGGTACGACGGGTGCTTCAGAGCGGCCTGGGCGTCATGCCCAGCTACGCCGGCAAGCTGGACGCGGCTGACATGGAGGCGCTGGCCCAGTTCGTCTCTCGCTCGGCCGGCAGCGTCAAGCCCTGAGCCAGGGGGCAAGCACCCTCGCTGAACGAACGTTCGTGCAGTAGTGCACGGCGCCGCGGTCAAACCCTGAACAGCCGGCCCAGCCTTGCTCCCTAGGATGCGCGCACTCAGGGAGAAGAATGTCATGTCACGTCGCTGGCGCCTGGGGCTGTTCATGGCCCTGATGGCTGGATTGGCCGGGCTGAGCTGCTATCAGTACCTGCAGCTGCAAGCCGCGCTGCCCTTGCCCTTGCAGGCAGACCCGCGCCTGGCCGAGTACCAGGCCTTGAAGCGGCTGGCGGGCGAACTGGCGCGCCCCCTGCGCCAGCCCGGTATCCACAAGGACGAGGTGCTGGCCTTCCGGGCTCGGCAGGAAACCCTGGCCGTGCTGCGCTCCTATGCACTCAACACCCCCTTCCGCTCCGAACTTCTGCTGGTGGCCGACACCCCTGCCTGGACCGAAGCGTGGCTGGGCGGCCCGCAGGCGCGTCGCGTGCATGAGGGGCTCTCGGGTCCGGCCACCTGGATACTGCCGATCAACAACGGGCAGCGATGGTCCTTGCAGGTCCGCCGCCTTGAAGACGGCAGCCCGGCGCCGGACACCGTCGCGCTGAACCGGCACCTGCTGGCCCTGCTCGCCAGCAGCAGCGCCTGTGCTCTGGTCCTGGGCATCGCCTGGGGTCGGCATGCCGCCCGGGAGCGTCAGCCCGGGCAGGCGGACGGCGCACGGCCTGTCTGGGACACTGTCCGCACCGACCTCGGCGCGCTTGACGAAGCCGTTAGCAACCACATGCGCCTGCGCGGTGAACTGGCTCGGCAAAGCGAGGAGCTTGCCGCCGTCACCGAGGCCGTGCGCCTGCGGCGCGAACAGCGCCGGCGCGACGGCCAGCCGGCCTGAGCAGGCCTGGCCATGAGCTTCGGCCCCTGCCGCGCAGCACCGACAATCGCGGCATGCCCGCCAGCCTGCACTACCTCTCGCACCGCGAGCGTCAGCACCGCATCGCCGCCCTGATCATCGCCCTGCTCTTCGCCCCCCTGGGCTGGAAGCTCTTCGGCCCACGCGGCGAATGGGTCACGATCCAGTCCCTTCGCTGGCAGCGCGACATCGAGATCGAGCGCCTGGTCGAAGTCCAGGACTCCAGCTGGTGCGACGAGATGCCCACCGGCGTGCAGGAGGTGCAGCGCAAGCTCATGGAAGACCCCAGCGGCCAGCGTGCCGAGCCCAGCCCCCATTGCCGCTACAGCGGCCTGCAATGGCGCCCGCTGCGTACCGTGCGCACACAAGGCCTGCATCCGCAAGTGCCGCAGTGGGGGTCGCCGGTGCTGGCCAGCCTCAGGCCGGACCAGGCCGGCGCCGAGCGCGTCGGCAAGTACAAGGGGGTCTACGAGGTGCTCATGGTCGACGCCAAGGAGCGCGACTGGACCTGTCGACTCAGCCTCCAGCAATGGCAGTCACTGAAGCCGGGGCAGCAGTTCCGGCTCTTCGTCGATCGCTTTGGCGTGGCCAACTGCAGCACCGTGCCGGGCCTGCGCTGAGGGCATGCACGGCTGGATGCGCTCTAGTGACGCACCGTGATGCCGCCCAGCACCAGCGAGCCCCGCAACTCCAGCTCGCGGCTGGCGGCAGCCAGCGGCTGTGTCTTGTCCTCGACCTGGCCCAGCACCGAGGAGGCGGTGACGCGCAGCCGGCAGTCGGGTGGCAAGCGCAGCTCCAGGCCCGCCATCACCACAGACACCTCCAGCACCGCGCGCTGGAAGCCCGCCTGGCTCAGGTCCAGCTCCACGCCTGCCAGCACCGCCTGCACCTGCCCGCCAGTGAAGTCGGACGACTGCACCCGGACCTCCTGGCCGCTCAGCACTGCCTTGAGGTCGAGCTGGCGGTCATGGACATCCTGATTGACATGGCCAAAGGGCCCCCCCTGTCCCGGCTGCCGCGCCATCACCATCACGCCCAGGCCTATCAGCACCAGGGGCCAGAAGTCGCGCCAGTCCATATGCAGCCATCCCAGGCGACGCAGCAGCAGCAGGCTGCCCAGGCCCAGCAGCAGGCCGCCTATCAGCTGCTCGCGCCTGTCGCCCGGCGCGGCCGTCAACAAACGGGCGGCACCCAGCGCCACCATCAGTACCGGCCAGAAGGGCAGGATGCGGCGCAGTTCCAGGACATGCAGGTTGTCCAGCAGAAAGGCCCCACCGGCCAGTACCAGCGTCAGGCCCAGCCACAGCTGATGGCGGGCGGCGCGGCCGGGTGTGCTGCGCGTGTTGCTCGTGTTCATGTTTGATCCTCCCCACGCTCCAGCAGGTAGTGAAGCATCTTGGCAACGCCCAGGGCGATCAGCAGCCAGGGCCAGGAGTCACGGAAGCTGAAGTTGGACCACCCCGTCTCGCAGGCATAGAACCAGGCAGCGACCGCGCCCAGAAACAGGGCACGGGTCAGCCCACGCGCGCTGCGCGCCAGCAGCAGGCTCAGGCCGGCCAGCACGGCGATCACCAGGGACCATGGCGCCTCGAACTGGAACCAGCTGGGCCAGCCGTGGCGCTGCACCAGCAGCACCAGGCCGACCAGGATCAGGAAAAGTCCGAAACCCCCGCGCCCTTCGCCGTGATGCCGGCGCCGCTCCAGGCGGCGGCGTGCTCGCCAACTCTGCTGTTCGATGTCCATGAATGTTCTCCAAGGCGTCCATGGCATCGCTCGCCATGTGCAGCCGGACCATAGCCGCGCGCGCTGCGCCTGTCCTCGGAAATGTCGTGAAGCGGCGGCTGCGCATGACGAAACGCAGGGGTGCACGACGAATGGCAAGCCGCCCCCGGGCCCGGGGCTCAGCCGCCGTAGGGCCGATAGGTGTAGCGCCCGGGCAGTTGCACCGCCACCACGCCGTAGCGGCCGGGGGATTCGAACCAGGTGGAGGGATAGGTCTCCTGTGGCTGCGTGCCCAGGGCGCTCACCAGGGCGTCTAGGATCAGGGCCTGCAGTTGCCGCTCGGCATCGGGCCCCAGCAGGAGTTCCAGCTTGGCGCCATTGAGGGCCTTGTTGAGATCGACCACCAGCGACTCGCGGTTCTTCAGGATGTAGCTGCGCAGGGACACGGCGTCGAAGCTGCCCAGCACGAGCTGCACACGGGGGATCGTCATGATGCCCGTGCCCAGGTAGAGCTCGATCGGCGCATCCAGCAGCTCCAGGGTGCGTGCCTCACGATCGCGGATCGACTCCCTAGCCTCGCGCTCGCGCAGGGCTGGCGATCGCTGCAGCAAGGCCTCCTTTCGGCGCAGCAGGTCCCGGAGTTCCTCCTCCGTGTGTCCGGCGGCGGAGAAGTTCTGGCGCAAACTGGCCCAGTCGTCCTCCTGGACCCTGTGCGGCCACAGCCAGCCCACGAGGATGGCCACCAGCAGCAGCAGCAGGCCTCCGAGAATCCAGCGCCCGCCGCCCACCGAGGGCGCGGGCCTTGCCGCCCGCCCGGTCCCACGCGGGGCGGCGTTGCGGGAGCGCGGCATCTTGGCGCCGCCGTGGGCATCAGCCGTGGCATCAGCCGCAGCAGGGGCTGCGACAGGAGTGGCGCCTGCCGACTGTGCCGCCAGCCAGTCGTCGTAGGCGGCACGCCGGGCAGGGTCCGACAACACGTCATAGGCTTCGGTGATGGCCGCTGCCCGTGCTGCGGCATCCGGATCGTCAGGGCGTCGATCCGGATGGAAGCGCTGGATCAGGCTGCGGTAGGCGGCACGCAGCACCTCGGGACTGGCCCGGGCACTGACTTCGAGGGTGTCGTAGTGGTTCACGGCGCGCGGATCAGTCACTCAGTCCAGCCGCTCAAAGCTCGTCTGGGCACCATCCCGCTCTCGCAGGACGAAGCGCCTGGGTTCGGCGGACAGGATCTGGTTGGCGTCGTGCTTGACGGCGCCGTCGGCATCCAGGATCGTCCAGACCAGGCGTTGCCCATCCAGCTGCCAGACGCCGTACTGCAGCACGGCGTCCTCGCCATCGCGGATCTCCCAGTCGCCATTGGCGCGCATCACCAAGGGCGTGCTCAGGCGCGAGGACTTCCAGCGGCCGACGAATTGCTCAGGCGCCAGCGGCTTCTGGCAGGCGGCGAGCAGGACGACGCCCCCTGCCACAGCCAGCAGGCCTGCAAGGGCGCGGCGGCGCTGGCTCATTCGTCTTTCATCCGTTCCTTCAACTGGCGCAGCCGCAGCTGCAGGCGCTTGCGGTCCACGTCGTTGGTGGTGAGGGAGATCTCCAGCGCGAGCTGCTCAGCCTCGAACTTGAGGCGCTGCTGCTCTTCGCGGGCTGCTTCCAGGGCCTGCTGGACATTGCGGGAGGCTTCCTCGCCACGCCGACGGGATTCCTCCTCCCAGCGACGCTGCTCATCCTCGGCCCGGCGGTTGTCCGTGGCGGCCTGGCGCTCGGCGTTCTCCTTGCGGCGACGCTCCGCTTCCATGAGTTCCATCTCGGCCCTGTTGGCCGGGCGCACGCCATAGGTCTGGTAGTAGTCCTGGAGCATGGCCTGTTCCGAGGCGCGCCGCTCCTGGGCCTCGCGCAGCTCCATCTGCTCGCGCGCGGCCTTCGTGGTGCAGCGCGAGACGCCCAGCGAAACACCCAGGACAAGCAACAGCAGCACCGACACGCTCACGACGCGGCGCAAGGCCGGCGACCAGTCGCTGAACAGCCCGTCCCGCCCCATGCCGGAGGGCGGGATGTCGGCCCGGGCCATCAGCGCATCGGCACGCAAGGCAAGGGCGTCAGCGCGCAGGCCCAGGGCGTCGGCGCGCGCGCCGGACACCGAGGCTGTCGTGGCCAGGGCTCCGCCGACACTCAGCGCCGCAGCGGCCTTGGCGGCCGCGTCCAGGTCGGCGTCATAGCCCGCCCGCGAGATCGGATCGTTGAGCGTGGTGAACGCCACGCGAAGCAGCTGGACCTTGTCATTGAAATCCTGGGCGGACAGGCTCGCCCGCTGAGCCTCCAAGGCGTCCAGTTCGAGGCGGTAGCCCGTGCGCACTTCCGTGGCGGTGGCCTGCGGTCGCACGCCGAGCAGTTCGTACAGTGTCCTGTTGTCCTTCATTCCCTACCCCATGTCCGCCGTCCGGTACGGCTCCGTCACCCCGCGCGCATGCCTGGCCGGATGCTTTCATGCGCACTGCAAATCGGGGGCAAGTTTAGCGAGGCCTGAGCAGGGCGCGCGTCAAGGGCTGCGCATTCTCTTGGCCTGCAAGCGCCCAGGAGCTTCGGGTTTTCCATGAAACACGACCGCGCCGGGGGGCAGACTGCGCCGTATCAGGAGCCAGGGGGCAGGGCATTGTCCAGCTTGCGCAGCGCTTCATCCACCGTCTCGAGCCAGCGCCGGTCCAGCTCCCGCTGACACATCAGGTGCCGCGTCGGTGACTCCACCATGCCAGGCAGCATCACCACCTCCAGGGCGCGCGCCGCCGTGCCGAGGTCCCTCAACAGGTGGGAGGCCTCGTCCAGGTCGGTGAACATGAAGTCCGCATGCCCGCGCAGCAGCATGTGGACCTGGCGCGCAGGTGGGGCACTCACGCGCAGCACGCCTGACCCGCGCTGCCGCAACCAGGCGTCGAGCTGCGGGCCGTAGGAGGCGCCGTCAGTCAGCAGCAGCCGCAGGCCGGGATCTTCGACCAGGGCCTGCGCGCTGGGAAACCTGCGCATGCGCAGTGCGGCACTGCGCGTGGCCAGGAAGACCGAGGGCGACTCCCGGTAGAGAGGCCCCGAGAACCAGGCGCCCGCCGCACGCTCCGGCGTCTTGAACACACCCACGAGACAGATCGGCTCCACGCTTTGCAGGATGTCCTGCAGGGAGCGCTTGAGGGGAGCGGGGACCAGGGGAGGCATGGCCAGCTCGGCGGGCCATGCCTTGCGCAGACGCTCGACCAGGCTGCCGGCCGCACGCCCCTGGGCATCGGTGTACATCATGGGCGGGATGTCGAAGTAGTGCAGCTCGCGCGGCACCTGCGCCGATGCCGGCCAGTGCAGGCCCAGGACGGCGACCAGCAGCAGGATCGTGGCGAGATGGCGGTTCTTCACGATGCTCGGCGGGAACAGCGTAGCCCTGAGTGTGCGCCTGAGCCCTCGCCTTGAAAGTCCCATGAATCGGGGCTCAGGGGCGCGTGCCCGTTTGCCCATAAAAAAAACCCCGGCGACAGGTGTCACCGGGGTGCCGGGGCAGGCCCTGCCGCTCAGGGCCAGGCCGCGCCGGGTCAGCAGGCTTGCTTACTTGCGTGCCGGAGGCACGTCCGTGCAGCTGCCGTGCGCGACCTCTGCGGCCATGCCTATGCTCTCGCCCAGGGTGGGATGCGGGTGGATGGTCTTGCCGATGTCCACGGCATCCGCGCCCATCTCGATGGCGAGGGCGATCTCGCCGATCATGTCACCCGCATGCGTGCCGACGATGCCGCCGCCCACGATGCGATGGGTCTCCTCATCGAAGAGCAGCTTGGTGAAGCCCTCGTCGCGGCCGTTGGCGATGGCGCGGCCGGACGCCGCCCAGGGGAAGAGACCCTTCTTGACCTTCACCCCCTGTGCCTTGGCCTGCTCCTCGGTGAGGCCCACCCAGGCCACTTCCGGGTCGGTGTAGGCCACGCTGGGGATCACGCGGGCGTCGAACTGGCTCTTGCTGAGCTTCTCGTCGCCCAGCAACTCGCCGGCGATGACCTCGGCCGCCACATGCGCCTCATGCACCGCCTTGTGCGCCAGCATGGGCTGGCCGACGATGTCGCCGATGGCGAAGATGTTGGGCACATTGGTGCGCATCTGCACGTCGACGTTGATGAAGCCGCGGTCGCTCACGGCCACACCGGCCTTGTCGGCGGCGATCTTCTTCCCGTTGGGCGTGCGGCCCACGGCCTGCAGCACGAGGTCGTAGACGCCCTCGCTCTTCGTGCCGTCCAGGCCTTCGAACTGCACCTTGATGCCCTCCGGCGTGGCCTCGGCCCCGACGGTCTTGGTCTTCAACATGATCTTGTCGAAGCGCGGCTTGTTCATCTTCTCCCAGACCTTGACCAGGTCGCGGTCCGCGCCCTGCATCAGGCCGTCCATCATCTCGACAACGTCCAGGCGCGCGCCCAGGGTCGAGTAGACAGTGCCCATCTCCAGGCCGATGATGCCGCCGCCGATGATCAGCATCTTCTTGGGCGTGCCCTTGAGCTGCAGCGCGCCGGTGGAGTCGACGATGCGATCGTCCTGCGGCAGGAAGGGCAGGCGCACGGCAGCGGAGCCAGCGGCGATGATGGCCTTCTTGAAGCGCACGACCTTGCTCGTGCCCGTCTTGTCCTGGGCCGTGCCGGTGGTCTCTTCCACGCTCAGGTGGTAGGGGTCGATGAAGCTGCCGTAGCCGCGCACGACCGTCACCTTGCGCATCTTGGCCATCTGCGAGAGACCGCCGGTCAGCTTGCCAATGACCTTTTCCTTGTGGCCGCGCAGTTTGTCGATGTTCACGGTGGGCGCGCCAAAGTCCACGCCCAGCTCGGCCATGTGGCTGACTTCGTCCATCACGGCGGCCACGTGCAGCAGGGCCTTGGACGGGATGCAGCCCACGTTGAGGCAGACGCCGCCCAGGGTGGCGTAGCGCTCGACCAGCACGACCTTCAGGCCGAGGTCAGCCGCGCGGAAAGCGGCCGAGTAGCCGCCGGGGCCGCCGCCCAGCACCAGCACGTCGGCCTCGATGTCAGCGGCGCCGCTGTAGCTGCCCGCGGGCAGGGGCACCGCCGGGGCCACCACGGCAGGCGCCGGTGCAGTCGCAGTCGCAGTCGCTGCAGGCGCAGCGGGGGCCGCTGCAGCCTCGCTGTCGAGCATCAGGATCACGGTGCCCTGGTTGACCTTGTCGCCCAGGCTCACCTTGAGTTCCTTGACCACGCCGGCGTGCGTCGACGGGATCTCCATCGAGGCCTTGTCGCTCTCGACGGTGAGCAGGCTCTGGTCGACCTTCACCGTGTCGCCGGCCTTGACCAGCAGCTCGATGATGGCCACGTCCTTGAAGTCGCCGATGTCCGGGACCTTCACTTCTAGCAATGCCATGTCTGTCTCCATGTCTTCAAGGCGCGCCGATGATGGCACGGCCAGGATGATCAAGCGACGCGCGCGGATCCGGCTTCGCCGGGCCGTCGCGCGTGCCCCCTTGAGGGGGCGCGCGAAGCGCGTAGGGGGTGGTTAAAGAGCGATGCGGCGGAAGTCGGCAAGCAGGGAAGCGAAGTACACGTTGAAGCGCGCAGCCGCCGCGCCGTCGATCACGCGGTGATCCCAGCTCAGGCTCAACGGCAGCATCAGGCGCGGCTGGAAGGCCTTGCCGTCCCACTTGGGTTCGATCTGGCTCTTGCACACGCCCATGATGGCCACCTCGGGCGCATTGATGATGGGCGTGAAGTAGCGCCCGCCGATGCCGCCCAGGGACGAGATGGTGAAGCAGCCACCGCTCATGTCTGCCGGGCCCAGCTTGCCGTCACGGGCCTTCTTGGCCAGCTCGGCCATCTCCTGGCTGATCTGGACGATGCCCTTCTTGTCGGCATCCCTGATCACCGGCACGACGAGGCCGTTGGGCGTGTCCGCTGCGAAGCCGATGTGGAAGTAGTTCTTCAGCACCAGCGTGTCGCCATCCAGGCTGGCGTTGAATTCGGGGAACTTCTTGAGCGCGGCCACGGCGGCCTTGATCATGAAGGCCAGCATGGTGACCTTGACGCCGCTCTTCTCGTTTTCCTTGTTCAAGAGAACGCGGAAGGCCTCGAGGTCGGTGATGTCGGCATCGTCGTGGTTGGTGACGTGCGGAATCACCACCCAGTTGCGATGCAGGTTGGCGCCCGAGATCTTCTTGATGCGGCCCATCTCCTTGCGCTCGATGGGACCGAACTTGGCGAAGTCCACCTGCGGCCAGGCCAGCAGGCCGGGGAAGGCGCCACCGGTAGCGGCGCCGCCCGCGGGCGCGGCGGCCTTCTGCGCGGCGGTCTGGGTCTGGCCGGTCATCACGGCCTTGACGAAGCCCTGCACATCGGACTCCAGCACGCGTCCCTTGGGACCGCTGCCCTTCACTTCCCCCAGCGGCACGCCCAGCTCGCGGGCCAGCTTGCGGATGGTTGGCGAGGCATGCGGCAGGCGGCCCTTCGCGGCAGTGGGTTCATGCGCGGGCAGCGTGGGCGCAGAGGCGCTTGCGCTTGCGGGTGCAGCAGCAGGTGCGGCAGCAGCAGGTGCAGTTGCACTTGCTGCAGGCGCAGCGCCCGCCACGGTCTGCACCACGGCCAGCAGCGTGCCCTTGGCGACTTTGTCACCCAGCTTGACCTTCAGCTCCTGGATCACGCCGGCATGCGAGGACGGAATCTCCATCGAGGCCTTGTCGCTCTCGACAGTAATCAGGCTCTGCTCGACACGGATGGTGTCGCCTGCCTTGACGAAGACCTCGATCACGCTGACCTCGTCGAAGTCGCCGATGTCCGGCACCACGACGTCGACCAGGCCGCCGCCCGAAACAGGCGCAGCGGGTGCAGCGGGTGCAGCGGGTGCAGTGGGTGCAGTGGGTGCAGCGGGGGCAGCAGCAGGCGCAGGCGCAGCGGCGGCAGTCGCTGCGGCGCCCGTCCCTTCCACGATCAGCAGCAGGCTGCCCTCGTTGACCTTGTCGCCCACGGCGACCTTCACTTCCTTCACGACGCCGGCCTGGGTCGAGGGGATCTCCATCGAGGCCTTGTCGCTCTCGACCGTCACCAGGCTCTGGTCGACCTGGATGGTGTCGCCCACCTTCACCAGCAGCTCGATCACTGCCACGTCCTTGAAGTCCCCGATGTCGGGCACCTTCACTTCAAGCATTGCCATGCGGATGTCTCCGTTGAATTCGTTGCGTCACGCAGCGCGTGCCTTCCCGAGCGGGGCTTGCAGATCCGGCTTTGCCGGGCTGCCAAGCCCGCCCCCTTGAGGGGGCCTTGGCTCAGCGCTTTCGCGCCTCGGGAGTGGTCAGGCATACAGGGGATTGATCTTGTCGGCCTTGATGCCGTACTTCGCGATCGCCTCGGCCACCTTGGCGACAGGCAGCTTGCCTTCGTCAGCCAGGCTCTTCAGCGCGGCCACGACGATGTAGTGGCGATTGATCTCGAAGTGCTCGCGCAATTTGGTGCGGAAGTCCGAGCGGCCGAAGCCGTCGGTCCCCAGCACCTTGTAGGAGCGGCCGGCCGGCACGAAGCCGCGGATCTGCTCCGCGTAGTTCTTCATGTAGTCGGTCGAGGCGATCACCGGGCCGCTGGTGGTACTGAGCTGCTGGGCCACGAAGGAGGCACGAGGCGTCTCGGTCGGGTGCAGCAGGTTCCAGCGCTCGGCGTCCTGGCCGTCGCGGGCCAGCTCATTGAAGCTGGGGCAGGACCAGATGTGGGCGCCGACGCCCCAGTCCTGCTCCAGCAGCTCCTTGGCCGCCATGGACTCGCGCAGGATGGTGCCCGAGCCCAGCAGGTTGACCTGCAGCGCGCTGCCGGCCGAAGCCGGATCCAGCAGGTACATGCCCTTGAGGATCTGCTCCTCGGTGCCGGCCTTCAGGCCCGGCATCGGGTAGTTCTCGTTGAGCAGGGTGATGTAGAAGAACACGTTCTCCTGGTTCTCCACCATGCGCTTGAGGCCGTTGTGCATGATCACGGCGACCTCGTGCGCGAAGGTCGGGTCGTAGGAGATGCAGTTGGGGATGGTGCCGGCCAGGATGTGACTGTGGCCATCCTCATGCTGCAGGCCCTCGCCGTTGAGCGTGGTCCGGCCCGAGGTGCCGCCCAGCAGGAAGCCGCGCGCCTGCATGTCGCCCGCCGCCCAGGCCAGGTCACCGATGCGCTGGAAGCCGAACATCGAGTAGTAGACGTAGAACGGGATCATCACCCGGTTGTTCGTCGAATAGCTCGTGGCGGCAGCGATCCAGCTGGCCATGCCGCCGGCCTCGTTGATGCCTTCCTGCAGGATCTGTCCGGCCTTGTCCTCGCGGTAGTACATCACCTGGTCCTTGTCGACCGGGGTGTAGAGCTGGCCCTTGGGGTTGTAGATGCCGATCTGGCGGAACAGGCCTTCCATGCCGAACGTGCGGGCCTCGTCCACCAGGATGGGCACCACGCGGGGACCAAGCTCCTTGTCGCGCAGCAGCTGCGTCAGGAAGCGCACATAGGCCTGGGTCGTCGAGATCTCGCGGCCTTCCGCGGTGGGCTCCAGCACGGCCTTGAAGGTGTCCAGCGGCGGCGTGGTGAAGCTCTCATCGGCCTTCACGCGGCGCTTGGGCAGGTAGCCGCCCAGGGCCTGGCGGCGCTCGTGCAGGTAGCGCATTTCCGGCGTGTCATCGGCCGGCTTGTAGTACGGCAGCTTGGGCAGCTCGCTGTCCGGCACAGGGATGCCGAAGCGGTCGCGGATGTACTTGATGTCCTCGTCCGTCAGCTTCTTGGTCTGGTGGACGGTGTTCTTGCCTTCACCGGCCTTGCCCATGCCATAGCCCTTGACGGTCTTCACCAGCAGCACGGTGGGCTGGCCCGAGCTGTTGTTGTGGGCGGCGTGGAAGGCGGCGTAGACCTTCTCGGGCTGGTGGCCACCGCGGCGCAGCTCGAAGATCTCCTCGTCGCTCATGTGCTCGACGAGCTTGGCGGTCTCGGGGTACTTGCCGAAGAAGTGCTTGCGGACGTAGGCGCCGTCGTTGGCCTTCATGGCCTGGTAGTCGCCGTCCAGCGTCTCCATCATCAGTGCTTTCAGCTTGCCGCTCTTGTCGCGCGCCAGCAGCTCGTCCCAGCCCTTGCCCCAGATCAGCTTGATCACGTTCCAGCCGCTGCCGCGGAACTCGCCTTCCAGCTCCTGGATGATCTTGCCGTTGCCACGCACCGGGCCGTCCAGACGCTGCAGATTGCAGTTGATCACGAAGACCAGGTTGTCCAGGCCCTCGCGCGCGGCCAGGCCGATGGCGCCCAGGCTTTCGGGCTCGTCCATCTCGCCGTCACCCATGAAGGCCCAGACCTTGCGGTTGGCGGTGTCGGCAATGCCGCGGGCGTGCAGGTACTTCAGGAAGCGAGCCTGGTAGATGGCCATCAGCGGGCCCAGGCCCATCGAGACGGTCGGGAACTGCCAGAAGTCCGGCATCAGCTTGGGGTGGGGATAGCTGGAGAGGCCCTTGCCATCGACCTCCTGGCGGAAGCTGTCCAGCTGGGCCTCGCTCAGGCGGCCTTCCAGGAAGGCGCGGGCGTAGATGCCGGGGGCGCTGTGGCCCTGGATGTAGAGCAGGTCGCCGCCGTGCTTTTCACTTTCGGCATGCCAGAAGTGGTTGAAGCCAGCGCCCAGCATGGAGGCCAGGGAGGCGAAGGAGCCGATGTGGCCTCCCAGGTCACCGCCGTCCGCCGGGTTCAGGCGGTTGGCCCGCACCACCATGGCCATGGCGTTCCAGCGCATGTAGGCGCGCAGGCGCTTCTCGATCTCGATATTGCCGGGGCAGCGCGCCTCCTGGTCAGCCGGGATGGTGTTGACGTAGGGCGTGGTGGCCGAGAACGGCACGTCGATGCCGGCCTGGCGGGCATGGTCGATCAGGGTATTGAGCAGGAAGTGGGCCCGCTCACTGCCTTCCTCGCCGATGACGGCGGACAGCGCGTCCAGCCATTCCTGGGTCTCGAGGGCGTCGGTGTCGTGGGCGGCTGCGCCTGGGGTGGACTGGGGCTGCGCGGACATGCTGTCTCCTTGCAAATCTCTGGTGTTGCGGTGCTGATTCGCGGTGTTGAGGCCTGGCTTCAAGCCCCGCCGATCGCCGTCACAGACGCAGCAATCCCGGGGCCCGCCAATGTTCCGGCCGGAGTGTCGCACAGCATGGCTATTTTTTCCAAATCGTGCGATAGCATTTCACATAATGAAATCACAAGGGATCGCCAAAGGGATTGTTCGCTGCTCCGGGGGTCGGGCCGGACGGGATAATCCGCGCCATGTCTTCGCGTTTCGATCTCAAGGCCCAGCTGCGTCGCTGGTCCCAGCCCTTGCGTCTGCTGGCCACCGCCTGGTGGCGCCGCCAGTCCCCTTCCCGCCAGGACCGTTTCGCCACCCTCGGTCCGCTGATCTCGGTGCTGCTGTTTCTGGCGGCCATCATCCTGGCCTTCTGGTATCTGCGTAACGAAGAAATCGAGCGCGAGCAGGAAGCCGTCAAGCGCGACACCGAGATCGCCCAGAAGCAGATCCAGCTGCGTCTGATCGAGAACCAGGAGCAGTTGGTGCGCATCGCCCGGGAGATCGCCACCCGGGCCACCGACTCCCACGAGTTCAACACCCAGGCCAGCACCTGGGCCCGGGACCGGCCCGAGATCACCCATGTCACCTGGCTGAGCAACCGCCGCGAACGGCGCGCCAGCGTCAGTGCGGCAGGCTACCAGGCGGACAGTCTCATGGCGCTGGAAGGCGGCGACCCCTCCATGCCTGCCGGCAACGCCACCAGCGCAGCCGAGAGCGCCTTCCAGCTGGTCAAGGAACGCCGCCAGCCAGCCTATTCCCAGGCCTTCAGCGATGCCAACAACACCATGGTCTTCCAGGTCCAGGTGCCGCTGATCGACCGCACCGGCTTCTCCGGCGTGCTGATCGCCGAGTACACGGTGGAAGGCCTGCTGCGCTATTACGTGCCCTCGGACGTCGCCGTGCGCCATGCCATCGCCGTGCTGGACTCCCGCGACATGGTCGTGGCCAGCACCGTGACGCCGATGCCGGGGCAAAAGCTCAAGAAGCCCTCCATCTTTCACGAGGTGCCCCTGGCCCCTGCTTTCAACGGTCTGGTGCTGCGCGGCCAGGGCTACCGCACCTCGGTAGGCCTGATCTCCAACACCCTGTTCTGGATGGTGGTGGCGCTGTCGGTGCTGACCGTCTGGATGCTGCTGGGCACCTGGAAGCACATGCGCCGCCGCATGCAGGCCCAGAACGCGCTGATCAACGAAACCAATTTCCGCCGGGCCATGGAGAACTCCATGCTCACCGGCATGCGCGCCATGGACATGGAGTCGCGCATCTCCTACGTGAACCCCGCCTTCTGCGCGATGACGGGTTTCTCCGAGGGCGAGCTGATCGGCCGCAAGCCGCCCTTCCCGTACTGGCCGCCCGACCGCTACGAGGAGAACGCCCGGCTGCTGCAGCAGGAGATCCAGGGCCGCAGCCCCGCAGGCGGTGCCGAGGTGAAGGTCATGCGCAAGGACGGCACGACCTTCGATGCCCGCATGTACGTCTCTCCCCTGATCGACCCCAAGGGCAAGCAGACCGGCTGGATGACCTCGATGACCAACATCACCGAGGCCAAGCGTGTGCGCGACCAGCTCTCGGCCTCGCATGAGCGCTTCACCACCGTGCTGGAAGGGCTGGACGCTGCGGTGTCGGTGCTCTCGGTGCAGCAGGGCGAGCTGCTCTTCGCCAACCGCAGCTACCGACTGTGGTTCGGCGCCGACCCCAAAGGCCACGCCATGCTGGCCGGCGGCAAGCTGGGCCGCAGCAAGGAAGACCCTGACCACGATGAAGAGGTGGACGACTATTCCGGCCTCCCCGCCCAGCCCTTGATGGAGGTGGGGTCGGACCCGCGCGAGGTCTACATCGACAGCCTGGAGATGTGGTTCGACGTCCGCGCCCGCTACCTGCAGTGGACCGACGGCCGCCTGGCCCAGATGCTGATCGCGACCGACATCACCGCCCGCCGACGCGCCGAGGAACAGGCCGCCCAGCAGGCCGAGAAGGCCCAGGTCACCAGCCGCCTGATGACCATGGGCGAGATGGCCTCCAGCGTGGCTCACGAGCTGAACCAGCCGCTCACCGCCATCACCAACTACTGCAACGGCATGGTCTCGCGCGTGCGCAACGACCAGATCGGCAAGGACGACCTGCTCGCAGCGCTGGAGAAGACGGCCAAGCAGGCCCAGCGGGCCGGGCAGATCATCCACCGCATCCGCAACTTCGTGAAGCGCAGCGAGCCGCAGCGCGCGCCCTCGCAGGCGCATGACATCGTCGAGGACGCCGTCGAGCTGGCCGGCATCGAGCTGCGCCGCCGCAATGTGGCCATCCACACCTATGTGGCGCAGCGCCTGCCCACGCTGATGGTGGACCCCATCCTGATCGAGCAGGTGCTGATGAACCTGCTCAAGAATGCCGCCGAGGCCATCGACAACGCCGGCCTGCCGGTCTCCCGCCGCCACATCGAGCTGCGCGTGGTGCCCAAGCACACGCAGGAGCTGGGGGCCAATATCGAGTTCTCGGTGACTGACATGGGCCCGGGTTTGCCCGAGGAAGTCATCGAGCGCATGTACGAGGCCTTCTTCTCCACCAAGGCCGATGGCATGGGCATCGGACTAGGGTTATGCCGGTCCATCGTGGAGTCCCACCAGGGCCGGATCCGTGCCGAGAACTTATACAATGGCCCGACGATCGTAGGGTGCAGGTTCGCCTTCACCATTCCCGTCGAAATCCCGCGCCACGAGGCGCCGGGCACTGCCCCAAACACTGCCGAGACACCATGAGCCTGATTCCGAAGAAGGGTACCGTCTACGTTGTCGATGACGATGAAGCGGTGCGCGATTCCCTGCAATGGCTGCTGGAGGGCAAGGACTACCGCGTGAAGTGCTTCGATTCCGCCGAGTCCTTCTTGAGCCGCTACGACCCGCGTGAAGTGGCCTGCCTGATCACCGATGTGCGCATGGACGGCATGAGCGGCCTGGACCTCCAGGACAAGCTGCTGGAGCGCAAGAGCCCCCTGCCCGCCGTCTTCATCACCGGCCACGGCGACGTGCCCATGGCCGTGAACACCATGAAGAAAGGCGCGATGGATTTCATCGAGAAGCCCTTCAAGGAAGAGGAGCTGCTGGCCCTGGTCGAGCGCATGCTGGAGCAGGCCCGTGTGGAATTTTCGCAGCACCAGGAAGCGGCCAGCCGCGAAGCCCTGCTGTCGCGCCTGACCACCCGCGAGGCCCAGGTGCTGGAACGCATCGTGGCCGGCCGTCTGAACAAGCAGATCGCCGATGACCTCGGCATCAGCATCAAGACCGTGGAAGCGCACCGCGCCAACATCATGGAGAAGCTCAACGCCAATACCGTGGCCGATCTGCTCAAGATCGCTCTGGGCGCCTCGGCCCAGGCCAAGGCCTGACGCTTCACCCCATTCCAGGAAAGCCGCTGATATTCCAGCGGCTTTTTGCATTCTCCGGAGTCTTTCTGACATGACCGCAACCCTCATCGACGGCGTCGCCCTCTCCAAGCAACTTCGCACCGAGGTGGCGCAGCGCGCTGCCGCCCTGGCACCCAGAGGCGTCAAGCCCGGCCTGGCCGTGATCCTG
The DNA here is from genome assembly GCF_051857535.1 of Roseateles sp. DB2. Lineage (NCBI taxonomy): Bacteria > Pseudomonadati > Pseudomonadota > Betaproteobacteria > Burkholderiales > Sphaerotilaceae > Roseateles > Roseateles sp. DB2. Next base: position 46,152 of record NZ_JBPZGY010000003.1, on the reverse strand, counting down.
GTGGGTGACAACCCGGCCAGCCAGGTCTATGTGCGCAACAAGGTCAAGGCTTGCGAGGACGTGGGCTTCCACTCGGTGCTGGAGAAGTACGAGGCCACCATGAGCGAGGCCGAGCTTCTGGCCCGCGTCGAGGCGCTCAACAACGACCCCGCCATCCACGGCATCCTGGTGCAGTTGCCCCTGCCAGGGCACATCGACGACCACAAGGTCATCGAGGCCATCTCGCCCCTGAAGGACGTGGACGGCTTCCACGTGGCCTCGGCCGGCGCCCTCATGGTGGGTGAGACCGGCTTCAAGGCCTGCACGCCCTACGGCTGCATGAAGATGCTGGAGAGCATCGGCATGAAGGACCTGCGTGGCAAGCACGCCGTGGTGATCGGCCGCTCCAACATCGTGGGCAAGCCCATGGCCCTGATGCTGCTGCAGGCCAATGCCACCGTCACCATCTGCCACAGCGGCACGGCCGACCTCGCTGCCATGACCCGCCAGGCCGATGTGGTCGTGGCGGCCGTGGGCAAGCGCAATGTGCTGACGGCCGACATGGTCAAGCCCGGTGCCGTGGTCATCGACGTGGGCATGAACCGCGATGACGAAGGCAAGCTCTGCGGGGACGTGGACTTCAACGGCGTTCGCGAAGTGGCCGGCTGGATCACTCCCGTTCCCGGCGGTGTCGGCCCCATGACCATCACCATGCTGCTGGTCAACACCATGGAGTCAGCCGAGCGCGCCGCGGACGGCCGCTGAGGACGGCTCTGCCGCCGCTGCCGCATCCGGCAGGAGCAACACAGACTACGCAAGTGGCCCGCGCGCCCAGGGAGATTCCGTGAACAACCCGCTGCTCAGTACCGCCCCTCTGCCCGCCTTCGCGAGCATCCGCCCCGAACACATCCAGCCCGCCATCAGCGAACTGCTGGAGGCTGCCCGTCGGGCCCAGGCGGAGGCCACCGCGGATTCGACGCCAGCGGACTTCGACGCCCTGGAACGCGTGCTGAGCACCGCCACGGAGCGGCTGTCCGTGTCCTGGGGTGCCGTCAGCCACATGAATGCGGTGGCTAACACACCCGAGCTGCGCGAGGCCTACAACGCCATGCTGCCGGCCGTCACCGAGTTCTACACGAGCCTGGGTGCCGATGAAAAGCTCTTCGCCAAGTACAAGGCCATCCAGCAGGCGCAAGGCGCCACGCTGAACCCGGCCCGCCAGCAGGCGCTGCGGCACTGGATCCGCGACTTCGTGCTCTCCGGCGCCGACCTGCAAGGCGAGGCCAAGACTCGCTTCGCCGCCATCCAGGAGCGCTCGGCAGAGCTGGGCCAGGCCTTCAGCGAGCACGTGATGGACGCCACCGACGGCTGGGTGCACTACGCCAGTGCCGCCGAAATGGCCGGCGTGCCAGAAGACGTGCTGACCCAGACCGCACAGGCCGCCGAGGCAGACGGCAAGCCGGGCCTGCACAAGATCACCCTGCACTTCCCCTGCTACCTGCCGGTGATGCAGTACGCCAGCCACCGCCCGCTGCGCGAGCGCGTGTACCGCGCCTACGTCACCCGCGCCAGCGAGCTGGGCGACAAGCCCGAGTGGGACAACGGCGCGCTGATGCGGGAGATGCTGGCCCTGCACCAGGAAGAGGCCGCGCTGCTGGGCTATGCCAACTACGCCGAGGTCTCTCTGGTGGCCAAGATGGCCGAGTCGCCCGCACAGGTGATGACTTTCCTGCGCGAGCTCGCCGCCAAGGCTCGCCCCCATGCGCAACGCGACCTGGATGCCCTGCGCGCCTTCGCCCGAGAGCAGTTGGCCGCCGAGTTTCCCGAAGGCACGCTGCAGGCCTGGGACCAGGCCTATGTCTCCGAGAAGCTGAAGATGGCCCGCTATGCCTTCAGCGACCAGGAGGTGAAGCAATACCTGACCCTCCCGCGCGTGCTGGAGGGCCTGTTCAGCATCCTGGAGCGCGTCTTCGGCGTGCGCCTGATCGCTGACACGGCCGAGGTCTGGCACGAGTCCGTGCGCTTCTACCGCCTGGAGCGCCAAGGGCAGCTCATCGGCCAGGTCTACCTGGACCTCTACGCCCGCACCGGCAAGCGCCCTGGCGCCTGGATGGACGAGGTCCGTGGCCGCTGGCGCCGCCCCGAGGGCTCGCTGCAGCTGCCGGTGGCGCACCTGGTGTGCAACTTCGCCTCACCGGTGGGGGACAGGCCGGCGCTGCTCACGCACGACGACGTCACCACGCTCTTCCATGAGGTGGGCCATGGCCTGCATCACCTGCTGACGCGCGTCGAGGAGGCCGGCGTGTCTGGCATCTCCGGTGTGGAATGGGACGCCGTGGAGCTGCCCAGCCAGTTCATGGAGAACTTCTGCTGGGAATGGGAGGTGCTGCAGCAGCTGTCCCGCCATGTGGACAGCTGCGAGCCCCTGCCCCGCAGCCTCTACGACAAGATGGTGGCCGCCAAGAACTACCAGGCCGGCCTGCAGACCCTGCGCCAGATCGAGTTCGCGCTCTTCGACATGCGCCTGCACGCCGAGCCTGGCAGCGAGCAGCGCATCCAGCAGGTGCTGGACGAGGTGCGGGCCGAGATCTCCGTCAATCCGCCCCCTGCCTTCAACCGCTTCCAGCACAGCTTCTCGCACATCTTCGCGGGCGGCTACTCTGCGGGTTATTACAGCTACAAATGGGCCGAGGTGCTGTCGGCAGACGCCTGGAGTGCCTTCGAGGAAGAAGGCGTGTTCAATCCGGACGTGGGCCGGCGCTACCTGGAGAACATCCTGGAAGTGGGCGGCTCGCGCGACGCCATGGACAACTTCAAGGCCTTCCGCGGCCGCGAGCCGCGCATCGACGCCCTGCTGCGTCACCAGGGCATGGCGGCCTGAGGCTGACTCAGGTCCGGCAGGGGGCCTGGGCGCCGGGGCGCTCACCCGATCCCCACGCCCCGGGGGCCGCTGGCCCGCGCTCAGGCAGACAGATCCAGGGCCGTACCAGGCTCCAGGCCCAGGCGGCGTGCCATGCCGGCCCGTAGCTTCAGCACGGAACGGGCCTGCTGGCAGCGCAGGGTGCGCCAGGGCCGCACGCCAGTCACGATGCGGGCCACGGTGCCGTCCGCATTCAGGAAGACCGCATCCACGGCCTGGTTCATCCACCAGGTGGACAGGGTCTTGCTCGGGGCAATCCACAAGCCATAGGACTTGGCCCGTCCGTAGGTGGGCAGGGGTTCGCCAATGGGACGCCGCCACCAGGGCAGGGTCTTGTGCACGTGATAGGGCGTCGCCTGCCCATCGACATGCAGGGCAATCGTGGCCATTCCAGTCTCTCCTCGCTGCGCCTTGCACCCCGGCTTCATGCTTGAGCACGGGTAGGGCAAGGCCGTCCTCTCAGGCAGCCCTCCCCGGCTGCCGCTCTCCCGCAGGCATGCCGGCGGGACTGGGACGATAGCGTGGGCGTTCGGCGCTGTCCGTCAGCAGCCGTGAAAAGAGGTAAGGGAATGTGGGCGCCCGATCGCGCGCGACCCCACCCTCAGTCCAGCACCAGACGCTGCTGCAATCGCTGCATGGCGGCATCGTCGCGCCTGCTCTGGCTGCAGGCCCGCCCCTGCGGGCAGCGTACGCCACCCGTGCCAGGCTGCAGCACGATGCCAGGGCCGAGCTCGCCCCGCCACTGCGCCTGTACACCCTTGCTGCTGAAGGGTTCGCTGGCGGCGGCACCACTCTCCGGCGGCTCGCGGGACTCCACCGCCACCTCGCCGCTGAGCACATGCACCTGAGTGGTCTGGCGCGCATCAACCTCCACCAGGAACTCGGTGCCGCGCACGGCGGTGACGGCGCTGGGGGTACGCACCTGCCAGTGGCCGCCGGTCACTGGGGCCACCTTCTGCCCCAGCAGACCCAGTTTGAGCAGGAAGCTGGCCATGCGGGGCTGGCCAGCCTGTGCCTCGAAATGCTCCACCAGCAGCCGACTCTGCTCGGCCATCACCAGCACCGAACCGTCCTCGCATTGCAGGCGCAGGCGCGCTGCTTTGGCTGTGCGCAGCTCCATACCCACGGTCACCGCCATGCCTGCCTGGACGCTCCCTTGCCGCACCCCTTGCTGCCACTGCGCGGCCCCCTTGAGCGACCGGACCTCGCATACCGAGACAGCCTGCGCCCAGGCTTCCCCGGGCAGCACGCAGAAGGCCAGGGCGCCATAGGCGACCAGGGCAGCCAAGGCGGCATGAGAACGACGCCGGCCGCGCGGCCCCTGCCCAACGGGGACCGGCTGGCGGGAAGTCAGCAGAGGGTCAGGCATCGGGCTCATGGACATCTCCGGCAAAGGACTGCGGCAAAGGACTGCGGCAAGTCTAGCCCCGCATCCGGACGCTGCGCAGGCCTTCCTTGAGGGGCGTCGCCGCGGTTTTCGCCGCAGCGTCGGGCGCCGACGGGTCGCCGCTGCCACCCAGCCTTGCCGCGCCCAGGCTGCCGGGCGCAGAATCCCTGCATCCCGCCGGAGGTGCCTGCATGAACACCCCATCCGCCCCACCCGCCTTGCGCCGCCTGGTGCTCGCAGGTCTCCTGCCAGGGCTGATGGCCAGCCCGCTGCTTCATGCGCAGGAATCGGCCAACCGTGCGCTGGAGCAGTGCATACGCGGGCAGCAGCGCAGCAGTAGCGCCATCGGCGGCCTGCTTGGCGCCCTGGGAGGCCTGGGCCTGCATCTCGGGCGCAGCAGCGAGGACCGCAGCACCGAGCGCGGCGGCATCAGCGTGAGCCTCGGGGCCAGCGCGGGCAGCGCGCTAGGCCTGGCCTCGGCCTACTTCAATGCCGCCGGCGCGTGCTTCAAGAAACATCCGGAATGGCTGCCCGAATCACGCCTGGAGCGCGGGCAGGACGTCGATGGCCTGATTCACGACACCGGCTACCGGCCCGAACAAGGCCTGCTGGCGCGCAGCACGCAGGTCGACATGCCGGCCCAGGCGCGGCCTGACAGCGCCGTGGAGGTCCGCAGCCGATTCATCCTGCTGACGCCGGACGGCGCCGAGGCCGCGGTGCAGATCGAGCGGCTCCTCTTTGCCGTGGTGGAGGGCCAGGAAAGCGCCCTGCCCCTGCCCGCCCAGGCCCGGGAGCAGCGCGTGCTGCCACCGGGGGAGCACCTGGACCTCGTGCACCTGCCCATCCCCAAGGACGCGCCTCTGGGCACCATCTACCGGCTGGAGTTCCGCATCCGCGTGGGCGAGCAGCCGGTGTCCAGCGCGCAGGCGCAGGTCCGCGTGCTCTGAGGCTTGCCCCATGCAGCGCCGCGCCCTGCTGGCCCTGTGCTCCCTGCCGCTGGGGGGCTGCGTCTCCCCGCAACAGGTCCGTGGCTACGAGCGGGCCTACCTGGCTCACCAGCTGAGCGACCCGCAGCTGACACAGCTGCAGGCCCGGCTCCGCGCCGAAGGCCTGGCCGACGCTCGCGTGGGGCGCGATGCCGTGGGCCGCGCCCAGCTGCAGGGCCGCTATGGCAGCGATGAGCAGGTGGAAGCGGCCTTCGTGCTGGCACAGGCCCTGCTGGGCCCGGCGGCGGTCTCTCCCTTCTATCCGACAGACATCGTCGAGCGGCGCTGGGAGCGCGAGGCTGCGCTGGCCCTGCAGCGGCATGCCCAGGCGCGCCAGCGCCAGGCGCCGCCCTCGCGTCGGCGCGCCCTGCTGATCGGCATCAATCAGTTCCTGGACGAGCGTCATCTGCGCCCCCTGCAGGGTGAGGACGATGCCCGGCGCGTCCAGCAATACCTGACCAGGAGCGGCTACGAGACCACGGCGCTGCTGGGCCCCGCCGCCACGCGCAGCGCCATCGAGACGGCCATCGCCGACCTCAGCCGGGCGCTCGGCAGCGATGACGAGCTGTTCATCTACGTCTCCAGTCACGGTGCGCTGCCCCTGCCCGGACCGGCCGGCGGAGACGACCGCCGCATGTCCATCGTGGCCTATGACTCCGGTGACGCCCTCGGCCCACGCAGCCGCGACGCTGGCGAATTCCTGCTGCGCCTGCAGCGCAGCAGCGTGCGCGACGGCCTGCTGCAGGAGCTGGCCCAGCAGCCCAGCCGCCAGACCCGCGCCCTGATCGACACCTGCTACAGCGGCGAGATGCTGCAGGCCCTGAACCACGAGCCCCTGCCCGCCGGTCTGAGGGAGCAGCGGGAGGGCATCGCCCTGCCCCCTTGGGCAGCCACCGCACGCGCCCAACGCTCGCGTTACACCCTGCTGACGGCCACCAGTCCCGGCGAACTGGCCTTGGGTCCGCCCCTGCGGGAAGGCACCTTCGAGAGCCCGCTGCGCAGCGGGCGGAGGCTGCGCGGCTCCTTCTTCACCCAGCTGCTGTTCGAATGCCTGGAGCAGCGCGAGGGCCTGCTGCAGGCCGCCTTTGCCGATGCCGAACGGCTCACGGCGCAGCTGGCTCGACAGGTCAGCGCAGGCCGCCTGACGCAGACGCCGCGCCTGCTCAGCACCATGGCGCCCAGCCAGGACCGACTCTGATCGAAGCCGGCCTCAGGCGCGGTCCAGCCAGGCGGTGGCCTGCTCCTCGGGGAGGGCCTTGGCGAAGAGCCAGCCCTGCCCCACCTGCACGCCCAGCGCGGCCAGCAGCTGCGCCTGTGCCTCGTCCTCCACCCCCTCGGCCAAGGTCTGCTTGCCCAGGGCCAGGGCCAGACCGACGATGGTGCGGACAATCTCCTGCGCCTCCTGGCCGGCGGCGAGGCGCATGACGAAGCTGCGGTCCACCTTGAGCGTGTCAAAGGGGAAACGGTGCAGATAGGCCAGGGAGGAGTAGCCCGTGCCGAAGTCATCGATGGAGAGCTTGAAGCCCATTTGCGACAGCTGGCGCAGCAGTTCGGCGCTGCGCGTGGGATTGGCCATGGCCATGCTCTCGGTGACCTCCAGCTTGAGCTGCCGCGCCGGGACCTCGCCCAGGGCGGCCAGCGTGTCGCGGGCGTCGCGCATCAGTTCCTCCTCACGCTCGAGCTGCACGCCTGACACATTGACCGCGATCTCGCCGAGAAAGCCACGCGCCGCCCAGCGCTGCAACTGGGCCGCAGCCTCCAGCAGCGTCCAGCGGCCGATGGCGGCAATCTGGCCGCTGGCCTCGGCCACCGGAATGAAGTCCCCCGGCATGATCAGGCCCCGCTCCGGATGCTGCCAGCGGATGAGGGCCTCGAAGCCCAGCAGCCGTCGGTCCGAGAGGCGGATGAAGGGCTGATAGTGCAGCTGGAACTGGCCACCATCTTGCAAGGCCCGCTCGATCTGCTCACGCATCCAGCGCCGGGAGTGTTCCACCAGCTGTTCGGCCGCATCGAAGGCATGCAGGTGGCCCGGCCCCTGCGACTTGGCACGGGCCAGGGCTGCTTCCGCGGCAGCCAGCAACTCGTCCACATCGCCAGGCCCCTGGGCCAGATGGGCCCAGCCCACACAGGCCTGCAGCGGCACCTGCTGCACGGGCAAGGCCTCGGCGGCCGCTGATTCGGCCGCCACGCCGATCTCGAAAGGCGCGGCCAGTTGCTGCATGGCCCAGGCCGGCCAACGCCCCGGCGCCCCGCCGCCGGGCTCCAGCGGCCCGCTGAAGGCCAGGCCGAATTCGTCACCCGACAAGCGCGCCACCAGCAGCCCCTGGCCCTGCGCGCGCGCCACCCCCTCGGCCTGGCGCAGGCGCCGTGCCAGCTGGCGCAGCACCTCGTCGCCGGCCAGCGGCCCGTGGATCTCGTTGAAGCTGCGGAACTCGTCCAGGCCCAGCATCAGCAGGCCGAGCTCGCGTCGGCCCGGCGCCAGGCTCATCATCTGAGCCAGCTGCGCACGGAAGGCCGTGCGGTTGGGCAGGCCGCTGAGGCGGTCATGCAGGGCATCGTGGCTCAGCTGCTGCTGCAGGCGTTGAGGCTCGCTGATGTCGCTCAGCGAGCCAGCCATGCGCAGCGCCCGCCCTCCACCCGGCTCACGGATGGCTGACCCCTTGAGCAGAAGCCAGCGCTGCTGCCCACCCTGCTCGAACTGCAGCACCTGGTGCAGCTGCAGGCTGCGCCCCTGCAGATGCGCGTCGATGGCCGCCTGCAGACTGTCCCGCGCGGCCGGGGACAGCGGCTGCCCCAGGGTGTCCATGCCCTGGACCTCGTCCGCCCCCAGGCCCAGCAGGGCGAGGCAGCGTGGCGAGAAATAGACGCTGCCATGAACCAGGTCCCAATCCCACAGGCCGTCGTTGGCACCGCGGGCGGCCAAGGCGTAGCGCTGCTCGCTCTCGCGCAGGGCCAGCAGGGCCTGGCGGCGGCGCGCCTGCTCGCCAAGGCCGCGGATGAAGATGGCCCCCAGCGACGCCAGCACCAGGCTCAGCAGGGGCAGCCCCAGGTCCAGCACATGATGGCGCACCAGCCCCCACTGCAGGCCCAGGCCCAGGGCCAGCAACAAGCCTGCCTGCAGCGCATAGGCGCGCCACAGGCCCAGGCGTGCCAGGCTGAGGCAGACCAGCAGGGGCAGCCCCATCAGCAGGCCCATCTCCATCAGCGCAGCCAGGGGCGGATGGCGAAGCACGCGCTGGCTCAGCAGGTTGTCGACGGAAGTGGCCAGCCGCTCGACACCCGGCAGCCCCCCATCGAAAGGGCTGGGAAAGGCATCGCCCGCGCCCAGGGCCGTGCTGCCCAGCAGCAGAATGCGGTCCCGCAGGCGCTCAGGTGCCACGCGCCCCTCGAGGAGGTCGATGAAGCTGATCTGATCGAAGCGGCCTGCGGGGCCGTAGTAGTTGATCCACTGCCTGGAGAGGGCGTCCAGCGGCAGGGTCAGGTCTTGCCACAGCACGGCCTCGCCCAGCTGCGCGCGTGCCTGCGCCCACGCCAGACCGCGCGCCGCTCCGGCCAGGCGCAGGGCCAGCGAGGGATAGAGCTCGCCCTGGTAGGCCAGCACCGGCAGGTCAAAGGGCACAGCGCCGTCGACGCCGCGCTGCACGCTGACATGTCCCAGGCCCGCCGCCGCGCTGGCCAGCAGCGGCAGGGGCTGACGCAGGGTGCGGGCCTGCAAGAGCGATTCGGCATCCCCGGCGTAGCGGGTGAAGGCGCTGCCCAGCACGGCGTCGCCCGGCTCGATGGCCTGCTCGCCAGCCTCCAGCTCCGCCGGCAAGGCGTAGGGCAGCAACACGGTGCCGAGCTGGCGCATCGCCGCAGCCAGGGACTCGTCATCAGCGGGATTGGCAGCCGGCGCCAGCAGCAGGGCATCCAGTGCGATGACACGGGGCCGGGCCTGGGCGAGCTGTTCCAGGGCCCTTGCCAGCTGGGCGCGGTCCGGCACGATGCGCCCCAGGGCCTGCAGGCTGCGGTCATCCACCGCCAGCAGCGTGATCGGCGCCTGGGGCTGCAGGGGCCCTCGCAGCTGTAGCTGGGTGTCCAGCAGCAGGCGATCCAGGCGCTGCAGCAGCGGCCACTGGGCGCGCTCGGTCCACAGCAGCAGGCACAGCAGGCCCACGCCGAGCGCCAGCAGCAGCTGCCAGCCGGTCTGGTGCCATCGTCGCGAATGGGTGGCGTGAGAGAGATGCATGCGCTGTCCTTGGCGGGCGGCCGCTATCGGCCGCTGGGAGGCTCAGAAATCAAGGCGGTCGCGCAGGGCATGGACGCGTGCCTGGGGCCAGGTCTTGACCGCGCTGCACCCGGTGTCGGCACGGCAATCGGTGCCCTGCGCGGGCTGGTCGAGCAGCCGGGTGGGGCCGGGGACGCCGACCGAGTCGACGGCCACCGCCCCGGCCTGCACATGGACCGCCGTCTTCGTGTTGGCGTCGACCTCCACCACGAATTCGGTGCCCCGCACAGCCGTCACGGCAGAGGGCGTGCGCACCTGCCAGCTGCCGCCGTTCTGAGGGCGGACCACCTGGCCGATCAGGCCCAGCTGCAACCACAGGCTGGCCTGCCGCGGCGCCCCCGCTGCTGCGGACCAGCGCTCCAGGCGCAGCTCGGTGACGTCGCTGAGCACCAGCACCGAGCCGTCCTCGAAACGCAGGCGCAGGCGTCCGGGCTGGCCGGTGCGCACGGTGGCCCCGGCTTGCAGGCGTTCACCGGGGCGCAGTGGATGGCCGTCCATCCAGGCCTCGCCCTTGAGCGCCAGCACCTCGCCGACCGCCTGTCCGGCCTCCTGCGCCGGGGCCGGTGGCGCCGCAAGGCCGGCGCAGACGGCCAGGCAGACCATCGGCTGCGCCATCTGCCGTAGCCGCAGTGATGCCGGCTCCTGCGCCCCCGAGTCCCGACGACGTGAAGTCCCCATGTCCGACTCCTGCCCCGTCATGCCTGCAGGGCTGCGGCCCATGCTAGCCAGCACGCGCCGGGCCGACAAGCGCCCGCTCCGCGGATACAGGGTGCAATGGCCCGGGACTGCGGCTCAGGTCTTGACGCGAATGCCGCGCGCCAGCCACTGGGCGCCGCCCAGCAGCACCGCCATCAGCCACATCGGCGCTGCGTTGAGGGTGGCGGCGGCGAGCAGACCGAAGCCAGTGGGCATGCTCACCGTGGCCGCATTGACCATGAGCATGCGCAGCCCCAGGGCCTGTCCATGAGCGTCATGGGGTGTGACCCGATGCAGCATGGACAGCACCATGGGCTGGACCGAGCCCAGGGCTAAGCCCAGCACGGCTGAGCCGAACATCAGGCCCGGCGTTCCCGGCAGCCAGGCGTAGACCGCCAGCATCAGCGTCGCCAGGCCCATGGCCCAGCGCAGGGCGCGCAGTTCCTCCAAGTTCTCGCCCCAGCGGACGATGGCCAGGCGCACACAGGTGGCCGCCACCGCAAAGGAGGCCAGCACGAGACCGATGCTGGAGGCGCTGAGGCCCTTGGCATGGCCCACCACGGGCACGACAAAGCTGTGCGCATCCCAGCAGGCTGAGAGCACGATGTTGACCATCAGCAGGCGGCGCAGAGCTGGCTGCTTCAGCAAGGCCCAAGCCGGCCGCTGGCGGGACGGGCCGGCCTGAAACGCCGGCACATGGCGCGGCACCTGCCGGGCGATCCACCAGGCCAGCACAGGCAGGGCCACGGCCAGGGCGAAGGCCCAGCGGAAACCCGCGTGATCGATCAGCAAGCCCGTCATGACCGGCGCGATGGCATTGGACAGGGCCGGCCCCAGCGCCACCCAGCTGAACACTTTCTTGAGTTCGGACGGCTCACTGGCCATCAGCCCGGCCTCGCGCTGGATGGCCACGGCGGCCACCGCCACCGCCCCGCCACTGAGCAGGCTGCTCAAGGCGATGGCCCACAGCTGCATGGAGCCCCAGGCCACCAGCGCCCCGCCCAGCGCCATGCACACGCCCAGGCCCACGGGCCGGTGAAAGCCGTGCCGGTCAGCCAGGCGACCTGCCCACAGCGAGAGCGCGATGGGCGCCACGGCGAAGAGACTCAGCAGCACGCCCACCGCCCATTCGCCATACCCCTCGCGCAGCACCCACAGGCTGGCGGCCACGCGGGTCACGGCCATGCAGGCATGGACGGCGATCAGGCTGGCGATGACCCAGGGAAAGGCGCGGCTCAGAGCGCCCGGAGCGGCAAGCCCGGAAGCAGAAGGAGCAGGCTCCGCGGGGCCAGGCTCCGTCATGCGGACTCATCCTCCGGCGCATCCGCCCCCTCGGCCAGGCCCAGTGCCAGCAGGCGCTGGCTGCTGTCCTCCGGCAGGGCCTCGACGGTCTTGAGCTTGCGGCTCATGGCGCGGGTGCGCACCTCGGCGGCGTCAATGGTGTTGCTGGCTTCCTCCAGCTTCTTCTTGGTCTTGGCCAGCACCTCGCCGAACTTGCCGAACTCGGTCTTGACCGCGCCCAGCACCTCCCACACCTCGGCCGATCGCTTCTCCAGCGCCAGGGTGCGGAAGCCCATCTGCAGGCTGGTCAGCGTGGCCAGCAGGGTGGTGGGGCCCACCAGCATCACCTTGTGCTCGCGCTGCAGGGACTCGACCAGGCCGGGGCGGCGCAGGGCCTCGGCATAGAGGCCTTCGGTGGGCACGAAGAGCATGCCGAAGTCCGTGGTATGTGGCGGGGCGATGTACTTCTCGCGGATGGTGCGGGCCTCCAGGCGCAGCCGGGTCTCGATGGCCTTGGCGGCCTGCTCGACGCCGACGGCATCGGCACGGTCCTGGGCCTCCAGCAGGCGCTCGTAGTCCTCGCGGGGGAACTTGGCGTCGATGGGCAGCCACAGGGGCACGCCGTCCGCACGCTGGCCTGGCAGTTTGATGGCGAACTCCACGCGCTCACTCGACCCCGGCAGCGTGGCCACGTTGGAGGCGTACTGCTCGGGCGTGAAGACCTGCTCCAGCAGGCCCGCAAGCTGCACCTCGCCAAAGATGCCGCGCGTCTTCACATTGGTCAGCACGCGGTTGAGCGAGCCCACGTCGCGGGCCAGGTTCTGCATCTCGCCCAGGCCCTTGTGGACCTGCTCCAGGCGGTCGGCCACCTGCTTGAAGCTCTCGCCCAGACGCTGCTCCAGCGTGGCGTGCAGCTTCTCGTCGACGGTGGCGCGCATCTGCTCAAGCTTCTTCTCGTTGTCCTGCTGGATGGACTGCAGGCGCTGCTCCACCGTCAGGCGCAGCTCGGCCAGGCGCTGCTCGTTGCCCTGCTGCAGCTGCTGCAGCTGCTCGCGCAGGCCCTGGGCCAGCAGGGCCAGGCTCTCGGCCTGGGCCTGGCTGCTGCGCAGGGCGGCGGCGTCCTGGGCCTCGCGCGAGGCCAGGGCCTGGGCGGCCAGCGACTGCGTGGTGGCCTGCAGGCCCTGGCTCAGGGCCGTCTGGAGGCTGGCCAGTTGCACGCGCAGGCTGTCGATCTGCTCGTTCTGGGTGCGCACGGCGTCGCCGCTCTGGCCCATGAGCGCCTGCTGGAACTGGGCCAGCTGGCCCAGGGTCTCCTGGCGCAGGGCGGTGCTGCCGCGCTGCAGCTCCTCACGCAGCTCGCGCTCCAGGCGCTCAGTCTGGCGGCCCTGGGCGTCCTGGCCTTGCACCAGGGACTGGAGATGGGCCTGCAGCTGCGGTGACTCCGGGGACTGCCGCTGGCGCAGGACCAGCACGACGAGGACAAGGAGGAGGGCCAGGCAGGCCAGCAGGAGCAGTTCGGCAAACGTCATGGGCCGATTGTCTCAGGCGCCCTGCCGGTGCGGGCGCCACGGGTCTTGTGCGCGGCGTGCTGTGCGAACAGGCGCAGGCCGGCCCCGTAAAATCCGCCGCTCACCATGCCGCGCCTCCAAAGCATTCAAGACATCCGGGACCGCCTGCGCGCCCTCGGCGCCCTGCCCAAGCACGAACACCGTGTGCTGCGGCTCTGGAGCCAGGCCCTGCCCCAGGCCACCACCAAGCGCCCCATCGAGGACTTCCTGCCCAAGACCCTGCGCGAGGCCCTGCCCGCGCTGGAGGCCGAGCTGGACGCCCTGGCCCGCGTGCAGAGCGAGCATCCGGCCGAGGACGGCTCCAAGCGCCTGCTGGTCGAGCTGGGCGATGGTCAGACGGTCGAGAGCGTGCTGCTGCCGCGCGAGGGCCTGTGCGTCTCCAGCCAGGTGGGCTGCGCCGTGGGCTGCCAGTTCTGCATGACGGGCCGTTCGGGCCTGCTGCGCCAGGTCACCAGCGCCGAGATCGTGGCCCAGGTGGTGCTGGCGCGCCGCCAACGTGCGGTCAAGAAGGTCGTGTTCATGGGCATGGGCGAGCCGGCCCACAACCTGGAGCACGTGATGGAGGCCATCGAGCTGCTGGGCACCGCCGGCAACATCGGCCACAAGAGCCTGGTGTTCTCGACCGTGGGCGACCCGCGGGTCTTTGAGCGCCTGCCGCAGGGGCCGGTGAAGCCGGCGCTGGCGCTCTCGCTGCACACCAGCAAGGCCGGCCTGCGCGAGCAGCTGCTGCCACGCGCGCCGCGCCTCACGCCCGAGGAGATCGTGGCCGAGGGCGAGCGCTATGCGCGGCTCAGCGGCTATCCCATCCAGTACCAGTGGACCCTGATCGAGGGCGTCAATGACGGCGAGGACGAGCTCGACGGCATCGTGCGCCTGCTCAAGGGCCGCTACGGCGTGCTCAACATGATTCCCTACAACAGCGTGCCCGAGCTGCCCTTCAAGCGCCCGGCCTGGGAACGCGCCGCCGAGATCGCCCGCCAGCTGCACCGCCGCGGCGTGCTGACCAAGCTGCGCAACTCCGCCGGCCAGGAGGTGGACGGCGGCTGCGGCCAGCTGCGGGCCCGGGCGCTGGACGGTTCGGTGCCAGTGCGCGTGATGCGCAAGGCAGCGGCAGGCTGAGGGATCAGGCGGCGGCCGGTTCGCTGTTGACCATCCAGGGCACGCCAAAGCGGTCCGTCAGCATGCCGAAACCGGGCGACCAGAAGGTGGCGCCGAAGGGCATGGTCACCTGCCCGCCCGCGGACAGGGCCTTGAAGAGCCGTTCGCCCTCGGCCGCGTCCTGGGCCGGGACGGTCAGGCTGAAGCCCTTGTAGCCCTCGAAGGGCATGCCGGGAGGCATGTCCGAGCCCATCAGGGTGAGACCGCGGGCCTCGATGCGGGCGTGCATGATGCGGTCCTTCCATTCCTCGGGCGTGGGCGGACATTCGGGCGCTGGGGGCGCCTCGCCGTAGGTGGAGCGCATGGTCTTGCGGCCGCCCAGGGCGGCGGCGTAGAAGTCCAGGGCCTCGTCGCAGCGGCCGTCAAAGCTCAGGTAGGCAATCATGGGAGTCTCCTTGCTCGGGTTCGGGGTTCGGGGCGTTGCTGCCCCGCCCCTTGTATAACCCGATCCGGCGATGGACGCCGCTGCCGTCTTGCCGACGTCCTTGCCGTCAGGGACATCGCCGTCGGCGGCTCCGCTCAGTTCAGCGCCGTCTTCATGGCGCCGCCGCTCAGGGCTGCGATGAGGTTGTCCACCGCCAACTCGCACATGGCTCGGCGCGTGGGGATGGAGGCGCTGGCAATGTGGGGCGTCAGCACCACGTTGCGGCAGGCCAGCAGGGCCGGGTGCACGGCGGGCTCGCCCTCGAACACATCCAGGCCCGCGCCGGCCAGGCGCCCCGCCTGCAGCGCCTCGGCCAGGGCGGCGTCATCCACGATGCCGCCGCGCGCCACGTTGGTGAGCGTGGCCGTGGGCTTCATCAGCGCCAACTCGGCCGCGCCGACGAGGTGGTGGGCCTCGGGACTGTAGGGCACGACGATGACGAGGTGGTCGCTCTGGCGCAGCAGCGCTTCCTTGTCGACCCAGCGCGCGCCCAGGGGCTGCTCCAGCGCGGGCGCCAGCCGGCTGCGGTTGTGATAGATCACCTGCATGCCGAAACCCAGGGCCCCGCGCCGCGCGATGGCCTGGCCGATGCGGCCCATCCCCAGGATGCCCAGGGTGCTGCCATGCACGTCCGCACCCACGAGCAGGTCCACATGCCACTGCTTCCACCGGCCCTCGCGCAGGTAGCGCTCGGACTCGCTGATGCGCCGCGCGGCGGCCATCATCAGCGCGAAGCCGAAGTCGGCCGTGGTCTCGGTCAGCACATCGGGCGCATTGCTGACGCGCACGCCGCGCGCCGTGCAGGCGGCCAGGTCCACATTGTTGTAGCCCACGGTCATGAGGCAGACGGCGCGCAGGTCCGGGCAGGCGTCCAGCAGCACGGCGTCGATGCGCTCGGTGCCGGTGGCGAAGAGCCCGGCCTTGCCCTGCAGGCGCTGGATCAGTTGCTCGGGCGGCAGGGGTTCGTCGCTGTCGGTTTCCTCGACCTCGGCATGCTCGCGCAGCCGGGCCACGATGTCCGGGAAGATGCGGCGGGCCACGAAGACGGCCGGCTTGGCGGGGCTCATCGCAGGCCTCACTGGTCCAGGAAGCGAACGAACTCGTCCAGGGCGGCGCGCTCGGTCACCAGGCTGTTCTCGACGGCCTTGGGGTCCGCGTAGCCCAGGGCCATGCCGCAGACCAGCATCTGCTCGGGGCCGAACTGCAGCTCCTCGGCGATCAGGCGGTGGAACTGGGTGAAGGCGGCCTGCGGGCAGGTGTGCAGGCCGCGGCCGCGGGCGGCGATCATGATGTTCTCGAGGAACATACCGTAGTCCAGCCAGCTGCCCTGCTGCATCACGCGGTCGATGCTGAAGATCAGGCCCACCGGCGCGTCGAAGAAGCGGTAGTTGCGGCCGTGCTGCTCGTGCATGCGGGCCTTGTCGCCCTTGCCGATGTTGAGCAGGCCGTAGAGGTCCCAGCCCACCTTGCGGCGGCGATCGATGTAGGGCGAGGCCCACTCGCGCGGGTAGTAGGCGTATTCCTCCTGGTGGGCGGCCAGCTCCTGGGGGTCGTCATAGACGGCCATGATGCGGTCGCTGAGGCGCTGCAGGGCCGCGCCGGTGAGCACATGCACCTGCCAGGGCTGGGTGTTGGTGCCCGAGGGCGCGCGGGCGGCCACGCGCAGGATGTCTTCCAGGGTCTCGCGCGGGACCGGCGTGTCCAGGAAGGCGCGCATGGAATGACGGGTGCGGATGGCCTCGTCCACGGCCGCCTGGGCCTCGGGGCTGGGTCGATCAAAGACGCTCGGATTGGCACTCACGTGGGGATTCCTTCCAGGGCTTGCAGGGCGTTCAGATAGGCCGCGGGCAGGGCCGGCACGGGGCGGCGCGTCTCGCGGTCGACGTAGACATGGATGAAGTGGCCGCGCGCCGCGCACAGAGGCGCGCCCTCGGCGAACAGGCCGATCTCGTAGCGCACGCTGGAGCGGCCGCGCTGCGCCACGCGCAGGCCAGCCTCCACGCGCTGCGGGAAGGCCAGGGATTCGAAGTAGTTGCAGCGCGTCTCCACCACCAGGCCGATCACCTCGCCAGCATGCAGATCC
This sequence comes from Roseateles sp. DB2, assembly GCF_051857535.1. Classification (NCBI taxonomy): domain Bacteria; kingdom Pseudomonadati; phylum Pseudomonadota; class Betaproteobacteria; order Burkholderiales; family Sphaerotilaceae; genus Roseateles; species Roseateles sp. DB2. The sequence continues at coordinate 29,403 of NZ_JBPZGY010000003.1, read as the reverse complement.
AGGGCGCCCTGCTCGATCAGGTACTGGTTCACCGCGGTGTCGAAGAGGCTGTAGTAGACGACGTTGTTGAGGTGGCCGTAGAGGTCGTTGTCCATCCAGCGGGTGCTCAGCGGGATGAAGCGAGCGAAGGCGCTGCGGGGCTCGGGGCCGGGACGCGGGGCGGCGGCTGCGGAGGCTTGGGGGGCGTTCGTCATCGGGCCATTGTTCCATCAGCGCCCTGCCAGCGCTGCCACGCGCGCGACGCCGCCTGCACCGTCGCGTACTGCACGTCGACCATCGCCGCCAGGTCGGCACCGTAGCCGCCGGCCATGTTCAGGGCCACGGGAGTGCGACGCTGCCACAGCCAGTCCAGCACGCGCTCGTCCCGGGCGAGCAGGCCGGCGGCCGTGAGCTTCAGGCGGCCCAGGCGGTCGCCCTCGTGCGGGTCGGCGCCGGCCAGGTAGAAGGCCAGGCCTGGCGGATGGGCCTGCAGGCGACGGTCGACCTCGTCCAGCGCCTCGTCCAGCGCGGCCAGGTAGGCCGCGTCGCCGGTGCCGTCGGGCAGCTCCACGTCCAGGCTGCTGGCCTCCTTGCGGAAGGGAAAGTTGCGCGCGCCGTGCAGAGACAGGGTGAAGACACTGGGGTCGTCCCGGAAGATGGCCGCCGTGCCGTTGCCCTGGTGCACGTCCAGGTCGATCACCAGCACGCGCAGGCCGGGCCGGGCGCTGCGATGGCGCGCGTGCCACTCGGCCTGCATGAGGCGCGCGGCCACGGCCACGTCATTGAACACGCAGTAGCCGCTGCCCTTGTGGGCATAGGCATGGTGGGTGCCGCCGGCCAGGTTCATGGCCACGCCCTCGGCCAGGGCGGTGCGGGCGGCGGCAATGGTGGCGCCTACCGAGTGGCGGGACCGCACGGGCATGGCAGGCGACCAGGGAAAGCCGATCTCGCGCTGCTCGGCCTCGCTCAGGCGGCCGTCCAGCACCCGGGCGATGTAGTCCGGCTCATGGGCCAGGGCCAGTTCGCCCTCGCTGGCGGCCGGCGCAGGGCACAGCCACACGGCACCGGGGTCGGCCTCCACACGCTCCCGTAGCAGGCGGTATTTGGCCTGGGGGAAGCGGTGCTGGGAAGGCAGCTGCAGGGCGTGGGCGTCGGAATGAAAGGCCTGCATGGGCAAGGACGGCGTCGGTGGGGAAGGCGCGGGGCGGGCATGACGCCCGTGTGAAGGCAGCGCCCTGATTGTGGCGTCAGTCGCGATTTGCCCTATTTTGCTGCGGCGCAGCAAAAAGTGCTTGCAAGGCGGGCGGGCAGCCCCCACAATCTGATTCATGTTGCAGTGCAACATTATCGCTGTCACCCAGTTTCCATCAGGACACCCGCGGGTCCTCCCGCTCAAACTCAGGAGAGCACCATGCTGACTGCAGAACAAATCTTCGCCGCCCACAAGGCCAATATCGACACCCTCTTCGGCCTGACCAACAAGGCTTTCGAAGGCGTGGAGAAGCTGGTCGAGCTGAACCTGCAAGTGGCCAAGGCCACCCTGGCCGAAGCCGCCGAGAACACCCAGGCCGCCCTGTCCGTGAAGGACGCCCAAGAGCTGCTGGCCCTGCAGACCTCGCTGCTGCAACCCAGCGCCGAGAAGGCCGCCGCCTACAGCCGCCACCTCTACGACATCGCCACCGCCACCAACGCCGAAGTGGCCAAGGTTGCCGAGGCCCAGTTCGCTGACGCGCAGACCAAGTTCAACGCCGTGGTCGACACCGCTGCCAAGAACGCCCCGGCCGGCACCGAGAACGCTGTGGCCCTGGTGAAGTCCGCCGTGGCGGCCGCCAACAACGCCATCGAGAACATCCAGAAGGCCGCCAAGCAGGCGACCGAAGTGGCCGAAGCCAACTTCCAGGCCGTGACCAACACCGCCGTGAAGGCTTCCCAGGCAGGCAGCCGCGCCAAGCGCTCGTCCGCCGCCTGATTCTGAGCAGTTGTCTCCTCGGTACCCCGTGGTGACCGCGTCACCCAGGTACCCTTGAAGCCCGATGCCTCGTGCATCGGGCTTTTTTTGTTTTCGGTCCCGCTCGACTAGACTGCCGCGCCACCCACTGCGCCTGCACGTCCGATGTCACTCTGGCAACGCCTGACCCAACTGCCCTCGCCGGCGCCCGGCCATTGCGCCAACTGCGGCGCCGCGCTGGCCGATCCGCGTCCGCGCTTTTGTGGCGCTTGCGGGCAGGAGACCGAGGTCAAGGCCCCGACGCTGGGCGAATTCGTCCAGCAGTTCGGCGGCGCCTACCTCTCCACCGAGGGGGCCCTGTGGCGCACACTGTGGCGGCTCTTCGTCCCGGGGCAGCTGACGCTCGAGTACTTCGCCGGCCGGCGCCGGCACTTCGTGCTGCCGCTTCGCCTGTACCTGACGATGTCGGTGGTCCTGCTCCTGACGCTGCGCCTGAACGGGCAGCTGGAGCTGCCGGTGGAAGAGGATGCGGCATCGGCGGCCAGTGCAGCGGCCGGCGCCGTGACCCGTGCAGCCTCCGACCCGGCGCCTGGCACCGCCAGCAAGCCGCAGCCGGCCCCGCCACCGCGCGGTCCGCTGATCATCGACAAGAAGGACCGCGAGGAAGCAACGATCCTGGGCATGGGCCCCTGGCAGGCGGGCATGCACGAGGGCAAGTTCTACTGCAAGGGCTTCAGCGAGCAGGTCTGCAAGCGCATGGAGCGCCGGCTGAATGCCGATCCGGCCACTATGCAGCAGGAGCTCGCCGACCTCCCCTCGCGCGCCCTGGACCACCTGGGCCAGGCCATGTTCGTGCTGCTGCCGGCCTTCGCGCTGTGGCTCAAGCTGCTGTACGTGGACAAGCGCCGCCGCTACACCGAGCACCTGGTCTTCGCCCTGCACCAGCACGCCTTCTGGTTCGCCATGCTGGCCCTGCTGACGCTGAAGTCGGAGCCGGTGGCCGTGTTCTGCGCCCTGGCCATGGTGGTGCATCCGCTGATCGCCCTGCACCGGGTCTATGGCACGCGCTGGTGGAGCACCCTGCCCCGCGCCTTCGGCCTCATGATGGCCTACAGCATCAGCCTGGGCCTGGTGCTGGCCGCCATGTTCATCTACCTGTTCGCGTCTTAGCCGCCAGGCGCTGGCGCAGCTGCGGCAGCGCGGCCAGGGCGGCGTCGCGCCCGGCCTGGATGCTGCGCTTGCGGGCCGAGAAATCGGCGCTGCCCACGCCCTCCAGCTTGGGGCGGATGATGACGTCCGCCTCGCGCAGCTCGAAGTTGTTGATGGAGCGGCCCATGATGGAGAAGGTCTGCAGCAGCATGCGCATGGCATCGCCGGGCGGCTTGGCCTCGGGCGGCTCGGAGATGTCCACGGCGACGATCAGCTCGGCACCCATCTGCCGGGCGAAGCGCACCGGCACCGGCGCCACCAGACCGCCGTCCACATACTCGCGCTGTCCGATCTTGACCGGCTGGAACACCGCCGGCACCGAGCTGGAGGCGCGCACCGCGGCCCCCGTGTCGCCAGTGCGGAAAAGGATGGGGGAGCCGTCTGAGAGGTCGGTCGCGACGATGCCCAGGGGCAGGGGCATCTGCTCGATGAGGCGGTGGCCCGTCTTCTCGCGCACGAAGCGCGCCAGCGCCTCGCCGCGTATCAGGCCGCGGGTCGGGAAGGCCCAGTCGGTGATGGCGCCCTCGTCCATGGATTCGGCCATCTGCGCCAGCTCCTTGCCGTTCTTGCCCGAGGCATAGAGCGAGGCCACCAGGCTGCCGGCCGAGGTCCCGGCCACCAGGTCCACCTTGATGCCGTTCTCCTCCAGCACCTGGATCACGCCGATGTGCGCAAAGCCGCGGGCCGCGCCGCCGCCCAGGGCCAGGCCCAGCTTGGGAGGCTTGGGCGGCGGCAGGGGCACGACCGGGTCGACAGGCTGCGCCGGCTGAGGCGCAGGCGTCTCGGTGGGGGCGTTACGGGTGGGCGAGGTGGCGCAGGCGGCCAGGCCCAGGGCCAGCAGGGCCGCCAGGGCGGCGCGGCGAGGGTGGGGGCGGGGGAAATCCGTGAAATCAGACGATCGCATGGCGCGGCATTCTATTGAGCCGGCCGCGCAAGCCCCCGAGGCCGTCTGCACTGCGGCGCCGGGGCCACGTCTTGCCTTCCCCTTGCCGGGCGCGATGCCACAATGCAGCAGCGCCTTTGCTCCTGCGAGGCGTGCCCACCGGGGAGTCGTGCGTGGACGAATCGGAACAGGTCAGGGAACGCATCGCCGCCATGCTGCGCAGCAGCCCGGTGTTCGGCCCGCTGTCCGATGCCCTGCGCCTGGCCCTGGCCGCCGCGATGCGCCTGCACACCGTGCCTGGCGGCAGCCCGCTGTTCCATGAGGGCGAGCCCGCGGACAGCATGGCCGTGGTCCTCAGCGGCGGCCTGCGTGCATGGCGCCAGACGCCCGCCGGCGAGCTCCTGCTCTACAACCAGTTCCATCCCGGCCAGAGCGTGGGCGAGCTGGCCATGATCCTGCAGCAGGCGCGCGCCCAGCATGTCACCGCGTTGCGGGATTCCCTGGTCGCCCTGCTGGACCGCCAGGCTTACGAGGCCCTGCTGCTACAGCATCCCCTGGAACTGAGCCGGGTGATGATCAAGACTGTGGCGGACCGCCTGCGCAGCCAGGCCGACGGCGGTGAGCAGCGCCTGGCACAGACCTTTCTCGTGCTTCCCCTGTCTCCCGACGAAGCCTGCTGCATGGCCGCTGCCGCCTTGGCCCGCCAGCTGAGCCAGGCCCTGGGGCGGCTGGGCCGCGCGGGCCACCTGCTCGAGCACGGCCCTGAGCAGACCCTGCGCCTGGACGGCCAGCCCTGGCCCCGCGAGCGGCTGCCGGAGCTGGACGACAGCCACGACTACCTGGTCTACGAGGCCGATCCCACGGCCAGCGCCTGGACGCGCTACGCTTTTCGCCACGCCGACCAAATGGTGCTGGTGGCCCGCGCCGGCAGCTGCACGGGGCTCAGCGAGATCGAGCGTCAGCTGCAGCGCGAGACTGGCTGGTCCCTCAAGCGGCAGCATCTGGCCCTGCTGCACCCGGGCGCAGCGCGCGACGCCGAGGCGCCGCAGCCCTGGTCGACCGAGCGCCAGCTGGAGCGGGTCTACCCGATGCGCGAAGGCCATGGCGAGGACGTCGACCGTCTGGCCCGCTTCCTGACGGGCCAGGCCGTGGGCCTGGTGCTGGGCGGCGGGGGCGCGCGCGGCTTCGCGCATCTGGGCGTGCTGCGCGCAATGCGCGAGGCGGGCGTGCCGGTGGACCTCATCGGCGGCAACAGCATGGGCGCGCTGATCGGCGCCCAGTTGGCCCAGGGCCATGACATCGACACTGTGCTGGCGCAGACCCGCCGCTTCGCCACCGGCGGTGAGCGCCTCACCCTGCCGCTGGTGTCGCTGGTGGGCGGACGGCGCATCGAGCGCGACCTCCGGGCCCTGTTCGGCGAGCAGCAGATCGAATGCCTTTGGCGCCCCTTTTTCGCTGCCAGCTGCAACCTGAGCCGGGGCAGCACGACGGTGCTGGACCGCGGCCCGCTGTGGCGCGCCGTGCTGGCGAGCAACTCACCGGCAGGCCTGCTGCCGCCCGTGCTGCAGGACGGCGACCTGCTGGTGGACGGCGCCATCCTGGAAAACGTGCCGGTGCAAGCCATGCGCGTGCGCCTGGGCACGCCGCTGGAGAGGCGGCGCGGCAACGGGCAGATCATCGCCATCGACGTCGACGCGCGCGCCGAGCTGCGCGCAGATCCGCAGTTGCACCGCCTGAGCGCCGGCAGCCGGCTGCGCTCGCTGATCCGGCGCAGTGCGCCGGCCGCCCCGGGCATCGCGGACATCCTCTACGCCGCCGGCCACGTCGGTGGCGCCAGCCAGCGCGGCCGCACCATCGCCCAGGCTGACGTCTACCTGCAGCCCGACCTCAGCCGCTATGCCCTGATGGCCTATGCCCGGGCGCAGGAGATCGCCGACGAGGGCTACCGCCATGCGCTCCAGGAAATGGAGAAGTGGCAAGACCTGGCCCCGGGAGGTCGCGCCCGATGAGCAGCATGCAGGCGCAGCTGCCCCTGTCACTGAGCCAGCGCGAGGTCTGGCTGGACCAGCGCGCCTGGCCTGGCAGCACCCATCTGCACATCGGCGGCTTCGCCTTTCTGCACGGGCCGCTGGACCTGCCGCTGCTGCGCCGCTCCCTGCAGCAGCTGGTGGAAGAGAACGAGGCGCTGCGCCTCCAGGTCCTGCCCGATGCAGGAGCTCAGTGCCTGCTGCAAACCCTGGTAGCGCCGCTGGACATCATCCCGCTGGACCCGAGCCGGGACGCGCGCACGGCCATGCTGGACTGGTGGCGCCAGGAATGCCACCAGCGCTTCGACCTGGCCGAGGCCCCCCCCTGGCGCTGCGTGCTGCTGACGGACGGGCAGGACTTCCACGGCCTGTCCATCCGCTTTCACCACCTCGTCATGGACGGCTGGTCCACCCAGCTCTTCATGCAGCGCTGGACCGAGCGTTACACCCAGCTTCAGCAAGACCTGACCCCCGTGCCAAGCGAGTCCGGCGCCTACCTGGCCTTCATCAGCTCCGGTCAGGAGTACCTCGGCAGTCCCGCCTGCCTGCGCGATGCCGACTACTGGTCCGGGCAATGGCCCTCGCTGCAGGAGCCAGCCCTGCCGCCCCGCCATGCACTGCGCGCACCAGACCGGCTGCCTCGCGCCCACGTCGCGCGTCTGCAGATCCCGCGGCGCGAGCTGCAACCCCTGCAGACTGCGCTGCAGGCGCTGGAAGCCAGCCTCTTCGACGCCGCACTCAGCGCCATCGCCCTGTACCTGCAGCGCAGTCGCGGCGTCGAGCATCTGGCCGTGGGCATGCCCAGCCTCAACCGCGGCGGCGCGCGCTGGCGGCAGACACTGGGCATGTTCGTCAGCGTCCAGCCTCTGCTGCTGCATCTGCAGCCGCAGATGAGCATCGGGGCCCTGCTGGCCGACTGCCGGCACCAGGCCCGTACAGGGCTGCGCCACGCCCGCTACCCGCTCAGCGAGACCGCCCACCGGCTCCAGCTGATGCGCAGCGGCCGCGACAGCCTGCTGGATGTGATGGTGTCCCTGGAACGCCAGAGCTACGCCCTGGGCTTCGGTCCCTGCCGGCTGGAGCAGGCGCGCCAGAGCTTTGCAGACGAAGCCCGCTACCCCCTGGCCCTGACTCTGTGCGAGTTCGGCGACGCCGAGGAGGTGGAGCTGGTGCTGGAGCTGTCCGAGCGCTGTTTCGAGGCCGACGAGGCCGAGCTGCTGCTGCGTCGAATCTGGCATCTCATGAAGCTGCTGCCCGGAGGCCTGGACAGCCCGCTGGACGCCCCCGCCCTCATGCCGGACGAGGAATCCTGGGCGCTCATCCACGGTCTGCACAAGAACCTGGCCAGCACCGAGCAGGCGCAGCCGGTGTGGCTGCAGTTCAGCCGGCAGGCCGGGCTCCATCCCGAGGCCCTGGCCCTGGTCTGGGACGATCCGCCGGACCAGGCTCAGTCCATGAGCTATGCCGAGCTGCATCAGCGCAGCCTGGCCCTGGCGTCTGCATTGCAGGGTGCCGGCCTTCGCCAGGGCCAGGTGCTCGCCCTGCTGCTGGACCGCAGCCCGGCCCTGCTGGCGGCCCTGCTGGCGGCCTGGCGCTGCGGCGCCTGTGTGCTGCCGCTGTCGACGGAGCTGCCGCAGGAGCGCTTGCTGGAGCTGCTGAACATCGCCGCGCCGGCACTGTTGCTGGGAAGCCGGCAGGACGTGATGCGCTGGTGTTCGGAGCCCCTGCCCGGCATCAGCCTTTCGCCACAGGGGGAGGTGCTCGACGTTCCCGTCGCAGGAGCCGGAGTCGGGGCTGCGCGCGTACTGCAGGAGGCCGCCTATCTGCTCTTCACCTCGGGCTCGACCGGCCGGCCCAAGGCCGTGCGCGTGGGCCATGATGCCCTGGCCCGGCGCCTGGCCTGGCTGGTCCGGCGCTGGCAGATCGGCCCGCAGGATCGCTCGGTGCAGCAGGTGCAGCCGAGTTTCGACCCAGCCTTGATCGAGCTGCTGCTGCCACTCATCCAGGGCGGCAGCGTGGCCCTGATGCCGCCGGGGCGCCAGCATCCCGAGCGCCTGGCGGCCTTCATGCAGCGTCATCAGGTCAGTCTTTGCGCCCTGGTGCCGTCCAGCCTGGCAGGCCTGCTGGCAGGTCTGCAACGACACCCGGTGCCCAGTCTGCGCGTCGCCTGCTGCGGTGGCGAGGTGCTGGCGCCGGCTCTCTCCAACCGCTTCCTGGCCGAGACAGGCGCCGCCCTCTTCAACGTCTACGGTCCCACCGAGGCCTGCATCTTTGCCAGCGCCTGGCCCTGCGAGCCCTGGCCCGAGACCGAGGCCCTGCCTTTGGGACCAGCCGTGGACGACACCCGCATCTACGTGCTCGATGAACGGCAGCGCCCGCAGCCCTTTGGCGTCAGCGGCGAAGTCTGGCTGGCCGGCCCCACCCTGGCTCTGGGCTACCTGGACGAGCAGGACACCGCCGCCGCCTTCCTACCCGACCCCTTCCATCCCGGCGAGCGCATGTACCGCAGCGGTGACCGCGGCTGGCTGGACGTGCAGGGCCGCCTGCACTTCGCCGGCCGGCGGGACCGCCAGCTGAAACTGCGCGGCTACCGGATCGACCTGGGCGATGTGGAAGCGGCCTGCCTCAAGCTGCCCGGAGTGCACCAGGCGGCCGTTCAATGCGTAAACCAGGGCGAGGGGCAGCGCCTGCATGCCTGGCTGGCGGGCCCGCGCGCACAGGCAGAGCCCGGCCTGGCCGCTCTGCTGCGCCAGCGCCTGCCGGACTACATGGTGCCCAGCTCCCTGACCCTGCTGCCGGAGCTGCCGCTGAGCGCCAGCGGCAAGCTGATGCTCGATGCGCTGCCGCCGCCAGCACGCGCCGTCGGCGTTGCGGCAGAAGCGCCCGTTGCCAGCGCCATGGAGGCCGAGTTGCTGGACTTGTGGCGAGTGCATCTGAAGCGGGAATCCATCGGCCTGGCACAGAACTTCTTCGACCTGGGCGGCGACTCCCTGGCCGCTCTGGCCATCCTGAGCGCCATGGAAGACCGCCTCGGACGCCGCCTGCCGCTGCAGTTGGTCGTGGACCATCCCACCGTGCGGCAACTGGCCTTTGCCCTTGCGGCACCGCAGGCCGCCGAGGGCGTGCTGCTCCCCCTGAGCCGGGACATGCAGGCGCCACGCCTGTACGTTGCGGCGTCGGGCCATGGCGACGTGCTGCGCCTGCAGGCACTTGCCCGGGCGCTGGAGGGGCGGCTGAGCGTGCTGATGCTGCAACCTCCCCGCGACGCACCGCAGCAGATGGCGGCGCTGGCCGAGGTCTATGCGGATGCCGTTGCCAGTGACAAGCCTCGGCGCTTCTGGCTGGCTGGCTTCTCGGTGGGCGGCGTGAGCGCCCTCGCCTGCTGCCGGGCCCTCGAAGCCCGCGGGATGGCGCCCCAGGGCCTCATCCTGCTGGACAGCATCCACCCCGACGCAGTGCTGGGCGGCACCAGCTCGTGGCGCGCCCTGGGCTGGCTGGTCCGGCGCCTTCACGTCCAGGACCTCAGCATGAACGGTCGACGCCTGGGCGCCATGTTCGCCGATCCCGGCCTGGTGGCCCAGGTCATGGCCTTGCGCCACCACCGCTGCGAGGCCTGTGCCTGCGCAGTCTGGCTGCTCAAAACCACCGGGCTGCTGCGCTGGAATCGCCTGCTGTTCCATGGCTGGCAGCGGCTCTTCGGCGAGCGCCTGCGCAGCGTCGTGGTGCGCGGATTGCATGGCTCCATGTTCGAGCCCGAGCATGTGCATCAGCTGGCGGACAGCCTGGAGGCGCTGATGACAGCCCGGACCAAGCCATGAACCGCCCAGCCCTGGAAACGGCACTGGGCTGGCGCCTGGCCCTGCTGATCGCCCTGCTGGCAGGACTGATGCTGCTGGGCTGGGCCTGGCACCAGGACAGCTGGCAGGCCTGGCTGCGCGACGGCCAGGCCCTGCACTGGCTGCGTGCACAGGCGGCCGCCCTGGGGCCTCTGGCCGTCTGGCTGCTGATGAGCGGCGCGCTGTGCCTGGCCTTGCCGCTGGTGCTGCTGAGCCTCTTGGTGATTGCAGCCTTTGGCCCATGGTGGGGCATGGCGCTGTGCTTTGCCAGCGCCGGGCTGTCCGGCCTGATCAGCCACCGCATCGGCCATTGCCTGGGCCACGCCTTGCTGCTGCGCCTGGCCGGTCCGCGCGTGCGCCTGCTCAGCGAAGCCCTGGGGCGGCGCGGCCTGCTGGCCGTGGTGCTGATGCGCCTGACCCCCGTCGCGCCCTTCGCGGTGGTGAACATGGTGGCCGGCGCCACCCACATCCGGCCCTGGCAGATGCTGCTGGGAACCTGGGTAGGCATGGCACCCAGCACCCTGGTCATGGGTCTGTTCCTCGATCCACTGATGCGCTTGCTGGGCCGCCTGGACCGCCCCCTTGCCGCCGCTGTGCTCGCCCTGGTCGCCAGCGCTGCCGCCTTGCTGGCCTGGTGGCGGCGCCGCGGCCGCGCTCAGGACTGAGGTCTCGCCTGGACCTTCAGCCGCTGCTCGCCCAGGCCCTGCACGCCCAGGCGCATCTCGTCCCCCTCCCTCAGGTACACGGGCTGAGGCTTGCGGCCCATGCCCACGCCGGGCGGCGTGCCGGTGGAGATCAGGTCGCCCGGGTAGAGGGTCATGAAGCGGCTGATGTAGCTCACCAGCTGAGCCACGCCGAAAACCATGGTGCGCGTGCTGCCACGCTGCATCGGCTGGCCGTTGAGATCCAGCCAGAGGGTCAGGTCTTGCGGATGCGGCACCTCGTCGGCCGTCACCAGCCAGGGGCCGACGGGGCCGAAGGTGTCACAGCCCTTGCCCTTGTCCCAGGTACCGCCACGCTCCAGTTGGTACTCCCGTTCGGAAATGTCATTGACCACGCAGTAGCCGGCCACGCAGGACAGCGCCTGCGCCTCATCCACATAGCTGGCCTGGCGACCGATCACGACGCCCAGCTCCACCTCCCAGTCAGTCCGGGAGGAGCCCCGCGGCAGCCATACAGCATCGCCCGCGCCTATGGCGCAGGACGGCGGCTTCATGAACAGCACCGGCTCGGCCGGCAGGGCCATGCCAGCCTCCGCGGCGTGGTCTGCGTAGTTCAGGCCCACACAGAGGAACTTGCCCATGCCGCTCCAGGGCAGCCCCAGGCGCGTTTGCGGCGGCAGCAGTGGCAGGCTGGACGGGGCCAGGCGGCGCAGGCGATCCAGGGCCTGCGGCGCCAGCGCTGCGCCGTCCAGGCTGGGGCAGTGCGCGCTCAAGTCCCGCAACAGCCCCTTTTCGTCAACCAATCCCGGGCGTTCGGCCCCGGGCACACCCCAGCGCATCAACTTCATGCGTACTCCCTGCATTGAATGACCGGACCAGTCTATGGCCGCAGACCGACTGGCTGGCGGGCGGCGGGCAGCTCAGGACAGCTTGTAAGTCTGCAGGTGGATGCTGGTCTCGGTCGCGCCTATGCCCTTGATCAGGCGCACCCGTTCCAGCACCTCGGCCAGCTCGCCCAGCGTTGCGGCGCGCAGCTCGGCCAGCAGGTCCCAGCGGCCATTGGTGTCGAAGAGGCCGGACACGCCGGGCTCACCCAGCAGGATGGCGATCACCTCCCGGGTCTTGTTGCCCTCTACGGCGATGCTCATCCAGGCCGTGATGGCATTGGGCGTGACATCGGGCCGCAGCTTGACGGTGTAGCCCACGATCACCCCGCTGTCCTCCAGCTTGGCAATGCGATTGGTCACCGTGCCACGAGAGACCTTCAGCTTCGCGGCCAGCGTCGCCACTGTGGCACGGGCATCCTGGCGCAGCAGCGCCAGCAGTTGCTGGTCTAGGGTATCCATGGGCAGCTCCGGCAGCAGGTACAGGGGTGGAGCGCATCGTGGCACCCCTGATGTCTGCGAATTTTGACATTATGGCAATTTTGACTGCCAAAATGGCAATGAACCTTGAGTTTTTGAACAACCTTTGCGCTTCTTTCTAACGCACAGCTTGAGAAGAATCATGTCCATCACAACAACGGAGACTTCTCATGGCCATGTTGCTGAGCACGCACGATGTTGCTGCAATGACCCAACGACTGGGGCTGCCTGAGCTGCTGAAGCGCCTCGTGGGCTACCTGGAATCGGACTACCTGCGCTGGCAGGACTTCGACAAGACGCCCCGCCTGGCCACCCATTCGGACGATGGCGTGATCGAGCTGATGCCCATCGCCGACCACGAGCTCTACACCTTCAAGTACGTCAACGGCCACCCGCGGAACTACCGCTTCGGCCTGTCCACCGTGATGGGCTTCGGCGCCCTTGCCGATGTAGCCACGGGCACCCCCCAGGTGCTGTCCGAGCTGACGATCAGCACCGCCCTGCGTACCGCCGCCACTTCGGTGATGGCCGCCAAGCGGCTCGCACGTCCGGACGCCAAGACCATGGCCCTGATCGGCAATGGCGCGCAAGGCGAGTTCCAGGCCCTGGCCTTCCACTACCTGCTGGGCATCGAGGAGATCCGTCTCTACGACATCGACCCGGCGGCCACGGCCAAGCTGATGCGCCATCTCCAATCCGTGCCGGGCCTGCGCCTGGTCCCCTGCCAGAGCACCGCCGAGGCGGTTCAGGGCGCGCACATCGTCACCACGGTCACGGCCGACAAGGCCAACGCCACCATCATCACGCCTGAAATGCTGGAGCCCGGCATGCACATCAACGGCGTGGGCGGAGACTGCCCCGGCAAGACCGAGCTGCATCGCGGCGTACTGGAGCGCGCCAGCGTCTTTGTGGAATTCGAGCCGCAGTCGCGGATCGAAGGGGACATCCAGCAGATGCCCGCTGACTTCGCCGTGACGGAGTTCTGGCGTGTGCTGTCCGGCCAGGCGCCGGGACGGCGGGACGCCCAGGAAGTCACCGTCTTCGATTCGGTCGGCTTCGCCCTGGAGGACTTCTCCATGCTGCGCCTGCTGCGCGACTGCGCCCGTGAACTGGGACTGGGCAGCGAAATCAGCCTGGTGCCGCGCATGAGCGACCCCAAGGACCTGTTCGGCGAACTCGGGCTGGGCCTGGAGCAGGCGCGGCGTCAGGCTGCCTGAGAGGGCTTCAGGCGGCCTGCCCACATGGTGAACAGGCCCCCATCAGGGCGGCATGCCTCCCCCCGACGGAGCGATAGAGACTGCGTCCGGCTCAGCCGAAGATGCGCCTGAAGCGACGAGTCCGACGACTCCGCCGCTGTTCTGGCGGACGTTCTAGCAACGTTCCCGCCACCGTTCTGGCAGGGGGCAAGGAGGTGCCGCATGAGTCCCAATCTGAAGAGGGTGCTGGAGATCCAGGCCCTCGCCTTGCTGGCAGCCCTGCTCTGCATTCTTCATGAGTCGGCCCAGGCCGATGCGCTTGCTGCGTCCAGGCCGTGGCCGGGCGCTCGACACCACGAAGCGGTCGCCCCCGGGGACGCCGCTTCGCCTTGCCGGTTGCCTCAGGCAGCCATGGTCGCCTTGAAGGCGCGCGCCTCCCGACGCTTGGCCTTGGTGGCCTCCTGACGGTAGAGGTCCTCGGCCTCCTGACGTAGCACCACGGCCTTTTCAAGGGCCTGCATGTAACGCTCCACGGTGTATGTGGACTCGGAGGCGATGTAGACGCTGCGGCGGCGAGCCGGCTCGCCATAACGGGGCAAGAGCACGGTGAAGCTGCAATCCCTCAGCTTGCCGCGGCGCTGGCGGACGATGGGGCCGGAAATGCCCACCGGCAGCTCGCTGGTCTTGTTGGCATTGGGTTCAGGCTTGAGGCGGGTGGGCGCAGGCAGCTTGGCCACGCGCTTGAGCAGTTCCTTGGTCGCTGCAGCCAGTGCGCCCCCGGCACCGCCGGGGAACTTGCTGTCGGAATAGAACTTGGTGCCGCCATAGCGCAACTGCCATCCATGGGTGGAGCGGGAGTCGATGCGCTGCACGCCTTGCGGAACGGTGAATTGTTCACCGGTATAGATCTGTACTTCTCTGGTTTTCATGAGGTATCCCCATACAACTGGATAACTCCCTGTGTGCGCCAGTGTAACTGTTGTGTCACAGAAGCAGACTTGTGTCGTTAGGATAAGGGACGGGACTTGCGGGCCGGATGCCACAGTGTCGCCTGCGTGACAAGTCATGGGAGTGTCGGACTCTTTCCGGAGCCCTCCTCAGAGCCTCTGCCTGTCTTCCTCCTCAGCCCGCGGTGGCACAGCACGCCTTGATTCTTAGGTTCGGCTGAAGACCATGAGCAGGCCCATGGCCGCCAGGCTGCCTTCCTGCACAATGCGCCATCTGTCACCGAGAGGGTCTATGCAAAGGCGTCAATTCATCATCCAGGGCAGCGCCGGGCTGTCCGCGCTCGCCCTGCCTGCGCTGGGTCAGGCGCAATCGCGGCCCGTCGAAGGCAAGCAATACCTCAGACTGGGCACGCCGCTGTCAGGCACGGCCGCAGCCGGCGAAGTCCTGGAGTTCTTCTCCTACACCTGCCCGCATTGCCACGCCTTCGAGCCGCACCTGCATCAGTGGCTGGGCCGCAAGCCCGCCAAGGTCCAGTTCAGGCGCGTGCCCCTGATCATCAACCCCATCGCCAAGGTCACGCAGAAGGTCTATTACGCCCTGGAGGCCATGGGGCAGTTGGAGCCCCTGCATGCCAAGGTCTTCAGTGCCGTGCAGGCCGACCTGAGCAAGTTCCAGAACCTGGAGGGCGCGACGGCAGAGCTGGTCAAGCTGGGCGTGGATGGCACCCGCTTCAAGCAGATGGCGGAGTCCTTTGGCGTGCAGTCCAAGTGTCAGCAGGCCAACAGCCTGGCTCCCGCCCTGGGCAACCATGGCGTGCCCACGCTCGTCGTCAATGGCCGTTGGGTGACCAGCCCCTCCATCGCGCAAGGCTACCCGGAGGTGCTGGCCACCCTGGATCATCTCCTGACCCTGCCCCGGGCCTGACGCCCATGGTTCACTACGGGGCGCTGATCAAGGAAGTCGGGCGCGGCTCGCGCGGCGCCCGCAGCCTGGACCGGGAGCAGGCCTGCGCGCTGTATGGCCAGATGCTGGACGGTCAGGTGCCCGACATGGAACTGGGCGCCCTGCTGATTGCCCTGCGCATCAAGGGAGAAAGTTGCGAGGAGCTGCTGGGCTTTCACGACGCCCTGCAGGTACGCACCGCGCGGATCGAAGTGCCCCGGGGGCCTCGCCTGGTTCTGTTGCCGGCGCTCAACGGCGCCCGCAAGCTGGCCAACCTCATGCCCCTGGTGGCCCTGCTGCTGGCCCAGCGCGGCGTGCCTGTGCTGATCCATGGCCGGCATGATTTCGATACCCGCGAAGACTCCTTCGAGCTGCTCCGAGCACTGGGCCTGGAGCCAGCGCAGCAGTTACCACAGCTGCAGGAGCAGTTGGAGTCCCGCCGCCTTGCGGTGGCGCCCCTGAGTCTGCTGTGCCCCGGCCTGGACGCCCTGATGGCTCTGCGCCAGCGCCTGGGTGTGCGCAACAGCGCCCACATCATGGCCAAGCTGCTGGACCCAGCGCCCGGGCGCAGCCTGCGCGTGGTGGCGGTCACTCACCCCGAGTACCTGGACAGCATGAGCGAAGCCCTGCCCCGCCTGTGCCTCGACAGCAACGGCCAGGCCTTGCTCATGCGCGCCTGCGAAGGCGAGGCCCATGCTCATCTGCGCCGCAAGGCTTGGATGCGCCGCTTCGGACCGGACGGCAGCTCCGAGCTGCATACCGGGGACGAAGACCTGTCGCAGCCGCTGCTGGAGCAGCCTGGCATCCAGGACAACAGCGCCCTCATCCAGGCCATGCTGTCAGATCGGCAGCCCCTGCCGGCGCGCATTGCCGAGCAGGTTCAAGCCCTGGAAGCGCTGGCCGGAGGCTGAGGCCGGGCAGCGGCGTCCAAGCAAATCCCCCCGGCTGCCCAGCCAGTGCCAGGCGGCTGCTCTCAAGATGTTTCCGCATGCTCGCAAGTGCGGTGACGCAGTTGCACTCGCAAGCACCTCATCCCTTTCGGCGGGTCAGGTCTTCCCATGAGCGCAGCCCGCCCGCCCCGGTGCCTCGGGGCCGCTGCGATCATGCCCAAGAGGCCCCATGGCAGCGCTGCTGAACCCCGGCAACCGCTTGTCTAGTCACGGGCCTTGGCGATCCAGGCCTGACTGTCTGGGCTCAAGGCTGGCGCCTGTGAAGCAAGCAGTGAGCGTTGGCGCAAGCCGATACAAAGCGTCACCAACACCTCAGGGATTCCCTCTTGTTAAATATTTGTTGTGTACGTCAAATATATTGTCATCAGCAGATGTACATAGTTGTGGTACGCAGGACTGCTGATACACGGCTCGGCCTCTTGGCGAGCCGGCAGTTCCCGGTCCGGCCGACCGGGTGCTCCCTCCCCTCAACTTGAATCGGAACCCTCCCATGCGAACCCCCACTCTGACGGGGCTTGGCCTCGCCATGTCCTTTTGCCTGAGCCTGTCCCATGCAGACTCGCTCCCCTCCGGCCCGATGCCGCAGAACCAGCAGGCCGACAGCCGCCAGCACAGCCTGCACCGCCACACGGAGTCGAAGACCATTGACGCCAAGGAGCGCCCGCCAGTGTCCGCTGAGCGTTCGCGCGCCAGCACTGACAACGCCAAGCGCAGCAAGCTCAGCGTGAACAAGCAGGCCGCCCTGGCTGCCACCTGCGATACCACGCTCTTCACCACGCGCACCGGCAGCGCCCTGGTCGAGGCGGTGCGCACCAGCACCGCCGACTGCGTCAACTCCCTCTTCAGCCTGCGCGGCACCGATGCCCAGCGCGCCTTCAACGAGTCCCAGATGCGCAGCGTTGCCGATGGTCTGCGCAGCTACGCCGCCGGCTACAACGGCACCAACAGCACGGGCGTGCTGCAGCTGGTCCTGTTCCTGCGTGCCGGCTACTACGTGCAGTACAACGACAGCAGCTCCGTGGGCACCTACGGCAGCACGCTGAAGACTGCGCTGCGCGGCGCCCTCGACACCCTGTTTGGCAATGGCAGCATCTTCGGCGTGTCCGACGCCAACGGCGAGGTGCTGGCCGAGTCGGTCACCCTGATCGATTCGTCCACCGAGAACGCACGCTACGCCTGGGTGGTCAAGCGCCTGCTGGATTCCTACACCAGCAGTTGGAACAGCTCCTACTACATGAAGGTGGCCGTCAACAACACCTTCACCGTGCTGTGGCGCGGCCACCAGAACGCCGACTACCAGGCCCTGGTGAAGTCCGACCTGACGCTGCAGTACGCGGTCAACGACTTCACCAACCGCAACTGGAACCTGATCGGCACCACCGAGAGCTACCTGGTCAGCAATGCCGCCCGTGAGCTGTCGCGCTTCCTGCAGTACCCGACCATCATCTCGACCACCCGCTCGCAGGTCCAGGCGCTGATGAACCGCAGCGGCCTGGGCACGCCCAGCCAGGCCATCTGGATCGGCCTGGCCGATATGACGGACTACTACGACGCTGGCCAGTGCAACACCTACGGCAGCTGCAACTGGAAACCCCGAGCCGAAGCCGCCGTGCTGCCCCTGAAGCAGGTCTGCAGCCCCAGCCTGACGCTGCGCGCCCAGTCCATGAGCGCTGCCGAGTTGAACGCCACCTGCACCTCGGTGATCAACGAGGAGGCCTACTTCCACAACAAGCTGCAGACCAACCGCACCCCTGTCGCCAACGACAACAACACCAGCCTCGAACTGGTGATCTTCGACAGCAGCCACGACTACCAGGATTACGCCGGCCCGCTCTTCGGTATCGACACCAACAACGGCGGCATGTACATGGAGGGCAATCCTGCGCAGGCCGGCAACGTGCCGCGCTTCTACGCCTATGAAGCCGAGTGGGTGAAGCCGAACTTCGAGGTCTGGAACCTCAACCACGAGTACACCCATTACCTCGATGGTCGCTTCGACATGTACGGAGACTTCAGCGCCAACATGACCACGCCCACCGTCTGGTGGGTGGAGGGCCTGGCCGAGCACGTGTCCTACTGCTATCGCAATGTGCGCTACAGCAATGCCCTCACAGAGGCCGGCACCTACCGCTACGCCCTGAGCACGCTGTTCGACACCACCTACGACAACGCCGACCAGACCCGCGTCTACAACTGGGGCTACCTCGCCGTCAGCTTCATGCTGGAGAAGCACCGTGCGGACGTCACCACCCTGCTGGGCCTGTACCGCAAGGGCGACTGGACCGGCGCACGCAAGCTGCTGAAGAGCACCATCGGCACCCGCTACGACAGCGAGTTCCGCACCTGGCTGGGCAGCGTGGCCACCACGGGCGTGAACTGCGGCAGCTCCCCGACCCCGCAGGCGCCGATGGCCTCGTTCAAGACCAGTGTCTCCGGCCTGACCGTGGGCTTCACCGACACCTCGACGGACGCCGACGGCACCATCGCCAGCCGCCTCTGGAGCTTCGGTGACGGCAGCAGCTCCACCGCCGCCAACCCCAGCAAGACCTACGCCGCCCCCGGCAACTACACGGTCAAGCTGACGGTGACGGACAACAGCAAGCTGAGCACCACGACGACCCAGGTGGTGAGCGTCTCCAACCCGACTTCGCAACCGCCGGTCGCCGCGTTCTCCGTCGGCACCACGGGTCTCACCGCCTACTTCACCGACACCTCCACCGACGCTGACGGCACCATCGCCAGCCGCCTGTGGGACTTCGGTGACGGCAGCACCTCGACCTACGCCAACCCCGCCAAGACCTACGCCGCAGGTGGAACCTACACGGTGAAGCTCAAGGTGACGGACAACAGCGGTCTCAGCACCACGACCTCCAAGTCCGTGTCGGTCTCCGGCACCGTGCCGTCCACCTGCCCCACGCGCACGGACAGCATGAGCAACGGCTGCATCCGCACCGGTCTGGCTGGCGCTGCGGGTGATCTGCTGTACTACTTCATCTACGTGGACAAGCCCAATGTGCAGCTGAGCATCAGCACCAGTGGTGGCAGCGGCAACGCCGACCTCTACGTCAACACCCAGGGCTGGGCCTCGCCGACCTCGCACAACTATCGCTCCACCAACAGCGGCAACGCGGAGACCGTGGTGGTGCCGGTGTACACGCCGGGCTACATCTACCTGACGGTGTCGGGCAAGACGGCGTTCAGCGGCTTGAGCCTGAGCACCAAGTACTGAGCGAGATGAGCTGAGGGCCGGGGCTTCCTGGCCGGCCAGGCGGCGCCTCTGCAGGAGATGCGGGTGTGCCGCCTTTTTCATGGCACGGTCTGGGAGAGGGGGAACGCGCACGCCATGTACAGCCACGCAGGCAGTGAGTCAGGGGGGCGTTCGTGATCAGCGTCGGCCCACTCACGGCGTACCGCGACAGGAGGTCGGCAGCCCAAGGCGCCGTGCGGCCGGCGCTCGTGGTGGAACAGTGCCATGCCTCTATCCGTGCCCTGCCCTCAAGCAGCGTGCGGAGCCCCCAGGATCGCCGCTCGCGTCGAACAGTCTCTGTCCGATCAGACCCAGACTGCAATCCATTCGCTGCCCCAGCCCCATGCCAGCAGCACGAGACCGGTCGTGACCGCTCCCGCCAGGCAAGCCACCAACAAGCCCATGAGAACAGCCAGTCCGTCGCGAAACACCAGCCCCAGACCGATAAAGGACAGCGCCATGGCGGGCAGGACGTTGCCGAAAGGGATCGGCATCACGATGATGGCCGCCATCATCCCCACCACGAGGGCGAGGCCGGATCGTCGGCCAGCCGATGCGAGATGGCTCAGCCGGGCTCGGGCATGGCGTCCAGCCAAGGCGTAGGCGGACGCCAGCCCCACCAGGACCCGCTGCGCCCAATGGCGCGGCAGCTCAAGCGCTGCCACGTGCTTGGGCAGATCTGACGCGCAGCGCCCGCGCCACATCGCCACGGCCAGCACCGCCAACCCCATGCCCAGCGCCGTGGCTACGCCGGGCACCGGCAGCAGGCAGGGCATGGCCAGCAGCAGGAGCAAGGCACCGTGGGCCTCGGGCCCATGGGCTTGAGCCATGGCCTGCATCGACACGCGCTCGTCCTGGAGGGTCGCAGCGGCATCGCGCAGGCGGCGCACGATGGGCGGCGTCACGCCGCCACCTCGCCCGCCGGCTGCTCGCACGTCTTCCGCAAAGACACCCGCCCCCCACCGGCGATCAGACCCAAGGTCACGCCCAGCGAGATCACGGCCGGGATCTCGCCGATGAGACTCAGCAGGAAGGTACCGCCCACTGCCAGCGCCGCGACGACGATGCCGACAAAGGCCATCAGACGCCGGGCGGGCCTGCCCATGGAGTCGGCCGAGAGGCAGGGCGGCAGCAAGTCCATGTCCTGCCCCCGGGCTCAGAGGATGGCTGTCGCGGCCGTGCCCGCGCCCATCAGGCCGCTGAGGACGCCGAGTAGCACGACGTCGCGCTTCTCATTGCCCAGGCGCCAGGCTTGCCAAGTAACCCCAACCATGCAGGCGGTCAGGACGGTGAAGAGGAGCGTGCTGGTGTCCATGGTGATGGTGATGGTGATGGTGGTGGTGGTGGTGAGGTGGCGTGTGTGAGGGATCTTGCGACGGTGACGAGAGGGGCGGCGCGCTCAGCTCGCCGCCTGGGGAGCGCCGCCGGCACGGGGACCTGCCCCAGCACCCTGGCTACGCCACAGTGCGATGAGCAGGTGCAGACCGGCGCCCAGCAACAGGAGCAACACGGTGCCGAGGCCCCAGGCCACCCAGGCCGCCACGGTCAAGCCGCCCTCCAAGGCAGGGACGGCCTGAAGCAGGCCGTCAACGAGCGGCCTCACTTCAGTCAGCAGCTGGCCCAGCCATTGGGTGATTTCCGTCGGCACCCAGGCCTCCAGCCAGTCCGGCAAGGCGCTGGCGTCCGTCGCCTCCCCTGTGAGCGCAGCGGCGTTCGAAATCGTCCATGCAGCGAGGGCATGCAGCACCCAGACGACCAGCGACCAAAGCGCGATGAGCGATGCGACGAGGAAGCAGCTGAGGGCATAGTGCATGACCGGACCTTGCATGTGGCATTCGAATGCCCAGGAGTGTGGGCATCCATGCGCTTCGGACAAACCAGTTCTACACGCATCTAAACTTCGGTTTTTCCGCACAGGAGGACGCATGCTGAACTACCGGCATCTCCACTATTTCTGGGTCGTCACCAAGGAAGGCGGATTCGCCCGTGCCGCCGAGCGTCTGGACATGGCGGTGCAGACCATCAGCGCGCAGGTGCGCGAGCTGGAGAAGTCACTGGGCCACCAGTTGCTCAAGCCGGCGGGCCGCGGGGTGGCGCTCACCGAAGCAGGCCAGGCCGCCTTCGCGCGCGCCGAGGAGATCTTCCAGCTCGGCCAGGGCATCCCCGACGAAGTGCGTGAAGCAGCCAACGGCAAGGTGGCCCGACTGGCCGTTGGGCTCTCCGACGGCATCTCCAAGCTCGCGGCCCATGCGCTGCTGGAGCCGGTGTTGAGCACCCCCCAGCTCCGGCTGGTCTGCCACGAGGGCGAGGTCGAGCAGTTGCTCAGCGAACTGGCGCTGCATCAGCTGGACCTGGTGCTGGCCGGGCAGGCGGCGCCGCGCAACGCGAACCTGCGCCTGACCAGCGAGCGGCTCGTTGTTTCGCCGGTGGATTGGTACGGGCCTGCCCGGTGGGTCGGCAGGACTGAGCGCGACCGCTTCCCCCACTGCCTGAACGAGCTGCCGGTGCTACTGCCCACGGGGCACTCGGCCCTGCGCCAGACACTGGACCACTGGTTCGAGACGCAGGCCCTTCGGCCTCGCATCGTCGGCGAGTTCGAGGACAGCGCGCTGATGGCGGTCTTTGCCGCCCGTGGACTGGGCGTGTTCCCGGTCAGCCGGCTCGGCGCCGACGACATCGGCCTGATGCGAGGTCTTCGGCTGCTCGGCAGCAGCGACAGCGTGAGGGAGGAGATTCACGCCATCCGCTCGCGCCGTGGCCAGCATCATCCGCTGGTGGCGCGGGTGCTCGCCGCGGCTCGTCCCTGACCACAGCTGGAGCGGCTCAGATCAGCTCGCGTACGGCCACGCCGATGTCGTGGCGATGGGTTCCTGACCATCGACCAAGCGCCAGTGATGCCGCGCGGCGTCCAGGACAACTGTTTCGCCATCGGCCAACTGACCGTCTGCCTGTGCAGCGGCCAAGGACAGGCGCAGGACCTTTCTCTGCAGCAGCGGATCCGATATCTCGGCCATCAGTGACGCCAGGTCGCTGTCGTCGACCTGGATCATGCGCGCTCCTGCCGCAGGCCCGCTGGCCAGGAGTTCCTCGCACAGCGTGTGCACGATGTGCGGGAGCAGATGGGGCTCCAGCCCGAGTTCGCGCTCCGCGCCCAACTGCTTGAGGATGTCGACCTCGGCACTGCACACCTGCCCGTCGGAGATGAGCACCAGCGCCACGATGCGGGCGGCAGCCTCGGGGCTGTTATGGGGATAGCTGCGCATGGCGGATGTCCTCGGATGTCGATGGGCCGTGAAGGCCGACAAACCCTGAAGTCTGCAGCCTGAATGGTCCGACTCGTTCAGGTTTTCCGATATTTTCGTCTTCCAAATGCTGCTTTTACGGATAGCCCCGCAGCCCCAGATTCCGCTTGTCAGTCAAGCGATGGAGATCCGTGATGCAAGTGCTCTTCAAGTCCCGCCACCCCCAGGCCACCGAGCTGCGCGAATTGGCCGAACGCCGTGTGCGCTTCGTGCTGCGGCGCCTGGGCTGGCTGGTTCCGCGCGCCGAGGTACAGATGTCTGACGTGAACGGGCCGCGCGGCGGCATCGACAAGCGCTGCCAGGTGGAGCTGCGGACCGACGGCGCCGGATCGGTGGTCGTTGCCTCCGTGGCCAGCGACTGGCGTACCGCGCTGGACCAGGCGCTGGCCCGCGCCGCCCGCTTCCTCATGCGCCTGTGGCGCCGCAGCAGTGACTCCCGCTGCCTGCGCCAGCGCCTCATTGGCCTCGACCGCTGACCTCAAGCAACCAAGGACCCAACACCATGAATACCCTCAACCCCCTCCCCTCGACCGCGCGCCCGGAATCCGGGCACCCGGCGCCGGAACTCGCAGGCCGCTCCGCCCCCGCAGATGCCGCACTGACGAGCCGCGTGCTTCGCAACACCTATGCCTTGCTGTCGATGACGCTGCTGTTCAGCGCTGCCGTCGCTGCGGCCAGCGTGGCGTTCCAGCTTCCGGCGCCAGGCATTCTGTTGACCCTCGTGGGCTACATCGGCCTGCTCGTCGCGATCCACAGGTTCAAGAACAGCGGCTGGGCGCTGCCCGCGGTATTTGCCTTGACAGGCTTCATGGGCTATTCGCTGGGGCCGGTGCTGGCCAAGTCACTGGCCCTGCCTGGCGGCGCCCAGGTGGTGACCATGGCGCTCGCAGCCACGGGCGCCACCTTCCTGACCCTGTCGGCCTGGGTGCTGACAACCCGGCGAGACTTCAGCTTCATGGGCGGCTTCCTGTTCGCCGGCATGGTGATCGCGCTGATCGCTGGCCTGGGCGCCGTATTCCTGCAGTTGCCGGCGCTGGGCCTGGCCGTGGCCGCGATGGTGGCGCTGCTGTCGGCCGGGCTGATCCTGTTCGAGACCAGCCGCATCGTCAATGGCGGCGAAACCAACTACGTGCTGGCCACCGTCGGCCTGTATGTCTCGCTGTTCAACCTGTTCACGAGCTTGCTGAGCCTCTTCGGCTTCGGCAGCTCGGACGAGTGAGCCCACAGCAGGAGCACCTCATGAAATGTCCCGCCTGCCCCGACACCCTGCTCGTGATGAGCGAGCGCCAGGGCATCGAGATCGACTACTGCCCGCGATGCCGAGGCCTGTGGCTCGACCGCGGCGAGCTCGACAAGCTGATCGAGCGTTCGGCGACGCTGACGCCGAGCGCCGCCCCGAACACGGCAGCACGTTCGCAGCCGCATTTCGCCGATTCCGACTACGAGCATGGCCGCGACCCGCGAAGCGGCCGCAAGAAGTCCTGGCTTGGCGACATCTTCGATTGATCTGCGTCCGTCCGACATCAAAAGGGGAATCCTCATGCGCAGCTATCCCGTGAACAGTCCGCAGGCAGCCGCCCGCATCGTCGCGCTGACGGTGCTCGCGGATGGCAACATCGCCGACGCCGAGCTCGAGCTGCTCGATCGTCTTGGCGCGCACGATCAGCTCGGGCTGGACCGGCAGGCCTTGCGCGCGCTGCTGGACAGCGTCTGCGAAGACCTGCTGTCGAGCGGCGAGCTGCAGTGGGCCGATGTATGCCCGGTGGACGAACGCACCCTGGCGCATCTGATGAGTGAAATCCAGGCCCCAGCCTTGCGGTTGAAGGTGTTGCGACTATGCGTTCAGCTGGCAGAAGTCGACGCCCGGATCCACGACAGCGAGTCGATCGTGCTGACGGCCGCTGTGGAGCACTGGGGCCTGGCCCATGAGATGTTCCGGCCTTCCGCGCCGAACTGAGCGGCTGACTTGCCAAAGCCCTATCGAGGCGCTTGGCGGCTGCCGTGGTTGCGCCTTGACGCCGTCATGAGCTTTATCAAGCCTTTATTCCAAATAGACCATAAGCAATCTACGATTCAGTAGTTCTCATATATATAAAGGACTTTTACAGTCCGCCACCTAGGCTGCCAATGGGGCTGCCATGAGGAGCGGATGTGGATGGAGTAGCGATTGCCAGCGGCTTCGGCGTCGGCGCCATCGTCGGGATCACCGGCGTGGGCGGCGGCTCGCTGATGACGCCCCTGCTGCTGTCCGTCTTCAAGCTCAATCCGGCCGTGGCCATCGGCACGGACCTCTGGTTCGCCGGGCTGAGCAAGCTCTCCGGTTCCGTGGCGCACAGCCGCCACGGCCATGTGCGCTGGGACATCGTCCGCCAGTTGCTGGCCGGCAGCATCCCCGCCTCCATCGCCACCGTGGCCCTGATGCACTTCAGCGGCATCACCAAGGGCTGGGCCAGTGCCCTCACCTTCTCCCTCGGCATCGCCCTCTTCCTGACCGCCCTGGTCGTGGCCTTCCGCCCCACCTGGCAGGCCGTGGGCCTGCGCCTGGAGCGCTACCTCCCCGAGCACCGCAAGCCGGCGCTGACCGTGATCAGCGGCCTGATCCTGGGCGTGCTGGTGTCCCTCTCTTCCATCGGTGCCGGTGCCATCGGCGCGACCCTGATCCTGCTGATCCATCCCCGGCTTGAGGCTCGCTACATCGTGGGCAGCGACATCGCCCATGCCGTGCCTCTGACCCTGGTCGCCGGTCTCGGCCACGCCAGCCTGGGCCATGTGGACTGGGCCCTGCTTGGCTCCCTCCTGATCGGCTCCATCCCCGGCATCTGGCTGGGCGCACAGGCCACCCGCCGACTGCCCGACGGCGTGATCCGCAGCCTTCTGTGCGCCTCCCTGCTGATGGCCGGCTGGAAAGTGCTTCACTGAATTCCTGAGTTGAACTGACATGTACGCCTACACCGACTTCGACCGCCAGTTCGTCCACGCCCGCGCCGCGCAGTTCCGCGACCAGCTGGAGCGCAACCTGGCCGGCACCCTGTCCGACGACGAATTCCGCCCCCTGCGCCTGCAGAACGGCTGGTACGTGCAGCGCCACGCCCCCATGCTGCGCGTGGCCGTGCCCTACGGCGTGATGTCTTCGCGCCAGCTGCGCCAGCTGGCCCGCATCGCCCGCGAGTTCGACCGCGGCTACGGCCACTTCACCACGCGCCAGAACCTGCAGTACAACTGGATCCCCCTGGTCAAGTCGGCCGACGTGATGGACCTGCTGGCCGATGTGGACATGCACGGCATCCAGACCAGCGGCAACTGCATCCGCAACATCACGAGCGATGCCACCGCGGGCGTGGCCCCCGACGAGATCGTCGACCCGCGCCCCTACGCCGAGGTGCTGCGCCAGTGGAGCACCCTGCACCCGGAGTTCGCCTTCCTGCCGCGCAAGTTCAAGATCGCCATCTCCGGCGCCCGCGAGGACCGTGCCGCCATCGCCTGGCATGACATCGGCCTGCAGCTCAAGAAGAACGAGGCCGGCGAGGTCGGCTTCGAGGTGCTGGTGGGCGGCGGCATGGGCCGCACGCCGGTGATTGGCACCAAGATCCACGACTTCCTGCCCTGGCAGCAGATCCTCGTCTACATCGAGGCCATCGTGCGCGTCTACAACCGCTACGGCCGCCGCGACAACGCCTACAAGGCCCGCATCAAGATCCTGGTGAAGGCCGAG
The DNA here is from genome assembly GCF_051857535.1 of Roseateles sp. DB2. Taxonomy (NCBI): domain Bacteria; kingdom Pseudomonadati; phylum Pseudomonadota; class Betaproteobacteria; order Burkholderiales; family Sphaerotilaceae; genus Roseateles; species Roseateles sp. DB2. The sequence goes on along the minus strand of NZ_JBPZGY010000003.1, from coordinate 3,198 downwards.
GGCCAGGCCTTCATCGACGACGTCAACCGCGAGTTCGCGCAGATCCTGCAGGACGACCCGGCCGGCCACGAGCACATCATCCCGCAGGCCGAGCTGGACCGCGTGGCCGCCAGCTTCGTGGTGCCGGCCGGCGTGGCCGCGGTGCCAGGTCTTGACATCTTCGAGGGCGTGCAGCCCGGCGCCTACAAGCGCTGGCTGGAGCGCAATGTGCACGGCCACCGCCTGAGCGGCTACCGCGCCGTGACGCTGTCCCTCAAGCGCGTGGGCCAGGCCCCGGGCGACGTGACAGACGCCCAGATGGACGCCGCCGCCGCGCTGGCCGACCAGTTCAGCCAGGGCGAGCTGCGCGTGACACACGACCAGAACCTGCTGCTGCCCTGGGTGCGCGAGAGCGAGCTGCCCGCCCTGTTCGAGGCCGCCCGCGACAACAGCTTCGCCACGCCCAATATCGGCCTGCTCAGCGACATGATCGCCTGCCCCGGCGGCGACTTCTGCGCCCTGGCCAATGCCCGCTCCCTGCCCATCGCCGCCGAGATCACCGAGCGCTTCCAGGACCTGGACGAGCTCTACGACATCGGCGACATCGACCTGCACATCAGCGGCTGCATCAACTCCTGCGGCCACCACCACAGCGGCCACATCGGCATCCTGGGCGTCGACAAGGACGGCACCGAGTGGTACCAGATCACCCTGGGCGGCTCGGACGGCTCCACGCTCTCCGGCGCCTCGCAGGCCGGCAAGGTGATCGGCCCTTCCTTCGCGGCCGATGAGGTCAGCGACGTCATCGAGTCCGTGGTGAGCACCTACAAGCGCGAGCGCCAGGCCGCCGAGCGCTTCATCGACACCGTGCGCCGCGTCGGCATCGAGCCCTTCAAGGCCGCCGCCAACGCCGTCCGCTCCTCCACCGCCGCGCGCTGAAGACTGCAAGAGAGACCGTCATGAAGTTCATCGACACCCACCACGACCAATGGCATCGCGCGGCTGGCGAGGACGGCCCCGTGCCCCACCCCAGCGCCACCGCCCACCTGCTGCTGACGCTGGAGCAGTGGCATGCCGTGCGCGATACCTGGCCCGCCGGCCTGCCCGTGGGCGTGCTGCTCGCCAACGACTTCGACGTAGAAGAGCTGGTGGCCGACCTGCCCCGCCTCGCGCTGATCGCGCTGCAGTTCCCCAAGTGGGTCGATGGCCGCGCCTACACCCAGGCCCGCCTGCTGCGCGTGCGCTACAAATTCAGCGGCGAGATCCGCGCCGTGGGCGATGTGCTCGTGGACATGCTGCCCCTGCTGGCCCGCACCGGCTTCGACGCCGTGCAGCTGCGCGGCGACCAGAACCGCGAAGCCGCCGAACGCGCCCTGGGCTTCTTCCCCGGCCACTATCAGGGCGATGTGAGCGAGCCGCGCCCCCACTTCGCCAAGCTGCTGGCAGCCCACGCCTGAGGAGCCACCTCATGAGCCAATCCGACAGCGTCTCTTTCCTGCCCTTGGGCAAGGCACCGCAGAGCTCGGCCATCAGCCTCTACGCCCGCGCCACCGCCGGCTTCGACGCGCGCCTGGACGAGACCCGTGCCCTGCTGCGCGAGGCCCACGCCCAGTACGGCGCGCAGCTGCTGCAGTCCAGCAGCCTGGGCGCCGAGGACATGGTCATCACCGCCCTGCTGGCCGAGCTGCAGCTGCCCGTGGCCGTCGCCACGCTGGACACCGGCCGCCTGCACGCCGAGACGCTGGCGCTGATCCCGCAGATCCGCACGCAGTACGGCATCGAGGTGCAGGTCTTCACGCCCGTGGCTGACGCCGTCGTGCAGTTCGTGAAGACCCGCGGCGAGAACGCCATGTACGAGAGCCTGGCCCTGCGCAAGGAGTGCTGCGGCCTTCGCAAGCTGGAGCCACTCTCCCGCATGCTGGCCGGCCGCAGCGCCTGGATCACCGGCCTGCGCCGCGAGCAGTCCGCCAACCGCGCCGAAGTGCCCTTCAGCGAGCCGGACGGCCAGGGCCGCACCAAGCTCAACCCGCTGGCCGCCTGGAGCTGGGCCGATGTCTGGCATTTCATCCAAACCCGCGGCGTGCCCTACAACGCCCTGCATGACCAGTTCATGCCCTCCATCGGCTGCGCGCCCTGCACCCGCGCCATCGCCGTGGGCGAGGATTTCCGCGCCGGGCGCTGGTGGTGGGAGAGTGAAGACGCCAAGGAATGCGGCCTGCACAAGGCCAAGAGCAATGAAGATCTGAAGTCTGGAGCGACTGCATGAACGCCCCCGTGAATCTGGAACACCTGGTCGCCAACGTCGACCACCGCCACCTGGACCACCTGGAAGAAGAGGCCATCTTCATCCTGCGCGAGGTCGCCGCCGCCTTCGAGCGCCCGGGCCTGCTGTTCTCCAGCGGCAAGGATTCCTGCGTGGTGCTGCGCCTCGCGGAAAAGGCCTTCAAGCAACGCGTGTCCGGCAACGAGTTCAAGGGCAAGCTGCCCTTCCCGCTCGTGCACGTGGACACCGGCCACAACTTCCCCGAAGTGATCGAGTTCCGCGACCGCCGCGTGGCGGAGATGGGCGAGCGCCTGGTCGTCGGGCACCTCGAAGACTCGATCAAGAAGGGCACGATCCGCCTCGCGCATCCGCTGGAATCCCGCAATGGCCACCAGACCGTGACCCTGCTGGAGACCATCGAGGAGCACCGCTTCGACGTGCTGATCGGCGGGGCTCGCCGCGACGAGGAGAAGGCGCGCGCCAAGGAGCGCATCTTCAGCCACCGCGACAGCTTCGGCCAGTGGCAGCCCAAGGAACAGCGCCCCGAGCTGTGGAACCTGTTCAACACCCGCATCCGCCCGGGCGAGCACTTCCGCGCCTTCCCCATCAGCAACTGGACCGAGCTGGACGTGTGGCTCTACATCCAGCGCGAGAACATCCCCCTGCCGCAGCTCTACTACGCCCACCAGCGCCAGGTGATCCGCCGCAAGGGCCTGCTGGTGCCGCTGACCGAGGTCACGCCGCCCGAGGCCGGTGAACAGATCGAGACCGCCACCGTGCGGTTCCGCACCGTGGGCGACATGACCTGCACCTGCCCCGTGGAGAGCGACGCTGCCAGCGCTGCCGACATCGTGGCCGAGACCCTGACGGTGACGGTCAGCGAGCGTGGCGCCACGCGAATGGACGACAGAACCTCGGACGCCTCCATGGAGCGCCGAAAGAAAGAGGGCTACTTC